>NZ_JBIUVN010000017.1:0-11408 GCF_044742965.1 Pseudomonas sp. NPDC087804 | reverse complement strand
TAGGAGCTGCCGAAGGCTCGGGCCGCGATCGGACGATCTTTTGACGTTGATCGTAAAAAAACAGATCAAAAGATCGCAGCCTGCGGCAGCTCCTACAGTGGAGATTTGCGGTGTGTCAGTGGACGGTAAGGACGATGCCCACTCTTGCGCGGGCGGGTAATCAGAACCCGAGGAGTGCGCAGGCGACGTTGTTGGAGCGGTTGGGTAGGCCGATTTTTCCAGTGAGCAGTTAAGGTCAAAGGCAAGAGCCCCTCACCCTAGCCCTCTCCCGGAGGGAGAGGGGACTGATCGGAGTGTTTGGGCGAGGTACGCCGACGTGGGATACCGAGTTGAACTCACAATCTGATAAGCCCACAAATCGGCTCCCTCTCCCTCGGGAGAGGGCTGGGGTGAGGGGCAGGCCCACCCCCAACCTCAAGCCAAACCCAATAAAAAAGGCGACCCCAGCGGATCGCCTTTTTTGTACTTGATACACACCTGTAGGAGCTGCCGAAGGCTGCGATCTTTTGATCTTGATCCTGTAGAAACAAGATCAAAAGATCGCAGCCTTCGGCAGCTCCTACACGGAGATTTGCGGTGTGTCAGTGGACGGTGAGGACGATGCCCACTCGCGTCAGCCAATCGGCTTCGAGGCCAAAATCTGCCTGAGTCAGCTGATTTTCATCCAGCCAGTTCTCCGGGAATTCCACGTCCAGGGTGTCGCCCTTGGCGTGCAGCACCACCTGCGGCATCGCCTGTGTGCCACGGATGTGGTGGAACAGAATCGCGAAACGCAGCAGCACGCACAGGCGAATCAGCTTGGCGCCGTCGTCACCGAAGTCGGCGAATTTGTCTTTGGGAATGTTACGGCGATGGCCGCGCACCAGCAGGGCGAGCATCTGTTGGTCTTCGCGGGAGAAACCGGCCAGATCCGAGTGCTCAATCAAATAAGCGCCGTGCTTGTGGTAGTGATAGTGCGCGATGTCGAGCCCGACTTCGTGCACTTTCGCCGCCCAGCCGAGCAATTCGCGCCAGATGCCGTCGTCTAGCTGCCAGTCCACCGCGACCTGATCAAACGCGTGCAGGGCTTTGCGTTCAACCCGTGCCGCTTGTTCGACATCAACGTGATAGCGCTCCATCAGCGAAGTGAGGGTGCGTTCGCGCACGTCTTCGTGATGATGGCGGCCGAGCAGGTCATACAGCACGCCTTCACGCAGCGCGCCTTCGCAGTGATCCATGCGTTGCAGTTCAAGCGCATCAAAAATTGCTTCGAGAATCGCCAGACCCGCCGGGAAAATCGCCCGGCGATCAGGCTTGATGCCTTCAAAATCGATCTTGTCGGCATCGCCGAGTTTGAACAGGCGACGCTTGAGCCAGGCCAGCCCTTCAGCATTCACTTCGCCGGTGCCATGCCCGCCAGCCTTCAACGCGAGGCCGATGGCGCGGATGGTGCCGGAGGAGCCGATGGCTTCATCCCAGGTAAGGCGATGCAGGGCGTGCTCGATGCTCATGATCTCCAGCCGCGCCGCCGTGTACGCTTGGGCGTAACGGGCCGGGGTGATCTTGCCGTCCTTGAAGTAGCGTTGGGTGAAGCTGACGCAGCCCATTTGCAGGCTTTCGCGCAGCAGCGGTTCGAAGCGTTGGCCGATGATGAACTCGGTACTGCCGCCGCCGATGTCGGCGACCAGACGTTTGCCCGGGGTGTCGGCGAGGGTGTGCGACACACCGAGGTAAATCAGACGGGCTTCTTCACGGCCGGAGATGACTTCAACCGGATGGCCGAGGATTTCTTCAGCGCGGTGGATGAATTCGAGGCGGTTGCGCGCTTCACGCAAGGCGTTGGTGCCGACGATACGCACGGCACCGAGCGGCATACCGTTGATCAGTTGGGCAAAACGCTTGAGGCAATCGAGGCCTCGCTGCATCGATTCTTCGTTGAGCTTGCGCTCATCGTCGATGCCGGCGGCCAGTTGCACCTTCTCGCCGAGGCGCTCAAGGATGCGGATTTCGCCGTTCTGGGCCTTGGCCACGACCATGTGAAAGCTGTTGGAGCCCAGGTCGATTGCGGCGATCAGGGACAAATTCTTGGCTTTGGATTGCGGCATGGTCAGGGGGTCTCGGTCGATAACCTCGACATCGTGCCACGATCAACGGCTGCCGCCAACGCACAGAGATCAAGGTTGATGCTGTAGATGGCTGATCGGATGCTGATCCGGGAATAGTGATTGCTGGGTTAGTTGATACAAAGAGTGACTTTATAAGCGGAATGTTTTCCTACGGCATATAAAGCTTTTTACCTAGGCGCTGCAGAACTTTTTCGGCAAGTGTTAATAACCTCTTCCTTCGCCATGTAAGTGCAATTTCCTACTGGCTTTGACACCGTGTCTTCTTCTTATTCGTAGGCAATGTCCTCAGACTGTGTAAGTCGGGTATGAGTGCTGGCGGTTGCCTGCTCGTACTCTTTTACAGGGATGAAGACTTCAACTGTGTTGAAGTCAATAAGCGTCAGGTGGACAAGTTATGAAAACAATAAGTGCTTTAATGGCGGCTGCAGTGATTGCCAGCGTTTCTATCAATGCTCAGGCGGCTATTGATCTACGGGTCAAGGGCTCGATCGTGCCGGCCAGTTGTGTGCCGTTTCTGGAGGGCGGCGGCGTTGTCGATTATGGCAACATCGCGGCTGAAGATTTGAACCAGACTTCCTACACCGTGCTAGAGAAGAAGGAGCTCGTCTTCAACATCAACTGCCGGTCGCACACCAAGGTTGGGCTGAAGGCGCAAGACGGCAAAGGATTCAGTCAGGTTGCAGGCATTCTCGCCGCCACCATCGGCGCCGACTACACCGATAACTACAACTACGGTCTGGGTGCCACAGCGGATGGTGAGAATATTGGTGGTTACGCCGTTAACCTCAAGCCGGGCAGTTTCAACGCCTCCGGTACGCCAGTCAAAGTCATTACCTCGCTGGACAAAGGCACCAGCTGGATCGAAACAGCTACCGGTGCGGTCGGGCAAAACGACAATCTGGGGTCGTGGTCGCGCACCGTCGGATTGATCGTCCCTGTCTCTTTCATCACCCTGAGTGGAGTGATGGAAGTACAGGCGGTCATCAACAAAGCGTCAGAACTAACCATCAATAATGATGTGCCTCTGGATGGTTTGGCCACTTTTGAACTCAGTTATCTCTGATTGCTTTTGATGTGTTTGGCATGTTGCTCCCTCAGAGTGACATGTCGCACATGTTGTTACTTTTTAACTGACTGATTGCAAGTTTCTTGTCGCGAAGTTTATTTGCTCGTGAGGGTTTGGTGTGGCTGAAATAATGTTTTCAATAAGAACAGTGTCCGTTGCCTTCATTATGTTGTTTTTTGTTGCAATTGCATCGGTGCGCGCCGACGGCATGGTGCCGGAAACGACCGTGGTCATTCTTAATGAAGAGGACGGTGAAACCACCATCAATATAAAAAATACCGATGCGACGCCAGCCTTGTTGTACTCATCGATCGAGAACCTCCCGGAAGATCCCGAGTTTCTCGCGCTGGTAACCCCGCCAATCACCCGGGTAGAAGCCTCGGACAAACAATTGGTGCGGGTGATCGGGCAGTTCTCCGAACCGCTGAAAACCCAGCGCCTCAAACGCATCATTTTCGAAGGCGTACCGCCGAGAAAACCCGCAGACACGGCATCCGTCGGCGTGACGATCCGGCAGAACCTGCCGCTGATCATTCATCCGCGGGGCCTGGCGAAAAATCCCACACCGTGGACGCTGCTTGAGTGGTCGTTAGTGGGCGATGTCCTGCAAGTGCGCAATGAAAGCCCCTACGTCGTGCGGCTATCCCAAGAGGTCGTGCTGACCCCGCAAAACCATGTCGCGGATATTGGTCGAACCTACGTGCTGCCGGGCGAAGTCCTGCAGCGCAAGCTTGATAGACAGCCGCAATCGGCCACGGGAGTCACGTTTTACCCGGCAACGGTTTATGGCTTCACCGTCGACAGCTACGACGCTCGCCTCAATGTCCAAGGGCCTTGAAGCATGGCCAGCGGGGTTGCCCGAGCGGTGTGTCTGGCGGCGCTCGGTGTATGTGAGCACGTACTCGCTGCGCAACCCCGGACGGTGGAGTTCGACACCGATGTACTCGGCAGTCGCGGCATCGATCCGGCCATGGCCGAATACTTTCGGCTGGCTCCGCGTTTTAGCGAGGGCCGGCGCCTGGTGACACTGTTCGTCAATGGCCGTCAGCAGGGCTGGGCCGAGGCGCAGTTCGATACCGCCGGTGAGCTGTGTTTTACCCAGGGTCTGCTGGACAAGGCAGGATTGCGCAGCCTCGATAAAAGCACCACCGACAGCCAGGGTTGTCTCGCTTTCCAGGCGCATTACCCACAGACACAAGTGACTTTGCGGCCGAATCAACAAGAAGTGCTTCTGCTGGTGCCAACCCATGCGCTGGCCGATGTGGCGCAAACGACCACAAATTTCACCCGTGGCGGCAGCGCCGGGATGTTCAGCTACGACTTGCTCGGACTGGATAACGCGTCTTCTGCTGGCAGCAGTCGCTACATCTCGGCCTCTACGCTGGCCGGTTTCAACACGGCGGACTGGATCGTACGCAGTCGTCAGCAGTGGAATTCCGGGCAGCAGACTGGCGGAGTCGAACACCTCTACAGCTATGCCCAACGCGATCTGCAACGGCTGGATTCAACGTTGCAATTGGGCCAGATCAACACCAGCAGTCCACTGTTTGCCGGTGTGCCCATCACTGGCGCGCAGCTTTTTCCAGCCCAAAGCGCTGTGCGGCCAAGCGAATCCAGCGCCACTGTCGATGGCATCGCCAGCAGCCCATCGCGCATCGAAGTTCGCCAGTCCGGCGCGCTGATCTACAGCACATGGGTGCCACCAGGGCCGTTCAGCCTGAACGGTTTTGCTTTGCTCAATGGCAGCGATGATCTACAGGTGAAGGTCATTGGTGAGGACGGCGCGACGAGGGAGTTTGCGTTACCAGTCTCGGCGTTCCATCAAATCACTCAGGCCCGACCCGGCTATCACCTGGCGGTGGGAACCCTGCGTTCGCGAGCGGATGAACAGATCGACAATCAAACCTTCGCCACGCTCAGCGGCAGTTTGAGCTTGGGGCCAACATCGCTGCTCAGCAGCGGCCTGATGACAACGCCAAATTATCAGGCGAGCGGCTGGGGCATCGATACCCGCCTGTTTCAGCACGCTGACCTGCGTTGGCGCGCAGTTTTAGCCCGACAGGCCGACACCGATTCGCAGGGAATGCAGCAAAGCCTTTCCATATCGAGTGCATTTTTCGAACGGGCCAGTTTCGGCCTCAGCGCCACACTGCGCAGCGAGCAATACCGCGATGTGCTCGATAACCAGAGCTACAGCGCCGATCAATTGCAGCAGCGCTTCGCCAATCAATTCAGCGCGACGCTAGGTTGGGCGGATCCGCGGTGGGGCGGGTTCAGCGCTGCAATCAGCCGCAGCGCCTTGCACAACGGCGAGCACCGGCAACGCTTGAGCGGTTCGTGGGGCAAGGGATTCAAGCAAGCCAGCGTGTCGTTCAACATCGAAGCCGAATCGAACGCGACGGCAATGCACCTGAGCATCGGCATTCCCCTCGGCGGCTCGCGCCAGTTGCGCACCTATGCCAGCCACCGCGATACGCAAACGACGCTGGGCTCGGCGCTGAGCGAGCAAGTCAACGACACGGTGAGTTATCGCTTGGGCGTCGACGGCATCGGCGAGGCGCGCGGTTCGCGGCTGAACGCCAGCGTCGGCCTGCTTCCGCGCTATGCCCAAGTCGGACTTGGCGTGAACCGCGACGCGGCGAGCAACAGTTACATGGGCCAGCTCAAGGGCGGCATCGCTGTGCACGAGGACGGCGTGACGTTTTCCCCTTATGCCATTCAAGACACCTTCGGCATCGCTTCCGTGGGAAATCTTTCGGGGGTGCAGTTAACGACGCCGTCAGGCCCGGTGTGGACGGACGGCGACGGGCGCGCGGTGATTCCCGGGCTGTCGGCGTACAGCCAAAGCCGCGTGCAAGTGATGACCCGGACGTTGCCGCGCCGGGTCGATCTGATCAATGGTTTCAAAGAAGTGCAGGCCGGACGCGGCTCATTCAATACGCTGGATTTCGAAGTGATCAGCGTGCGTCGGGTGCTGTTGCAGATTGTCGATGGGCAAGGACTGCCCATCAGCCGAGGCGCGTCGGTGTTGACGGCGCAGGGGCAATTACTCGGTTCAGTCGTTGAGGGCGGCAAAGCGTTTTTGAGTGATGTGCAGGGCGCGCAGACGTTGCACGTTCAGCTCGCCGACAACCGCCGCTGCGAACTGCAACTGGAACCGCCGCCCGACACTCACAGCGATCGCTTGTATGAAGTCATGAAGGGCGTTTGCCATGCGCGCTAAATCAGCCGTCGCGCTAATCATCTATCTGCTGATGACACCAATTTTCGCCGCTGACTGCGAATCACGCCTGAGCCAGTCCGAAGTCGATTACGGCCAATTACATCGCGGCGCATTCCCTGATCAACCCCTCGGCCAACATTGGGTAAATCTGGACACTCACCGACTCACCTTGACGGTGATCTGCCAGACGCCAACGCCAATCAAACTGCGCTTCAACGGCACCAGCGCGGGCCCGAATGTCTTCCGGTTAGGCCAACAGGGCCAATTCAGCCTGCGCATCAGCGACGCGGTAATAGACGGCAGCGCGGCGATGCTAACCCGCGATACCGAGCCGCAGCCACGCGCGGAACAACTGTTCGATGCGGCGCAAACCATTCAATCGCAGCGCGCCCGACACTTCACCGCGCAGATCGACGTTCAAGCGCAACTGGACACCCGCCAGTTGCAGATCCACGACGAAACCCTGTTCGAAGCCGCCGGCACATTCGAGTTGCTGCACGACTGAATGCTCAGCCCACGTGCTCCACCGTGCCGATGAAGTTGGCCAGTTCCGCCGTCTGCGGATTGGCAAACAATAGCTTCGGATCGCCCACTTCATGCACCTTGCCGTGGTGCATGAACACCAGTTTGTCACCGACTTCGCGGGCAAAGCGCATCTCGTGAGTGACCATGATCAGCGTCATGCCTTCCTTGGCCAATTGCCGCACGACGCTGAGCACTTCGTTGACCAGTTCCGGATCGAGTGCCGACGTAATCTCATCACAGAGCAAGACTTTCGGTGACATCGCCAATGCCCGGGCAATCGCCACGCGCTGCTGTTGGCCGCCGGACAGTCGATCCGGGAAAGCATCAAATTTTTCCCCGAGGCCCACGCGCTCGAGCATCTCTCTCGCCAGTTCCGCCGCTTTGGCTTTCGGCACTTTCTGCACCACTTGCGGCGCGAGCATCACGTTCTCGCCGACGGTCAGGTGCGGGAACAGGTTGAACTGCTGAAAGACCATGCCGACTTTTTGCCGCAGGCTGCGCAGATCGGCGCGGGCGGCGTCGAGGTATTCGCCGTCGACTTCGATCACGCCGTCGTTGATCGATTCCAGACCATTAAGCGTGCGCAACAGGGTGGATTTGCCCGAGCCGCTGCGGCCGATGATCGCCACCACCTGACCTTCTTCGACGCTGAGGTCGATGCCTTTGAGCACGTGGTGATCGCCGTAGTATTTATGCAGGGCGGAAATTCTAAGCAGAGGCATGCAGTCTCCTTTCCAGGTAGCGCGCACTGAGGGACAAGGGGTAGCAGAGCAGGAAGTAGCCGAGGGCGACGAGGCCGTAGACCATGAACGGTTCAAACGTGGCGTTGGCAAGCATGCCGCCGGTCTTGGTCAATTCGGTGAAGCCGATGATCGAGGTCACCGCGGTGCCTTTGACCACTTGCACCGAGAAACCCACGGTCGGCGCCACGGCAATGCGCAGCGCTTGCGGCAGGATCACGTAGCGCAATTGCTCCAAAGGATTGAGCGCCAGACTCGCCGAGGCTTCCCACTGGCCATGCGCGATCGACTCAACGCAACCGCGCCAGATCTCCGCCAGATAGGCGCTGGTGAACAGGGTCAGGGCAATCGCTGCGGCCATCCACGGCGAGATTTCGATCCCGGCCAGGGCCACGCCGAAGAACACCAGAAACAGCTGCATCAATAGCGGCGTGCCTTGGAACAGCTCGATCCAAGTGCGGGCGATATTGCTCGACAGAGGGTTTTTCGAGATGCGCATGATCAGGATCAGCAGCCCGACGAGGCCGCCGCCGATAAACGCCACCAGCGACAATGCCAGCGTCCATTGCAGGCCGATGAGCAGGTTGCGCAGGATGTCCCAGAAGGTGAAATCGCTCATGCGCGGCCCCCGCTTCGGCTTATGTAGCGGCGACCGATCCAGTTGAGTAACTGGCGAATCAGCAGCGCCATGCACAGGTAGATCAACGTGGTCAGCGCATAGGTTTCAAAGGCGCGGAAGTTGCGCGACTGAATGAAGTTGGCGGCGAAGCTCAGCTCTTCGGTGGCGATCTGCGAACACACCGCCGAACCGAGCATGACGATGATGATCTGGCTGCTTAGCGCCGGCCAGACCTTGCCCAGCGCCGGCAGCAGCACCACATGGCGGAACGCTTCAAAACGCGTCATCGCCAGTGCCGCTGCGGCTTCCAGTTGCCCGCGCGGAATCGCCTGAATGCCGGCACGGATGATCTCGGTCGAATAGGCACCGAGGTTGATCACCATCGCCAGCACCGCCGCTTGCCACTCGGAAATCTGCACGCCCAGCGACGGCAGGCCGAAGAAGATAAAGAACAACTGCACCAGAAACGGCGTGTTGCGGATCAACTCGACGTAGACGCCAAAGATCGCCGAGAACGGACGGATGTTCCACGCCCGCACCAACGCCCCGACAATGCCCACGCCGACCCCGAGCAGCGCGCCGATGGCCGTCAGCTCAAGGGTGAACAGCGCGCCGCGCAGCAGCAGGTCGGTGTTTTGCACCACCGGCATGAAATCGAACTGATAAGCCATGAAGATCTCCCGCGCAGTCGATCAGAGATCGGCCGGCAGCGGCTCTTTCAGCCAGGTCTGCGAATTCTTTTCCAGCGCGCCGTCAGCCTTGGCGGTGGTCAGGATGTCGTTGACCTTGGCCAGCAGCGCCGCTTCGTTCTTGTTCACGCCGACGTAGACCGGCGAATCCTTGAGCTTCACTTTCAATGCCGGCACGCGTTTCGGGTTCTTCTCGCTGATCGCGACCATCACCACGTTACCGCTGGCGATCAGGTCGACCTGCCCGGCGAGGTAAGCGGCGATGGTCGAGTTGTTGTCTTCGAAGCGCTTGATGGTCACGCCTTCGGGGGCGACCTTGGTCAGTTCGATGTCCTCGATGGCGCCACGGGTGACGCTGATGGTCTTGCCCTTAAGGTCGTCGAGGTTGTTGATCGCAGCGTCTGGCGGGCCGAACACCGCGAGGTAGAACGGTGCGTAGGCGCGGGAGAAGTCGATGACTTTCTCGCGCTCGGCGTTTTTGCCGAGGCTGGAAATCACCAGATCGACTTTGCCGGTGGTGAGAAACGGGATGCGGTTGGTGCTGTTGACCGGGGTCAGCTCGAGTTTGACCTTGAGCTGGTCGGCCAGCAGTTTCGCCGTGTCGATGTCGAGGCCGCGAGGTTTCATGTCCGGGCCGACCGAGCCGAAGGGCGGAAAGTCTTGCGGCACGGCAACTTTCAGCGTGCCGCGTTTGACCACGTCATCGAGACCGTCGGCGTGAGCAGGTATCTGGCTGAGCAGCAGGCTGGAAAACAGGGCGGCGAGGAGGGCGCTGTAACGCTTGGTCATGGACAATCTCCGGATCGGCGGGAAGTGATTTCTGCGATCGGACAGAGCATGCGCCGTGCCAATACGTGGCTTTCGCTGCGGCAGGCCGCGGTTTCAGAGGGTTTGTTCGGTCTTACTGGTCTGAACAGTCAGGTTGTTTTTCGCACTGCCATGGCGCATCGGCCGCGATCACCGAACCCCGCTGGGGCATGACTTGCCGGACTCGGCGAATAGCTTTACAACTAGCCGCACATTGGCCTGACGCGTCTGAAAAACCATGAATTCGATTTCCCGTGCGGTACCCGAAGTGGCGCTGCAAGCGATCCGCAAACTGATCACCGAACAGGGTTTCGGCGCCGGCGATGCCTTACCGTCACAACGCGATCTGGCGTTGCAACTGGGGGTGAGCCGGGCGTCGTTGCGCGAGGCGTTATCGTCGCTGAGCGCGTTGGGCGTGGTCAGTATTCAGCCGGGTAAAGGTGTGTTCGTGCAGGCGCCGGTGGAGTTGTCATCGGGCGAAAACGCACCGGGCTGGTCATTCGCCGCGCAGGCGTCGCCGCTGGATATTTTTCAGTTGCGCTATGCGCTGGAAGGCTTTGCCGCCGGGTTGGCGGCAGTGACGTTGAGCACGTTTGATCTGGATGCGCTGGAGGATAATGTCGCGGCGATGCGCGAGCAATTGAAGGCCGGCGACTTTGAGGCGGCAGCGAAACTCGACTTCGAATTCCACCGGCGCATCCTCCTGGCCAGCGGCAATCAGGCGATGCTGAGTATCCTCACCGCCAGCGCCGAGATGTTCCTCGAGAGCCAGAAACTACCGTTCATCCGTGCCGAACGCGCCATGGAAACCTGGCAGGAACACCGCAAAATCCTTCGCGCCCTCGCTCGCCGGGCCTCGGCTGCCGCGCAAAAAGCCATGCAGGAGCACGTGCGCAATGCCGCGCTGCGCACCGGAATCGCCTTCATCGCTCCCGCTACCGCGTGACTTGAGCTATACCCAAACTCATCGAGTGCCATAGCAAGACTCAATCATCTGCGGCTTCCTGAACAGGGGAAGGGCGGCTATGATGGGCCACGTTTTTTTGCTTACAACCTGGAGAATTCCATGAGCAGCGATCTTATCAAACACGTTAGCGACGCTAGCTTCGAAGCCGACGTACTCAAGGCCGAAGGCGCTGTCCTGGTCGATTACTGGGCTGAATGGTGCGGTCCTTGCAAAATGATCGCTCCGGTTCTGGACGAGATTGCCGAGACTTACAAAGGCAAGCTGACCGTTGCCAAACTGAACATCGACGAAAACCAGGAAACCCCGGCCAAGCATGGCGTGCGTGGTATCCCGACGCTGATGCTGTTCAAGAACGGCAACGTTGAAGCGACCAAAGTCGGCGCGCTGTCGAAGTCGCAGCTGGCAGCTTTCCTCGACGCCAACATCTAAGCGTCGCTGTAAAGTGCATTAAAAAAAGCCTCGCAAATTGCGGGGCTTTTTGCGTATTCAGGGCTAGACGCTCAGAAACTCAGGTGGTACATTCGGCCCCGCAGTGGTTTCTCCACTGCCCCCTGCTAGCCGTCGCCGACGCACTCCTTTTCGAATAAGTACGCGATCCTGTCGCCTTCTCTGCGGCGCGGCCTCATTAAGCCAAAAGCTTAATTTCCCCCCCTCCATAACTGCGTCC
>NZ_JBIUVN010000016.1:80020-108771 GCF_044742965.1 Pseudomonas sp. NPDC087804 | reverse complement strand
ACATGAATGGCACGAGTTGGTTGAGGTCGGCGCGGCAGTTGATCATGCGCTTTTCGTCAACGGCGACACGGGCGGAGGCGCCTTCGAGTTCGGCGAGGCCTTCGGCGACGTCGAGGGAGTTCAGTGCAGCCTTGGCGCGGGCCACGGCGGCCGAGTCGTCGGCGGTCACGGCGCGGGCTTCGATCGCGGCGGCACCGCCAGCGTTATCGAGGCGATCCATGTTGGCTTCAGTAGCGTGGCCGGCGTTGGCGCCTTTCACTGCTGCTACTTCACTGTCTTCTTTGTCGAATTCGTCCCAGCTCAGCATGACGTGTCGTCTCCTGCGTGAGGGCCTGTCGCCCGTGTGAAACCTGATTGGTTGGTTTTTCACACGGTCGTACAGACCGCGTTGGATCTTAAGGAATCGTTTTTTGCAGCTATACGCAGGCAATAAAACAGAATTTTTTCCGGGTTTCCGAGAGCCTCTGACGGGCGCAATCAGCGTTGAACACTGCTGCGGGGCTTCAGAATGGCTTTTGATCCCTGTAAGGGAATATTGCTAACCCGATTAGGGCGGCATTATAGGGAAAAAAATGAGGTCGTGGGGGAGGGCGAAAGCGCGCAGGGCAGTCGATCAGGAAGGGGATTTCAGTCGGAGCGAGGGTTTACAGGGCTTTCGCTGGGATTGGCCCCTGAGAATTTTTTTTGATTAATTTTTTCGCCGGGCTTTGGTTGCTCAAGAAATGAGCAAAAAACCGCGTTTTTCACTATATCTTGTGTTTTGCAACCCTTTTGACCGACTCCAGACACAACTGAGCCCGACCGAAGCCGGGCTGGAATCGACCCTCAATGAAGCGCTGTGAGATCCAATTCGGTGCAGTCTGAAATCATCAATTGGTGCAGCCGTTGCCCATCACGCTGTAACGCAGGATGTGGCGCTGGCCGGTGGAGTCGTCGTATTCCATTTTCATTGGCACAACTTCGCAGACATTCGGAACTTCGCTCATCGATACAACGTTGGCGATGTCCAGGTGGGTCGAGTAAGTGTATTCCTCGATGGCCGGTTTTTGCTGGGCAACATCAGTCGGGACCTCGTTTGCCATGGCGGTTGCGCACAGACTGCTGAGGGCCAGAACCAATAAAGCTTTCATTTCAAATTTACCTTTTTGAGGTCGAGTGGGGTCACGCAACCTTTTTAGGGTTGCGTGTGGAACTTCATCGTTTGCGGTTGTTACTTGAGAGCTGGATCAACGGCCTTCGTGGGGGCTGTAACGTTGTTAATCGCGTTTGCCTTGTCGGCGAGGTGAATTCTAGGGAGGTGGGGTGGGGGTAAACAGACCGGGTTTTGATAAACACTTTTCACATATTTGGTAACAATCCCCCAAAAAACACCTCAATCCCCCCGTAGGAGCTGCCGAAGGCTGCGATCTTTTGACTTTGATTTTTAGAGGCAAGGTCAAAAGATCGCAGCCTTCGGCAGCTCCTACACGGGCCACCGTGGGTGGGTGAGGGGTTGTTACTACCATCGTCGAATGGTTCTATGGGCCCGGCCCCGTTACAACAGGGTCATACAAAAACAACTATTACACCGAGGTAAGAAAGATGAGTGCGGCTTCTCTGTATCCCGTTCGTCCCGAGGTTTTGGCTAACACGCTGACTGACGAGGCGACCTACAAAGCCATGTACCAGCAGTCGGTCGTCAACCCTGACGGCTTCTGGCGTGAGCAAGCCAAGCGCCTCGACTGGATCAAGCCTTTCACCACGGTGAAACAGACTTCTTTCGACGATCACCACGTCGACATCAAATGGTTTGCCGACGGCACCCTGAACGTTTCCTACAACTGCCTCGACCGTCATCTGGCCGAGCGCGGCGATCAAGTGGCGATCATCTGGGAAGGCGACGATCCTTCCGAGAGCCGCAACATCACCTACCGCGAACTGCACGAACAAGTGTGCAAACTCGCCAACGCCCTGCGTGGTCAGGACGTACACCGCGGCGACGTGGTGACCATTTATATGCCGATGATTCCCGAAGCCGTGGTCGCCATGCTGGCCTGCACCCGGATCGGCGCGATTCACTCGGTGGTGTTCGGTGGTTTCTCGCCGGAAGCCCTGGCCGGTCGCATCATCGACTGCAAATCGAAAGTGGTGATCACCGCTGACGAAGGCATCCGTGCCGGCAAGAAAATCTCCCTCAAGGCCAACGTCGACGACGCGCTGACCAATCCGGAAACCAGCAGCATTCAGAAAGTCATCGTCTGCAAGCGCACTGGTGGCGACATCAAGTGGAACCAGCATCGCGACATCTGGTACGAAGACCTGATGAAAGTGGCGGGCACCGTTTGCGCGCCGAAAGAAATGGGCGCTGAAGAAGCACTGTTCATCCTTTATACCTCCGGCTCGACCGGCAAGCCGAAGGGCGTGCAACACACCACCGGCGGTTATCTGCTGTACGCGGCAATGACCCACGAGCGCGTGTTCGACTACCGTCCGGGCGAAGTTTACTGGTGCACCGCCGACGTTGGCTGGGTCACCGGCCACAGCTACATCGTCTACGGCCCGCTGGCCAATGGCGCGACCACGCTGCTGTTCGAAGGCGTGCCGAACTATCCGGACATCACCCGGGTGGCGAAGATCATCGACAAGCACAAGGTCAACATCCTCTACACCGCGCCGACCGCGATCCGCGCGATGATGGCCTCGGGTCAGGCCGCTGTTGAAGGCGCGGATGGCAGCAGTCTGCGTCTGCTCGGTTCGGTTGGCGAGCCGATCAACCCGGAAGCCTGGGATTGGTACTACAAGAATGTCGGCAAGTCGCGTTGCCCGATCGTTGATACCTGGTGGCAGACCGAAACCGGCGGCAACATGATGAGCCCGCTGCCGGGTGCTCATGCGCTGAAGCCGGGTTCGGCGGCGCGTCCGTTCTTCGGTGTGGTGCCAGCGCTGGTCGACAACCTCGGTAACATTATTGAGGGCGAGGCTGAAGGCAATCTGGTGATTCTCGATTCGTGGCCAGGTCAGGCGCGCACGCTGTATGGCGATCACGATCGTTTCGTCGATACCTACTTCAAGACGTTCCGTGGCATGTACTTCACCGGTGACGGCGCGCGCCGTGATGCCGATGGTTATTACTGGATCACCGGGCGTGTCGATGACGTGCTCAACGTGTCCGGTCACCGTATGGGCACGGCCGAGATCGAGAGCGCGATGGTTGCGCATCCGAAAGTTGCTGAGGCGGCGGTGGTTGGGGTTCCGCATGACATCAAGGGGCAGGGCATTTATGTCTATGTCACGTTGAAGAATGGCGAGGAGCCGACCGAGCAGCTGCGTCTGGAGCTGAAGAACTGGGTGCGCAAAGAGATCGGGCCGATTGCTTCGCCGGACGTGATTCAGTGGGCGCCGGGTCTGCCGAAGACGCGTTCGGGCAAGATCATGCGCCGCATTCTGCGCAAGATTGCCACGGCGGAATATGACGGGTTGGGGGATATCTCGACGCTGGCGGATCCGGGTGTGGTGCAGCATTTGATTGATACGCATAAGACGATGAATGTGGCTTAAGCGGTAGATGCATAGGAGCCCTGTCCGGTGAATGCCGGGCGGGGCTTTTTTGTGTCTGTAGGGTTTGTAGCGGTCATGCCGGCCCCTTCGCGAGCAGGCTCACTCCTACAGGGATCGCATTCCACCTGAAGAAACGCGATCAACTGTAGGAGTGAGCCTGCTCGCGATCTGATCGTTCCCACGCTCTGCGTGGGAATGCAGCAAGGGACGCTCTGCGTCCCAGAAGCCAACGCAGAGCGTCGAGGGAGGCATTCCCACGCAGAGCGTGGGAACGATCAGCGGCCCAGCCAATAATTATCGACCAGAGCCGTAAGCCCTTTCCTACTGTTACCCGCCGCCTTCCACGTAACCGAATGTGTAACCGCCCGCCACGGAGCGGGGCATTGGGAAACGCATCGCCCCGTTTTAGAGCCTCCAAACCCCCGGTGAAAAATAAGACACAACGCTGCGCTTGCCGGATTAGAAGGGTTTGCGAATAATAGGCCCGCAATTTGCAGCATAGATCGGTTCACTGTCTTTCGCTCTTGCATGAATTTGCAAGGCTGTCAACGTGCTCAAGCGGGTTTCTCTGTGCATCTGTAATTAGTTGTCGCATTGAGGAAATATCGACTTCGGGCCTGTCGTTAGAATGCCGATCACTCGCTCATCGTGGCTGATGTTGAAATCTCTCCAGGTTTCAACAGGAAATTTCCCACCGATGCAGCAACCGATTTCCCGATTCACCCATTCGCATATTGGGCTGTCGCTCACTCTGCCGTTTTTGCCCTTTACCGATGGAGTCCCAAGATGAAGAAACTTGTGCTGCTTGGCGCCCTGGCACTGTCCGTGCTGTCGCTGAATTCCTTCGCTGACGAAAAACCTCTGAAAATCGGTATCGAAGCGGCTTACCCTCCGTTTGCTTCGAAAGCACCGGACGGCAGCATCGTTGGTTTCGACTACGACATCGGCAACGCTCTCTGCGAGCAGATGCAGGTCAAGTGTGTGTGGGTCGAGCAAGAGTTCGACGGTCTGATCCCGGCACTGAAAGTGCGCAAGATCGACGCGATTCTGTCGTCCATGTCGATCACCGAAGATCGCAAGAAGTCGGTCGACTTCACCAACAAGTACTACAACACCCCGGCACGTCTGGTCATGAAGGCCGGTACTCAGGTCAGCGAAGGTCTGGCTGAGCTGAAGGGCAAGAACATCGGCGTACAACGTGGTTCGATCCACGAACGTTTCGCCCGCGAAGTGCTGGCTCCACTGGGTGCCGAGATCAAGCCGTACGGCTCGCAGAACGAAATCTACCTCGACGTGGCTGCTGGCCGCCTCGACGGTACCGTGGCTGACGCAACCCTGCTGGACGACGGTTTCCTGAAAACCGACGCCGGTAAAGGCTTCGCGTTCGTCGGTCCGGCGTTCACCGACGTCAAATACTTCGGCGACGGCGTAGGCATCGCTGTTCGTAAGGGCGACGCCCTGAAAGACAAGATCAACGCTGCCATCGCGGCCATCCGCGAAAACGGCAAATACAAAGCAATCCAGGACAAGTACTTCGCCTTCGATATCTACGGCAAGTAACACGTCTCTGCGACAAGTCCGAAATGGCGCAAGCAACAGGATCTCTGAGGTTTGCGCCATTTTTTCATCCCAACTTTCGAGGACCTGAATCATGTTGAAAGGCTACGGGGCTGTCATCCTCGATGGCGCATGGCTGACGCTTCAGCTCGCCTTGTCGTCCATGGCTCTGGCCATCGTTCTCGGGCTGATCGGTGTCGCGTTGCGCCTGTCGCCAGTGCGCTGGCTGGCCTGGCTGGGCGATCTGTATTCCACGGTTATTCGCGGGATTCCCGATCTGGTGCTGATCCTGCTGATCTTTTACGGTGGTCAGGACTTGCTGAACCGCGTTGCGCCGCTGCTCGGCTTCAACGATTACATCGACCTGAATCCGCTGGCCGCCGGTATCGGCACCCTCGGTTTCATCTTCGGTGCGTACTTGTCGGAAACCTTCCGTGGCGCGTTCATGGCGATCCCCAAGGGCCAGGCCGAAGCCGGCATGGCGTACGGCATGAGCCGTTTTCAGGTGTTCTTCCGGGTGATGGTGCCGCAGATGATTCGTCTGGCGATTCCGGGTTTCACCAACAACTGGCTGGTACTGACCAAGGCCACCGCGCTGATTTCCGTGGTCGGTCTGCAAGACATGATGTTCAAGGCCAAGCAGGCGGCAGATGCCACCCGCGAGCCTTTCACCTTCTTCCTCGCAGTGGCGGCGATGTACCTGGTGATCACCAGCGTCTCGTTGCTGGCATTGCGTCAACTTGAGAAGCGCTACTCGGTAGGCGTAAGGGCGGCTGATCTATGATCTTCGACTACAACGTCATTTGGGAGGCGATGCCGCTGTACCTCGGCGGGCTGTTGACCACCCTCAAATTGCTCGCGCTCTCGCTGTTTTTCGGTCTGCTGGCGGCACTGCCGCTGGGCCTGATGCGCGTCTCGAAGAACCCGGTGGTCAACGGTGCGGCGTGGCTTTACACCTACGTGATCCGTGGCACGCCGATGCTGGTGCAACTGTTTCTGATCTACTACGGTCTGGCGCAGTTCGAAGCGGTACGCGAAAGCTTTTTGTGGCCATGGCTGTCCAGCGCAACGTTCTGCGCGTGCCTGGCCTTCGCGGTCAATACCAGCGCCTACACCGCTGAAATCATCGCCGGCAGCCTCAAAGCCACGCCGAACGGTGAGATCGAAGCGGCGAAAGCCATGGGCATGTCGCGCTTCAAACTGTACAAACGCATTCTGCTGCCATCGGCCCTGCGCCGGGCACTGCCGCAGTACAGCAACGAAGTGATCATGATGCTGCAGACCACCAGTCTGGCGTCCATCGTCACTCTGATCGACATCACCGGCGCGGCCCGTACCGTCAACGCGCAGTACTATCTGCCGTTCGAGGCGTACATCACCGCTGGCGTGTTCTACCTCTGCCTGACGTTCATTCTGGTCAAGCTGTTCAAGCTGGCCGAGCGTCGCTGGTTGAGCTACCTCGCGCCGCGGAAGCATTGATATGGAACGCATCGACCACGTTTTGCCGTGGAGCCATTTGGGCAGCGAGCGCAAGATTTCCGTATTCCGCTTCGGACGCGGCGAGCGCAAGGCCTACATTCAGGCCAGCCTGCACGCTGATGAATTGCCGGGTATGCGCACTGCTTGGGAGCTGAAAAAGCGCCTCGGCGAACTCGAAGCCAAAGGCTTGCTCAACGGTGTCATCGAACTTGTGCCAGTCGCCAACCCGTTGGGTCTCGGGCAATTGCTGCAAGGCAATCATCAGGGCCGTTTCGAGGCGGGCAGCGGCAAGAATTTCAACCGTGATTTCGTTGAGCTGAGCGCGCCGGTTGCGGCCGCTTTGGCTGACAGTCTCGGTGATGATCCGCACGCCAATGTGCGCCTGATCCGTCAGGCGATGGCCGATCATCTGGCGGCATTGCCGGAGGCGAGCAGCCAGTTGCAAGGCATGCAGCGTGTGTTGCTCAGCCATGCCTGCACCGCCGATGTGGTGCTTGATCTGCATTGCGATGCCGAGGCCGCGCTGCACATGTATGCGTTGCCGCAGCACTGGCCACAGTGGCGTTCGCTGGCCGCACACCTGAATGTGCGCGTGGGTTTGCTGGCGGAAGATTCCGGCGGCAGCTCGTTCGATGAGGCTTGCTCGTTGCCGTGGTTGCGTCTGTCGCGGCAGTTCCCCGAGGCGCAGATTCCGCTGGCGTGTCTGGCCACGACAATCGAATTGGGCGGCCAGGCCGACACCGGTCGCGCCGAAGCCGAGGCATATGCTGAGGGCATTCTGGCTTTCCTCGCCGAGCAAGGTTTGATCACCGGCGAGTGGCCGAATCCTGCGCACGAAGCGTGCGAAGGCATGCCGTTCGAAGGCACCAAATTGCTCCTCGCACCCCATCCCGGCGTCGTAAGTTTTCTGCGCAAGCCCGGCGAGTGGGTCGAGGCGGGCGACGAGATTTTTGAAGTGATTGATCCTGTGTCCGATCGGGTCAGCACGGTGTGTGCTGGTACCTCCGGGGTGCTGTTTGCCATTGAACGGCTGCGCTATGCCCAACCCGGTTTCTGGCTGGCCAAGGTGGCGGGGCGCGAAGCGCTGCGTCACGGGCGCTTGCTCAACGACTGACTGACTGTTTTTGTGAGAACCGACCGCATGTACAAACTTGAAGTCCAAGACCTGCATAAACGCTATGGCAGTCACGAAGTGCTCAAGGGTGTTTCCCTGAAAGCGGCAGCTGGCGATGTGATCAGCATCATCGGCTCCAGTGGCTCCGGCAAAAGTACTTTCCTGCGCTGCATCAACCTGCTCGAGCAGCCGCACGCGGGCAAGATTCTACTCAACAACGAAGAGCTGAAACTGGTGGCGAACAAGGACGGCGCGCTGAAAGCCGCTGATCCGAAGCAGCTGCAACGCATGCGTTCGCGCCTGTCGATGGTGTTCCAGCATTTCAACCTGTGGTCGCACATGACCGCGATTGAAAACATCATGGAAGCGCCGGTTCACGTGCTCGGCGTACCCAAGTACGAAGCGCGCGAAAAAGCCGAGTACTACCTGAACAAGGTCGGCGTGGCCCATCGTAAAGATGCGTTCCCGGGCCACATTTCCGGTGGCGAGCAACAGCGTGTGGCGATCGCCCGTGCGCTGGCGATGGAACCTGAGGTGATGCTGTTCGACGAACCGACCTCGGCGCTCGACCCTGAATTGGTTGGCGACGTGTTGAAGGTGATGCAAGCGCTGGCTCAGGAAGGTCGCACCATGGTCGTGGTAACACACGAAATGGGCTTCGCCCGTGAAGTGTCGAACCAGTTGGTGTTCCTGCACAAAGGCGTGGTTGAAGAAAGCGGCAACCCGCGTGAAGTGCTGGTGAATCCGCAATCAGAACGTTTGCAACAATTCCTCTCGGGCAGCCTCAAGTAATCGCTGCCGTTATGCACCAAATTAGGTCATGCTTCGCGACCTGAAGGCTGGCTCCGTTCACTGTAGGAGCTGCCGAAGGCTGCGATCTTTTGATCTGTTTTTGAAGATCAAAAGATCGCAGCCTCGTTTCACTCGACAGCTCCTACAGGGGAAAGGCATTTCATTCCCGATGATGGATCTGCGTCAGGCTCAAGATTTGTGTTCATTTACGGGCTAGCATTGGCCCATGCCTTCATCACTGTTCTTCGCTTCGGATTGCCCGCCCATGACTGCCCATCGAATTGGTTTCCTGATTTGGCCCAGCACTAAAGCGTTGACGCTGGCGCTGGCGGAGGAAGCCTTGCGTGTTGCTCAGCGGGTGCACCCGGACGTGGTTTACGAACTGTCGTTCCTGCAAGCCGAACCACCGGCCGAAGGTGCCTGGCAACTGCCCGGTGAAGCGTGGGCGGGCAAGCTCGAAAATTTCCAGAAACTGTTCCTGCTCGCTGACGAGCCGCCGACCACATTGGCCCCGGCACTCAGCAGTGCGCTCAAGCAATTGGTACGTGCCGGTACGGTTATCGGCGGTTTGTCTGCCGGTGTTTATCCGTTGGCACAACTCGGTTTGCTCGACGGTTATCGCGCGGCGGTGCACTGGCGCTGGCAGGACGATTTCGCTGAGCGCTTCCCGAAAGTCATCGCCACCAGTCATCTGTTCGACTGGGATCGTGATCGCCTGACTGCCTGCGGCGGCATGTCGGTTCTCGATTTGCTGTTGGCGGTACTGGCCCGCGATCACGGTGCGGAACTGGCCGGCGCCGTTTCCGAAGAACTGGTCGTCGAGCGCATTCGCGAAGGTGGCGAACGTCAGCGCATCCCGTTGCAGAACCGTCTCGGCTCCAGCCATCCGAAGCTCACCCAAGCGGTGTTGCTGATGGAAGCCAACATCGAAGAGCCGCTGACCACCGACGAAATCGCCCAGCACGTGTGCGTGTCCCGTCGTCAGTTGGAGCGCATCTTCAAGCAATACCTCAACCGTGTGCCGAGCCAGTACTACCTGGAATTGCGCCTGAACAAGGCCCGGCAGATGTTGATGCAAACCAGCAAGTCGATCATCCAGATCGGCCTGTCGTGTGGCTTCTCATCTGGGCCGCATTTCTCCAGCGCCTACCGCAATTTCTTCGGCGCCACGCCGCGGGAAGATCGCAACCAGCGGCGCAGCAGCAGCCCGTTTGAATTGTCATCGGTGCCGCCAGAGCGCGGTTGATCACCGCGCTTCAGTCGACGAACACTATTCGTCGATTTCCGAGCCCTCGGACGTTGAAACTTCCATCTCCGCCTCGTCGATCGTGCTTTCGATGCCAAAGTCCATGCCGTGCTTTTTGAAGTAGGCGCTGAGGATTATCTGGCTCTGCGCATCGAACGGGTTGTCGCGAAAGTTAATTGCTTCAGCAACCTCTCCGGGAAGTTCGAGGATATCGCTGGGCATCTCGGTGATCGCATTACTGCTTAAGTCGGCCTTCATCAGGCGCTTGAGCTGGAACAGGCCATCCGGGATTTGCTGGATGCCAGTGTTGTTGAGTATCAGGTCTGTCAGCGAATTCAGTTGTCGCAGATCCGGTGCCAGTGCCAAGGGATTGAAGCTCAGGTCGAGAATCTCAAGGTTCACCATCTCCCCGAGGGCCGCTCTACTGTGCGCGCTCAGAGTGATGTTGCATTCCGTCAGGTACAGCACGGTCAGATCACCCATTCTGAAAATCGCTTGAGGAATGTCCTCGAGTGAGAACTCGCGAATGTTCAGCGTCCTGAGTTTGGGAAAGCAATTCAGGAACTGGTTGGCACCCGACGTGGCGCCTTCTTCGCTAAACAAGGTCAAGGTCGACACATGACTGAAGTCTGCGTTCAGCGCCGGTAATTCTCCGATGATCGTGGTAGGCAGGTTGAGCTCGTACAGCGTCTCACCGTGCTCGCCGAGTTCGTCGAACTCGCTTTCTTTGCGCCAGCATTCTTCGACCAGGGCCTTGAACTCATCGCGTGCTGATTGCTCCTCCGCCAGTTCGACCAAGGTGAACGGGTTGTTGGTGAATGGGTTGATGGCCGGAATATCACCGGTCCAGGCGTCCAGGCTCTCTCTGAGGTTCGAGTACTCGCTTTCCAGTCGAGTCAGTTCAAGTCGGGCGTCATGTGTGAGCCCGGCCAGACGATAAAAAAACTGGCTGGCTTCCTGGTCGTTAAACAACGAATAAAGTTGTTTGACTCGCGTGATGTCGACCTCTTCACAGAGCACTCCCAGCGTCTGCCCAAACTGGTGAAAGTGCGCTCTGATCCTGTCGCGTGTCACGTTCGACCAGGGGTTGTGGGCGAAATCGAAACCTGAAGTGACTTCCGGCGGGTAATGGAAAAACCCCAAAGGAATGTCACTGATCTGGTTGTTGTTGAAAATACCGGTCGTCAGTTTCGGATGATTCACCAGGCCGTTGGGAAGATCAGCGATACCGGTGTCGCCGAGATCAATGTAGGCCAGCGCGGGCATGTTTGTGATGTCGGGCGCGCGTCTCAACGGATTGCGATACAGATCCAGCGCGCTCAGTGAGGTCAACCCGCTCAGCGTGGTCATTGCTGCGTCATCAAGGGTGATGCTGCACTCAGCCAGTATCAGTTGAGACAGATTGGGCATGACACTAACGGCTTGGGGCACATTCCCAAGATTGAAACTGCGAATCTCCAGATGCTGCAATCGCGGGAAATACCGCAGAAAGCGGTCTGCGCCCAGCGTGCCATGACTGCCGTCCAGTGACAGGTGCGTGACGTGGCTGAAATCTGCTGTGAGCTGCGGAAGCTCCCCAACGATCGGAAGAGCGAACTGCAGCAGTGATCGTGCCTCGGGACTTTCGCTGTCGAGCGTTGTGCGTTCTAGCCAGCAACGCTGCAGAGCTTCCTTGAAGGCCAGTCGATTGCTTTTGGCTTCGGAGAACGTCGCAACATCCAGCCGCGTGCCGGTCACTGGATGCAGCCTGGGTGTTTGCGCTGTCCAGTCGTTCAGATCCTGTCGCAATTTAGCCAGTTCGGCGGTGAGCCGAGACAATTCCATGCGCGGGCCCGCCGGGTAGGTCATCAGTCTTTGCATGAATGCTTGAAATTGCTCAGGCGTAAATGACGGGTTGAGCGCCATCGCCTCTTGTTCAAGCACCGGAAGATAAGGGTTGAAGTGTCTATAGCCTTCGCTGCCTCCCGGTAAACGCATGGTGTGCGGATCGTAGGTTGGCTTGAGCTCACGGTGCAGGGCGAGGATTTTTTGCAGATCGTCGCGAGCTAATGCGTGCTTGCGGATAGTCTGCTTGAGCTTCGCGCCGGCACCGATGTCGATGCCCAGCGCGTCACGTGCATTGTCGGGCAAGGCTTGCAACACGGCGTTGTAGAAATCGAGCGCCGCCGACAATGGCTGGCTCTCATCGTCGAAAGCCTGGTAGCGGCCGTCTTCAAGCAGCACCAGGGTTTTGTGCAGGGTGGCATCGCCGGGGTCAATACTGTCGCGCAATGTGCCGCGAGTACCGTATTCACGGACGTCGATTCGCAGGTTTTTTGGCCATCCCGGGACACGTTCAAGTGAATGCAATGCCAGCCGATGAGTGTCCAGCGGGTTGATCGAATCCAGGTACAAACCTTCAAAGGCGCGACTGCTGCGAACGTCCTCCAGGGCCCAGCGCGACAGGTGCATGAGCCGTTTCGGGACGAGTGATTGCTTGAGTTGTTGGCGTTCTTCGCCCGTGGCAGTGCGCAGGATTTCCCGGGCGACGCTGGTTGGGAGACCGGGCGATGCGTCGATGAGTGCGCGCGAAGCGGCGTCGGTGCTGTATTCGAGTGCGCGGTAGCGTGCATTGAACAGGATGTTGCGGCGTTCGGTGGCGATGTCCGCCAAGGTTTTGCGCAGTACGCGCGCACGTGCGGTAAAGGCTTGGGGAGGTCGGCCAGGTTCTTCTTTTAATAGTGTCTTGAGATCACTTTCATCGAGCTTCGCCAACAGGTTCGTGAGCAAATCACCTGACCCCGGCGGCGGTTCGTACAGCTCAATCATCGGCAAATCCTGGCGATTGCTTTGCCAGATGGTCTCTCCTTTAGCGTTGAGTAAACGCAGGCTTTTGTCCTCGGGCCAAGGGCAATGTTCGGTCATTAGTTGCAATTGGGTGATCGGGTCGGCGCGCGAAAATTCCGCGAGGTGAGGGCTGTTCATTTGATCGATGAACGTGCGAATGCCTTTGTCGATGCTGAAGCGTTTTAGGGTGTCCTCCAGCAAGGGTGGAAGTGGCTCGCGCTCAGCGTGAAATTTGCGCAACACATCTTCGTGATAACCGCTGCTGCTGAGGGCGTGTTCCAGTTCGGTGGGTGACAGGCTGTCGACCGTGTGGCCGATGCGTCGCAGCAGTTTGTCGGTTGGCCAGGTGAGCGGGCGATCAAGTTCCGTTTGCCAGGTGCCCGTGTGGAAGTGTTGAAGCGCTGGAGGATAGGCATCCGCACGGTTCGGGTGATCAATTCGAAAGCCGCTGGTGCCTGGCTCAGGTCTGACGGCGAAGACTTTGCCGTCCAGCGGCAGCAGCAGTTTTCCATCGACCTGGTGCAAACCGTGCTGATCAGGCAGGGATTCTTTCGCCAACGAAACATCTTGCTCGTAGGGGGCCAGGTCAGCTTTCCAGTAGAGGGTTTTTCCGTTCGGTGCTCGAACCGGTTTGAAGCGGTCGATAAAACGCACGACTTGCTGCGGCAGTACGTTACGAAACTCACCGGCGACCAGCATGCCGCCGGCGGCGAATATGCCCAGTTGCACGACGGATTCCACCGCGTCCAGCAGGTGCAGAAATGCCTCGGTTCGTTGCCCTTGCGCCCACTCGATAATGCCTTCGAAGGTCTCGTCCAGTAACTGATAGGCCATATAACCCAGCATCAGTTCGCCCAGAAACGGCACGAACGGCATGGCCACGAAAGCAGCGACGTTGAGCAGTGATGAAGCGATGTTCACCAGTGAATCCCAAAACGCCCACCGCGCTTGCTGATCAACCGATGCTGTTGGTACTGCAAGGCTTGGCCCGTCGTTGAGGATTTTGTTTAGCGCATCCTCAAATTGCTGCTGCCATAACGATGCCTGGATGATCTGGGCGCGAAACTGCAGGTCGGGTTTTTCAATTGCTACTTCACGCCAGGCAGGTTTTGGATCGCCTCGTTCGTGCGGGTAAAACTGAATCTGGGTCAAGCGTGCCTTGAGTGTTGAAAAGAAGCGGCCGCGCTCGCTGTGCGCAATAAACCGACTGAAAAAATCCTGGTAGTCGCTTTCGCGCAACTGACGCGTCAGTTCGGTGGAGAAGGCGACGCTGGAGGCGTATTCCTTGATCGGGTGCTCGGGGTCGTTCGGCACATAGACCACCACGCGACTGGCGTGTTCGCTGCTGTTCAGATCCGGCGCAAAGACAATGATGCCGTGCAGTGCAGACGACAGCAGTGACAGGCTCTGGCTGCGCAGGGGTTCGCCGTCGAGCCGCATGCCTTGCAGACCGTCGATCAAGCCGCTGATCAGACGGAACAGATCCTCCTGAATGTCGTTGTTCATCCGCGCGTACAACAGCGCCGATTTCAGTGCAGCCTTCTGACTGGTTTCAACGTGCAAACGTAAGGTCGCCGCGACGTCGGGTCGGGTGACACCCAGTTGATGTTGCAGATGCTGCTGGTATTGCGCGCCGATATCGAGCGTTCGGCACAGTTTGATGAAGTCGGGTATCGATAGCGTCCGGGTGATGTCCGGGAGCGTTTCGAACTGCTCGTGCTCGTCTGGCCGGGTGATGAAGCAGGAGTCGGGGTCGAACGCATCCGCTTCGGTTTCGTGGCGCTCGAAGTTATGCAGCGCCGCATCCAGCAATGACACGCTCCAGATCCGCTGGGCGCCCGTGGAGAATCCGAACCAGGGATTTGTCACCGGAATGTACAGGCGCACGAAGGTGTTTTTGACGTCTAGTGTCAGGCCGACTTGATCCTTGATGGCCGCTGTCAGCAACGGCGCGGCAAAGGCGTCGACATCCTTGAGATCGGCGAGCAGGCGATCCACTTGGTTTTGCGCTGTCCAGTACTGAGCATTCAGGGTGCGCAGATGAGCCTGATGCTGACGAGGAGAACTTGCCAGCCCTGGTTCAGGGTGTGGCGTGCCGCGCCGCAAAGCATGTCGTCGAAGTGCCGAAGCGTTCGCCAGCCAATCAGGTGTGGCGTGATGCAAATGCAGAAAATGCGTGTCGTCGTGCTCGGCAACGAAAGCGTCGAGACGGACGGTAGGTTGAAGCGGTTGTGACAGGTTCATACGCTCATCCATTAGCGTGTGGAGAGCGCCCAGCAAATCAGAAAAAAAATCATCATGTGCGGTACATAGTTACCGCACATGGAATTCTTCGATCAAATACAGTGAAGCCACCGCAGATCCGCCCGGGCAGTTTAAACTGCGCCTTTGCGACGCTATATGTCGCATTGCCGTAAACCCGGGAAAATCCGGGGTTTGCGCTATAAGAAGTTGTCGCTTGGCGGCAAGGCCGGGCTGAAAACTGTCCTTACAATCCCCCCATCGCTCGCCAGTTTCAGGCGGGTGTTCCTCTTCAGGAGACTCCGATGTCCGTTGAGCACGCTGCGGTACAACGCGCCGATTTCGACCAGGTAATGGTTCCCAACTACGCGCCTGCCGCTTTCATTCCGGTGCGTGGCGCCGGTTCCCGCGTCTGGGATCAGGCCGGCCGCGAGCTGATCGACTTCGCCGGCGGGATTGCCGTTAACGTCTTGGGCCACGCGCACCCGGCGCTGGTCGGTGCATTGACCGAACAGGCGAACAAGCTGTGGCACGTGTCCAACGTGTTCACCAACGAGCCAGCCCTGCGTCTTGCGCACAAACTGATCGACGCCACGTTCGCCGAGCGCGTGTTCTTCTGCAACTCCGGCGCTGAAGCCAACGAGGCCGCTTTCAAGCTGGCCCGTCGTGTTGCGTTCGACCGTTTTGGCACTGAGAAATACGAAATCATCGCCGCGCTGAACAGCTTCCACGGCCGTACTTTGTTCACTGTTAACGTCGGTGGCCAGTCGAAGTACTCCGACGGTTTCGGCCCGAAAATCACCGGCATCACCCACGTTCCTTATAACGACCTGGCCGCGCTGAAAGCGGCGGTTTCCGACAAGACCTGTGCGGTCGTGCTGGAACCGATCCAGGGCGAGGGCGGCGTGCTGCCAGCCGAATTGGCTTACCTGCAAGGTGCCCGCGAACTCTGCGACGCGAACAACGCGCTGCTGGTGTTCGACGAAGTGCAGACCGGCATGGGCCGCAGCGGCAAGCTGTTCGCCTACCAGCATTACGGTGTGACCCCGGACATCCTCACCAGCGCCAAGAGCCTGGGCGGCGGTTTCCCGATCGCGGCGATGCTGACCACCGAAGCGCTGGCCAAACATCTGGTTGTCGGCACTCACGGCACCACCTACGGCGGCAACCCGCTGGCGTGCGCGGTCGCGGAAGCGGTGATCGATGTGATCAACACTCCTGAGGTGTTGAGCGGCGTAAACGCCAAGCACGACAAGTTCAAGGCGCGCCTTGAGCAGATCGGCGAGAAATACGGCCTGTTCACACAGGTGCGTGGCCTCGGTCTGCTGATCGGTTGCGTGCTCAGCGAAGCGTGGAAAGGCAAGGCCAAAGACATCTTCAACGCCGCTGAAAAAGAAGGCCTGATGATTCTGCAAGCCGGCCCGGACGTGATCCGCTTCGCTCCGAGCCTGGTAGTGGAAGACGCTGATATCGATGCCGGTCTGGATCGTTTCGAGCGCGCGGCTGCAGCACTGACGCAAGCCTGATAGACCCTTCGGCGCCTGGAGCTTTTCAGGCGTCGATCAAAATTTTGATGCCGGACCAGATCAACTGTAGGAGTGAGCCTGCTCGCGATTGCGGTATGTCAGTCGACTCATTGGTTTCTGACAGACCGCAATCGCGAGCAGGCTCACTCCTACATTGATCTCCATGTAGGCCCGGTTATTTCTTCTGTGAATTGATAAGAGAAAAGGAGTGACACCATGCTGGTGATGCGCCCCGCGCAAATGGCTGATCTGGGCGAGGTACAGCGTCTGGCTGCGGACAGCCCGATTGGTGTCACTTCCTTGCCGGATGACGTGGAACGTCTGAGCGACAAGATCGCCGCGAGCGAAGCGTCGTTTTCCGCCGAAGTGAGCTTCAACGGTGAAGAGAGCTATTTCTTCGTCCTCGAAGAATCCACCACCGGCAAACTGGTCGGTTGCTCGGCAATTGTTGCGTCCGCCGGTTACTCGGAGCCGTTCTACAGCTTCCGTAACGAGACCTTCGTCCACGCTTCCCGCGAGTTGAAGATCCACAACAAGATTCACGTGCTCTCGCAGTGCCACGACCTGACCGGCAACAGCTTGCTGACCAGTTTCTACGTGCAGCGTGAGCTGGTCGGGTCGCCGTGGTCGGAGCTGAATTCCCGTGGTCGTCTGCTGTTCGTCGCCAGCCATCCCGAACGTTTCGCTGATTCGGTGGTGACCGAGATCGTTGGTTACAGCGATGAGAATGGCGACTCGCCGTTCTGGGACGCGATTGGTCGTAACTTCTTCGACCTCAATTACGCCGAAGCCGAACGCCTGTGCGGGCTGAAAAGCCGCACGTTCCTCGCCGAGCTGATGCCGCATTACCCGATCTACGTGCCGCTGCTGCCGGACTCCGCTCAAGAGGCGATGGGCCAGGTGCACCCGCGTGCGCAGATCACCTTCGACATCCTGATGCGCGAAGGCTTCGAGACCGATCACTACATCGACATTTTCGACGGTGGGCCGACCCTGCATGCGCGTGTTTCGGGGATCCGTTCGATCGCCCAGAGCCGCGTGGTGCCAGTGAAGATCGGCGAGCCGGTGAAAGGCGCCGGACGCCAGTATCTGGTGGCCAACGCGCAGTTGCAGGATTACCGCGCGGTGCTGCTGGAACTGGATTACGCGCCGGGTAAACCGGTGACTCTGGATCTGGAAGCGGCCGAAGCCCTGGGCGTCGGTGAAGGTGCCAGCGTGCGCCTGGTGGCGGTTTAACGCCTTAGCGAGTTTCACGGGTGGCGAAGGCGGCCCGTTTGAGGAGATAGCATGATTGTTCGTCCCGTACGCAGCAGCGATTTATCCGCGCTGATCGACCTGGCCCGTAGCACCGGCACCGGCCTGACTACTTTGCCGGCCAACGAAGAACGTCTGGCCCATCGGGTCGGCTGGGCCGAGAAGACTTTTCGCGGCGAAGCCGGCCGTGGTGATGCGGACTACCTGTTCGTGCTCGAAGACGATGACGGCCGCGTGGTGGGGATTTCCGCCATTGCTGGCGCTGTCGGCATGCGTGAGCCTTGGTACAACTTCCGTGTCGGCCTGACCGTCAGCGCCTCGCAAGAACTGAATATCTATCGCGAGATTCCGACGCTGTTTCTGGCCAACGACCTGACCGGTAATTCCGAGCTGTGCTCGTTGTTCCTGCACGCCGATTACCGCAGTGGTCTGAACGGTCGCATGCTGTCGAAGGCGCGGATGCTGTTCATCGCGGAATTCCCTGAATTGTTCGGCAACAAGATCATCGCCGAAATGCGCGGTGTCTCCGATGACGCCGGTCGTTCGCCGTTCTGGGAAAGCCTCGGTCGGCACTTCTTCAAGATGGAATTCAGCCAGGCCGATTATCTCACCGGTGTCGGCAACAAGGCGTTCATCGCTGAACTGATGCCGAAATTCCCGCTGTACACCTGCTTTCTGTCCGAAGGCGCGCGTCAGGTCATCGGCCAGGTTCACCCGGACACCGAGCCTGCCTTGGCAATGCTCAAGGGCGAAGGTTTCAGCTATCAGGGTTACGTCGACATCTTCGACGCCGGCCCGGCCATCGAATGCGAAACCGGCAAGATCCGCGCGGTGCGTGACAGCGAAGCGCTGGTGCTCGCCGTGGGTACGCCGGGCGACGACGCCACGCCGTTCATCATCCATAACCGCAAGCGCGAAGACTGCCGCATCACCGCTGCGCCGGCGCGTCTCGCTGCCGGCACGCTGGTGGTCGATCCGCAGACCGCCAAACGTCTTCAACTCAACGCTGGCGATCAAGTGCGCGCCGTGGCGTTGTCCGCTGCACGGGAGTCGAAATAATGAATTCGCTATACATCGCAGGTGAGTGGCTGGCCGGTCAGGGCGAGGCCTTTCAATCGCTGAACCCTGTGACCCAGCAAGTGCTGTGGTCGGGGGAGGGCGCCACGGCGGCTCAGGTTGAATCGGCTGTGCAAGCTGCGCGTCAGGCGTTCCCGGGCTGGGCACGTCGCACGCTGGACGAGCGCATCACGGTGCTTGAGGCTTTCGCCGCGTCGCTGAAAAACCACGCTGACGAACTGGCTCGCACCATTGGTGAAGAGACCGGCAAACCGCTGTGGGAATCGGCGACCGAAGTGACCAGCATGGTCAACAAGATCGCGATTTCGGTGCAGAGCTACCGCGAGCGTACCGGCGAGAAGAGCGGCCCGTTGGGCGACGCCACTGCTGTGCTGCGCCACAAACCGCACGGCGTGGTTGCAGTGTTTGGCCCTTACAACTTTCCCGGCCACTTGCCGAACGGCCACATCGTGCCGGCGCTGCTGGCGGGTAACAGCGTGCTGTTCAAGCCAAGCGAACTGACGCCGAAAGTGGCCGAGTTGACGGTCAAGTGCTGGATCGAAGCCGGTCTGCCAGCGGGTGTTCTGAACCTGGTGCAAGGCGCCCGGGAAACCGGCATCGCGCTGGCAGCGAACCCGGGCATCGATGGTTTGTTCTTCACCGGTTCGAGCCGCACGGGCAATCATCTGCACCAGCAATTCGCCGGTCGTCCGGACAAGATTCTGGCGCTGGAGATGGGCGGTAACAACCCGCTGGTGGTTGATCAGGTCGCGGATCTGGATGCGGCGGTTTACACGATTATTCAGTCGGCGTTCATCTCTGCCGGTCAGCGTTGCACCTGCGCACGCCGCCTGCTGGTGCCGCAAGGCGCGTGGGGCGATAGCCTGTTGAAGCGTCTGGTTGAAGTCAGCGCGACCATTGAAGTCGGCGCATTCGATCAGCAACCGGCACCGTTCATGGGCTCGGTGATTTCCCTCGGCGCGGCGAAAGCGCTGATGGACGCTCAAGAACATCTGCTGGCCAACGGCGCAGTGTCGCTGCTGGAAATGACTCAGCCACAAGCACAAGCCGCGTTGCTGACGCCGGGCATCGTTGATGTGACGGCGGTTGCCGAGCGTCCGGACGAAGAACTGTTCGGCCCGTTGCTGCAAGTGATCCGCTACGTTGATTTTGAAGCAGCGATCGTTGAAGCCAACAACACCGCTTATGGGCTTGCTGCGGGTTTGCTGTCGGATTCCGAAGCGCGTTATCAGCAGTTCTGGCTGGAAAGCCGCGCCGGCATCGTTAACTGGAACAAACAGCTGACCGGCGCTGCAAGCAGCGCGCCGTTTGGTGGTGTCGGTGCCTCGGGCAACCATCGCGCCAGCGCCTATTACGCAGCGGATTACTGCGCGTACCCGGTAGCGTCGCTGGAAACACCGAGCCTGGTGTTGCCATCGGCCCTAACGCCAGGCGTGAAAATGGCGTAACGGCCATTCGCGAGCAGGCTCGCTCCTACAGGACTTGTGTCGTACACAACATGTGTATTCACCGCTAAACCTGTAGGAGTGAGCCTGCTCGCGATCGCCGCGACGCGGTCTGACTGAATTGTTACCTGAAGCCTATAACAACAGATTCTCGTGGAGCCTCGCTGATGAAATCCTATGAAGTCAATTTTGACGGTCTAGTGGGGCCGACCCATAACTACGGTGGTCTGTCCTACGGCAACGTTGCGTCCCAGAGCAACAGCCAGCAATCTTCGAACCCGAAGGAAGCGGCGCTGCAAGGTCTGGCGAAGATGAAAGCGCTGATGGAAATGGGCTTTCAGCAAGGTGTGCTGGCGCCGCAAGAGCGTCCGGACGTAGCCGCATTGCGCCGTCTGGGTTTCAGCGGTACCGACGCGCAAGTGATCGAGCGCGCCGCCAAAGAAGCCATGCCGCTGCTGGTCGCCAGTTGCTCGGCGTCGAGCATGTGGGTGGCTAACGCCGCCACGGTCAGCCCGAGTGCCGACACCGCCGATGGTCGCGTGCATTTCACCGCCGCCAACCTCAATTGCAAATACCACCGCAGCATCGAGCACCCGACCACCAGCCGCGTGCTCGGTGCGATGTTCGCCAATCAGCAGCACTTCGCCCATCACGCCGCGTTGCCGGCGGTGGCGCAGTTCGGTGATGAAGGCGCGGCCAACCACACGCGTTTCTGCCGTGAGTACGGTGAGGCGGGCGTTGAGTTCTTTGTGTTCGGTCGCAGCGCGTTCGACAACCGTTTCCCGGCGCCGCAAAAGTACCCGGCGCGGCAGACTCTCGAAGCTTCGCAAGCCGTTGCGCGTCTGCACGGTCTGCGTGACGAAGGCGTGGTTTACGCCCAGCAGAACCCGAACGTGATCGATCAGGGCGTGTTCCACAACGACGTGATTGCCGTGGGTAATGGCGAGGTCTTGTTCTATCACGAGGACGCGTTCCTCGACACCGAGTCGATGCTGGCCGAACTGCAAAGCAAACTGGCCAAAGTCGGTGGTAACTTCCAATCCGTGTGTGTGCCGCGTTCGGCAGTCACCGTGGATGACGCGGTGCGTTCGTACCTGTTCAACAGCCAATTGCTCTCGCGTCCTGACGGTTCGATGCTGTTGATCGTGCCGCAAGAGTGCCAGGCCAACGAACGCGTCTGGGCTTACCTGCAAAGCCTGACCAGCTCCGGCGGTCTGATCCGCGAAGTGAAGGTTTTCGATCTCAAGCAAAGCATGCAAAACGGCGGTGGTCCAGCGTGCCTGCGACTGCGCGTCGCGCTTAACGAAACCGAACTGGCGGCGGTCAACCCAGGGGTTATCATGACGGCACCGTTGTACGGTTCGTTGACCGCATGGGTCGAGAAGCACTACCGCGATCGCCTGAGCGAAACCGATCTGGCGGATCCACAGTTGTTGCTTGAATGCCGGACGGCACTGGATGAACTGACGCAAATCCTTAAACTGGGCGCGGTTTATCCATTCCAGATCAATTGATGGCCGGCGCGTCGCCTGAACGCGGCGCGCGGCTTGTCTCACCAAGAGAGTAAAAACATGAGCGATTCCCTGCAGCTGATCCTTGAAGACACCGACGGCACGCAACTGGAGACCTCCTGCACCCGCGTTGCGGTCATGTGGCAAGGCAAAGAGCTGTGGATTCAGCAGGACGGCCGTGGCCAGTTGCTGATCGGCGTGGACGTTGAAGAAGGTGACGCCGAATACGCCAACCTGCTGCTGCGCCCATTGGCGACTAATCTGGTAAGTCTGCAACTGGAAATGGAACCGGCTGACGCTGGCGACGACGAAGACCACGTGCACGGCCCGGATTGCAACCACGACCACTAAGGAAACCGCTCTATGCTCGCCCTCGGCAAACTGCTTGAACTGACCCTCGCCGGCCGCGAACCGGCGGAGAAGACTCAACTGACTGTCGAAGGCGTGCGCATGCGCTGGTTGAGCGAAGGGGCGCTGGAAGTCCGGCCACCCGAAGCGCGCGACAATGGCCTGGATCTGCTGCTGTCGGCAGGGATCCATGGCAACGAAACAGCGCCGATCGAGTTGCTTGATCGGCTGCTGCACGACATCGCACGCGGCGATCTGAAGCCGCGCGCACGCATTCTGTTCCTGTTCGGCAACCCCGAAGCGATTCGCAAAGGCGAGCGCTTTGTCGAGCAGGACGTCAATCGGCTGTTCAATGGCCGTCACGAACAAAGCAGTGGCTCAGAAGCGCTGCGAGCCTGTGAGCTGGAACGTTTGGCGGCGAGTTTCTTCAGCCTGCCGGATCGCCAGCGCCTGCACTACGACCTGCACACAGCGATTCGCGGCTCGAAGATCGAGCAGTTCGCGCTGTATCCGTGGAAGGAAGGTCGTCAGCATTCACGCCTTGAACTGGCGCGCCTGCGCGCTGCCGGGATGGAAGCGGTGCTGCTGCAGAACAAACCGTCGATCGTGTTCAGCTCTTACACCTACGACAAGCTCGGCGCCGAGGCTTTCACGCTGGAACTGGGCAAGGCGCGGCCGTTCGGGCAGAACGACGGGGTTAACGTCTCGCTATTGGAAACCCGTCTGAAGCAGATCATTGAAGGCACTGAGCCGGAAATGGCTGAAGCGCAGCTGGATGGTTTGCAGTTGTTCAGTGTCGCGCGGGAAATCATCAAGCACAGCGATGCGTTCCGCCTAAACCTGCCGCAGGACATTGAAAACTTTTCCGAATTGGAGATGGGTTATGTGCTGGCTGAGGATCTGGCCAATACCCGCTGGATCATTGAGGAAGAGGGCGCGCGTATCATCTTCCCTAATCCCAAGGTCAAGAACGGCCTGCGCGCGGGCATCCTGATCGTCCCGACCAGCGACGAAAACCTCGCCTGACCCGATGATCGTTCCCACGCTCCGCGTGGGAATGCAGCCCGGGACGCTCCGCGTCTCAAGGCGGACGCTGAGCGTCCATTGAGGCATTCCCACGCAGAGCGTGGGAACGATCTTTAGAGACTTAGACGGCTACTGCATGCGGCTCAGTACGGCGCAGTGCACGAACCTTGCGCAGCGTATCCGCGCAAGTCCGCGCCGCTTCCTGACCCTTGTGTACAAAGTGCTCAAAGAAGAATTTCTGATGCTCGTCACCTGCATGGAAGTGATGCGGCGTCAGCGACACCGAAAACACCGGCACTTCGGTTTCCAACTGCACTTGCATCAGGCCGCTGACCACCGATTGGGCGACGAACTCGTGACGGTAGATGCCGCCATCCACCACCAGGGCTGCGGCGACGATGCCGGCATAACGACCGGTTTTGGCCAGCAACTTGGCGTGTAGAGGCATTTCAAAAGCGCCGCCGACTTCGAAGATGTCGATGTCCGATTCCTGATAACCCAGGGCAATCATTTCGGCGACGAAGCCTTTTCGGCTCTGGTCGACGATTTCTTTGTGCCAGCAGGCCTGGATGAACGCAACGCGCTCGCCGTGTGGGTGTTTGCTTTTGCTGTCGATAGCGGTGGGTTGCATGTTCTGACTCCTGTTTGTGTGAAAAACAGGGCGTTATGAATCGAAAGGGATTCAAGGGTGCGCACACGCACAACATCGCGCAGACGGCCCTTTGGCGTTAATCCCGTTCTCTCTTCATCCGGACTATGACCGTCGGCCCCGGGATCACACCGGGTCTGCTGACCTTGCCGCCGATCTCAACCGAAGTCGTATTCGTCGCCAAGCGCTCGCGGGCTATGCGCATTGCGCGCAATTACCGCCGGTGGGGAATTGCACCCCGCCCTGAGAACGTTTTTGCCGCCCTTTCGCGGGCGGCGCAGCGTTTTTAACACATATTTTCAGGGCTTGCATACTCAATACCGGCCGACCGAAATACACAACCTGTGGGAGCGGGCTTGCTCGCGAAAGCGATTTAACCTTCAACGCAAATGTTGTCCGGCAGTCCGCCTTCGCGAGCAAGCCCGCTCCCACATGGATTGCGCTTTCCTCAGGAGTTACGTGGCCTTTTCTCATTAAAGGCTTGAATAATCTGCCTCATGACCGCAGTAATTGACCTTCGTAAAGGGATTTCCCCTGCTGAATTGAGGCCAGGTTCATGAGCGTTATCGATCTTCGCAGCGACACCGTCACCCAACCGACACCCGCCATGCTCGACGCGATGACCGCGGCCGATACCGGTGACGATGTGTACGGCGAAGACCCGACGGTCAATCGTCTGGAAGCCGAACTGGCTCAACGCTTGGGCTTTGCCGCCGCGCTGTTCGTGCCGACCGGCACCATGAGCAATCTGTTGGGATTGATGGCGCACTGCGAGCGCGGCGACGAATACGTCGTGGGTCAGCAGGCGCACACCTACAAGTACGAGGGCGGCGGCGCGGCGGTGCTCGGTTCGATTCAGCCGCAACCGCTGGAAGTGCAGGCCGACGGTTCGCTGGATCTGGATCAAGTCGCGGCGGCGATCAAACCGGACGACTTTCATTTCGCTCGCACCCGTTTGCTGGCGCTGGAAAACACCATGCAAGGCAAAGTGCTGCCGCTGGAATATCTGGCGCGGGCGCGTAAATTCACCCAAGACCACGGCTTGCAACTGCACCTCGACGGCGCGCGGCTTTACAACGCCGCGGTCAAGCTAGGTGTCGATGCGCGGGAAATCACTAAACATTTCGATTCGGTATCGGTGTGCCTGTCCAAAGGACTCGGTGCGCCAGTGGGATCGGTGCTGTGCGGTTCCGAGCAATTGATCGGCAAGGCCCGGCGTTTGCGCAAAATGGTCGGCGGCGGCATGCGTCAGGCCGGGTTGCTGGCGGCGGCGGGGCTGTATGCGCTGGATCACAACGTCGAGCGTCTGGCGGATGACCACGCCAACGCGCAGTTTTTGGCCGACGGTCTGCGTGAAGCAGGTTTCAGCGTTGAACCGGTGCAAACCAACATGGTTTATGTGCAAATGGGCGACAAAGCCGAAGCGATCAAGGCGTTTGCCGGCGAACGCGGGATCAAGTTGAGCGCCGCCGCGCGTCTGCGTATGGTCACGCACATGGACGTCAGTCGCGCGCAAATCGAGCAAGTGATCGCGACATTCGTCGACTTTTCGCGCAAGTGACAGCGTTAGCCGTCCAATTGACCGTTTCTATCGTATAAACACGCTGTACCCCGCGCGCAGGGCCGATATAATGCGGCCCTTTGCCGTCGCTTCGTCTGTTGACGTTTCGAACAGGCCTTTGGCCGCAGCCTCCGTGGAAGAACCTAATGAAAAGCGCAGAAATACGTGAAGCCTTCCTTCGCTTCTTCGAAGAGCAAGGCCACACCCGTGTAGCCTCCAGCTCTTTGATTCCGGGCAACGACCCAACCCTGCTGTTCACTAACGCGGGGATGAACCAGTTCAAGGACTGCTTCCTGGGCCAGGAAAAACGTGCGTACACCCGTGCGACCAGCAGCCAGAAATGCGTGCGTGCCGGTGGCAAGAACAGTGACCTGGAAAACGTCGGTTATACCGCTCGTCACCACACGTTCTTCGAAATGCTCGGTAACTTCAGCTTCGGTGACTATTTCAAGAAGGATGCGATTACCTACGCGTGGACCTTCCTGACCGGCGTTCTGCAACTGCCGAAGGAAAAACTCTGGGTCACCGTCTATGCCTCCGACGATGAAGCGTATGACATCTGGACCAAAGAAATCGGTGTGCCGGTCGAGCGCATGATCCGTATCGGCGACAACAAAGGCGCGCCGTACGCCTCCGACAACTTCTGGACCATGGGCGATACCGGCCCGTGCGGTCCGTGCACCGAGATTTTCTACGATCACGGCGACCACATCTGGGGCGGCCCGCCGGGCTCGCCGGAAGAAGATGGCGACCGTTACATCGAGATCTGGAACAACGTGTTCATGCAGTTCAACCGCACTGCCGATGGCGTCTTGCATCCGTTGCCAGCGCCGTCGGTCGACACCGGCATGGGCCTGGAGCGGATCAGTGCGGTGATGCAGCACGTCAATTCCAACTACGACATCGACCTGTTCAAGAACCTGCTGAAGGCCTCGGCTGAAGCGATTGGCTGCGAAAACGGCGATCAGTCTTCGTTGAAAGTCGTGTCCGACCACATCCGTTCGTGCGGTTTCCTGATCGCCGACGGCGTGCTGCCGTCCAACGAAGGTCGCGGTTATGTACTGCGCCGGATCATCCGTCGCGCTTGCCGTCACGGTAACAAGCTGGGCGCTACCGGCAGCTTCTTCTATAAGATCGTTGCCGCACTGGTTGCCGAGATGGGCGAAGCCTTCCCGGAACTGAAGAAGCAGCAAAGCAACATCGAGCGCGTGCTCAAGGCTGAAGAAGAGCAGTTCTCCAAGACTCTGGAGCACGGCCTGAAAATTCTCGAGCAGGATTTGCTGGAACTCAAAGGCACCGTGGTGCCGGGCGACGTAGTGTTCAAACTCTACGACACCTATGGTTTCCCGATGGACCTGACCGCCGACATCGCCCGCGAGCGCAGCCTGACTGTCGATGAAGTCGGCTTCGAACGTGAGATGGAAGCCCAGCGTGTGCGTGCGCGTTCGGCCAGCTCGTTCGGTCTGGACTACAACACTTTGGTCAAGGTTGACGTGGCCACTGAGTTCACCGGTTACAAAGACACCAGCGGTTCGGCAAAAATCGTTGCTATCTATAAAGATGGCCAGTCGGTCGACGTCTTGAATGAAGGCGAAGAGGCGGTGATCGTTCTGAATCAGACGCCGTTCTACGCTGAGTCCGGCGGCCAGATCGGCGACTGCGGTTATCTGCAGGCCGGCAGCAGCCGTTTCGACGTGCGCGACACCACCAAAACCGGCGGCGCATTCCTGCACCACGGTGTGCTGGATTCGGGCAGCCTGACCATCGGCGCGCCAGTGGAAACCCACGTCGACGCCGAAGTGCGTCACGCCACTTCGTTGAACCACTCGGCCACGCACTTGCTGCACGCTGCACTACGCCAGGTTCTGGGCGAGCACGTTCAGCAGAAAGGTTCGTTGGTCGATAGTCAGCGTCTGCGTTTCGACTTCAGCCACTTTGAAGCGATCAAGCCTGAGCAAATCAAGGCGCTGGAAGACATCGTCAACGCCGAGATTCGCAAGAACTCCGCCGTTGAAACCGAAGAAACCGACATCGACACCGCGAAGAACAAAGGCGCGATGGCGCTGTTCGGCGAGAAGTACGGCGACAACGTGCGCGTGCTGAGCATGGGCGGCGATTTCTCCGTCGAACTGTGCGGCGGTATCCACGCCAACCGTACCGGCGACATCGGTCTGCTGAAAATCATCAGCGAAGGCGGTGTGGCTTCGGGCGTGCGTCGTATCGAAGCGGTCACCGGTGCCGCGGCACTGGCCTACTTGAATGCTGCAGAAGAACAACTCAAGGAAGCGGCCAGCCTGGTCAAGGGCAGCCGCGACAACCTGATCGACAAGCTGTCGGCTGTGCTCGAGCGCAACCGCCAACTGGAGAAGCAACTCGAGCAGTTGCAAGCCAAGGCGGCGAGTGCGGCGGGCGATGATCTGTCGTCCTCGGCACTGGACGTCAAAGGCGTGAAGGTTTTGGCCGCACGTCTGGATGGTCAGGACGCCAAGGCGCTGCTGGCGCTGGTTGATCAGTTGAAGAACAAACTCGGCCGCGCAGTGATCCTGCTCGGCAGTGTCCATGAGGAAAAGGTCGTTCTGGTTGCAGGCGTAACCAAAGACCTGACTGGCCAACTCAAAGCCGGTGATTTGATGAAGCAAGCTGCTGCGGCAGTGGGCGGGAAGGGCGGTGGTCGTCCGGACATGGCGCAGGGCGGTGGCGTTGATGCCGGCGCGCTGGATGGTGCACTGGCGCTGACCGTTCCATTCGTCGAGCAGGGTTTATAAGACGGTCCGTCGCGCCCGCAGTCTAGTGGCGGGCGCGGCGGCTGTTCGAGTGATTATTGGGCGCCCTTCATGGGCAGAGGCGGCTTTGAAATGGCTTTGATCGTACAGAAATTTGGAGGCACCTCGGTCGGTACTGTCGAGAGAATCGAGCAGGTCGCCGACAAGGTTAAGAAATTCCGCGATGCCGGCGATGACCTGGTGGTTGTGCTGTCTGCAATGAGCGGCGAAACCAACCGTCTGATCGATCTGGCCAAGCAAATCAGTGGCGACGGTCAACCGGTTCCGCGTGAGCTGGACGTGATTGTTTCCACCGGTGAGCAGGTGACGATTGCCCTGTTGGCCATGGCGCTGATCAAGCGCGGTGTGCCGGCGGTGTCGTACACCGGTAATCAGGTGCGGATCCTGACCGACAGTGCGCACAATAAAGCGCGTATCTTGCAGATTGATGACCAGAAGATTCGTGGTGATCTGAAAGCAGGTCGCGTGGTAGTTGTCGCCGGTTTCCAGGGCGTCGACGAGCACGGCAACATTACCACCCTCGGTCGTGGCGGTTCCGACACCACCGGCGTGGCACTGGCTGCGGCGTTGAAGGCTGACGAGTGCCAGATCTACACCGACGTTGATGGTGTTTACACCACCGATCCGCGCGTTGTGCCGGTCGCTCAGCGTCTGGACAAGATCACCTTCGAAGAGATGCTGGAAATGGCCAGCCTCGGTTCCAAGGTGTTGCAGATCCGTGCCGTGGAATTCGCCGGCAAGTACAACGTACCGCTGCGCGTACTGCACAGCTTCAAGGA
>NZ_JBIUVN010000016.1:0-80010 GCF_044742965.1 Pseudomonas sp. NPDC087804 | reverse complement strand
CAAGCTGACCATCCGTGGCGTGCCAGACACCCCGGGCGTGGCGTTCAAGATTCTCGGCCCGATCAGTGCCGCGAACATCGAAGTCGACATGATCGTGCAGAACGTCGCGCACGATAACACCACCGACTTCACCTTCACCGTACACCGCAACGACTTCCAGGCCGCACAGAACGTGCTGGAAAACACTGCTCGCGAGATCGGTGCCCGTGAAGTGGTTGGCGACATCAAGATTGCCAAGGTCTCGATCGTCGGCGTCGGCATGCGTTCCCACGCAGGCGTGGCCAGCCGCATGTTCGAATCGCTGGCAAAGGAAAGCATCAACATCCAGATGATCTCGACTTCGGAAATCAAGGTTTCCGTGGTGATTGAAGAGAAGTACCTGGAACTGGCCGTGCGCGCTCTGCACACGGCTTTCGAACTGGATGCGCCGGCCCGTCAAGGCGAGTAATTCCGTTCAACTGAAGGGCGCGGTCTGACCGCGCCCTTTATTTTTTTGAATGGCGTGAGCCCTGACTGTTCTTTTGCTCGCGCTGGTCAATACTCAGGCATGTAGGGCTACGATCGCTCCGGTTGTAGGTCGGGTGCCTTTTTTTTGCAGACTGTTGTCCCTGAACTGAATTGCGTAAGGAGAAAGGTATGCTGATTCTGACCCGTCGGTGCGCAGAAAGCCTGATTATCGGTGACGGCGAAATCACCGTGACCGTGCTCGGCGTTAAAGGAAACCAAGTGCGCATCGGTGTGAACGCGCCGAAAGAGGTTGCCGTGCACCGTGAGGAAATTTACCTGCGTATAAAGAAAGAGAAGGACGAAGAACCAAGCCATTAATTTTTATCGATTTTTATGTTTGCAAACGGGGAAAAGGTTGGTTAAGATACGCCCCGTGTTGCGGAGAGCTGGCCGAGTGGCCGAAGGCGCTCCCCTGCTAAGGGAGTACACCTCAAAAGGGTGTCGGGGGTTCGAATCCCCCGTTCTCCGCCATTAGTTGCTTAGTACGTCGTAATCTGGCTTTTTCTGGATGTTGTTGTAATTAATAGAAAAAGTGGTTGGAATAGAGATTAGACGGGCTATAATGCGGCGCAACAAATGCACTCGTAGCTCAGCTGGATAGAGTACTCGGCTACGAACCGAGCGGTCACAGGTTCGAATCCTGTCGAGTGCACCATTTAAGAGTCAGTTACAGCAATGTAAATGACTTGGCTTCAACCAGATGTGATCTGGTCTAAAAACACAAATGCACTCGTAGCTCAGCTGGATAGAGTACTCGGCTACGAACCGAGCGGTCACAGGTTCGAATCCTGTCGAGTGCACCATTTAAGAGTTAGTTGCAGCAATGCAGATAACTTGGCTTCATCCAGTTGTGGTCTGGGCTAAAAACACAAAATGCACTCGTAGCTCAGCTGGATAGAGTACTCGGCTACGAACCGAGCGGTCACAGGTTCGAATCCTGTCGAGTGCACCATATACCGAAAAGCCCGCGTTTATCGCGGGCTTTTTGCTGTCCGGGATTTGGCTTTTTCCTTCACGCATCCCCTCTGATCAAAATCGATTTGTGCCGTTCGGCCTCGCTTGAGGTCGTAACGATACGTTGTCGTCGATGTCCGAATGTTGATCTTGTCCGGCTTGCCTAAAGCGCTTTCGACATCTTGCGCGCTCATCCCTGTGATAACGCGCCGATTGATGATCGCCTGGCGGCGTTGTCTCGCGTCGATCACGTTGCCGCAGATGTGCTCCGCGCCGCCGACAATGCCCGGTGCTCGGCCTCTGGTATTCATACCGGATGTTTCTTCGTGATTGGCTTCGGGCATCACCGCCACGACAGATCCGGGCGAGTAGGGGTGTACTTCCTGCACGAAGAGGTGTTCACCGTGCGCGCAACTCATCGTGGTAAACGTGATGCTGCCGTCCGCCGCTTCACAGCGATGCAATGTGGTGGTGGCCCCGGCGTGCGGTAGGCAGAGCAAAAAAGTCATTACGAAAAAAGATGATTTGAGTGGCATTCGACGTCCTCCATGACGATCTACGCTCAAGGGTAGTCGCTACATTTTGCGCTGCCGGTGTGTTTTCTTTTCAAGATGAGTCGTCGCATTTGCATGGATCAGGATGGCGCTCAGGTTTGTCTCGCAAGCGCTTGTTTCAGCCGTGATTTTTTAACGTATTAAACCGTCAGGCGTGTATCATTGCGCCCGTCAGCCCCGCCGGGGCTTATGGAAAACCTCCATGGACTTACCCAGTAGTTGTTCAGTAACCCGTTTCACCAATCATGAATTGACTGATTGATTCTTCCGGCGTGCCCCGCTGCTGGGAGTGGAGTTCGCCTATGTCCGAAATCGAAGTAAAGAAAACACAGGAAAGCCTGCAGGATCGCCTGGCCCAAGTGGTCGAGCTTTTGCAGCGCCAACGAGTCGTCGAAGACCTGACTCATCGCCAGGAAGGCGCGCACAACGACCGGGTGGAAAACCTGGTTCACCGGCAGAATCTGGTCGAGTTGCAACGCAAACTCGATGATCTGCACTCCGCCGACGTTGCCTACATTCTTGAAGCCTTGCCGCTGGACGATCGTCTGACGCTCTGGCAACTGGTCAAGGCTGATCGCGACGGCGACATTCTTCTCGAAGTATCCGATTCCGTTCGTGAAACGCTGATCGCCGACATGGACGATCACGAGCTCCTGGCTGCGGCCAAGGACATGGACGCCGACGAACTTGCTGACCTGGCTTCCGAGCTGCCGCGAGACGTCGTCCATGGACTGATGGAGAGCCTCGATAACCAGCAGCGTGAGCGCGTGCGTTCGGCCCTGTCTTATGACGAGGAGCAGGTCGGTGCGCTGATGGACTTCGAGATGGTGACGATCCGTGAGGATGTCAGCCTCGAAGTGGTGCTGCGTTATCTGCGTCGTCTCAAAGAGCTGCCGGGCCATACCGACAAACTGTTTGTGGTCGATTACGACGGCGTGCTCAAGGGCGTGCTGCCGATCAAACGTTTGCTGGTCAACGATCCGGACAAACAAGTGGCCGAGGTGATGGCCAGCGACCCGGTGAGTTTCCATCCGGACGAAGACGCCTATGACGCCGCTCAGGCGTTCGAGCGTTATGACTTGATCTCGGCCCCGGTGGTCGACAAGAACGGCAAGCTGATCGGCCGTCTGACCATCGACGAAATGGTCGACCTGATTCGTGAAGAGAGCGAAAACGAAGTCCTCAACATGGCGGGTCTGCGTGAAGAGGAAGACATCTTCGCCTCCGTGTGGAAATCGCTGCGTAACCGTTGGGCGTGGCTGGCAGTCAACCTGATCACCGCGTTTGTAGCTTCGCGAGTGATTGGTCTGTTTGAAGGCTCGATCGAGAAGCTGGTAGCGCTGGCGGCGTTGATGCCGATCGTAGCGGGTATTGGTGGCAACTCCGGTAACCAGACGATCACCATGATCGTTCGCGCGATGGCGCTCGATCAGGTCAGCACCGGCAATACCTCGCGTCTGATGCGCAAGGAACTGGCGGTCGGTTTGATCAACGGCCTGGTCTGGGGCGGGGTGATCGGTGTGGTCGCTTATCTGCTCTACGGCAGTTGGTCATTGGGTGTGGTGATGACGGCGGCGATGACGCTCAACCTGCTGCTGGCAGCGCTGATGGGCGTACTGATCCCGATGACGCTGGCCAAAATGGGCCGCGACCCGGCCATGGGCGCCAGCGTGATGATCACCGCGATGACCGACAGCGGTGGCTTCTTCATCTTCCTCGGGTTGGCGACAATCTTCCTGCTCTGACCCGCTGCAAACAAAGAGCCCGCCAAATTGGCGGGCTTTTTTGTGCCTGACAGGCAATACAAAACAATTGTGGTGAGGGGATTTATCCCCGATGGACTGCACTGCAGTCCCAAAGATTCCGGGGCCGCTGCGCAGCCCATCGGGGATAAATCCCCTCACCACAGATGCATTGCCAAGCTGCTGCTGTGTCAAATCCCAAGCAAAAAAAAGCCAGCAATCATGCTGGCTTGAGATATTCGGTGTAGCTCAGGACGCGTCTGCGGCCATCTCGGCGTCGTGGGCGATCAACGACACCAATGCGTTCTGTTGACGGTGCGACAGCTGGCGGAAGCGTTGCAGCAACTCACGTTCGTGAAGCGACAGCTCAGGGCTATCGAGGCGCATGCTCAATTCTTCGCCCAGTGCACCTTCTTGAATAAGGCTCTGTTCAAGGCGCGCGATGATTTCGGAGTTCATGCTGCGATGATGATTGCGAGCCACCTCGGCAATGCGTTCACGCATTCCGTCTGGCAGACGTACGACGAACTTGTCAGCCGTACGGCTGGAATAAATTGCCTGTTTCAATGGGCGCATATATTTAACCGGTTAGTTCAGGGGAGCGGTTCTCGGGAATGGCCGCAGGATGTGTGATAGGACAAGCATCCGGACCAAATGGTTCAACCTGAATTGTTAAGAGGCGCGCATCATGCCTCAAAATTGCCAGTTCATTGGCGTCAATTCTGTGACAAATATTGAGCCGGGTAAAGGCGTAATGCCAGCACCAATTGTCAGAAATGCGGACTGGTTTGAAATCTTTGCCTTCGTCCGAATCACTGCCCGCTTCCTGTTGCACATCAATGGGTGTCCAAAGACCTCAGAACGTGCATGCTATGCGGCTTTCTATCCTTGTTCCTTACCTGTACAGGATAGTGGCAATTTGCCGATTTACTAGGGGTGGACCCGTGCCAGAGGGCATTTTCAGGATGGATGGCAAGCTTATTTATCTGATGGGGCCGTCCGGTTCAGGCAAGGACAGCCTGATCGAGGCCGCACGCGAACCTTTGCGTGCGATGAATTGCGAAATCATTCGCCGGGTGATAACCCGATCAGCGGAGTCCGTGGGTGAGGACGCGGTCGGCGTTACGCCAGAAGAGTTTGAGCGCCGCCAGCAAGCCGGTGACTTCGCGCTGGCCTGGCACGCTAATGGCCTCGCTTACGGCATTCCAGTAGAAATGGATCGGTGGCTTAAAGAAGGGCGAAACGTCTTGGTGAATGGCTCGCGGGCCAACCTGCGTCAAGCGCAGGAGCTGTATCCAACGCTGGTGCCAGTGCTGTTGACGGTGAGGGATGAAGTGTTGCGTGAACGCTTGCTCAAACGAGGTCGTGAGACCCTTGAGCAAATCGATGCGAGGCTGGCGCGCAATGCGCTGTTCAAAGACCGACGAGCCAGCGACACGCCCGTGAATCTGATCGACAACTCCGGCGATCTGGCGACCGCCGTCAATCAATTGCTGGATGTGCTCAATTTCAACGCAGCACCGGGTCAAACTTGATCCGACGCCCGGCCACCAGCGCCAGCACAAACAACACCGCAAACACGCCGCAGCCGATCAGGGGCAGGGTGACCTGGGTGTCCTCGAACAGCGAAAAATGCAAAACGCCACTCAATAAAGCGAGGATCAGAAATCCTGCAGCTGATTTGGACATGCTGTACTCCTGAAGATATTTCAAAAAACCAGACGTTCGGAAACCTGCGCCGGCAAAGCCTGTTCAGCCTCGCTTACAGCTCTTGGGCCGTAGCTGCCCTGATCGCTCAGCACCGCCAGTTGCGGCTGCTTCTGCACTTGCAGGTAATGTGGCATGCGCTGGGCGACCGTCTCATGACTATCCGGGGCGAAGTGAAAGCCCACCAAGACCGCCAATGCGATTGCGTTTGCAACCAAGAGGGTGCTGTTCATGAGGCGGACTCCGATTGTTCTTCTATGGAACAGACATAGCACCCGCCGTGCCAACAGTCTAACCGCTGTTAAGTCCTTTAAAAACAAGCATTTGAGAGGGTTTTTCGCAGCGCTTGGGTTGCAATCTGCAATGATGGCATTTTGTGGTAGTGCAAAATGCACGGTAAAACATCCCGCAGCCTTGCAGGGCGCCTGCCTACACTTAAAAAGCCCTACGGATGACATGACAAATCAGGGCCTGGCCGTTACCATGCACGCCGTCCGTCGCGCCGCGTCTGCCCGCGACAACTCAGTGTCTCAGTAGCTCAATTGGATAGAGCATCCCCCTCCTAAGGGGAAGGTTGGCAGTTCGAACCTGCCCTGGGACACCATATTTATAAGGGTTGTCCGCGAATTGTTCTTCGAGATCATTTGAGCGTGACAGCAGCGTGGCAGCAATTGAGTCAAGCTAGTTTTCCGAATCAGGTCTTAAGCGTGCGCTGTGTTTGAAGGTATTAGCTCAAAGAAGATGGTGAGTTTTCTATCTTTTTCCACCGTTCGTCGCGACTAGTCGATGTAGAGGGCGGATCTCTGTCTCTAGTCGCAAGCCATTGAATTTTCTGCATGGATCAAGGATTGAGATTTATGGCTTTCACGCAAACTTCGCTTAATTTTGCTTCTCGGGATATGGATGCTTTGAATCCAGGTCTGACCCATCAATTCGTGTCAGTCATTAAATTCCTAATTTACTCTCCCCAGAGCTCGAAGAAGCCAAACGGTGGCTATGCTGCACCTGAGTTGGGCAGTGAGAATCATATCCGGCAGTTAGCGATTTCATTTTTAAATTCTCGCCAATTTAGATCACCCGTTGCGCCGCAAACCATTCCAGATCAGATGGTTTCAGTAATTCTTCATGAGTATTTCAACGTAGAAGAGAGTGAGCTATTTCGTATAAGTAGAGAGCACGCTTTATCCATGGGGGCCGAAAATTTTGTTGGCGAGCTGCTTGAGCGTTATCTCGCTAGCGTTCTCGAAGCCATGGGATGGATATGGTGTTCAGGGTCAGTAGTCAGAGCTGCTGATTTTATTAAATTTGATAATGGTATTTGGCACGTCTTGCAAGTAAAAAATCGTGATAATTCTGAGAACTCTTCTTCGAGTGCGATACGTGTCGGTACTGATATAAAAAAGTGGTTTCGTACTTTTTCACGGCGGGCAGGTTCAAATTGGGAAGCTTTTCCTGATGATATTGCGAAAGGATACTTGTCGGAAGAGGGTTTTATTAGATTTACCAGGCAGCATTTAACCCATCTGAAAACTTTGTAGATTGGTCAGTGTCCCTAGCATTCGAGGTGAATGCTAGGGGGCAGCATGATTATGTGAAGAGGGCGTACTGATTTTTTTCGATGTTATTGGGGTTATAGCTTTTTTTTGATTTTAACGTAGAAATTTTTTCTAATGTTGCAGTTTCCCATGATACTTCGTCAGTGTTTCTGTATCGGCTGTAAGCAAAGTTTTCAGGTGGGTTTTCATCTTTACCTTGCATGTGTGCAAGTATTGCTCGACCAACCGCAGCGCCCAGTCCTACGGGGACTGCATTGCCTATTTGCTTATATTTATCTTTTATTGATCCACAAATTTCCCATTCGTCTGGGAATTGTTGGATGCGCATATACTCCTGTACAGAAATCGGTCGATCTTCTGTTGGATGACAGATGTCAGTCGCGGGCATGATGGGAGACGTGACAAGAGTGCACGATGGCTTATCCCAATCAAGGCGCCGTAAAAATCCGGTTTTACCGCCACCTGAGTCGAGAGATCCCCCGATCGCTTCTCTGTGTAACTCTTTCGGTAAATGCTTCCAATACTGTCCAGGCTCAAGCATTTTGTAAAAACGAAGGCGCTCTTCTGGAAAGACCTCGTGATCACATTTGTGTGAATCCATACCGTTAAAAGCATCTCTCAAATTTCGCCATTTAGGTAGGCCGAACTCCCCATCTTTTGAGTGAGTTGGTTTTAAATGAGGGATTTTTTTTCCGTCTCGAGAGCATATTATAATTACGCGCTCGCGAGATTGAGGTACGCCGAAGTTTGCTGCGTTATACAAGTTGAAAGAGACTCCATAGCCACCAGAGCGTAAAAGGTTGAGTACGTGCGTAAGCGCACCTCCCGGCAATTCCTCTCCTTCTGGTTTCCAATCGCCCACTCTATCCGCGTGTGGTGTATGGATCATCGGCGCTGATAATAGTCCGCGCACGTTCTCAATTACTGCATACTTTGGTCTTAATTCAAGAATTAAATCTATATACCTTAAAAACGCATTCCCTCGTTCGTCTTGAAAACCACGGCGGGCGCCCGCGGTGGAAAAGGCTTGGCACGGCGGACCTCCGACCATTACGTCGATTTCGTCCTCAGGAGCTAATCCCGACGCTGTTTTTATTTCATGTGCCGTATATTTCCAAACGTCGCCTAAGAGTGCGATGTCGGGTCGATTCGCAGTGATTGTCCTTCGGCATACCTTATCGACTTCACATGCTAGAAGTAGGTTAATGCCCGCCTTTTCAAGGCCTAAGTCGAGGCCCATTGCACCCGAAAAAAAAGACAATGCTTTAACGCTTGGAATTGGGATATTCGCTCGTGGCCGATCTTCTGGAGGAGGAGTCGCTCCGCTCTGCATATAAGTGTTGAGCGCTTTTTCCGTGGTGATCCAGTGCTTACCCACTTGTTGACCATCGATAGCGCCTGTACGTAAAAGGGTTCTCACACGCTGTTCAGAAAGGCCAAGCTGTAACGCCGCATCTTTTGTAGAAATCGCTTCTTTCATTGGTATCCTATCTGTTTCGATTGCGAAACATGGCTAATACCCTAGATTTATCATAAGACATCGATCTAATAAAACCGAATTTCGCACCCAGGCTGCATTTGGTCAGGTCGTCACGGACATGCACTTTGATTGGTAGGGGTTATCCGTGCTAACTCCCCTGCGGGTTTCGCGGCCGCAGCATCTAACAAAAGAGTTATGAAAAAGCACTTGCCCCCCCCCCTCCCGCCGACGCGCTTGGTGTGCGTTTTTATTGCAAAGACAGGTGTAGTAGAAACCATCCTCCAGCACAGGCAGGCCATTGGGCTTTCCTGCAATCGTCAATTTCATTTTGTGGCTTGGTCTCTGATTCTTAGCACCGTCGTTGTTGAGCAACTCGCGTGTTTAGCTGTGGCTCTGATTCCAAGTCCCGCCGTCAATAGCTCTTTAACTCTGCTGTGTAAATCAGCGTCAACTGGTCGGCCCTGGTATTTTCCGGCAGCCTTGGCTTTTTCGATGCCTTGGGCTTGGCGCTCCCGGCGCTGCTCGTAATCCTTGCGGGCAATGGCCGCCATCATTTCCACCAGCATGGAATTGATCGCGCCCAACATCCTCCCGGTGAACTCGTCGCCCTTGGTGTCCTGCATTCCTTGGTGGCTGGTCGGCAGGTCGAGCGCGACGATACGCAGGCCCTTTGAGCTGATAGCGGCCTTGAGCTTTTGCCAGTCTTCTAACGGGAGACGGGAGAGCCGGTCGATGGATTCCACCAGTAGAACGTCACCCTTACGGGCATCCTTCAGGAGTCGCAGCAGTTCCGGCCGATCTGCGGTGGCGCCGCTGGCGTTCTCCAGGTACACGCTTGCAATGACCTTGTTGTGATCGCTCGCGAATTGCTCGAGCGAGGCCCGGGCGCGGCTAGCGTCTTGTTCTTCGGTGGAGGCTCGGAGGTATGCGCGGATGAACATGATGGGTGCCTGTATCAGTTAGGGCGTTCTACTAATAATGTTGCACTTTGGGTGTTACTTATCAAGCGGAAAGCCCAAAAAAGGCAAAATATGCCTGTATCTGCATAGGCATACCTATAAGTGCCGTAACCGCATGATGGCGCCGGTGATGTCTTGAGCATTCCGATCCAAGGTTTGCATGGCCCCAATTGCGTTAGCGGCAACGATTTCCACTCCATTCTCAGAAAGCCACTTGGTCACCTCCTCAATGGCCGCACATATGGCGTGCTGGTTGTGCAGAAGCAGAGTGAGTGCATCTGCCGTGGCAATACGGGCCTCAGAGTTATCTGACATGGGTATCGTCCTTGAATGATTGGTGCGGAAAGAGAAAGTAAATCCGCCCCCTTTATCCTAGGCTCTTACGCAAGATTCACAGAAGTCCTAGATACTCGCGCATCTTTGACCGATGTATCCCTCGGAGTAATGCCGCATGCCGACGCCGATAAGTCGATCCGAAACTGAGGTTCTTACTGACCTTGTTGAGCTGACAGCCTTGCCCGGGTATGCCCATGCGATTGCTTTCATATGTCATCGGGACAACCTAGTCATGTACAAAGACGAGTTGAATCCGGATGACATGGCTCCACTTTTTAGCAATGACCGCTTATTAAGGACTGAAATCACAACTCTGCTCGGGTTGATGGTTCGTCAGAGTCTGGACATGAGCGTGCCCACTGTAGAGGTTTTGGGCGAATTGGTAGGCCGCACCGATACACTCATGTTAGAGCTACACCACGCTCTTTCCCGCCCGATGATGTCGGCCCTGAATGATCAGGCCATGAGCGCGAGCAACACCAGAGCAGCCTGGGACGGCATGTCCATGCGAGAGCCGATTTTTTATGGGACTGAGTCCGCCTACAGTTTCCAGTACCGTGATTTTCTTCCCGCAAAGTACGGAGCAGATGACCACTGGCTCGTTGAAAATATGGGCTTTTCCATCGGCCAGGCACAGCTGGTTGCACGCACCATGTGCGAACTCATGGACGAGAGGTCATGCGCCATCTTTGCCGGTTCCAATACGCCAGAGGTTGCTCCTCACATATTGCTCGCGGCATTTGAGTATTCGGCGAAGCTTGTCGCGGACTTAAGCGGACTGGATGTAGCCATTGTCGAGGCCGTATTCCGCGCTTTGACGCTGACAGGTGACAATCAGCAATTTCAGACCATTGGCGATTTCAATGCCGTCGCGGCCACGCCGCTACTGCCGACCGGTCGCGGCACTGTGTTGCTCTTCCAGCATTACGCCATCTACGAGGCTCTCTACGAGTCGCCATTTTTCTGGATGTGGGCCGACAAGCCGTACCGACCGAAAGCCATGGCAAACCGCGGTGCATTTGCGGAGCAGTTCGCAGCTGGAAGGCTTGCCGAAGTCTTTGGTGAGGACAACGTCCACACCAACGTAAATTTGTTTAAAGGCAAGGACATTGCTGGTGAAGCCGACGTGCTGGTCATTTTCGGCGATCTGCTGATCATTGTTCAGGCGAAGTCGAAAAAGCTGACCCTTGAGGCCCGGAAAGGCAATGACGGTCAACTCAAGTCAGACTTTGCATCGGCGATTCAGCTGTCGTACGAGCAAGGATGGGAGTGTGCAAGCGCTATCGTTGGGAGTGGATGTCGGTTGGAGGACGACCAAGGCCGGGAGGTAAGACTGCCTCATCCCGTGAAAGAAATTTACCTATTTAGCATCGTTTCCGAGCACTATCCAGCATTGGCCTTCCAGTCCAGCCAGTACCTGTCGTATCAGACGACCGAGGTTATAAAAGCGCCCTTCGTGATGGATGTCTTCCTCTTGGACGCCATCGCAGAGATGCTCACGTCACCGCTTAGGTTCCTTAGCTACATCCGCCTTCGAATTGCTGCGGCGGGTAAGGTGAATCTCAGTCACGAGCTGACGGCTTTAGGGTTTCACTTGAAACAAAACATGTGGCTCGATGACGAATTCGATTTCGTGATGCTTGATGACTCATGTTCGATCGACCTCGACACCGCCATGACTGTCCGGCGAGAGGGGCATCCGGGCCAGCGCACGCCCGAAGGCATACTGACCAGATTGGCTGGTACGCGGTATGAGCAGGTGATTTCCCAGATTGAAGCCGAGGCCAATCCAGCAACGCTCGAACTCGGATTTCAGCTTTTGGCCATGAACGAGGACGCAGCCTTTAACGTCCATCGGGGGCTTGAGGCCATTACTCGCATGACGCGAAAGGATGGGCAGGGGCACGATTTTACAATCAGCGCCGAGCAAGGAAGCGCCGGGATTTGCTTCCACTCTAATGCAATGCCCTCGGCAGCAGCCATGCGCCGGTTGCAGTTCCATTGCCACAAGCGTAAGTACATACTGCGATCAGATACCTGGTTCGGCTTGGCTGTCGGTGGGGATTGCGATGTTCAGTTCGGCGTGACTCTTAATTTCCCATGGGCCGAATCTGAGCAGATGAATGAGTTTACTAGGGATGCCCAGGCCCCGGCGCCAATATCATCGTTGTCGTCCCTCATTAGCCAAACCCATGGCCAGAAAGTGGGACGCAACGACACTTGCCCCTGCCGAAGCGGCAAAAAATACAAAAAGTGTTGCATGCCGTAACCCTATTTGATGTTGCTTAAAACTAGACGAGCCGAGCAACCTCATTCTCGTTCCTCGACGTTTTATTGTTCAATGGGCCTCGACATCTGGCGGATTGAAGTATCGGCTATCGACCCATAGCTGCCGGTAGCGATAGGTATCAAGCGGACAAATGTTGCGCTGGTGGTAGTCTCGACTCGAACTAAAGCTGATGTTTTGGGCGAACCGGGAAACACCATCAAGCCATTGAGGAAATTTAAATTTCCCGAAAATTTTTCACGAGCCTGCATGTGGGGCTTGCCGCCTTTTACGATGTTTACCGACTTTGCGAAAAGAAATAATCGGTTGGTGCTTTGCAGTTATTCACTCGCTGGTATTGATAACGTAGCCCTCAAACCTCCCCCTGCCCTGTTTATCAGTTCGATACTTCCGTACAAACGCATGGCGATCGTGTTGACTATGGTTAGCCCCAGTCCGGCTCCATGAGCAGTGCCACGACTATAGAAACGCTCAAACAATCGCTCTCTGCATGACTCATCAATCCCCGCCCCCTGGTCGTCGACGGTCAAATGGCAAAAGCCATCAGCCTGGCTCAAATGCACAGTGATTGCCCCGTGTTCGGGTGAGAAATTGGCTGCGTTGGTGATCAGATTGTTCAGCGCGATGTCGATGGCCGCGGGGTTGGCGAGTACGTAAAAAGGCTGATCGCTGACGTCGAATATCAGTTCAAGGTTTTTGCTCAACAACCATGGTGCCATTTGCACGAGACTGTTACGTACGGTTTCGCTGAGGTCAATGCGCTGTAGAAGAGGCGGATTGGGTGTAGGTTCCAGTCGCGCCATGGTCAGTAACTGGTTGACCAGTCGGCTGGTGCGATCGACGCCTGAGATGAGGAACTCCAGCGATTCGCGCCGCTCCTGTTCAGTACCTGCCTCCAGCAGATTCTGCGCGTGCACTCGCAGCACGGCCAATGGCGTACGCATCTCGTGGGCGGCGTCGGCAATGAAGCGTCGTTCACGGCCAAGCACTTCCTGAATCTGCGCCAGCATGCGGTTGAGCGCTGCTTGCATCGGTTCCAGCTCGCTGGGCAGCGGCGCCAGTTGCAATGGCTCCAGTGAACCACTGTGACGGGCACGCAGGGTTTCGGCCATGTTGGCCAAGGGCTTGAGGCCCCAGCCGATAGCGAGCCAGACCATCGCCGCGAGCAGCAGGCTGCCCACCACATTCGGCCATAACGTATGCCGCACGATACGGCCGACCAGATCTGCACGCACATCGTCGCGTTCACCGACCCAGATACGCAGACCATTTTGCGCGTCTTGCAGGAGGAACGCGCGCCAATGACGGTTGTTCAAATCCACCACGTCACTGAAGCCGGGCTGAGTCGGCGGGGTGTTGAAGGAGGGCGCGCTGGCGGTATGCACCAACACATCACCGGCAGGGTTCCAGACCTGAAAGGCAATCTTGCGTTCGTAAGGATGACCATCGCCGCGCGGTACCGCCTGGCCCAGTGCGCTATTGAACGCACGGTACAATTCGGCGTGCTCTTTACTCGCCAGTGGCATACGCATCACGCCCTGCAACAGACGAGCGTTCTGCGCCAGTTGAGCGTCGTAGACTTCAGCAATTTCATGGTTGCTGTCGTGCACGTTGAAGATACTGAGCACCGCCAGACCGGCCAGCAGCAGGCCAATAATCAAGGTCAGTGTGCGGCGGCGGATTGAAGTCATCAGTGCTCCTCTACCAGATAACCCACGCCGCGAATGGTGCGGATCAGCTCCGTCGAGAACTTTTTGCGCAGGTGATAGATGTGCACTTCCAGGGTGTTGCTTTCCGCTTCTTCGTTCCAGCCGTATAGCAGTTGAATCAGTTGATCGCGTGTCATCACCCGGCCCGGCGGTGAGAGCAGTTCATGCAGCAACTGATATTCCTTGGGCGTCAGCGCTACAGGATGGCCCTGATAGCTGACCTGCTGGGTGCCGGGGTTGAGGCTGATGCCGGCGTGTTCGATCAATGCCTGGGCGCGACCGGCGCTGCGGCGCAACAAGGCGCGCAGGCGCGCCTTGAGTTCGGCCAGGTCGAACGGTTTGATCAGGTAATCGTCGGCACCGGCATCCAGTCCGGCGATGCGATCTTCAGTGGCATCGCGGGCGGTGAGTATCAGCACCGGCAGGTTCGAGCCGCTGTCGCGCAGGCGCCGCAGCACTTCGAGGCCGTCCATGCGCGGCAGACCGAGATCCAGCACGGCGACATCGAACGTTTCGCTAAGTAGGGCGTGTAGCGCGCTGCTGCCGTCCTTGAGCCAATCAACGGTGTAACCCTCGCGCCCCAACGCTTGATGAATGCCTTCACCCAGCGCCACATCATCCTCTATCAGTAATAAACGCACGCGGACTCCTGTCAGTCGAGTTTCTGGTTGACGTCCACCAGCAGGGCGGCGATCTCTTTACGGCGCCCGGCATCCGCCGTTTCACGGCCGGTACGCGGCGCCGCTTGCAGGGCTTTCTGCAGCGCCGCTCTTGCTTCAGCGTAGCGTTTCTGGCGGTAGAGGTGATCGCCCCAGAAGTACAGGCTGTCGATACCGTCGGGATTGAGTTGCAGTGCCTGCTTGAGCAGTTGTTCAGCTTTGTCGCTATCGCCAAAACCGATGGGCCAGCCGGGCACCCGGTCATACAACGCCGCCAGGCTGGTGTAAGCCGAGCCTTGCAGGGCCTTGGGGTCGAGGGTCAGGGACTTTTCCAGGTCGGCCTTGGCATCCTTGGCTTTGCCCAACGCGCCGAGTCCACCTTGGGCACCGGCCCAGCTGCTGGTGACGATGCCTTGCCATATCCACGCTTCGGCCAGCGCCGGGCGCTGAGCAGTGAACGCCTGGGTTTCGCTGGACAACTGTTCGAACGCCGCGGCGCGCTGTTTTTCCGCTACTTCATACTGGATGTGCGCCCAGCTGTGTTGAATGCCGCTCAGGCGTTGCTGATCGGCGGCCTCCAGCGCCCAGACGCTCGGGCTGAGGCTTGCGATCAACAGGCATGCGAAGATTTTTTTCATGGTTTGAGGCTCTCGTTGTCGGTTTTTTCGCTGAGACGGCGGATCAATGGCAACTGCTTGCGCAGACCGCGATCAACCAAGTGCGGCAGTAGATTGTTAAGACGTACGAAGAAGCGCTCGGGCCAGCCCAGGTACAAGTCGCGACGGTCACCGGCAATCGCGTGGATCACCGCCGAGGCTACGGTTTGAGGATCATCGACATTGGCCTTGAGCGCATCGTTGAGGGCCTGCGCCGCCGAGCTGTTCATCGACGTGCGGGTGGCTCGAGGGGCAACGTAGAGAACGCTGACCCGAGTGTCGGCCAGTTCCCGGCGCAATGCCTCGGAAAATCCGCGCAAGGCAAATTTAGTCGCGCAATAGCTGGCGTAGCCGGCATAGCCGATCGAGCCATATGTCGAACCGACGTTGACCACCATGGCGCTGTCGGCTTGCTTGAGCAGCGGCAGCAATAGCTTGGTCAGGCAGATCGGCGCGCTGAGGTTCACCGCGAGCATCGCATTGATGTCGCTGTCATCGAGCTGCTCGAGCATGGCGAAGTGATTCACCCCAGCGGCGTTGATCAGCAGATTGACGCCGCCGATCGCTTCGGCAGCGGCGAGTACTTTGCGTCGGTCGCTGAGGAACGTCAGGTCAGCCGCGACCCAGCACAAGGTGTCGGGGTAGCGTTTGAGCAAGGGGGCCATGGCTTCCTGATGCCGTGCCACGGCCAAGACCCGGGCACCAGCGGCGCACAAAGCTTCAGTAATGGCGATGCCGATACCGCCACTGGCGCCGGTCAGAACCACGCGCGCGTTACGCAGCTGCATGTTCAGTCTCCGCCTCACGCGGCAGGCCACGAAACATATCGGTATACAGCCGGTACACGACTTTTGAGGCATGAATCACGGCCGCTTGATCCTGCGGATCGTCCAGTTGATTCATCAAATGGCGATAGGTTTGCATGTGTTCGATGTCTAGCGAGCCGTGTGAGCTAAGGTAACTGAAAGCGGTCTCCGGCAAACCCAAGCGCTCGCGAATGCTCCCCGCCGCGTGCGTGGCCAGCGCGATGCTTGTGCCTTCAAGCACATTAACCATGCCGAACAAGCCCACAGGATTGCCACGGGCGATCAGGTCATAAAGAAAGCTGACCATCAGCTCGATCGGCAACGAAGGCTGGCCATCGCGCACGGGATTGCGATCACCGCCGCAGGCCGCAATGTCGTTGAGAACCCACTGCTCGTGGCCGTATTCGTCTTCGATGTACTCGCACACCGCTTTGCGCAACCATTCCAGGCGCGCCGGCAAACGTGCGCCACACGCCATCATCAGGGGCACGGTGTGGCGCACGTGGTAGTAGGCCTGGGCGAGAAACGCCCGGTAGCTCTCAAGACTGACCTTGCCGTGCAGCGCATCGAGGATGATCGGCAAGTTGAACAGTTCATGGCGTTCACGCTGTGTAGCTTCTTGCAGGGCGTCGAAAAAACTCATGATGCGGATTCCTCGCGGAGAACGGATTCGATCAATTGCGCGTGGTACTGCGCGACGATGGCGTCGCGACGGGGGCGGCCATTGGCGGTGAGCAGGCCGTTGGCGGCGGTAAAGGGGTAGGGCAAGCGCGTCCATTGATGCACTTGAGCGTAATCAGGCAAGGCGTCGTTGGCTTCGGCGACTGTGGCGGCCAGTTCGGCATCGGTGCAGTCAGGTCGATGTGGCCAGAGCAGGGCGTGGTTGCGCGGCATGGCTTCGCCGTAAACGAAGGCCTGGACGATATGACGGCGCTGGGTGAGTTCCGACTCGACCCATTCCGGGTTGACGTTACGCCCGTAACTGGTGATGAACTGGTGCTTCTTACGGCCCTTGATATAGAGAAAACCATCCGGGTCAAATTCGCCCAGATCGCCGCTCGGCCACCATTCTCCGATGTACGGGGCTTCACCCAGATAGCCCAACAGCGCCGAGCCCTTGATCAGCACTTCGCCGTCATCCGCCAGGCATACTTCAACGTGCGCAAGGGGCTGGCCGACACTGCCCGGACGCCGTGCACCAGGTCGATTGAGGCAAACCACCGAGGCGCATTCGGATAGCCCGTAACCTTCGTAAACCGGAAGCCCGACACGTTGCGCGCGTTGCAGCAAATCTTCGCTGACGCGCGCCCCACCGACCGCGGCAAAGCGCAGGGTTTGTGGGGCATAGGCTTTCTGTTCGGCGGCGCTTACCAGCAATAACAATAATTGCGGCACCAGAATCAGACTCTGCGGCGCGCGACTGGCCAGATAACTGAGCAGGCGTGGGACGTCGACGCCACTGGCGCTTTGAATACCGAGGGTTTTTTGGCTCGGCAGACTCAGCATCGCACCGGCATACAGCGCGGCATAACAGCCGAGGTTTTCCAGGAGAATCGCCAGCGGCAGCAATGCCAGATGATGCTGTGGGTCGGCAGGCTCGCTCGCCTGTTGCAGCTCACGGGCGACGCGCAACAGACTGTCGGCACTGAGGCAGACACCTTTCGGCGTGCCGGTGGTACCGGATGTGAAAGTCAGTTTGGCGGTGCCCATCGGCATGCATCTTTGGTTGGTGTAGGTGCGGCACCAGAACTCGCCACGTTGTTCATAACCTGCGGCAAGCAACTCGGAATCCAGCTGCGGTTCGGCAATCACGCGTTCGGCCTGACTTTGCTCCAGACAATGGGCGCGTTGTGCCGCGCTGAAAAACGGCGGCAGCGTCACGCAGGTCAGTCCTTCAAACAGCAGCGCCAGATCCCAGAGCATTGCGTCGACGCCGTTGTCCAGCGCCAGGGCGACGACTTGCACTTGTTCATCACGCAGGCGTTCCTGGCGATACATCACTTCGGCATAAACAGTGGCGTAGTCGAGCTTCAGCGTGTCGTCCCATACGGCGGTCGCGTTGTCATTGCACCTGGCATGATCGCGCAGGGCTTCCTGAAAGCGTTGCAGTTCAAGCGACATGGCAGGCTCCTTCAATCGAGGTCGGTAAGCCCAGGCGGCTGAACAGGCCGATATTGCGTAGATGGACGAAACCGGCGCGGATGTTGCCGACGTGCACCCAGGGTTTGCTCTCGTAATAACTGCCCCAATGTTGACGCTCGTCACCCAGTCGATCCGGATCGGCGGCGCACAATGTCACCGGTTTCAGACCGAGGCGGTGGAAGCTGTTGACCAGCCCGATGTTGCCGGTGAACGTCACCCATTCGAGGCCACCCATAGCCAGTAGATAGGTAATTGCGATGATGCTCAGGCGCGCGCTGCCGGTGTCGCTGGCCGCCAGGTTGCCGACCTCGACAATGGCGCTGCGGTCTACCGGGTGATTAGCCGCCGCGCTGATCACCGGCTCGATCGGTTCGTCCAGGTACCGCTCCAGAAACAGCGGTTCAAGGTGCGCGCGACGCACGCCGGCTACTGCGCACAATTGCCCTTCGCCGTTGTGCATACCGAAAAGCTCAGGCATGAAGTGCCGGATGTCGGCACCGTGTGCCTTGCGGAAACGCTGCTGGATAAACGCTTCGAACGCCGCTCGCAAGACGTGATTCGAAAGCGCGCCAGTCAGTGTGAGCGGCGTCGTCTCGGCGGGGCCGAAGCGCAAGGGCAGGGGGATGTTCCAGTCAAAATCAGGCATGGGTCGAACGCCTCCCTCTATGGGTTTGAGCGAAGTATCCAAGCCATTTCTTAACGAAGTCTGAAGGTGAAAAAAGGTTAACCTGAGAGCCGATCTTCAGACTCTCTTAAGACAGCACGAGCAACTTGACGCGGCCGGTTCACGGCAATTGGATTAACCGTCGCTCACAACAATTAAGAGGCACTTATATGACCCGCGACACCGCCGTAACTCGTTATGGAAAACTTTCAATCACCTTGCACTGGCTGATGCTGGTGCTGTTTGTCGGCGTGTATGCCTGTGTGGAAATCAAAGGCTACATGCCAAAAGGTAGCGAAGCGCGTGGCTTACTCATGGGGTTCCACGGCCTGTTTGGCGCAAGTATCTTCGCTCTGGTCTGGATTCGCTTGATCGGCCGCTTGAGCCCACGCCCACCCATCATCCCTAAACCCCCAGCCTGGCAGACCGCTATCGCGCATCTGACTCACCTAGGGCTGTACGCACTGATGATCGTCACGCCGATCCTGGCCTGGTTGATGCTCGCAGCAGGTGACAAGCCGTTCCCGTACTTCGGTTTCCACGTGCCGGCACCGGTGACCATTGACTCGGACTTCGCCAAACAGCTCAAGTACTGGCATGAGCTGATCGGTACAACGGGTTATTGGTTGATTGGTCTGCATGCAGCGGCGGGGCTGTTTCACCACTATTGGGTGAAGGACAACACGCTGGAAAGGATGTTGATTGAGCGAAACTCTTGATGAATAACTATTGCCGTAAGCAGCCTCTAGATTCTCATAGTCGACAGACCGAACCGGAACACTTCAGCTCTTGGGCGGCATAAATGAAAAGCCCGCATTAGCGGGCTAGGGGGCCACGATAAATCGGGCTGGCTCGATTAGTTAGAAGCAAGCAGCTTTTTTACTTCGGCAATGATCAAGTCGATGTTGAACGGTTTTGCCACCACTACATCAAATAAATCCGACCTCTCCATACCGATGTGCGCCTGAGCACCGCTCATCAGGATTATCGGTAAATGCTTGGCTGATGGTAGGGCTCGGACGGCTGTTGCGAATTCTAGGCCATCCATCACCGGCATCATAAAGTCAGTAATGATCAAGGCTGGCCGCTCTCTATCCAGCACCTCAAGCCCCTTCTGACCATTGCTGGCAGTCACAACCATAAAACCTTCATCCTCCAGCGCGAAACTGAGAATGTCAGCGATCAGATACTCGTCGTCGACAACCAGGATGGTGGTCATGTTAATTCAACCCGCGCAAAGGCTTAAGATTTTGAACCGGACGATGTCTCAGCGTGGACTGAAGGTTCATGTCTTGAAGCCTTTTTCAGGAAAACGTCTTGATCACGGATCACGACCTCAAATCGTGAAGGATCGTAGGAGCTGTCTCGTACTTTAAGAATGGAAAGCGTCCTGCTTAGTTCAGAGTGATTCTCATAGAATCGCATCAGCATGAGGTTGTCGACGATGCTGGACAGGTCAGAGTTCGGCGCGCTTACCTCTGAACCGAACAGATCGCGCATTTCCCAAGATGCAAATACCGTAACGCCCCTGGATCGCAGCTCGTTCATCAGAGCACTGAAGAAGTCAGTAATCCGCGCTGGGTTTGTCGTAACTCGCGTCATGCCGCTTAGGCTATCGATGAACAAACGCTTGATGCCCTTTTCTTCGACGATACTCAACAGCCGTGCACCCAGCCCATCCAGAAGCCCCTCTGTGGTGGGCTGCCAGGCAATGCTCAACGCGCCGCTATCCTCCATGCCCTTGATATCGATACCCAGTGATTGGCCTTTGAGTCGCAGCCGTTGTGGGCTTTCGTAGAAGCCAAAATGCAGCCCGGGCGCCTCCACAGTCGACTCTGCCAGAAACTTAAGGCCCAGCGTCGTTTTACCAATCCCAGAGGGCCCTATGACCAGCGAAACACTGGAACTGTGCAGGCCGCCCCCTAAGATATCGTCCAGTGATTCAATGCCACTGGGGATACGCGTCATATCCGCGCTATCGGGAGCGGATGGATGGCTGTAGAGACTTTCGAGTCGCGGGTAAACCACCAAACCATTTTCAGTAATTTCACACTCGTGAAGACCGGTCATGGCTCCGCTGCCGCGAGTCTTGCGCAGCTGAATTCGACGCACTGAGCGAGTGCCATATAGCTCTTCACCCATCTCTATGACGCCATCAACCATGGTGTGCTCAGGACTGCCGTCGTCGAGGCGAGAGCTGGTAAGAAACAGCACCGTGCAACCAGCAAAAGCAGCGTGCCCTTGAAGTTCAGAGATGAATTTCTTGGTGTCGATGTGTGAGTCCGCTTTTGAGCGCGCATTGAGCAGGCCGTCTACCACCATCACTGTGGCTTTCTGACGGCTTATCTCACGCCGAAGCAGTTTCACTACTTCATCCAAACCTTCGTTTTCCAGAGTGTCAAATGCGCTGACAAACTGAATTTCGGCGCCTACCTTGGAAGAGTCGAAAAAGCTCAGAGTAGAAAGGAACTGAAAGAGACGGTCGTGCGATTCGGCCAGCAGCGTGGCGACTAGAACCCGGCCTCCAGCGCTCGCATGATGGAACCCAAGCTGGTTCGCGAGGATCGTTTTTCCAGACCCTGGGCGTCCTTGGATTATGTATGAAGAGCCTGCTACGAACCCGCCCTTGAGCAGAGCGTCAAGCCCTTCGATTCCACTTTCGAGGCGTTTTAGCTTTTCCACGATGCGACCCTGATCTGAAAACAGGCTGTTTAAGCCGAGTGGAGGGAATGCTAACGCCATTTTCGCTTTGGGGCCATTCAGGTTGGGGAGTTAGTGGGGAGATCCAATTCGTTGTGTTGCAAGCGTCGTTCACGAACGGCTGCTCTTGGCCGATTGCTGACTACCTCAGTCGGCGGAAATCGACAAGAAACCGCAATCCAACGTACATAAAGCCACGATCTTTTTGAGTATTCTGCTTTATATACGCGCGCTCGCGCGCACGCGCGTACTGGTCTGAAAATCATCAAAATCCCCACGCTTTAGGGCCGACGAAAACCCAACCGATTCAGAACACTTAGGGAGCTGCTGAAACACGATTCTGGAACTGAACCACGTCACGCTCCAGCTTCTCTTCGACAGCCAGACGTACGAACTCCGAGCGGTTCCCCTTGGCCGGGTGACCCCGACGAATCAGCTCGTCGATTTTCTCCACCGTGCTGGTTTCCACAGAGACAATCAGCCGGGTCTTGGGTGTTTCGTTGAATTTCCTGTTTTTGCTCATGGTTGTTGCCCTAAAAGGTGCCACGGTTTCATGGTGGGTAGCTGTGTTTGGCCATCAGTGATCTTCAGGAGGAAGACTCTAGGCCGGATTTCTGCGGATCAGACTTGCCACTGCTTTGGCAATTAGTGCGGCCGGATCAACCCCTGCTTGTTCTGGCTCGCTGCGGAACGAGGCCGTCTCGAAGTCCTGAATGTCCTAACGTCCTACTCGCTGTCTTCGATCAGCAGGACTTCAGGACTTGCAGGACTTGAGAGAACCCGTTGTTCTTTCCGGGCAATCTCCCAAATTACCGATCCGCCAATCTTGCCGAGACTCCGGCATTCAATCCCCATCTGGCGCAGAGCCGGTGCAGCACGGCGCAAGGAATCGGCAAACGACTTTGCTGACCTCGGCCACATATCGCAGTAAGTCGGGCGAAACTTTCCGATCTCGTCCATCAAGACCATTGCCGAGGCGCGTTGGCCATTGGGGTGACGTTCGATCCACTCCAGGACTGCACCGGCAACCGGACTGGCGTCGATGGTGCGGGCGATGCTCTCTTGTCGGCTGTTGTTAAATTGCTGCATGAATGTGTTTCCGGATCGGCCGAGCGCTTCGGCTACCGCCATGCCGAGTAGTGCGAACTCCACAAGACGAGGCTTATCGCCCGCGGGCAAGTGCATGGAAGGCAGCAGATCAAGTGCCTTTGCCGCAATGTCGAGCAGCGCACCCAGCAACTGGCCGTGATTGGCCTCGTACTCCTGCAACAAGCGAGTGACTTCGACGCGTTCGCGTACAACGGCCATCTCAATACTCAGCGTGCGATCAATCAAATCCTGTGCGGTAACGGTAGCGGAAATACCGTTGATGCTAACCGGGCGTTTCACGTTGATGATGCTTTCATCTGCGTCCGTAAAGAGCTTGCGCTTGGCATAGCCACCACCGGTGGCCACTGTACAGAGTGCGTCCTGAACCTGCGCAGACAGGTGACTAACATTCTCATAGCAGACCATCAAACAGGCCCTAGCACCGACAAAAACATCCTCGGCACTCTTCGGCGCAGAGCGTAGGTCGCTGGCATTGGGGTCGATCAGGCGACGCAGCGCGGTGTGCGTGGTGCTCTTCGCAGTGCCCTGTTCACCCATCAGTTCGATCAATGGGAACGGAGTGTCCGGGCGTAGGCATTCGACCAACCAGGCCTGTACCAGCAATTGCTGATCCTCGGGAATGTTCGCGATTTTCCACAACGTGCTCATTGAGGCGCCTTTGATAGGCATTGGCAGCGGTTGCATCGCCTCGGATCGAATGAACATTACTGAGGGTGAATCGTGGATGTACCAACGGCCTGGCTCGATGCAGATGGCCCGGCTATCACCTGGAATAGCCAGATCGAGGAAGTACTGATTGGACGACCCTGCGACCCGAACATGAACTGGCAGGCACTGGCCATCGAAGCGGCCCAAGCCGGAAAGGGTGGACAGAGCCTCTCGCACGGATTGGTCGCGTGCCGACTTAGTGGTTTCCTTATAGAAGCTGGCCACAAGCCAGTCGCGGAACTGACGGCCATCTACCCGACGCACCTCCCCAGTGTCGCGATCTTGCGCGTATACATCCTTGTTTTCGTCGTGGAACAGCTCAGCGCGGGTTTGGACATAGGCGACCAGTTGCGACGCTTGGCTTTGCCGTTCATTTTCAGTCTCATCTACGCTGCGGTCGTCATTCAACGATGTCGGTTGAGCGTCGATTTCAGTCCATTGCTTATTGAAAAGATCCGTCTCAGTCATGGCTTCATCAACCGTTCGAGTCGAGCGGTGGCCAAGTCGAAGCGGGCCTGATCTTTCGAGGTCAAGCCTTTACCCCTGGCAAGCTGAGCCTTGCCAAAGGCGATGACGAGGAGTTCATAGTTGATGGCTTCACGACTTGGGCCTGGCTTACGGGGCTTACCGACGCGCGTCGGAAACAGGTCGCGCTCTTCCAAACCGACAGAGGCTACGATTCGGGGGAGGTCGCAACCCGCCCAGCACTTGATAAGTACGATGCCTTTCTGAGTCTCCCTGATACTCAACGAAGGATTCCGATCGTGGTGCGCGGGACAGCAGGAAGTCCAATGCCCGGGCTTCACAAGCTTCACTTTATCCAGAGTTGCCAGCAGTTTTTCGATGGAGGTTACGCCCACGGCAACGTCTCCAAAACTAGCAGCATCACCAGCAGCATGGTGTTGCGTGGCAGCATGACCGGCATGGCGATGACGTTCTTCAGGCAAGCCGAACCCCGCGCGGCCAAATGGTCGCGTTGATAGTAATTCATGGTTTAGTCCTTCAGGAGCGAACTAGCGCTAGTAGTCGTTATCGTTTTTAGGTAGGGACGATCTGGTTCATGGGAGAGGCAGGTGCACTAAGAGGATCACGGATGGCGGAGGGCAATATTCAGGTGACGTACTTCAATGATTGATGAAAAAGGGCGTTGATCACCGGGCGTTCTCCTTCGCGGTTCGTTCAATAAATGCTTTCAACTCGGACATGAGCACCAGTCGGCGGCGGCCGATCTTGAAGGTTCTGATTTCTCCCTTGGCAATAAACTCGTACGTGGCCGAGCGAGAGATTCCAAGAATCCGTCCCGCTTCCTCAACGCCCACTGAGAGCGGGGTGACGCGCTGTGCTTGTTCCATACTGACTCCTAGGTTCAGCTGGCAACTGCCAGTTGCCAGCTAAAGTACAGTGCGATTTTCTAACATGCAAGCAATTGCTATACGATTGAGTGTTTGTGTATGTGCGCATGGAATTTCACGTCGCGCAAGCTGGTTTTTTTGGTTAGATTATCTACCCAGTGGATAGATAATCTAACCAGTGGATATAAATTCAGGTGGGGAAATGGCTACGAAAACGAGTAAACGAACTGGTGAAACAAGTACGACGGTGAGCGTTGGGATTCGCATTGATCCGAAAATAAAATTCGCTCTGGACGTAATGGGGCGACTTCAAAAACGATCGTTGACTGCTGTCATCGAGTGGTCGATATCTCAAGCGATTGAGCAGCAACCTACAGATCAAATTGGTACATCGCTATCTACAATGCTAGAAAAAATATGGTCTACGGATGAGTCCACAAGGCTGGTGATGCTTGCGCTTCATCTTCCTCAAGCGCTTACGTATGACGAGTTTCGAATCTGGGAAACAATTAAGGTAAGCTCATTTTTTTGGCGTAAGTATCCAGATGGGTCGTTTGACTCAAGTGCGGATAGGTTGGATTTTGATGCAGTTCGGGCGGGTTGGAGTGACTTGACGCGGCACGTGGAACTGTACAAAGCCAGTCTCACAATTACTCCCCTTGATTTGCAGGGTTAGTAATCAAATTAGCTCGACCGCCGCGGCCTTTGTGCCTGGAGCTAGGTGAGCATATCGAAGCGTCATTTTGATATCTGCGTGCCCAAGAAGATCCCTTACCGTGTTGAGCGGTACTCCGGCCATTACCAGGCGTGATGCGAAGTCGTGGCGCATATCGTGCCAACGGAAGTCCTCGATCTTCGCCCGCTCCAAGAGTTTGAGCCAGGCGTTTTTAACATCCTTGAGGCGGCCACCATCCTGGCTTGGAAAGACGTACAGGGAATTCGCGGCCTGCTTTTTCCAGTCCTTCAATGCGCCGACGGTTTCTTTGTTCATCGGTATATGTCGCGTGTCGCTTGTTTTGCTGGTGGTGCCGGCGACGGTGATCGTCTTCGTTTGGAAGTTTACTGCAGACCATTTCAGGTCGAATAGCTCGCCACGCCTCATCCCAGTATTCAGTGACACCAGCACCATAGGCTTCAAGTGATCGGTGAACGGCAAATGCTGCAAGCTTTGCATTTGCTCTTTGCTGCGTTCTGCTCGCCACTTGTTCGCCGTTTCGCGCTCGACGCGTGCTTCATCCTGGCGCGCGTCCAGTGCTTCACGAAGGCGGCTGCTTTCGTCAGCTTCTAGATAGCGAACCAGACCCATGGAGTCGACTTTTAGCGCCTTGAGCTTCTCCATCGGGTGGTTGCTGATGTACTCCCATTCAACAGCTCGACTGAAGAGGCCGCTGATCGAACCCATTTTACGATTGACCGTCGACGGTTTGTTGCCCAACTGCATCCATACGGTGCGGATCTGATCCAAGTCACGGCCTGTGATTGAATCGAGGCGCTGAGACATGATCGGGTCGAAGTCGTTGTGGAGCGTATGCAGGGTTTTCTCATGCCCTTTATGGTGGGCCTCGAACCAAGGCATATAGGTGTCGTCGATGAACTGACGCAAGGAAGGGAGGGCGGTGCCTTTTCGTCCTTGGGTTATGGCCAGCGGTTCCCCGTGTGCGTGCGCATCGGCTAAGTACTGAGCAGCCTCTGTGCGAGCCTGATCAAGCGTCATTACCCCTACGCGGCCGAGGGTGGCATTTTTGTTGCGGCCCCATGTGACCATGTAGGACTTGTGCCCGCTCGGCAGCACGCGGATGAACAGGCCCGGCTGCAAGGTGTCATGCACCCGGTAAGCCTTCGGCTCGGTAAGTAAGCTGTGAATGAGCCTCTGGGTGATCTTGGTTTTCAAGAAATGCAGCTCCGTGACAGCATCGTGGCAGCAAAAAGAACTATACGGTGCAGTTTTCACGGATGCAACCGGACGGAAAGTCCTATTTCTATGGGGTATGAGTGCTTGGGCCTACAGCTAAATTGTCCCTCCTAAGGGGAAGGTTGCAGGTTCGAACCCCGCCTGGGACACCACATTTCAAAGCCCCATTCAGGACAGTCCCGGTGGGGCTTTTTTGTGCCTTTCGTTTGGGGTTTCCAGCAATGTAAAAGTTATCTGGCTGAGTTGGTTTCCAGTTCAGCTTCGCGCTCCGACAAACACATCAGGAATCTTCAGGCACCCACCCTCAGGGAACGCCACCCGTTGCCGATAACGTACTCGGTGACTTCAAAGTCGCGTTAAATTGATTGATAGCATTTTGCCGCCAGCTATCATCGTCGCGCCCGAAATTGCCCTCACTTCAATTGCCTGGAAATCTTCGATGCTGTCGTATCACCAAAAGCGTTTTCTGATCGTCGATGATTTCTCGGATTTTCGCAGTTCGGTTCGCTCGATGCTGCGTGAGCTTGGGGTCAAGGACGTCGACACTGCGGACACCGGTGAGCAGGCGCTGAAGATGTGTGCGCAGAAGTCCTACGATTTTATCCTGCAGGATTTCCATCTCGGCGACGGCAAGAAGAACGGTCAGCAGGTGCTTGAAGACCTGATGCTGGAAAAGCTCATCAGTCATGAAGCGGTGTTCGTCATGGTCACCGCCGAGACCAGTCAGGCGATGGTGCTCAGTGCGTTGGAGCATGAGCCGGACGCGTATCTGACCAAGCCGTTCAACCGTTCGGGTCTGGCGCAGCGACTGGAGCGTCTGGAGCAGCGCAAGACTTTGCTCAAACCGATTCTGCAGGCCCTCGACCGTGGCAAACCGGTCGAGGTGCTTAACGCCTGCATTGCGTTGTGCAAGCAGGACATCCGCTACTCGCCGTTGTGCCTGCGTTACCGCGCCGATGCGTTGCGTGATCTCAATCAGAACGAAGCGCTGGAGCGCCTCTACAACGGCATCATTGCTGACCGGCCGTTGCCGTGGGCGTTTGCCGGGTTGGGCAAACTGTTGTTCAAGCGCGGGCAGATTGCGCAGGCCAAAGGTGTTTACGAAAAAGCTCTGAAGGTGTTTCCGATGATGCCGTCGCTGTATGACGGCATGGCCGATGTGCTGGTGGCTGAGGGTGATACCAAAGGCGCGCAACGGGTCCTTGAAGAGGCGATTCGCTTGTCGCCGCTGGCGGTGCGCCGGCAGGCCTTGCTCGGCAAACTGGCGATGACCAACGAAGATTTTGACACCGCCTCGCGGGCTTATCGGCAGGCCGTGGCGCAGGGCGCGCAGTCGCGTTTCAAGGATGCGGAAAGCAATCTCGGTCTGGCTCACGCGTTGATCAGCAAGGGCAGCGAGCGCGGTCTCGATACGCGCACACGACTGGAGATCAACACCACGCTCAGCGCCGTGGCCAAGGAAAACCCGAGCGACCCGGGCCTGCAAATTCGTGCGCGGTTGATGAAGGCCACCAGCCTGTTGCTCAACGATGCCGAAACCGCTGACAAACTCACCGAACAAGCGATGTTGCGTCTCGACGGCATGGAGCAATTCATGAGTCCTGAGGCCGCGTTGTTGGTGGCCAAGCAACTGCAAATGCTCGGTCAGGCCGAGGCGGGCACTTCGATGCTGAAGAGCTGCGCGGAGATCTACGGCGATGATCCGGCGGTGATGAAGGATATCGCCAAGCTCACCGATGACCCGTCTATCCTCAGTTCGAGCAACGCTGCTGCCGACCTCAACCGTCAGGGCGTGCGCGTGTACAAGACCGGCAATCTGGTGGAGGCCCGCGAGGTGTTCCGCAAGGCGCTGAAGTTGCAGCCGAAGAACATCAGTATTGCGCTGAACTTGGCCCAGTCGCTGCTGCACGGTACCGACACGTCGGTGCCGTCGGCGGAGCTGGAAGAATGTCGGGCCTGCCTGAAAATGGTCGGCCTGATGCCCGACACCGACGCGCGTCATGCGCGTTACCAGAAGCTGAAAAGCAAGGCGTTTGGCGAATGAACCACGACGAGCAAACACTGGATTTTTCCACGGTGATCGCCTCCACCGTTCACGACATGAAGAACTCGCTGGCGATGCTCATGCAGGCCCACAGCCAATGGCTGGCGCGGTTGCCACAGGCGCAGCGCGAGGGATCCGAGCTGGGCGTGATCGACTTCGAATTCGCTCATCTCAACGGCATGCTCGTGCAGTTGCTCGGGCTGTATAAGCTCGGTGTTAATCAGATGCCGTTGCAGCCGGCGTATCACGAGCTCGACGACTTCATCGAGGCGCAACTGGCGGCGCATCAGGAAGTGTTCGCCAGTCGCGGGATCATCGCCACCTATGAAATTGATCCGCTGTGTCCGCTGGGTTTCTTCGACCGTGAACTGATTGCTTCAGTGCTCGGCAACTGCATCAACAATGCGATCCGTTATGCCCGCGAGTCGTTGCTGATTACTGTCAGCGACGAGGCGGGGCAGTTGGTGCTGACCATTAATGATGATGGCGACGGTTACCCGGCCGAGATGCTCGAGCGTCAGGCCGATTACGTGCAGGGCATCAATCACAGCAGCGGCAGCACGGGGCTTGGCCTCTATTTCGCCCAACGTATTGCGGCGTTGCATCAGCGCAACGGCGTCGAAGGACGCACCGAAATCAGCAACGGCGGCCCACTCGGTGGCGGCCTCTTCAGCCTCTTTCTCCCCTGAGACGTTCGACTGATCCTGACCGCAACGGTCTCCCCGTGTAGGAGCTGCCGAAGGCTGCGATCTTTTGATCTTGTTTCTAACGGCAACATCAAAAGATCGCAGCCTTCGGCAGCTCCTACAGAAGATCGGATATTTATTTGACGCTGCTTGATATTCCGAACAGCCGCAGCCTATTTTGTCCGGGTCGCCGTTCGCGGCTCGCACAACAACAAGGATTGCGTCATGACAACCGATGGCCAGCGCTCACTCGCACAGCGATTGACGGGCATTGATGAGATTGAATGTGTCACGCCGGATTTGAACGGCGTGCCGCGAGGCAAGGTGATGACCGCCGAGGGGTTCCTCGAAGGGCGGCGTTTGCAGATGGCGCGGGGTGTGCTGCTGCAATGCATCATGGGCGGTTACCCGGCGGCGAAGTTTTACGGCAGCGATGACGGTGACCTGGCGCTGGTGGCCGAACCGAGCATGATCCATCCGTTGCCATGGAGCGACGAACCGCGCGCATGGGCGATCTGCGATGCCGATGAGCTGACCGGCGAAAGCTCCAACCTGTCGACCCGTGGCCAGTTAAAGAAAGTCATCGCCCGTTATGCGGCGTTGGGCCTGGCGCCTGTGGTGGCGACCGAGCTGGAATTCTTTGTCTTCGCACCCAATACCGATCCGAATCAACCGTTCCGCCCACCCGTTGGTCTCGACGGTCGCCGCGAGGATGGGCAGTCGGCGTTCAGCGTCAGTTCCAATAACGGTCTGCGGCCGTTCTTCAACGAAGTCTATAAATGCATGGCGGCCCTCGGTTTGCCGCGCGACACCTTTATGCATGAAATGGGCGTCAGCCAGTTTGAGATCAACCTGCTGCACGGTGATCCGCTGCTGCTGGCCGACCAGACCTTCCTGTTCAAACATCTGCTCAAAGAAGTCGCGCTCAAACACGGGCTGACCGTGGTGTGCATGGCCAAACCGCTGGCGCACACGCCGGGCAGTTCGATGCACATTCACCAGAGCATCGTCGAGATCGGCAGCGGCAAAAATGTATTCAGCGACGAGAAGGGTCAGCCGACCGCAATGTTCCGCCACTTCATCGGCGGACAGCAGGCGGGCATGGCTGAATTCACCGCGCTGTTTGCGCCCAACGTGAATTCCTATCAGCGTCTGTGTCATCCATTTGCGTCGCCGAACAATGCCTGCTGGTCGCATGACAACCGCGCCGCCGGCTTACGGATTCCCGCCAGCTCGCCGGTGGCCCGTCGCGTCGAAAACCGTTTGCCGGGCGCCGACGCCAATCCGTATCTGGCAATCGCCGCCAGCCTGGCCGCGGGCTTGCATGGCATCGAGCATGAGCTGGAACCGACCGAAGCGATTCAGGGCGAATTCGAAGTGCCGGACAATCTGTCGCTGCCGTGTACCTTGCATGCCGCACTCGAACGTCTGAAACGTAGCCAATTGGCCATGGAACTGTTCGGCAAGGAGTTCATCGAAGGCTACATCGCTTCGAAGACCATGGAGTTGACGAGTTTCTTTGATGAAATTACCCCCTGGGAACGACGTGTTCTAGCAGCCCAGGCCTGACGAACTGTCGCCACCGGGCTATCGTTTGATAGCCCGGACTCACTGCAAGGAGCCGCTCGGAACGCCGATGCGCCAAATCTGGAAATCCTTTCGAGCGCTGTATTTCGCCTCGCTGATGATGTTGATCGGCTCGGGCCTTTTGTCTACTTATCTGGCTTTGCGCCTGGCCGCCGACAATGTCGACGGGCTGTGGGTCGGTGCGCTGATGGCCTGCAACTATTTTGGTCTGGTGCTGGGCGGCAAGATCGGTCACCGCTTGATCGCGCGTGTTGGGCATATCCGGGCGTATTCGGCGTGCGCCGGGATCGTCGGTGCGGCGGTGCTCGGGCATGGTCTGGTGGACTGGCTGCCGGCGTGGCTGGTGCTGCGGACGATTGTCGGTCTGGGCATGATGTGCCAATACATGGTGATCGAGAGCTGGCTCAACGAGCAGGCCGATGCCAATCAGCGTGGGATGGTGTTCAGCGGTTACATGATCGCTTCGTATCTGGGGCTGGTGTTGGGTCAACTAATTCTGGTCATGCACCCTGGGCTGGGGCCGGAGCTGTTGATGTTGGTCGCGCTGTGTTTCGCCCTGTGCCTGGTGCCGGTGACGCTGACCCGACGGATTCACCCGGCGCCGCTGCATCCTGCGCCGATGGAACCGCGCTTCTTCATTAAACGTGTGCCGCAGTCGCTGAGTACGGTGCTGGGTGCCGGTTTGATCATCGGTGCGTTTTACGGTCTGGCGCCGTTGTATGCCTCGCAGCAAGGGCTCTCGACCGAGCAGGTCGGTCTGTTCATGGGTAGCTGCATTTTTGCCGGGCTGCTGGTGCAGTGGCCGCTGGGGTGGTTGTCCGACCGTTACGATCGTGCGCTGCTGATTCGCTGCTTTGCCGGGTTCCTCGCGGTGGCGGCGCTGCCGTTGGCGATCATGCCGGAGGTGCCGCTGGAGGTGCTGTTTGTGGTCGGCTTCTTCTGCTCGCTGGTGCAGTTCTGTCTTTATCCGCTGGCGGTGGCGTTTTCCAATGACCACGTTGAGGGCGATCGCCGGGTTTCGCTGACGGCGATGCTGCTGGTGACGTACGGCGTCGGCGCGAGCATCGGGCCGTTGCTGGCGGGTGTGTTGATGAAGTTTCTCGGCAGCCAGAGTCTGTATGCGTTTTTCAGCTTCTTTGCGTTGGTGCTGGTGTGGCGAATCCGTCCGAAAGCCGTGACCAATCTGCACCAGGTTGATGACGCGCCGCTGCATCACGTGGCGATGCCGGACAGTATGTCCAGCTCACCGCTGGTGGCAGCGCTGGATCCACGGGTGGATGAACAGGTGGTGCAGGATCAGATGCAGACACCGGCCGAGCCTGAGCCAGAGCCGGAAGTGGAGCCTGAATCTGAGACTCCGCCGGAGCCAGTGGTGGCAACAGAGCCGGATGATGGCAGCGATAAACCGACGCCAGACATCAGCGGTGCAAGACCCTGAATCTGACTGCAACATTTACCTGTGGTGAACACAGATTTAATGATGAATGGATAACCCTGTGGTAAGTGAATTCTTGTGGCGAGGGGATTTATCCCCGTTCGGCTGCGCAGCAGTCGCAAAACCATCTAGCTCGGTTCAACAGGAAAAATGTGCAGTCAGGATTTGGGGCCGCTTCGCAGCCCAGCGGGGATAAATCCCCTCGCCACAAGTAATTCATAAACCACAGATTCTTGATTGAATTCTCTCGGGCACAAAAAAGGGCAGTCCCGCCAAGGACAGCCCTTTTTTATTCGCCGCTATAAATCACATAGGTGCAAAATCCTAAAGGGAAACACTTAACCTGTGGCGAGGGGATTCATCCCCGATGGGCTGCGAAGCAGCCCCAAACCCTGAATGTACATTCTTCCTGACACACCACATTGCATGGTTTTACGACTGCTGCGCAGCCGGTCGGGGATGAATCCCCTCACCACAAGAACTCACTCACCACAGATTCTTGGCTGAATTCTCTCAGGCACAAAAAAGGGCAGTCCCGCCAAGGACAGCCCTTTTTTATTCGCCGCTATAAATCACATAGGCGCAAAATCCTAAAGGGAAACACTTAACCTGTGGCGAGGGGATTTATCCCCGCTGGGCTGCGAAGCAGCCCCAACCCCTGAATCCACATTCTTCCTGACACACCACATTGCATGGTTTTGCGACTGCTGCGCAGCCGGTCGGGGATGAATCCCCTCGCCACAAGTAATCATTCACCACAGATTCTTGGTTGAATTCTCTCAGGCACAAAAAAAGGACAGTCCCGCCAAGGATTGCCCTTTTTATTTGCCGCTATAAATCACATAGGTGTAAGAGGGAAACACTTAACCTGTGGCGAGGGGATTTATCCCCGTTCGGCTGCGCAGCAGTCGCAAAACCATCCAGCTCGGTTCAACAGGAACATTGTGCAGTCAGGATTTGGGGCCGCTTCGCAGCCCAGCGGGGATAAATCCCCTCGCCTCAGGGATCTCAGTGTTAATTGGATTTTCGATCAGGCACAAAAAAGGGCAGTCCCGCCAAGGACTGCCCTTTTTTATTTGCCGCTATAAATCACATATCGTCTTTATCGAAACGCCGTGCTTCACGCTGCAGTTGATACACAAAGCGCTCAACGTTCCGCGCCGCCTGGCCACTGATGTTGTGGAAGCGCAGACCTGCAAAGGTGATGTTGAGTTTTTCTTCGAAATGCAGATAACGCAGTTCAACCGAAGTCGGCTGATTGCCGAACAGCGGCGGGGCGATCAGGCGGTCGTAGACCTGGCCCAGTTGCAGGCGGTCAGTGATGTCTCCTTCAAAGCGCAGCTTGCAACCGGTGGCGGAGATGTCCAGCAGCTTGCCGTTGATCGGCGCCTTGAGTTTCTCGCCGCCGAGTTCGACGTTGACCAGATCGGTCAGCTTCAGCGCGGCGCGGAAGGCGTTGCGGCGCTGGTGGTAAACCACTTCGGTCGGCAGTTCGCCGGTGTAGAAGCGGTCGCCGTCGGCATCGACGATGTCCAGCGTGCCATTGCATTCCCAGGCGATGCGCACGCCTTCATGGAAACCCTCAACCTTGAACGGCTCGCCCGCCAGCAGAAAGCGTTCACCGTCACGTGGCACCATTTCATCGAGGTTAATCGAAGCTGTATCGCGATCGACCTTGATCAGGTAGCTCTGGAAACGCTGGCTGCGCTCGTGAAAGGTGATGATCAGCGGATCATGGCTGTCTTGCAGCTGACGCAGGTTGCTGGAGATTTCCAGAGGTGTGGTGAGCACCTTTGGAGGCTGCGGAGCATCATCCGCGCTGAGGGCGTTGGACACGGTTTATCAATCTCCAGACAAAATATGACGACTAGCCAGCATTTTGCCAGCATGTTTCGCGAGTTGATAGAGCTGGCGCATCAACGACTCATGCCTGGCTGAGCGGACGCGGCATCGCGGGTTTGGCAAACGTGCCGCTGGCGTCATACAACGCTGGCGCTTCGCCCCCGGTGAGGATCTTCAGTTGATTGCTGGTCGCGGCCTGTTGCATCAGGATCGACTGGCCGTTTTTGACGTTGGCCGCCTGGCATTGGGCGATGAGATCGGTCAGGGCATCGCCCTGGGTCAGCAGCTGCTGGCCAACGCTCGATTGCGCGGCCAGTTGCTCAAGGCCTTGACGGTCTGGCGTCAGGTTGAGGCTGACGAGAATTTCGCTGCGCTTGCGTCCATGCTGTTCAAGCAGAATGATCAGTGCCTGTTTGGTTGCCAGAATCTCTTCGAGCAGGGGCATGTCGCGACCGTGCAAAGCGAGGGACTCGGTTTGCAATAACTCCAGCAATTGTTGAGCTGGAGCAAAGTCGTCGTTGATCAGTTGCAATAAATTAGTGTCGTGCATGGCTGGCCTTGGGTTTTAAGCGTCCAAAAGCCTCGCGCTGGCAAAAGCCTAGCGCTGGGCTTCGAAGTTGAGCAGTTTGCTGGCTACACGGTTGCTGTCGACTTTATAGCTGCCATCGGCAATCGCGGCTTTCAACTCGGCCACACGGGCTTTGTCGACAGCAGGCTGATCGCGCAGCTTGTCAGTGACCTTCTGCAACTGTTGAGCCTCATTGCTGAGGTGTACCGATTCCCCGCTTTTAGCGGTACTGGCCGTTTCGGCCTGGGTATTCAGCGGCGCGGAAGTGCCGTTTTCGGCGGTTTCCTTGGGCGCGCTGGTACGTGTACTGCCTGTCAGTGACGAGGAGCTGTTCAAACGGCTGAAATCGATGACCATGATAAAAACCTCTGGGAATTTGGACGCTTGCCATGTTTTCGGCCATCTCCTGGAAAACTTTAGGCACATTTAGCAATGAAAGCTGCATGCACCCGCGCGCGTCCTGCTGCGGCACAGTTTAGGGAACAGCCATGGCCAGCGCCAGTTTTCTCCTCGGTGTTTACATGGAAACTTCCACCTGTCCCGGCGCGATGATTTGCGCCTTGATCACCCGTTGCGAATTGAGGTTTTTCACTCGGATCTGTTCTTTCAGTCCGCCGTTGGACAGGGCTTCGCCGGGCATGCGCACGGCGAGTGTGCCGCTGCGCGCGGTGATGACCACTTGATCACCTTTGCGCACGACTTCGGCCTGTTCCAGGTGGACTTGGGTAATCACCTGATCGGCGACCGTTGGTCGGGTTAATTTCTGCCCGATCGCTTCGTCTACCGAGGTCAGAAAACCTTGATTGATCTGACTGACATCGCGTTCGCGCAAGGTCACGTCCTGAGGTTCGATAATCCCGGCGCGCCTGAGCGCTCGGGTGGTGGTGACAATCTCGCGAAACAGGCGGACTTGAGCGGGCACGAACACCGTCCAGGGCGAACTGCCTTCACAGCGAACCTTGACCGTCACCCGGCCCAAAGGACGGGGGGTGTTCTCCAGCGACGCTGTCAATTCCTTGTCGCACATCGGCATGCGCATACGCGGATCGAGCTGCTTGACTTCGATCTCGTAGCGGCCTTCGGTTTGACTGGTTGCCAAATAGTCTTCTACGGTGAACTCAAGAAAGCCCTGAGTGACGCCGATAAGCATGTCAGGCAAGGTAACCGAATCCGCAATGGCAGGGCTGCCAGCGAGCAAACAGCAGGCGGCAGACACCGCGCAAAGCCCTTTGCGAAGGGGAGAGGTCAGGTGTCGGAAAAATGTCGTTTGAGCGTTCATACGAGTTAAAAAGCAAGCGCCGTGCCGTTTAGCAATGAATGTGCGTCGCAACAACACTTGGCGTTGAGGTAGGAGTCTGGGCATGGCTGGTGTAATGGATTCGGTAAACCAGCGCACGCAACTGGTGGGGCAGAATCGCCTGGAGCTGTTGTTGTTCCGTCTCGACGGTCAGCAGCTCTACGGAATCAACGTGTTCAAGGTGCGGGAAGTGCTGCAATGCCCGTCGCTGACGTTGATGCCCAAGTCCAGTCCTGTCGTGTGCGGGGTGGCAAATATCCGGGGGGCGACCATTCCGATCCTTGATCTGGCGATGGCGACCGGCTCCGGCGCGTTGAAAGACAAGAACAACCCGTTCGTGATCATCACGGAGTACAACACCAAGACCCAGGGTTTCCTGGTGCGCTCGGTGGAGCGCATCGTCAACATGAACTGGGAAGAGATTCATCCACCGCCCAAGGGCACGGGTCGCGATCATTACCTGACCGCTGTGACTCGGGTGGACAATCAGTTAGTCGAAATCATCGACGTCGAGAAAGTGCTGGCGGAAGTTGCGCCGACGCCGGAAGCGATTTCGGTGGGCGTGGTCGATGTCGAGACCCAGACCAAAGCGTTGTCGCTGCGGGTGCTGACGGTCGATGACTCGTCGGTGGCGCGCAAGCAGGTGTCGCGTTGTCTGCAAACGGTCGGCGTCGAAGTGGTGGCGCTGAACGACGGCAAACAGGCGCTGGATTACCTGCGCAAACTGGTCGATGAGGGCAAGAAGCCGGAAGAAGAGTTCCTGATGATGATTTCCGACATCGAGATGCCGGAGATGGACGGATACACTTTGACGGCGGAGATCCGCAGCGACCCGCGCATGCAAAAGCTTCATATCATCCTGCATACTTCGTTGTCCGGGGTATTCAATCAGGCGATGGTCAAGAAAGTCGGCGCCGATGACTTTCTGGCCAAATTCCGCCCTGATGACCTGGCATCCCGGGTAGTCGACCGGATCAAAGCAGCAGATATCAGTTAGGAGCGCTTTGCTCCTGGCGGTCAACACGATTTAAGAGGCGGCATCATTGTCTACGGGTAATTTGGATTTCGAACAGTTCCGGGTCTTCCTGGAAAAAGCCTGTGGCATTTTGCTCGGTGAAAACAAGCAGTACCTGGTCTCGAGCCGTCTCAACAAACTGATGGAACAGCAAGGCATCAAATCCCTGGGTGAGCTGGTGCAGCGCATCCAGACCCAGCCGCGCAGCGGTTTGCGTGAGCAGGTGGTCGATGCCATGACGACCAACGAAACCCTGTGGTTTCGTGACACCTATCCGTTTGAAGTCTTGAAGAAAAAAGTCCTGCCCGAAGCGATCAAGGCCAGCCCCAACCAGCGTCTGCGGATCTGGTCGGCGGCGTGCTCGTCGGGTCAGGAACCGTATTCGCTGTCGATGTCGATCGATGAGTTTGAGCGCACTAACCTCGGTCAGTTGAAGATGGGCGTGCAGATTGTTGCCACCGATCTGTCCGGCCTGATGCTCAACAACTGCAAGACCGGCGAGTACGACAGCCTGGCCATTGGCCGCGGTTTGTCGCCGGAACGTCTGCAGCGTTACTTCGATCCGAAAGGCCCGGGGCGCTGGGTGATCAAGGCGCCGATCAAAAGCCGCGTCGAGTTCCGCTCGTTCAACCTGCTCGACAGCTATGCCGCGCTGGGCAAGTTCGACATCGTGTTCTGCCGCAACGTGTTGATCTACTTCTCTGCCGAAGTGAAGAAAGACATCCTGCTGCGCATTCACAGCACGCTGAAGCCGGGCGGTTATCTGTTCCTTGGCGCATCGGAAGCGCTGAACGGTTTGCCGGATCATTACCAGATGGTGCAGTGCAGCCCGGGGATTATTTACCAGGCGAAATGAAGCATGTGCAGAAGAAGGGAGCCCTCAGGGGCTCCTTTTTTTTGCCGCATGCTTCACGTAGGAGCTGCCGAAGGCTGCGATCTTTTGATTTTGTTTTTTAAGATCAAGATCTAAAGATCGCAGCCTTCGGCAGCTCCTACAGGGGGAGGTGCTCGCAGGGCGAAGCGGCAGAAAAGCGGCATCTGGCGGAAACCGCTTGCCGCTTTTCTGGCATTGCCGCTTTGCCGGCTGCCCGCAAAGCCCCGGTTTACGGGGTTTCTTCTGTTTGGCACGCGGCTTGCTAAAGCTCATGTACGAAAAACCGGTCACCTGAAGGTTCCCGACATGAGCATCAGCTTCGATAAAGCGCTCGGCATTCACGAAAAAGCATTGGGCTTCCGCGCCCAGCGTGCCGAAGTGCTGGCCAACAACATCGCCAACGCCGATACCCCGAACTACAAGGCGCGGGATCTGGACTTCTCGAAAGTGCTCGAAGCACAGACCCAGAAGAACGCCAACGGCACCATCGCCCTGAACATGACCAACAGCCGTCACATCGAAGCTGAAGGCCTGGACAATGGCGACGAATCGCTGCTGTATCGCACGCCGATGCAACCTTCGATCGACCAGAACACCGTGGATGCGCAACTGGAACAGTCCAACTACGCGGAAAACGCCGTGGGCTTCCAGGCCAGCTTCACGCTGCTCAACAGCAAATTCAAAGGGCTGGTCTCAGCCCTGCGCGGAGAGTAATCCATGTCCCTGTCCAGCGTTTTCAACATTGCCGGCAGCGGCATGAGCGCACAAACCACGCGTCTGAACACCGTGGCGTCGAACATCGCCAACGCCGAAACCGTTTCCTCGAGCATCGACCAGACCTACCGCGCCCGTCACCCGGTGTTCGCCACCATGTTTCAGGGCGGCCAAAACGCTGGCAGCAACTCGCTGTTCCAGAGTCAGGACGCCGCGGGGCAGGGCGTGCAGGTACTCGGTGTGGTCGAAGACCAGAGCAACCTCGAAGCGCGTTACGAGCCGAACCATCCGGCGGCCGACGCCAAAGGCTACGTCTACTACCCGAACGTCAACGTGGTGGAAGAAATGGCTGACATGATTTCCGCGAGCCGTTCGTTCCAGACCAACGCCGAAATGATGAACACCGCCAAAACCATGATGCAGAAGGTACTGACCCTCGGTCAGTAATAAGGGGCGACTGCCATGAGCGTTACCGATACCACCAGCTCCCTGAGCATGAACGACATTCTGGCCAACTCGTCGAAGACGGCCAGCAGCAGCACCTCCGGCGGCATCGCTTCGGCGACCAACAGCGCCACCGGTGGCCAGGCGCTGGGCAAAGATGCGTTCCTGCAATTGCTGGTGACCCAGCTGAAAAACCAGAACCCGCTCGATCCGCAGGACAACAGTGCGTTCGTTGCACAGTTGGCGCAGTTCAGCAGTCTGGAAGGCATCACCACACTGAACAGCACCGTCAGCTCGCTGGCCGGCAACTACAACTCCTCGCAAGCCTTGCAGGCGTCGTCGCTGGTCGGTCGCAACGTGATCGTGCAGACCAACACCGCGCAGCTCGACGACCCAACCAAAGGCCTGACCGGTTCGGTCACCGTGCCTTCGTCGATCGCCGGCGGCACCGTCACCATCACCGATAAGGACGGCAAAGCTGTTCGCACCATCGACCTGGGCAGCCGCGCGGCCGGTGATGCCAGCTTCACTTGGGACGGCAAGGATTCTTCCGGCACCGTGGTGCCGGTCGGTACTTACACCTTTAAGGCCAGCGCACCGATCGATGGCGCCGCAACGGATCTGGCCACTTACCTGCCGGCCACGGTCAACAGCGTGACCATCAGCCAGACCGGCGGCGAGCTGATGCTCAACCTGGCCGGCAAGGGCAGCGTTGCCCTGTCCAAAGTACAAACCATTGGTATATAGAGCCGATTAACCCGGCACAAAGGAGTGGAATATGTCTTTCAATATCGGCCTTAGCGGTCTCTATGCAGCCAACAAACAACTGGACGTGACCGGCAACAACATCGCCAACGTTGCCACCGCCGGTTTCAAATCCTCGCGCGCAGAATTCGAAGACGTCTACTCGGCGACTCGTCTGGGCAGCGGTAGCAAAGTGATTGGTAACGGCGTGCGCCTGGCCAACGTTTCGCAGCAGTTCACCCAGGGTGACATCAGCAACACCGGTAACGTGCTCGACATGGGCATCAACGGTTCGGGCTTCTTCACCATGAGCAACAACGGTTCGGTGTCGTATACCCGTGCCGGTACGTTCAAGGTCGACAACGCCGGTTACATCACCAACACCGATTACACCTCGCGTTTGCAGGGTTACGGTGTGGATGCCGATGGCAAGATCATCAACGGTGTACTGACTGACCTGAAAATCGACACCTCGAACCTGGCGCCGAAATCGACATCGTCGGTGACCTCGAGCATCAACCTGAATTCCTCGGTGGCGCCGATCGATGAAACGGCCAACCCGTTTGATCCGAGCAAGACCACGTCGTACACCAAGTCTTTCAGCACCCCGATCTATGACACGCAAGGCAACTCGCACGTCATGGATCAATACATGGTGAAGACCGGTGAAAACACCTGGAAGGTTTACACGCTGGTGGATGGCCGCAACCCGGACGCTACCGGCAGTGATCCAACCAAGACCCCGCCCGTGGCTTCGACGCTGTCGTTCGACTCTTCGGGCAAACTGACTCAGGTCAGCACGCCGAATCCAGCGGATCCGACCAAGCCGATTCTCAGCAGTGACCTGACGCTGAAAGGCTGGGTACCGGGGACTGTGAAAGATGGCACCTTCACGCCTAACGGTGCGGCTGCGAATGCTGACGGTGTGACCATTTCCATGGCCAAGACCACTCAGTACAACGCTGATACTGCGCGTTCGATTCCGACTCAGGATGGTTATGCCACCGGGCAGATCACTAACCTGACGATTGATGGCACCGGTACCTTGTTCGCCAACTTCAGTAACAATCAGAGTAAGGCGATTGGGCAGGTGGCGTTGGCCAGTTTCACTAACGAGCAGGGTTTGCAGGCGGTTGGTGGTACTAGCTGGAAGGAGACGTTTGCTTCGGGTATTCCGGGGTACGATGCGCCGGAGACCGGGACTTTGGGTTCGATCGCGTCGAACTCGCTGGAGGAGTCGAACGTTAACCTGACGAATGAGTTGGTTGATTTGATCAAGGGTCAGAGTAACTATCAGGCGAATGCGAAGACGATTTCTACGCAGAGCACGATTATGCAGACCATTATTCAGATGACCTGATTTTTGGTTTGGGTTGTGCCAAGGGCCCCTCTTTTTTGAGGGGCTTTTTTTTGGGTATATATCCGTTGCTGCGGGTGTCGCTGATTATGGTTTCGCCCTTACGGCGAGTCACTTTTGGCAAACGCCCCAAAAGTAACCAAAAGGTCTGTGCCCTGACGTCCGGCCCTCGCTAAGGCTCGGGTTCCTTCGCTCCGGGTTCATCCGGGGGCATCGCCTACGGTTTGCTTCGCTGCACCTCCTCTCGATGCTTTCCCCGTATGAATCCCTCCACTCAGCCTCCCGACGGGCCTTGAGATCAAGATCAAAAGCTGCACCCGAGCTTGCGCTCATCGTGTTGAGTGGTGAAGAGCACAGCGTGGTCGGCTTTTGATTTTCGTTGGATTCGCCCCTCACCCCAGCCCTCTCCCGAGGGAGAGGGAGCCGATTTTTGGGCTTCTCAGGATTTGTGTTCGGCTCGGTATTTCATGTCGGCGTACCTCTCCCAATCCACGCGGTCAGTTCCCTCTCCCACCGGGAGAGGGCTAGGGTGAGGGTTTGCTTTTGATTTGATTGGGGGAGTGAGCCTGCTGGCGATAGCTGTTCATATTCAATCCATTTCAACCAGCCAAAAAAAAGCCCCCAACAAACCAGAGGTCTGTCAGGGGCTTTTTCAATCAGGTGTTTTTCAACACCCGATTTCGCTCAGCTTATTGGCAAGCTTCGCAATCCGGCTCGTCGATCGCGCAGGCTTTTGGCACTGGCGCTGGGCCGGCTGGAGCAGCCAGGACCGAATCATCACCGTGGTTGCCGCCGCTGGATACAGCGTTCAGCTTGCTGGTGCTGATGGTCGACTTCTCGGTGCTGGTCGCGGCCAGGGCACGGAGGTAGTAGGTGGTTTTCAGGCCACGGTACCAAGCCATGCGGTAGGTCACGTCGAGTTTCTTGCCCGATGCGCCAGCGATGTACAGGTTCAGCGATTGGGCCTGGTCGATCCACTTCTGACGACGGCTGGCCGCGTCAACGATCCACTTGGTGTCCACTTCGAAGGCAGTCGCGTAGAGCTCTTTGAGTTCTTGCGGGATGCGCTCGATTTGCTGAACCGAACCGTCGTAGTACTTCAGGTCGTTGATCATGACCGAGTCCCACAGACCGCGAGCCTTGAGGTCGCGAACCAGGTACGGGTTGATCACGGTGAATTCGCCCGACAGGTTCGATTTCACATACAGGTTCTGATAAGTCGGTTCGATCGACTGCGAGACGCCAGTGATGTTGGCGATGGTCGCGGTCGGTGCGATGGCCATGATGTTGGAGTTACGAATGCCTTTCTGTACACGGGCGCGAACCGGTGCCCAGTCCAGGGATTCGTTCAAGTCAACGTCGATGTACTTCTGGCCACGTTGCTCGATCAGGATCTGTTGCGAATCCAGTGGCAGGATGCCTTTGGACCACAGCGAACCCTGGAACGTCTCGTACGCACCGCGCTCGTCGGCCAGGTCGCAAGAAGCCTGGATTGCGTAGTAGCTGACCGCTTCCATCGACTTGTCGGCGAATTCGACGGCAGCGTCGGAACCGTAGGGGATGTGCTGCAGGTACAGCGCGTCCTGGAAGCCCATGATGCCCAAACCGACCGGACGGTGCTTGAAGTTGGAGTTCTTCGCTTGTGGCACCGAGTAGTAGTTGATGTCGATAACGTTGTCGAGCATGCGCACGGCGGTGTTCACGGTGCGTTCCAGCTTGGCGGTGTCCAGCTTGCCGTTGACGATGTGGTTCGGCAGGTTGATCGAGCCCAGGTTGCAAACGGCGATTTCGTCCTTGTTGGTGTTCAAGGTGATTTCAGTGCACAGGTTCGAGCTGTGAACCACGCCGACGTGCTGCTGCGGGCTGCGCAGGTTGCACGGGTCTTTGAAGGTCAGCCATGGGTGGCCGGTTTCAAACAGCATGGAGAGCATTTTGCGCCACAGGTCTTTAGCCTGGATGGTCTTGAACAGACGAACCTTGCCTGGGTATTCGGTCAGGGCTTCGTAGTACTCGTAACGCTCTTCGAAGGCTTTACCGGTCAGGTCGTGCAGGTCCGGTACTTCGGATGGCGAGAACAGAGTCCACTTGCCGTCGTCGAAGACACGCTTCATGAACAGGTCAGGGATCCAGTTGGCAGTGTTCATGTCGTGGGTGCGACGACGATCATCACCGGTGTTCTTGCGGAGTTCGATGAACTCCTCGATGTCCATGTGCCAGGTTTCCAGGTAAGCGCAGACAGCGCCTTTGCGCTTGCCACCCTGGTTAACGGCGACGGCGGTGTCGTTCACGACTTTCAGGAACGGAACCACGCCTTGCGACTTGCCGTTGGTGCCTTTGATGTACGAACCCAGTGCACGCACCGGTGTCCAGTCGTTGCCCAGGCCGCCAGCGAATTTCGACAACATGGCGTTGTCGTGAATCGCGTGGTAGATGCCCGACAGGTCATCCGGCACGGTGGTCAGGTAGCAGCTCGACAGCTGTGGACGCAGGGTGCCGGCGTTGAACAGGGTCGGCGTCGACGACATGTAGTCGAAGGACGACAGCAGGTTGTAGAACTCGATCGCACGGTCTTCTTTCTGCTTCTCTTCGATCGCCAGGCCCATGGCCACGCGCATGAAGAAGATCTGCGGCAGTTCGAAGCGGATACCGTCCTTGTGGATGAAGTAACGGTCGTACAGGGTTTGCAGGCCCAGGTAGGTGAATTGCTGATCGCGCTCGTGGTTGATCGCCTTGCCCAGTTTTTCCAGGTCGAAGGTGGCCAGCACAGGGTTCAGCAGTTCGAATTCGATACCTTTGGCGATGTAAGCCGGCAGTGCTTTGGCGTACAGGTCGACCATCTCGTGGTGAGTAGCGCTTTCGGCCACACCGAGGAAGCCCAGGCCTTCGGCACGCAGGGTGTCCATCAGCAGGCGGGCGGTGACGAACGAGTAGTTCGGCTCGCGCTCAACCAGAGTACGGGCGGTCATCACCAGCGCGGTGTTGACGTCGGTCAGGGCCACGCCGTCGTACAGGTTTTTCAGGGTTTCGCGCTGGATCAGGTCGCCGTCGACTTCTTCCAGACCTTCGCACGCTTCGGTGACGATGGTGTTCAGGCGGCCCATGTCCAGCGGCGCCAGGCTGCCGTCAGCGCGGGTGATGCGGATCGACGGGTGAGCGTTGACCGCTTCTTCGGTCGGGGCGTGGGCCGCGCGTTCTTTCGAACGACCGTCACGGTAGATCACGTAGTCGCGCGCCACTTTCTGCTCGCCGGCACGCATCAGGGCCAGTTCAACCTGGTCCTGGATTTCTTCGATGTGGATGGTGCCGCCCGAAGGCATGCGACGCTTGAAGGTCGCGGTGACTTGTTCGGTCAGGCGGGCAACGGTGTCGTGGATTCGCGACGAGGCGGCAGCGGTGCCGCCCTCAACTGCGAGGAACGCTTTGGTGATAGCGACGGTGATCTTGTCATCGGTGTAAGGAACGACAGTGCCATTACGCTTGATCACGCGCAGTTGACCAGGCGCGGTGGCTGCCAGATCCGAATTCGAATCAGCGGCCTGCGGCAAGGTGCCCTGCGGGTTCTCGCGAGTTGTGTCGGTTTGCATGGGGGGTGATCTCCACATTCTCTAGTTTGTTTGGGCACCATCATGGTGCCCACCGTTCTGGCCAGAAGCACTACAACCGACGGGCGTCGGGCATAACAACTTCGGACCAGTAGGAAAAAGGCTAATGACGCCGCGTCCCTGCCGAAGTTTTTGGCTGCGAGCCAAGGCTCGAGCCGGGTTCCATCCCGGGTGACAGTAATGACTGCAACACCCGTACCGTTTCGGTCGTTTCCGACCTGAAAAACGGTGCCATCCGCAAGTGCGGTTTGGTCTTCAGAAAACTTGCTTGGTTCAACCGGAAACCGGCAATAAATCGCTTGAGTTTCAGGTCTGAAATGTGGTTGGGCTTTTCAGTCAAAAACCCTATATGTAGGGTTTTTTTTGCGCCGTGCTACAAGATAATGCGTTTCGAGGGGTGTTGCAACGTACTACCTGTGGATAAACCTGTGCGTAAATTGTGTAAGAAAGGTGGAATTCTCGTGTAGGCCGCGAACCTGCTGAGCTAGACCGTTTGTCACCGTTTTCTCACCGGGAAAAACGCTTCAGCGGATTTTTAAGGGCGCGAACCCTACCACAAAAAATCGCCTTGTCCGAACGCATTTACCGACTTGTGTTCTGGCTGTACGCCGTTTATACAATCGGGCCATGTAAGCGCGACAAAAGCACGAGAGGATCCCCCGTAGGAGCTGCCGAAGGCTGCGATCTTTTGATCTTGATAAAAACAAAATCAAAAGATCGCAGCCTCGTTTCAATCGACAGCTCCTACAGGGGATCGTCTGGATTCGGGCAATCGTCTTCCTTTATTAATAACAATAGAAAGCAGAGGTCACCGGTGGAGCAACAAGCCTGGCAGGTATTGATCGTCGAGGATGACCAGCGACTGGCCGAACTCACGCGCGACTACCTGCAAGCCAATGGACTGCGCGTGGAAATCGAAGGCAACGGTGCGCTCGCCGCAGCGCGGATCATTAACGAACAACCGGATCTGGTGATCCTCGACCTGATGCTGCCCGGCGAAGATGGCCTGAGCATCTGCCGCAAAGTCCGCGACCGTTACGACGGGCCGATCCTGATGCTCACCGCGCGCACCGACGATGCCGACCAGATCCAAGGCCTCGACCTCGGCGCCGACGATTACGTGTGCAAACCGGTGCGCCCGCGTTTGTTATTGGCGCGGATTCAGGCGTTGCTGCGACGCAGTGACTCACCCGAGCCGACCAGCGAAAAAAGCCGTCGCCTGCAATTCGGCCCGCTGGTGGTCGACAACGCATTGCGCGAAGCCTGGCTCAGCGATAACGGCATCGAACTGACCAGCGCCGAATTCGATTTGCTCTGGCTGCTGGTCTCCAACGCCGGGCGCATTCTCTCGCGGGAAGAAATCTTCACCGCCCTGCGCGGCATCGGTTACGACGGCCAGGATCGCTCGATCGATGTGCGCATCTCGCGCATTCGCCCGAAAATCGGCGACGATCCTGACCATCCACGCCTGATCAAAACCGTGCGCAGCAAAGGTTACCTGTTCGTCCCTGAAGCCTGCGTAGACCTGCCGCTGTGAACTCGATCTTCCTGCGCATTTACGGCGGCATGTGCGCAGCGATCATTCTGGTAGCGGTGCTCGGCGTGCTGGCGCTGAACCTGCTCAACCAAGTGCGCAGCGAGCAGTACCGCGAGCGTCTGGCCCACGGCACGTTCTCGCTGATGGCCAGCAACCTGCAACCGATGAACGAAACCGAACGCCATCGCGCATTGCTGGTGTGGGAGCGTTTGCTGGGGATTCCGCTGGCGCTGAAGAAGTTTGCCGACACCGATCTCGACCTGACCCAACGCACCCGCGTGCAGCGCGGCCAGGCTTTGGTCGAACAGACCGGCCCGCACGCGGCGAAGGTCTATCGACTGGTCAGCGACAAAGAGCAGCTTGTGCTCGTAGGCGAGGTGCAGCAGATCAGCGAGCAACTGGCCCGCGCGACAATTTACCTGCTCGCCGATGAGCTGGTGCGCGTGCCGGTCGCCGACCAACCGAAACGGCTGGCGCAGATAAAGGAAGAGAAGGGCTTCGGATTCGATTTGCGTTTGGTCACGGTGGATGACGCCGACATGGACGAAGACCAGAGCCGCCGCGTGGCCGAGGGCGACACGGTGATGGCGCTGGGCAAGGGCGGCGATTCGATCCGCGTGTTCGCCGGTATGGTCGGCACGCCGTGGGTGCTGGAGATCGGCCCGCTGTACCAGATGAATCCCTATCCGCCGGAGTGGCTGGTGCTGATCGCCGCGCTCGGGCTGAGTCTGATCGGCTTGATCGTTTACTTGCTGGTGCGCCAACTCGAACGGCGTTTACGCGGTCTCGAAGCGGCGGCCACGCGCATCGCCAAGGGCAGTCTGGAAACTCGCGTGCCGGCGCGCGGTGCCGACTCGGTCGGGCGGCTGGCGGCGGCGTTCAATGGCATGGCTGAGCACTTGCAACAACTGCTGGCGATCCAGCGTGAACTGGTGCGCGCGGTGTCCCATGAGTTGCGCACGCCGGTGGCGCGTCTGCGTTTCGGTCTGGAAATGATCGGCTCGGCGACCACCCCGCAAGCGCTGGAAAAATACCGCGAAGGCATGGATCACGACATCGAGGATCTCGATAAGCTGGTCGATGAAATGCTCACCTACGCGCGACTGGAGCAGGGCTCACCGGCGCTGACCTTCCAGCGGATTGATCTGGATGCGTTGGTCAATCAGGTCATCGAAGAATTGGCGCCGTTGCGCGCCGAGGTCACGGTGCAGCGCGGGCTGTGTCTGTCGGCTGCGGACAATGACGATGCGTGGGTCGAGGCTGAGCCGCGTTATCTGCACCGCGCGTTGCAGAATCTGGTGAGCAACGCCATGCGCCATGCGCGTTCGAATGTGACGGTGAGTTATCAGGTCGGGCAATTACGTTGCCGGGTCGACGTTGAGGATGACGGGCCGGGTGTGCCGGAAGTTGCCTGGGAGAAAATCTTCACGCCGTTTCTGCGCCTGGATGACAGCCGCACGCGGGCGTCGGGTGGGCATGGACTGGGGTTGTCGATTGTGCGACGGATTATTCACTGGCACGACGGCCGGGCGTTGATTGGCAAGAGCAAGAGTTTGGGCGGGGCGTGTTTTAGTTTGAGTTGGCCGCGTAATCAGGAACGCCGTTGAGAAATTTAGTGATTTTGCTGGCCCCATCGCGAGCAGGCTCACTCCTACATTTGGAATGCGTTCCCCTGTAGGAGTGAGCCTGCTCGCGATGGGGTCAGCGGCCACCCTACAAATCCTCAGGCCTTAATGCTGACCAAACTCAACAACTGCCCATCCCGCACCCCAAACTGCGCATCCAGCTCTGTCCCGCTGCACCATTCAGCCGACAAATCCGTCAGCAGCCGCAACCGAACCTCGCCCGCCTCAGTCCATTCCAGCACTTCCGCATGCTCGAAATAAAAGCGCTTCTGCACAATCGGATACAGCGCTTTGAACAAACTCTCCTTCACCGAAAACGTCAGCGTCACCCACAACGCCAACTGATCCCGCGAGCCTGCTGCCATGCGCTGCATTTCCGCCGGCGTGAGGATTTCTCCGGCGAGGCGTTCGGCGCGTTCGGCGTTGAGCAGGTTTTCCAGATCCATGCCCAAACCGCGCCAGTGCTGTTTATTGGCAACAATCGCTGCTGCGCGCCCGGTGCTGTGGGTGATCGAGCCGCAGATATGCGCCGGCCACACCGGTGCGCGATCTTCGCCAATCGGCGGAACCACGCTGGAACCTTCCAGTTGCTGTAACGCCGCCCGAGCGCAGATCCGACCCGCGAGAAATTCAGCCTGACGCTTGGCCACCGAACGCTGAATGCTCGGCGGCGGCTCGATGGCGCTGCGACGAAAATCATCGCCGAGCAGTTGCGCCGGATCGAAGTGAGTACTGAGCAGCACGGTATCGGCCAGCACCGAGGGCAACGGCCAATCGGCATCGAGCGGGGTGCAGCAGGCGGGGAGGGTGAGGTTCATGGCGGGCATTTTGCCGGTTAGCACCCACGCTGACCAGTGCCTGCCCGTGTAGGAGCTGCCGAAGGCTGCGATCTTGATCGTTCCCACGCTCTGCGTGGGAATGCCTCAATAGACGCTCTGCGTCCGCGTTGGGACGCAGAGCGTCCCGGGCTGCATTCCCACGCAGAGCGTGGGAACGATCAGGGTCGGGGACGGTTAGCTGAAGATTTTCTGGAAGAACGCTTTCATGTCCGCCCAGGATTTTTCATCCGCCGCCTTGTTGTAACCAATATCCGGACCACCATGTTCGCCATGGCTCAAACGATCCGCATCCGGGTTGGTAAAACCATGCTTGGCACCCTCAAGCGTGACGAACTTGTAGTTGGCCCCGGCCTTGTCCATTTCCGACTTGAACGCGATGACGTTGTTCGGCGTGACCATGCTGTCCAGCGCGCCATGCTCCACCAGAATTTTCGCCTTCACACTGCCGGGCGTCGCCGGTGTATTGGTCGCCAATGCACCGTGGAAACTCACTACCCCCAACAACGGCTCGCCCTGACGCGCCGCGTTCAGCACCACGCCCCCGCCGAAGCAATAACCAATGGCCGCGAGTTTGTTCACGTCGGTCTGTGGCTGCTTCTTCAGCAAATCCAGACCGGCTTCGAAGCGTTTGCTCGATGCCGCCGCATCCTTGGTCGCCGCCTGCATGAACGCCATCGCATCTTTCGGGTGCTCGGTGTTCTTGCCCTCGCCGTACATATCAATCGCCAGCGCGCTGTAGCCAAGCTCGGCGAGATCACGCGCTCGGCGTTTGGCGTAATCGTTCAGGCCCCACCATTCATGCACCACGACGACACCCGGGCGTGCGCCTTTTATAGCGTCGTCATAGGCGTAATAGCCGATCAACTTAGTGCCGTCGGCGCTCTGGTAAGGGATTTCTTCGGTCTTGATCGCTGCCTGAGTCAGGCTGCTGACCGCCAGCAAAGTGAGGGCGAGGAACAGGCGCATGGTCGGGGTCTCTTTATCGAAAGTGGTCAAAACAGCCTAGACGATTTGGTTCAGGTCAGGTTCAGAGACGGTTCAGGGGCGGTACAGGGGCTGGTCAGTAACCTTGCGCCATACCCAAACAGCACTGTGAAAGAGGAAATACCCATGACTCGTATAAACAAACTGCTGCTGGCATTTACCCTGTTAGGCTCCAGCCTCGCGGCCAATGCCGACGACACCACCAATTTCGCCGGCCTGTCCTTCGGCCAGACCAGTGACAAGATCGACAAGTCCAACGCGCTGAACGACAACCTCGGTCACCCGAACGCCACCGACGCCATCGATGGCAACAACACTTACGGCGTACGCCTCGGTCAGCAAAACAGCCAAGGTCGCTACTACGCCACCTACGACAACGTGTCGGGCTCGCACAATGGCATTAAACTGCGACAGGAAAATCTGCTCGGCAGCTACGATCTGTTCTACCCGGTGGGCGGCAGCACCAAGTTGTTCGGCGGTGCCACGGCAGGTCTGACTAAACTCACTCAGGATTCGCCAGGCTACAGCCGCGACAGCGACATCGGTTATGCGGTCGGCGGCCAGTTGGGTGTGTTGCAACAAGTGACCCAGAACACCTCGGTGGAACTCGGTTATCGTTACCTGATGAGCAATGCCAGCACCGAAATGAAAGAAAGCGGCGGCAGCAAACAAGGCTCGCTGGATCTGGACAGCAGCGCGCAGACTTACCTGTCGGCCAACTACAACTTCTGAGGACGACAGCGAAATTATTGTAGGAGCAAAGCTTGCTCGCGATGGCGCCGGATCAGTCGACTTCTAATTGACTGATTCACCGCTTTCGCGAGCAAGCTTTGCTCATACAGGTGTGTTTTTGGAGATTCTGGATTTACCCGGGAGAGCGTTATGAAACTGTTGGTCGTCGAAGATGAGGCGCTGTTGCGCCATCACCTGCAAACCCGCCTCACGGAGAGCGGTCACGTGGTCGAGTCCGTGGCCAATGCCGAAGAGGCGCTGTACCAGACCGGACAGTTCAACTTTGATCTGGCGGTGATCGATCTCGGCTTGCCGGGCATGAACGGCCTCGACCTGATCCGCCAGTTGCGCTCGGGCGGCAAGACCTTTCCGATCCTGATCCTCACCGCGCGCGGCAACTGGCAGGACAAGGTCGAAGGCCTCGCTGCCGGCGCCGACGATTACGTGGTCAAGCCGTTCCAGTTCGAAGAACTCGACGCGCGCCTGAATGCCTTGCTGCGCCGCTCCAGCGGTTTCACCCAGTCGACCATCGTCGCCGGACCGTTGCTGCTCGACCTCAATCGCAAGCAGGCGACCCTCGACGAACAACCGCTGGCGCTGACCGCCTACGAGTACCGCATCCTCGAATACCTCATGCGTCATCACCAGCAAGTGGTGCCCAAGGATCGCTTGATGGAGCAGCTCTACCCGGACGACGACGAGCGCGATCCGAACGTGATCGAAGTGCTGGTCGGCCGCCTGCGCCGCAAGCTCGAAGGCCCGGCCGGCTTCAAACCGATCGACACCGTGCGCGGCCTCGGCTATTTGTTCAATGAGCGCTGCACTTGATTCGTTCGCTTCGCGTCCGCCTGATGCTCGCCGCCACCACGTTGGCGGTGTTGTTCATGCTCGCCTTGCTCCCGGCGATGCAGGGCGCGTTCAGCCTCGCGTTGCAGGACTCGATCGAACAACGGCTGGCCTCGGACGTCACCACGCTGATCTCTGCCGCACGCATTGAAAACGGTCGGCTGGTGATGCCGAATCAGTTGCCGGACGAGCGTTTCAACCTCACCGACTTCCGCCTGCTCGGCTACATCTACGACCGCGAAGGGCACTTGGTCTGGCGCTCGAAAGCCACCCAGGAAGAACAGATCAACTACAAACCGCGCTACGACGGCCTCGGCAACGAGTTCGCGCGGATTCGTGAGGCCAACGGTCAGGAATTCTTCGTCTATGACGTCGAAGTCAAACTGCTCGGCGGCAAAAGCGCGGCGTTCAGCATCGTCGCCCTGCAACCGGTGCGCGAATACGAAGTCACGCTCGAAGGCCTGCGCGAAAACCTCTACCTCGGTTTCGGCGCAGCCTTGCTGGTGTTGCTGGCGCTGTTGTGGATCGGCCTGACCTGGGGCTTAAAAGCTTTGCGCCGACTCAGTCAGGAACTCGACGAAATCGAAGGCGGCACTCGCGAAAGCCTCACCGAACAACACCCGCGCGAACTGCTGCGCCTGACCGGCTCGCTCAACCGCTTGCTGCACAGCGAACGCCAGCAGCGCAGCCGCTATCGTGACTCCCTAGATGATCTGGCGCACAGCCTGAAAACCCCGTTGACAGTGTTGCAAGGCGTCAGCGAAGACATGGCCCAGCGCCCCGAAGATCGCGATCAGGCCTGGGTGCTGCAATCGCAGATCGAACGCATGAGCCAGCAGATCGGCTACCAACTGCAACGCGCAAGCCTGCGCAAAAGCGGCCTGGTGCGCCATCAGGTGCGTCTGCAACCGGTGCTGAAAAGCCTCTGCGACACGCTGGACAAGGTCTATCGCGACAAACATGTGCGCGTGGCGTTTGATCTGCCGGAGCATTGTTACGTGCCGATCGAGCAGGGCGCCTTGCTGGAAATGATGGGCAACCTGCTGGAAAACGCTTATCGGCTGTGCTTGGGCGAAGTGCGCATCAGCGTGCGTGAAAATCACGCCGGGGTTGAACTGTGTATCGAAGACGACGGCCCGGGCGTACCGCCGGATCAGCGTGCGCGGATTCTCGAGCGTGGCGAACGGCTGGATGCCCAGCATCCGGGGCAAGGGATCGGCTTGGCGGTGGTCAAGGACATCATCGAGAGTTACAGCGCCAAGCTGACGCTGGGGGATTCACCGATGGGTGGGGCGGCGTTCAGGATTCATTTTCCGGCGGTGTGATCGGGGGCTGCCCTCACCCTAACCCTCTCCCAGAGGTAGAGGGGACTGACCGAGGTGTCTAGCGTTATCCACCGACCTGAAATAGCCAGTCGATTATGGATTCAACAGCGAAGTATCAGGTCGGCGGAGATTTCGAGCATCCCCCAATCAGTCCCCTCTCCCTCCGGGAGAGGGTTAGGGTGAGGGGCTTTTGATGTAATGCCTCACTGTTCCTGCGCCCGATAAGCCCCCGGCGTCAGCCCCGTCCATTTCTTGAACGCCCGGTGAAACGCCGACGGCTCTGAAAACCCCAACTGCTCGGCAATCTGCTGCAACGACAAATCCGCGCGCCCCAAATGGTAGATGGCGATATCCCGCCGCAGCTGATCCTTCAACTCCTGAAAACTTGTGCCTTCCTCACGCAAATGCCGGCGCAACGTCTGTGGGCTGATGTGCATTTGCGCGGCCACCGCTTCCAGATCCGGCCAATTCGCACTGTCACGGCTGAGCAAGCGGCGCAGCCGACTGCTCAGGCTGTCACCGTCATCCGGGCGCGACAGCAAGTCAGCGGGGGAGCGTTCGAGGAAGTGTTTGAGCGTGCGTTCGTCCTGCAACAACGGCATGTGCAGGTAGCGGCTGTGAAACAGCAGGCTGCTCTGATCGCCGGCAAACGTCATCGGACAGGGAAACAGCAAATCGTATTCCGCGCCGTGTTCGGGGCGCGGATAGCTGAATGTCACCTGTTCCAGCCGGATGCGCTGGCCAATCAGCCAACTGCCGAGGCGATGCCAGATCACCAGCAGGCTCTCGGTGAGAAAGTGATCCGGATCCCACAATTGCGCATCATCAAGGCTCAAACGTACCCATTCGTCTTCGCGGCTCAGGGTCAGGCGCGGGCCTTGCGGGAATAGGCTATAAAACAATAAGCCGCGTTGCAGAGCCTTCTCCAGATTGCGGCAATGAATCGAGGCGTGGCACATCATCGCGAAGCTGCCGGGCTTGCTCGGTGCATTGCCGAAACCGAGGTATTCGTCATCCAGCGCCAGCCACAGGCCCTGGATCAACTGAGTGAACTGCTCCGGCGCGAGACGCGCGCGAGGTTCGTCGAGCAATTCCGGGCTGATGCCCAGTTGCAGCAACAGACTCGAATAGTCGAAACCCAGGCGGCGTGCGCCACCGAGGGCGGCACGGGCGAAATGACTGGCGATGGTGCGTTCGCGCATAAGCGGCAAATCCTTCCTCAGGCGCCGGATGGTAGCCGGGGGTGATGCGAGCAACAAGGCGGATTTCCGCCAAATTGTAGGACGACAAGCGGCGAGTTGGCGGAAATCCGCCACACTCAAGTCACCGCACGTTGGCACTAAAAAGACCTGCAGCCCTTGATGTCAAAAGGCTTGCCGGGAAATGCACCAAAGTGGCACGGCGTTTGCGATAAGAGCGACAGAAGCGTGCGTTTATCCCGCCCGGAAAACGCCGCTCCAACAACAAATCCCTCCAGTGCAGGAGGGTTCGCAATTCAGGTTTCGCGGCGTAACAGATGGATGTTGCACGCGGGGCTCTTGAGGAAACTTGCAATGACGACTCGTCAGCCACTGTACAAATCCCTGTATTTTCAGGTGATCATCGCGATCATCATCGGTATCGCGCTTGGTCATTACTACCCGCAGTTCGGCGTGGCGGTAAAGCCGCTGGGTGACGGGTTCATCAAACTGATCAAAATGATCATCGCTCCGATCATCTTCTGCACCGTGGTCAGCGGCATCGCTGGCATGCAAAGCATGAAATCGGTCGGCAAGACCGGTGGTTACGCGCTTCTGTACTTCGAAATCGTTTCGACCATCGCTCTGCTGGTTGGTCTGGTTGTGGTCAACATCGTGCAGCCGGGCAACGGCATGCACATCGACGTTGCCACCCTCGACGCTTCGAAAGTCGCTTCCTATGTCGCGGCGGGCGCTGACCAAAGCGTTGTCGGCTTCCTGCTCAACGTGATCCCGACCACCATCGTCGGCGCGTTCGCCACCGGTGACATCCTGCAAGTGCTGATGTTCTCGGTGATCTTCGGCTTCGCCCTGCATCGCCTGGGTGACTACGGCCGTCCGATCCTCGACTTCATCGATCGCTTCGCCCACGTGATGTTCAACATCATCAACATGATCATGAAGCTCGCGCCAATCGGTGCCTTCGGTGCCATGGCCTTCACCATCGGCGCTTACGGCGTGGGTTCGCTGGTGCAGCTGGGTCAACTGATGATCTGCTTCTACATCACTTGCCTGCTGTTCGTGCTGATCGTGCTCGGCGGCATCGCCCGCATGCACGGTTTCAGCGTGCTGAAAATGATCCGTTACATCCGTGAAGAGCTGCTGATCGTACTCGGCACTTCGTCGTCGGAATCGGTACTGCCGCGCATGCTGATCAAGATGGAGCGTCTGGGCGCGAAGAAATCGGTAGTGGGTCTGGTGATCCCGACCGGTTACTCGTTCAACCTCGACGGCACCGCGATCTACCTGACCATGGCCGCTGTGTTCATTGCTCAGGCAACCGACACGCACATGGACATCACGCACCAGATCACGCTGCTGGTGGTGCTGCTGCTGTCCTCCAAAGGCGCAGCCGGTGTGACCGGTTCGGGCTTCATCGTGCTGGCCGCGACTCTGTCGGCGGTAGGTCACTTGCCGGTGGCCGGTCTGGCGCTGATCCTCGGTATCGACCGCTTCATGTCCGAAGCACGCGCACTGACCAACCTGGTGGGCAACGCTGTTGCGACCATCGTGGTTGCCAAGTGGGTGAAAGAGCTGGACACCGACGTACTGCAATCCGAACTGGCATCGGGCGGTCGCGGTATCGCTGATACCCGCCCTGAAGATGATCTGGGTGTGGCTGAAGGCCCGGCCCCGAGCAGCGTCAAGTAAGTAAAAAAGCCCTTGTGGCGAGGGGATTCATCCCCGATGGAGTGCGCAGCAGTCCCTTCTTTTTAGTGGTAGAAGGGAGCCGCTACGCGACTCATCGGGGATAAACCCCCTCACCACAGGGTTTTTTATTGCCTGCGATTTGAGCGTAACGGTCACACCCGCTGACATATCCGGTGATTGCTGCATCGGCAATGGCTGCCTAGGCTGAGTGCATCGCCCAAGGAGTTCGCTCATGTCTGCACCGCTGGCCTCACTGAAAATCCTCGATTTCTCCACGCTGTTGCCGGGGCCGTTCGCGTCGCTGTTGCTGGCGGACATGGGCGCCGAGGTGCTGCGTATCGAATCGCCGACGCGCATGGATCTGCTGCGCGTATTACCGCCGCACGATGGCGGGATGTCTGCCAGTCACGCCTATCTCAATCGCAATAAGCGCAGCCTGGCGCTGGATCTCAAGCAGCCCGAAGCGCTCGAGGTGATCAAGCAATTGCTGGCGGATCACGACATCGTTTTGGAACAGTTTCGTCCCGGCGTGATGGAGCGATTGGGTCTCGGATACGAGGCACTTAAGGCGATCAATCCCAAGCTGATCTATGTGTCGATCACCGGTTACGGCCAGACCGGCCCGTACAAGGATCGCGCCGGGCATGACATCAACTATCTCGCCCTCGCCGGGCTCTCCAGCTACACCGGTCGCGCCGACAGCGGGCCGTTGCCGTTGGGTATGCAGGTGGCGGATGTCGCCGGTGGTTCGTTGCACGGGGTAATCGGTTTACTCGCAGCGGTGATTGCGCGGCAGCAAACGGGGCAGGGCACCCATCTGGACGTGAGCATGACCGATTGCGCATTCAGCCTGAATGCCATGGCCGGCGCCGGTTATCTGGCGTGCGGCGAGGAGCCGGGCTGGGAAGACCAGATGCTCAATGGCGGCAGCTTTTACGACTATTACCGTTCGCGGGATGGGCGCTGGATGTCGGTCGGCAGTCTGGAGCCGGCGTTCATGCAGCCACTGTGTGCGGCGCTGGGCCGGCCGGAGTTGGCGGCGCAAGGCTTGTCGCCGAAACCTGAGCAGCAGCGGGCGCTGAAGGAGGCGTTGAAGATCGAGTTCGAACGGCATGACTTTGCTGAACTGTGCGAGCTGTTTGCCGGGATCGATGCGTGTGTCGAGCCGGTGTTGAATTTGAGTGAGGCGGTGCGGCATCCGCAGTTGCAGGCGCGCGAACTGGTAACGCAAGTGCCGCGCGGGGATGGCACGACGCAGGCGCAGATGGCGTGTCCGTTGAAATTTTCCGAGGATTTACCGGCACCGCGGCATGTCGGGGCGGTGTTGGGGCAGCATACGGATGAAGTGTTGGGGGAGTTGGGGTTTAGTCCTGAGCGAATTGCAGAATTGCGCTCTGTCAAAGTCGTTCTTTAGTGCCTGTGCCGGCCTCATCGCGAGCAGGCTCACTCCTACAATTGGAATGCATTTCACCTGTAGGAGTGAGCCTGCTCGCGATGGGGCCAGAACAGACAACACAAATCTGACTATTCCACCCGCATCTCACCACTGAACACCAACGTATTCCGGCAACTACGACACAAATACCGCCGCCCCTGCCGCACAAGGCTATGCCGCTGCGCCGAAAACGGAAAATCACTGTCCACGCACGGGCATTTGTAGATATAGCGGGTAACGCTGCGACGTTTAATGGCGTAGGTGTGGCAGCGATCCGGCGGCAGTTCGTAAACCCCGCGCATGATCAGTTGCCATTCCTCGCCGTGCGGCTGAATGCGGTCGCCAAACAACTGATGGGCGATCAGGTGCGCAACTTCGTGGGCCACGGTTTGTTTGAGGAAATGTTCGGTGTTTTCCCGGTACAGCTGCGGATTGAAGCGCAGCAGGTTCTCGTGCAAATGCGCGACACCGGCTTTTTGCCCGCGCAGCTTGAGACTGACGACAGGGCGTTGGAAGTGACGTTTGAAAAAGGATTCAGCGAGTTGGTAACAGTCTTCGACGCGGGTATTGAGTTGCTCGGGCATGCTTGATGGATCTCCAGAGACGTCGAGTATGCCGCAACCCTGGGGACTTGCGAATCGTCGAGCTGCCGAATGGTCGTCCGGCAAACGACAAGGCCGCCTCGCGGCGGCCTTTATGAACAAGACGTTTGCTAGTTGGTGTATACGGGCCCTACGCCCAGCCCCCAGACGATCACGGTAAACGCCATGATGGCGACCAGCACCACCAGACCCACCGCCAGCACTGAGCTTGAGAACAGGAAACCTTCGTCCGACGGAATATTCATGAACGTCGGCAGCCCCACGTACAACAGATAAACCGTGTAACAGATGGCCGCCGTGCCGACGATCATCCCCAGCCACATATGCGGATACAGCGCCGCCAAACCTCCGACAAACAACGGCGTTGCGGTGTAAGTGGCGAATGCGACACACCGGGCCAGACTCGGGTTGGCGTCGTACGTACGCGCCATCCAGTGCACGAAAGCGCCCATGACCGCGACGCCGCCAAGCATCGCCAGGTACGACATGACGGTCATCCAGATCGCGCTTTCGACGGTGAGCATTACTGGCGCGCGGTTACCGATCACCCAGCCGACCTGGGTAGTGCCGATAAACGCCGAAATGGCGGGGATCGCCGCCAGAATCAGCGTGTGTGTCAGGTACATGTGGCTGATGCTTTCCTCTTGGTCGCCACGGATTTCCTTCCATTCCTGATCGGGGTGGGTAAAAAGTCCCACTACGTGATGGATCATGCCAGTCACTCCTCTTGTTATTGCCATCGCCCCCCAACGGAGCGCCTACGGGCCAATGAGGCCGAGCAAAGTCAGGTCATGGATGTGTGCGACCTTATGTCGCAGTATAGAAAGGACTTAACCGCACAGGTATTAGGGGCTTAGAGCAAATCGCGCTGTAAACACGGGGCTTAATCGCCTTGAGGTCTTGCCGGTAAGGCATTTTTGATGCTTGAAACACTTTTGTGGCGAGGGGATTTATCCCCGTTCGGCTGCGCAGCAGTCGCCAAGCCATTCATCGCGCAGTGTCAGGCAATACGAGTTCTCAGGTTTTGGGGCTGCTTCGCAACCCAACGGGGATAAATCCCCTCGCCACAGATGCTTCGCGCATCCAGGGTTTTTGCGTAAAATGCCGGCCTTTCGTCACACCTCACGGATTTCGCGTCATGGGCACTCTTACGGTCAACCAGAACAAACTGCAAAAGCGCCTGCGCCGCCTGGCCGGCGAAGCGGTTGCTGACTTCAACATGATTGAAGACGGCGACAAGGTCATGGTCTGCCTGTCCGGGGGCAAGGACAGTTACACCATGCTCGACGTGCTGCTGCACCTGCAGAAGGTTGCACCGATCAAGTTCGAGATCGTCGCGGTGAACATGGATCAAAAGCAGCCGGGCTTCCCCGAGCACGTGCTGCCGGCCTATCTGAAAGAACTGGGCGTCGAGTACCACATCGTCGAGAAAGACACCTACTCGGTGGTCAAGGAACTCATCCCGGAAGGTAAGACCACCTGCTCGCTGTGTTCACGTCTGCGTCGCGGCACGCTGTACACCTTTGCTGACGAAATCGGCGCGACCAAGATGGCCCTCGGTCATCACCGCGACGACATTGTCGAGACGTTCTTCCTCAACATGTTCTTCAACGGTTCGTTGAAAGCCATGCCGCCGAAGCTGCGCGCCGACGATGGCCGCAACGTGGTGATCCGTCCGCTGGCGTACTGCAACGAGAAAGACATTCAGGCCTATTCGGACTTGAAGGAATTCCCGATCATCCCGTGCAACCTCTGTGGTTCGCAGGAAAACCTGCAGCGTCAGGTGGTCAAGGAAATGCTTCTGGACTGGGAACGCAAGACACCCGGTCGAACGGAAAGCATCTTCCGCAGTCTGCAGAATGTCATCCCGTCGCAACTGGCCGACCGCAACCTGTTCGACTTCACCAGCCTGAAGATCGACGAAACCGCGGCTTCGCGCTTCGTGAACGTCGTCAATCTGTAAACCCCATTTTTATGTGGCCGCGCTTTTTGTGGCGAGGGGATTTATCCCCGATGGGCTGCACAGCAGCCCCAGCTTTTCTGGGGAGCTCCGCTCCCCATCGGGGATAAATCCCCTCACCACAGGGCCCCGCATTAGTTTCTTTATTCAATTCACCAGGAGAGGGCATGCGCGATTACAAGTGGCTGCACGAATACTGTCTGAACCGCTTCGGTTCGGCGGCTGAACTGGAAGCCCATCTGCCCGTTCCCAAGACTCCCGCACAACTGCGCAAAATCAGCGACGACCGCTACCTTTCGACCATGGCCCTGCGCGTGTTCCGTGCCGGCCTCAAGCACAGTCTGGTCGACGCCAAGTGGCCGGCCTTCGAAGAAGTGTTCTTCAAGTTCGACCCGGAAAAAGTCGTGCTGATGAGCGCCGAGCACCTCGAGCGCCTGATGCAGGATGCGCGGATCATCCGCCACCTCGGCAAGCTGAAAAGCGTACCGCGCAATGCGCAGTTCATTCTCGATGTGGAAAAGGACAAGGGCAGTTTCGGCGCACTGATCGCCGACTGGCCGGTGACCGATATCGTCGGCCTGTGGACGTACCTGAAAAAGCACGGACATCAACTCGGCGGGCTGTCAGCGCCACGGTTTTTGCGCATGGTCGGCAAGGATACTTTTGTGCCGAGCTACGACGTGGTCGCGGCGCTCAATGCGCAGAAGATCGTCGACAAAGTGCCGACCAGCCAGCGTGATCTGGCGATTGTGCAGAATGTCTTCAATCAGTGGCATGAAGAGAGTGGCGGACGGCCGATGAGCCAGATTTCGATGATGCTTGCTTATACCGTCAACCATTGAATCGCTGAAAGATCGCAGCCTTTGGCAGCTCCTACAGGGAAATGCATTCCAAATGTAGGAGCTGCCGAAGGCTGCGATCTTTTTCCATCAGGCGACGGAGATTTCTCCCTCGCCAGCCAACTTGCGATTCAACTGATACCGCCACCGCACATACAACAGCGCCGAGCAAAACACCGCCAGGCTCGCGACCATCTCCAGCACGCCAAACAACTGCCGGTTCGGGTCATACGCCGCCAGTGCGCCTTTGATGAAATACAGATTCACCACAAAACACATCCACGAATGACCACGGGCGCTGCCCATGATCATCGCCGGGGCGAGAACCAGCCACGGGATCAGCTCGACCAGCAGAATCACCCACGGCCGCGCGCCGTGCAGATCGGCGAAGATCAGATAGTACGCAGCGAGCAACCCGGCCAAAGCAAAAAAGCTCAGCAGACTGACCACCCGCATCGCTTTCACGCGCGGCTCAAGCCACTCGACCGAGGGCAGGATTTTCGGCTTCTTCGCCACCGTCAGCCCTCCAGTTTCTGCGCAGTCTTGGCCAGACGATGGCCGAGCGCACGGCACAGCGCGACTTCGTGCTGATCCAGACCTTTTTTGCCGTCCGCCCCAGCGTGATGGCTGGCGCCGTAAGGCGTGCCGCCGCCCTGGGTTTCCAGCAGCGCCGATTCGCTGTACGGCAGACCGGTGATGAGCATGCCGTGGTGCAGCAGTGGCAGCATCATCGACAGCAGCGTGGTTTCTTGACCGCCGTGCAAACTGGCGGTGGAGGTGAACACGCCGGCCGGTTTGCCAACGAGAGCACCGGTCAGCCACAGATTGCTGGTGCCATCGAGGAAGTATTTCAGCGGCGCGGCCATGTTGCCGAAACGCGTCGGACTACCGAGGGCCAGGCCGGCGCAGTTTTTCAAATCATCCAGCGTGGCGTAGAGCGCGCCTTCGTCCGGAATGCTTGGCGCAACGGCTTCGCACTCGGTGGAGATCGCCGGCACGGTACGCAGACGCGCTTCGAGGCCAGCCTGCTCGACACCGCGAGCAATCTGCCGCGCCATCTCGTTGGTCGAGCCATTGCGGCTGTAATACAACACCAGAATGTACGGCGCGCTCACGGCAGCAACTCCAGGACATTTTCCGGCGGACGACCGATCACGGCTTTGTCGCCGACTTCAAGAATCGGTCGCTCCATCAGTTTCGGATGCTGGGCGATGGCGTCGATCAATTGCGCTTCGCTGAGGCTTTCATCCGCCAGTTGAAGCATTTTGTATTCATCTTCCCCGGTACGCAGCAACTGGCGTGCGCTGATCCCGAGCTTGCCGAGCAGGGCCTTGATTTGCGCCGCATTCAGCGGGGTTTCGAGGTAACGCACGACGTTTGGCGTCAGGCCGCGGGCTTCGATAAGTTCCAGCGCGCCGCGGGATTTCGAGCAGCGCGGATTGTGATAAAGCGTCAGATCGGTCATGGCGGGTCGCTTCTGGCGTAAAGTGGCGGCTATTCTAACTGTGCAGCGCGCAATCCAGAACCGTCAGAGGCGATGGGTCGCAGGCGCGTTTAAATTTTCACAAGGAACAGGACATGACACGGCGATTGGCAGCGGCATTGACGATTATCGGGGCGTTGATGCTGGGGGGCTGCGGTAACGACTACGGCATCGACCAGAACGGGCAGAAAGTCGCGTCCGAGCGTCTGGACAAACAATGGGTTGTGCTCAACTACTGGGCCGAATGGTGCGGGCCGTGCCGAACGGAGATTCCGGAACTCAATCATCTGGCTGACGAGCTCAAGGGCAAGAACGTCGGCGTGTTCGGGGTTAACTTCGACAACGTGCAGGGCGCGGAGCTGAAAGAGGCCAGTGAAAAACTCGGTATCAAGTTCACCGTGCTGGCGCAGGATCCGGCGGAGTTGTTCGACGTGCCGCGCAGTGAAGCGCTGCCGGTGACGTACATCATCGACAACAAGGGCAAGGTGCGTGAACAGCTGATGGGCGAGCAGACGGCGGCGGGGGTGATGGCGAAGCTGGAGGCGTTGCAGGCGACTAAATAGATTGTTGCCATTCAGGCTCGTTCCCACGCCGGAGCGTGGGAACGATCAAAAGATCGCAGCCTTCGGCAGCTCCTACAGGGGGTACGCGGACTCATGTAGGAGTTGCCGAAGGCTGCGATCTTTTTTGCGGCTGAACAATCAACCCTCTTCCAGCCACCAACGCAAAGGCTTGCCTTCAGCCGGCCAGAAGCGCATCTGCTCGATCGGCGAGATGTCCCAGCGCTCGACATGTTCCAGCGCCTCGAGGAAACGTTGCTCCTGCTCCATCAACGCCGGCGCGCACAGTTTGCGGGTCTTGCCGATTTTGCCGAAGCTCAGCTTGTCGCCTTCCAGCGTGTACGGCGCGAACCAATGGTTGCAGCCGCCGTTGCCGTAAGCGCGACCATCCTCGCCGAGGGTCACGGTCAGATGGCTGTAATCCATCAATGGCCGTTCACCGATCCATTCCAGAATGTAGCTGCGGTTTTGTTGCAGTTGCACAGGCTCAGCCGCACAACCCACCAGACCAACACCGACCAACGCGGTCAGGGCAAAGCGTTTCATCACGCAGGCTCCTGGCATTTCGGGCACAGGTGCTTGTCGCCAACGGCTTTCCAGCCCAGCTCGGCAATCCGCGCGGTGGCGGCCGGTTTCTCTGCGGTTTTGCCCAGCTTGGCGTCCACGGCGAATTCAAAGCTCAGCTCTTTGGCGCAGCTGTCGCAGTTGACTTGCCAAGTGTGGATCGCCAGTTCGCCGAACACCGGGCCGGTGGTCATCGCAGTCCATTGGCCCGGCGGATTGATCAGGTGGCGGACGGTTTCGACGGTCAGGCGCATGGACAAATCCTTGCTGCCTTTGAGGGTGACCAACAGCGCGTCACCGATGCGGATCGAACCACCGTTGCCGGTGACCTGATAGCGGCCCGGAACGAGGGCGCGGCATTCGGTGAGGGTGTGTTGCGGGTTCATCAGCGTGTAGCGGAAATCGTGTTCGACCATGGGTCCTCCAAATATGCGCGACATGCTAGCACGGGCTCGATTGCAGGATGATGCGCGCGTGCGACCTTCGATCCGGTTCAAATCGACCCGCACCCATGGCAAACTGCCGCACCCGACTCTGAAGGAACGGAACATGGCGCTGATCGAATGTTATGAATGCAAGCGGAACATCAGTTCCGAAGCCTTGGTGTGCATTCATTGCGGGGCTCCGATGGCCGAGCAAGCGGCGCATGTGCAAGCGCAGGCCGCCGCTGCCCCCACGAAGGCCTCGACGATTTCTTTCGGCAGTCTGCCGCGCAACAAGGCTGTGCCGGAGGCCGTTGTCCCGCCCGCCGCTGAACCGCTACCGAAAGTGATGCCCGCCGCAGCAGGGCGCCGTCGTCGTCAGCAAGCGGCGCAACCGGTTCAACCGCAGATCAATGCCGATGGCAGCCGCCCGGTCGAAGGCTGGCTGAAGATCATGATCTTCCTGCTGCCGATGGTGTTTGTCTGGTTCCTGCTGCGCAACGGGCACTCGGCGAAACAACGGCTGTTCGGCTTCGGCTGGCTGGCCTTGCTGATTCTGGCGTCGTCGCTGTCGCCGAAATAACGGTCAGCCCTCGACCTGGTTCTGCGGCGCACCCGCCGCCCAGGTCGCGATGTTGTGCAGCGTGGTTGCCGCGATCGCGCCCAGTGCCTCGCGCGTGAGAAACGCCTGATGCGCGGTGATGATCACGTTAGGAAAGGTCAGCAATCGCGCCAGCACATCGTCCTGCAACGGCAAGTCCGAACGATCCTCGAAAAACAGCTGTGCTTCTTCTTCGTAGACATCCAGCCCCAGATAACCGAGTTGCCCGTCCTTCAGTGCGTCGATCAGCGCCGGCGTGTCGACCAATCCGCCGCGCCCGGTGTTGATCAGCATCGCGCCGGCTTGCATGTGCGCCAGTGAATCGCGGTTGATCAGGTGTTTGCTCTGCTCATTGAGCGGGCAGTGCAGGCTGATGATTCGCGACTGCGCGAGCAGCTCCGGCAAGCTCAGATAACGCGCGCCCAAAGCGACAACGTCCGGGTTTGGATAGGGATCGTAAGCCAGCAGCTCACAACCGAAACCGTGCATGATTTTCGCGAAGGTCGCACCGATCTGTCCGGTGCCGACGATGCCCACCGTTTTGCCAACCAGATCGAAACCAGTCAGACCGTGCAGGGTGAAATCACCTTCGCGGGTGCGGTTGTAGGCGCGGTGCAGACGACGGTTGAGGGCGAGAATCAGCGCCACCGCATGTTCAGCGACAGCATGCGGCGAATACGCGGGAACACGCACGACCGCCAGTCCTAAACGCTTGGCGGCAGGCAGATCGACATGGTTGTAACCCGCCGAACGCAAGGCAATCAGCCGCGTGCCGCCAGCGGCGAGGCGTTCCAGCACCGGAGCACTGAGATCGTCATTGATAAACGCGCAAACCACTTCGTGTTGGTCGGCGAGGGCCGCTGTGTCGAGGCTGAGCCGGGCCGGTTGAAAATGCAGTTCGAGATCCGCCGGGCAGTCGGCGGCGAGGAAGCTGTCGCGGTCGTAGGTCTGACTGCTGAAAACGATCGTGCGCATGAAATCCTCCTGGAGCATCGACGCGGGTTGAAACACCCGCGAGCACTTTAGCGGCAACAGCGGTAAGCGGTGTTGCGCTGGGTCAGGCGCTGATCTTCGCTTGGGTGGCCAGGCGATTGATCGAGCGTTCCAGTTCATCCAGCGCTGCCGAGGCCTTGGGGTCGTCTTGCTTGAGCAGGGTTTCGCTGCGCTGGCAGGCCGCGCGCAATTGCGGCACGCCGCAGTAACGGGTGGCGCCATGCAGGCGATGCACGCGCTCGAGCAAAGCGTTTTGATCGTGGCTGTCGCGGGCCGTGCGAATCGCTTCGCGGTCGGCTTCAAGCGAGGCCAGCAGCATCGCCAGCATGTCCGCCGCCAGATCGGCTTTGCCGGCGGCCAGACGCAAACCTTCGTCGTGATCGAGCACCGGCAATTCATGGTTGAGCGCAGCGCTGTCGCTGAGTCGATCCGGCGCCTGATTGCGCAACGCCAGACCGGTCCACTTCAACACCACTTGCGCCAGTTGCCGCTCGCTGATCGGTTTGGTCAGGTAATCGTCCATGCCGCTTTGCAGCAGCGCGCGTTTTTCATTGGCCATCGCGTGGGCGGTGAGGGCGACGATTGGCAGCGGCGTGCAATGCCGCTCGCTTTCCCACTGGCGAATGGTTTCGGTGCTCTGGCGCCCGTCCATGCCGGGCATCTGCACGTCCATCAGCACCAGATCGAAGGATTCCGTTTGCACGGCTTTGACGGCGGCGTAACCGCTCTCGACCGCGAGGACTTTGGCGCCCATGTCTTCGAGCAAGGTCTGCACCAGCAACAAGTTTGCCGGGTTGTCGTCGACGCACAGCACACGCGGCGCACGACTCGACAACGGCTCGCCCGGTTCGCTGCGCATCTGGCGCGGATTGACCAGATCGGACAGGGCGCGACGCAACTTGCGCGTGCACGCCGGTTTCGCCTGCAACTGGCTGTGCGGGTTGGGCACCGACAGATGGAACAGTGTCTGTTCGGTGGTCGGGCACAGCACCAGCACTTTGCAGCCGAGGTGTTCGAGATCCCAGATGTGCTGGTTCAAACGCTCCGGCAGCATGTCGTTGCTGGTGATGCCGATGACCGCAAGATCAATCGCCTGATCGGTCTGATGTGCGCCGGTGACGCCATTGGTCAAGGTTTCCAGGGTATTGAACGGCGTGACGTCGAGGCCGCAATCTTCCAGTTGATGCTGCAAGGCCTGACGCGCCAGTTCGTGATTCTCCAGCACCGCCACGCGGCGCCCGAGCAGCGGCGCGGCGGGCAGGTCTTCGGCATCATCACGGGTTTTCGGCAGGCTCAGGCTGATCCAGAATTCCGAACCTTCGCCCGGCGTGCTGTCGACGCCGATTTCGCCGCCCATCTGCTCGATCAAGCGTTTGGAAATCACCAGCCCCAACCCGGTGCCGCCGGGCTGGCGCGACAGCGAATTGTCGGCCTGGCTGAACGCTTGAAACAGTGCGCGCACGTCCTGATTCGACAGGCCGATGCCGGTGTCCTGAATGCTGATGCGCAGTTGCACGCTGTCTTCGTGCTCTTCTTCGAGCATGGCGCGGGCGACGATGGTGCCTTCGCGGGTGAACTTGATCGCGTTGCTGACCAGATTGGTAAGGATCTGCTTGAGGCGCAGCGGATCGCCGACCAGCGACAGCGGCGTGTCGCGATACACCAGACTGACCAGCTCCAATTGCTTGGCGTGCGCGGCTGGGGCGAGGATGGTCAGGGTGTCCTGCAACAGGTCGCGCAGGTTGAATGGAATATGGTCGAGCACCAGTTTGCCGGCCTCGATTTTCGAGAAGTCGAGGATCTCGTTGATGATCCCCAGCAGGCTGTCGGCGGATTTTTCGATGGTGCCCAGATAATCGAGCTGACGCGGGGTCAGTTCGCTTTTCTGCAACAGATGCGTGAAGCCGAGAATGCCGTTGAGTGGCGTGCGGATCTCGTGGCTCATGTTGGCGAGGAATTCGGATTTGATCCGGCTCGCCTCCAGCGCTTCTTTGCGCGCCAGATCCAGTTCGATGTTCTGGATCTCGATCGTTTCCAGATTCTGGCGCACGTCTTCGGTGGCCTGATCGACGCTGTGCTGCAACTCTTCGCGGGCATTCTGCAGGGTGCCGGCCATGCGATTGATGCCGGAAGCGAGCTCGTCCAGTTCCTGACTGCCGAGCGGCGGCAGACGGGTTTCCAGATGACCGTCCTTGAGTTGTGCGACGGCCTGTTTGATCTGGCCCAGCGGACGGTTGATGGTGCGGCCCATGCGCAACGCGAGCAGCGCGGCACCGGCCAGACCGGCGACTATTAATAGAAGGCTGGCAAACAGACTGCGATAACCGCGTAGCAACATGCCGTTGTGCGACAGCTCCAGTTCGACCCAGCCGAGCAGGCGATCGGACTCTGCCGGGATCAGTTCGCCGGCGAGGTTGCGGTGCTTGCCGAACACCGGCATCAGGTAACGCGTCGCATCATTGCCGCTGCGTCGTTGCAGTTGCGCGCTGTCACCGCTCGGCGCCTGATTGAGCATGGTCGGCCCGGCGTGGGCCAGCGGCGAGCGATCCGGCGCTAGGAACGTCACCGCGCGCACGTCGGGTTGTTCAAGGGATTGCGTGGCGATGCGCTCGAGCAACTCATTGTTGCCGTGACCCATGGCGGGCGCGACCAGCGGGGCCAGTTGTTCGGCGATCATTTCGCCGCGCTGCATCAATTGGCTCTGCAAGTCGGACTGCTGCATCCAGGTGAAATAGCCACCCAGCACCAGCGCCATCAGGCTGGTCGGCAACAAGGTCAGCAACAACACGCGACCTTTGATTCCCAGTTTCTTGAGCACGCCTATCTCCTGCATCCCGCTGATCTGTTGACTCATGCGTGCATCCGGCACGCGACATTGGCGCAGTGTAGCGATTTGCTCGCGGGCAATCTCCGGAAAAATGGTGTCGCCATCGGTCAGCGTGTGGGTGCTCGTTTGTCCGAAGGGCTAACCATCAGTTGCCCGATGCCCGGCAATCTTGAATAATCGCCCTCAACTGAGAATGACTTGCAGATACTCATGACTCCTGTTTCCGTTGGCCAGCCACGCATACTTTCCATCGAGGACGATCCGGTGCTCGGCGCCTATGTTCACGAACATCTGGGCCGCAGCGGCTTTCAGGTGACCTGGTGCCAGAACGGTCAGGAGGGCTTGAACATTGCCAAGCGCCAGCCGTTCGACGTGGTGCTGATGGATATTCTGCTGCCGGGCATGGACGGTTTGAACGTGCTGACGCAATTGCGCCAGAGCCATTCGACGCCGGTGCTGCTGATGTCGGCCCTGGGTGCCGAGGCGGATCGCATCAGCGGTTTCCGACTGGGCGCGGATGATTATCTGCCCAAGCCGTTCAGCATGGCCGAGCTGCATGTGCGCATCGAAGCGATCCTGCGCCGGGTCGCGCTGGATCGACGTCCGGCGGCGAGTGCGCCTGCCGCGACGATCAGCGCGCTGCATTTTGACGATGAACAGTGCGACGTGTTTTTCCGCGATCAACCTGCCGGGCTGACCCGCAGCGAATTCCGTCTGCTGGAAACCCTCAACCGCAATGATGAAGAAGTGCTGAGCAAAGCCTTCCTTTATCAGCACGTTTTGCAACGCGGCTACGCGGCCCACGATCGCAGCCTCGATATGCACATCAGCCAGATCCGCCGCAAACTCAAAGCCATCGGTTACACCGAGCGGGAAGTGCGCACGGTGTGGGGCAAGGGTTATGTACTGAGCGGTGCCGATGAAACTGTCTGAACTGCCGGGCCGCCATTCGCTGTTCTGGAAACTCGCCTGTCTGCTGGTCGCTTTCTGCCTGCTGATGATCTGGCTGAGCTGGTCGTGGGGCCGCTATATGGAGGAGCGCAATCAGTTTCTCTCCGATGAGGCGCGCGGCACGCTGGCGCGGTATGCCGGGGAGGCCGAACGTGCCTGGCAGCGCGGCGGCCGCAGCGGTATTGATGACTGGTTACAGAGCATGGAATTGCGCGAGGCCAGTTGGGTCGGCGTGATCGGCGGCAATTTGCAGTCGCTGAGCAACGACCCGCTGAATGATCAGGAAACCCAGCACCTGACCTTTTTGCGCGGCCTCGACTGGCCGATTCACAAACAGGGGCGGCCGTGGCTGCGCATTCCATTTCCCAAAGACCCGGCCGCCGGCAGTCTGGTGATCGAATTGCCCGAGCGTTTTCTGCCGGGCAAATATCGGGTGTTCTGGCGGGTGATCACCAACGGCGTGATTCCGGGACTGTTCACTTTGCTGTTGTGTGTCGGGTTGTATCGCTTGCTGGTGGTGCCGCTGAATAATTTGCGCGAACAGGCCAACGCCTGGCGTGCTGATCAATTGAATGTGCGGTTGTCGAGCGGGATTACCCAGCGCCCGGATGAGCTCGGCGAACTGGCAAGGGCGTTTGACTCGATGTCCGAACGCCTGCAATCCACCGTCGCCCTGCAACAGCAATTGCTCCGCGACCTGTCCCACGAATTGCGCACGCCGCTGAGCCGCCTGCGCGTGGCCAGCGAAAGTGAGCAAGGTCTGCCGCAATTGCGCGAGCGCATCGGGCGTGAAGTCGACGGCATGCAACGGCTGGTCGAAGACACCTTGCAACTGGCCTGGCTCGACACCGACCGCACGCCACTGCCGGACGAGGCGATCCAGATTCAGGCGCTGTGGGAAATGCTTACCGACAACGCCTGTTACGAAAGCGGCTGGCCGAGCCTGCAATTGCAGTGTTCGGTCGAGGCATCGTGCTGGGTGCGCGGCAATCTGAATACCTTGGCGCAAGCGCTGGAAAACATTCTGCGCAACGCCATTCGTCATTCGCCGGAAGGCGGGATCGTCCGGCTCGATGGGCGGCGTGATGGCGATTACTGGCATTTGTGGCTGGAGGATCAGGGCGGTGGCGTGGCTGACGCGGATCTGCAGCGGATCTTTTTGCCATTCACCCGACTCGACGGCTCGCGGCCCGGCGACGGAGGGTTTGGTTTGGGGCTGAGCATTGCGCGCAATGCGGTGCAGCGTCAGGGCGGGTTTATTTGGGCGGAGAATAGCGGGGCGGGGTTGCGGCTGAATTTGCGCTTGATGGCGGATGATTGTGTTGCGCCGACTGACGCCATCGCGAGCAGGCTCACTCCTACATTGGATTTGCGTTCACCGCAGATCGTCTGAACAGCATCGATCCCCTGTAGGAGTGAGCCTGCTCGCGATGAGGCCCTTCGATTCAGTATTCACCTTAAAACTCTCACCAGTGGTGAGACAAATGCTGCTTATTCCCATAAACCATAAGCACCGTACTTTGCGTGATATGGCCTGCGCGGGTTTGCCGGTATGATAGGCGCCCCCGCACGTCTGGATTGCGAATACGCCATGACCTTGCAGTACCCAACCATCGCCGATTGCGTCGGCAACACTCCGCTGGTGCGTTTGCAGCGCCTGCCCGGTGCCACCAGCAACACCCTATTGCTCAAGCTCGAAGGGAATAACCCGGCAGGTTCGGTCAAGGACCGTCCGGCGTTGTCGATGATCACTCGCGCCGAGCTGCGCGGGCAGATCCATGCCGGCGATACGCTGATTGAAGCGACTTCGGGTAACACCGGCATTGCGCTGGCCATGGCCGCCGCGATCAAGGGTTACAAGATGATCCTGATCATGCCGGACAATTCCAGCGCCGAGCGCAAAGCGGCGATGACCGCTTACGGTGCCGAGCTGATTCTGGTCAGTCAGGAAGAAGGCATGGAAGGCGCGCGCGACCTCGCGCAGCGTATGGAAGCCGAAGGCCGTGGCAAGGTGCTCGATCAGTTCGCCAATGGCGACAATCCTGAAGCGCACTACACCACCACCGGCCCGGAAATCTGGCGTCAGACCCAGGGCACCATCACGCATTTCGTCAGTTCGATGGGCACCACCGGCACCATCATGGGCGTTTCGCGCTACTTGAAAGAGCAGAGCGACAACGTGCAGATCGTCGGTTTGCAGCCGATGGAAGGCTCGGCCATTCCCGGTATCCGCCGCTGGCCGCAGGAATACCTGCCGAAGATTTATCAGGCTGACCGTGTTGATCGCATCGTCGACATGGCGCAAAGCGAGGCCGAGGACGTCACCCGTCGTCTGGCCCGCGAAGAAGGCATCTTCTGCGGCGTGTCCTCGGGCGGTGCGGTGGCAGCGATGCTGCGCCTGTCCAAAGAAGTTGAAAACGCGGTGATCGTCGCGATCATCTGCGACCGTGGCGACCGTTACCTGTCGACCGGCATTTTCGACGCGCCCAACTGATGGCCAAGCACGAGAGAGGCCTGCGCTTTCAGCCCACTGGCGGCAGCAAGGCCCCGCAAATTCCGACCGGCAAGAAGCAGCGCTTGAGCATCGAGCGCCTGGCCAATGACGGTCGCGGTATCGCGTTTTTCGAAGGCAAAACCTGGTTCGTCCTCGGCGCCCTTGCCGGTGAAGAGGTCGAAGCGCGGGTGCTCGGCGCCCACGGCAAAGTGGTCGAGGCGCGCACCGAGCGCGTGTTCACCGCCAGCGAACTGCGTCGCCCGGCGCCGTGTCAGCATGCCGGTCGTTGTGGCGGTTGCAGCGTTCAGCATTTGCCCCACAGCGAACAGCTTGCCCTGAAACAGCGCATGCTCGCCGAGCAATTGTCGCGCGTTGCCGGTGTCGAACCTGAAGAGTGGGCAGCGCCGCTGACCGGCCCGGAATTCGGCTATCGCCGTCGTGCCCGGATCGCGGTGCGCTGGGACATGAAAGCGAAGAAACTCGAAGTCGGTTTCCGCGCGGCTGGCAGTCAGGACATCGTCGCGATCAGCGAATGCCCGGTGCTGGTACAGCCCTTGCAACCGATCATGACCCGTTTGCCGGAGATGCTCCGTCGCTTGAGCAAGCCGCAAGCGTTGGGTCACGTCGAGTTGTTCAGCGGCTCGTCGCTGGCGGTATTGCTGCGGCACATGGCGCCGTTGTCCGAGGCGGATCTGAGCATCCTCAAGGACTTCTGCCAATTCCATGAAGCGCAACTGTGGCTGCATGGCGAAGGCGAACCGCAACCGGTCGATGCCACGCAGTCGCTGGGCTATCGCCTGGAGCAGTGGGATTTGAACCTGGCGTACCGGCCGGGCGACTTTATTCAGGTCAACGCCGGCGTCAACGAGGCGATGGTCGCGCAGGCGCTGGACTGGTTGAAGCCGGGCAGCGATGAGCGCGTGCTGGATCTGTTCTGCGGCCTCGGCAACTTTGCCTTGCCGCTGGCTAAATCCGTGCGTGAAGTGGTTGCGGTCGAAGGCGTGCAGACCATGGTTGATCGCGCCGCAGCCAACGCTGCTAGTAACAATTTGCATAACACAAAGTTTTTTCAAGCCGATTTATCCCAGCCTTTGAGCCATGCTCAGTGGATCGGAAACGGTTTTTCTGCGGTACTCTTGGATCCACCGCGTGACGGTGCTTTCGAGGTGGTACGCAAGCTTGCGACCCTGGGCGCGAAGCGGTTGGTGTATGTGTCGTGCAACCCGGCCACGCTGGCGCGCGACACGGTCGAATTGATCAAGCAGGGCTACCGGTTAAAACGTGCCGGGATTCTCGATATGTTTCCTCAGACGGCACATGTCGAGGCCATGGCGTTATTTGAAGCGAGCCAGGACGGCTCGTCTGAATCCGCCTGACCTGTCCGCGCAGCGCTCGCATCAGCCCCGCGAGCGCAAACGGGCAGTAGAGGTCAGCGATTTGACGCATTGAATCTGCGTCGTAGGGAAGGTAAAGCAAGATGGTACAGGTGAGAGCACACCAGCCGATCAACACTGACGGCAGTATCAATCTCGAGGCTTGGCTCGATCACGCGGTCAGTGTCGATCTGGCACTGGATCGCGAAGCCTTGAAAGAAGCCTGCGAGTTCGCTCGCGAGGCCGAACAACAGTCCAATGCCAAGAAGAATCTGTGGGCCGAAGGCTCCGGCAGTTTCAGCACGGGACTTGAGATCGCCGAGATTCTCGCCGACCTCAAACTCGATCAGGATTCGCTGGTCGCTGCGGTGCTGTATCGCGGCGTGCGCGAAGGCCAGATCGAACTCGCGGCCATCAGCCAGCGCTTCGGCCCGGTGGTGGCCAAACTGATCGACGGCGTGCAGCGCATGGCTGCGATCAGCGCCAGCCTCAGTCCGCGTCAGTCGATGGTGATGGGCACGCAAGGGCAGGTGGAAAACCTGCGCAAGATGCTCGTGGCGATGGTCGACGACGTGCGCGTCGCGCTGATCAAACTCGCCGAACGTACCTGCGCGATTCGTGCGGTGAAAACCGCCGACGATGAAAAGCGTAACCGTGTCGCCCGCGAAGTGTTCGACATCTATGCGCCGCTCGCGCACCGCCTCGGCATCGGTCATATCAAATGGGAACTGGAGGACTTGTCCTTCCGTTACCTCGAGCCGGATCAATACAAGCAGATCGCCAAGTTGCTCCACGAGCGACGGCTTGATCGCGAGCGTTTCATCGCCGACGTGATGACCCAGCTCAAGGACGAATTGCAGGCCACCGGCGTTGACGCCGACATCAGCGGCCGGGCCAAACACATCTATTCGATCTGGCGCAAAATGCAGCGCAAGGGTCTGGAATTCAGCCAGATCTACGACGTGCGTGCGGTGCGTGTGCTGGTGCCGGAAATGCGCGACTGCTACACCGCGCTCGGTATCGTCCACACCTTGTGGCGGCACATCCCGAAAGAATTCGACGACTACATCGCCAACCCGAAAGAGAACGGCTACCGCTCGCTGCACACGGCGGTGATCGGCCCTGAGGGTAAAGTGCTTGAGGTGCAGATTCGTACGCACTCGATGCACGAAGAGGCCGAACTCGGCGTCTGCGCGCACTGGCGCTACAAAGGCACCGACGTCAAATCCGGTTCGAATCACTACGAAGAGAAAATCTCCTGGCTGCGTCAGGTGCTCGAGTGGCACGAAGAACTGGGCGATATCGGTGGTCTGGCCGAACAGTTGCGCGTCGATATCGAACCGGATCGGGTCTACATCTTCACCCCCGACGGTCACGCCATCGACTTGCCGAAAGGCGCGACGCCGCTGGACTTCGCTTACCGCGTGCACACCGAGATCGGTCACAACTGCCGTGGCGCGAAGATCAACGGGCGCATCGTCCCGCTCAACTACAGCCTGCAGACCGGTGAACAGGTCGAGATCATCACCAGCAAGCACGGCACGCCGAGCCGCGACTGGCTGAACTCGAACCTCGGTTACGTCACCACCTCGCGGGCGCGGGCGAAGATTGTTCACTGGTTTAAATTGCAGGCGCGTGATCAGAACGTCGCCGCCGGTAAAACCCTGATCGAGCGCGAACTGGCGCGCCTCGGTCTGCCTGCGGTGGACTTCGACAAGCTGGCCGACAAGGCCAACATGAAAACCGCCGAAGACATGTTCGCCGCCCTTGGTGCCGGCGACTTGCGTCTGGCGCAACTGGTCAACCTCGCGCAACAACTGGTCGAGCCGGAGCGTGGTAACGAGCAGCTGGAACTGATACCGCGCAAAGCCACCGGTTACAAACCGGGCAAGCGCGGCGACATTCAGATTCAGGGCGTCGGTAACTTGATGACGCAGATGGCCGGCTGCTGCCAACCGCTGCCGGGCGATGCGATCGTCGGTTACATCACACAGGGCCGTGGTGTGAGCATTCACCGTCAGGACTGCGCCTCGGTGCTGCAACTGTCGGGGCGCGAGCCAGAGCGGATCATTCAGGTCAGCTGGGGCCCGGTGCCGGTGCTCACCTATCCGGTGGACATCATCATCCGTGCCTACGACCGTTCCGGTTTGCTGCGTGACGTTTCGCAGGTACTGCTCAATGAGCGCATCAACGTGCTGGCGGTCAACACCCGCTCGAACAAAGAGGACAACACCGCGTTGATGTCCCTGACCATCGAGATCCCGGGTCTGGACGCGCTGGGGCGGTTGCTGGGGCGTATATCGCAGTTGCCGAACATCATCGAAACGCGGCGTAACCGTACCCCGTGAAGATCGACGCCGATCAACTGTGGGAGCGAGCCTGCTCGCGAAGAGGGTGTGTCAGTCGACATCATTGTTGCAGACACACCGCTTTCGCGAGCAGGCTCGCTCCCACAAGGTTTTGTGGTGAGAGATAAATGATGTACAGCCTTGAAGACCTGCTCCATCTGATGAGCCGCCTGCGCGATCCGCAGTTCGGTTGCCCGTGGGACATCAAGCAAACCTACGCGACCATCGTTCCGCACACCCTTGAAGAAGCCTACGAAGTGGCCGACGCCATTGAGCGTGGCGACTTCGATCATTTGCAGGGCGAGCTCGGCGATCTGCTGTTCCAGGTCGTCTATTACAGCCAGTTGGCCAAGGAAGAAGGGCGCTTCGAATTTGCCGGGGTGATCGACAGCATCACTCGCAAACTGATCCGTCGTCATCCGCATGTGTTCCCAACGGGCGATCTGTACGCGCCGCTGGACGTTCCGCGCTTGAGCGAAGAACAGGTCAAGCAGCGCTGGGAAGAGATCAAGGCCGAAGAACGCGCCGAGCAATCCACTGCGCCCGAGCAACTGTCGCTGCTCGACGACGTGCCGGCCACGCTGCCAGCCTTGTCGCGTTCAGCCAAGCTGCAGAAGCGTGCCGGGCAGGTCGGTTTCGACTGGCCGGAGGCTTTGCCGGTATTCGACAAGGTGCGCGAAGAGCTCGATGAAGTTCTTGAAGCCATGTCACAAAACGATCCTGTCGCCGTGGCGGACGAGATCGGCGACTTGCTGTTTTCCGTGGTCAATCTTGCCCGGCATCTGAAGGTCGACCCGGAAACTTCGCTGCGTGGCGCCAACAGCAAATTCGAAAGACGCTTCCGTTTTATCGAACAGGCATTGCGCGACACCCACCGTCCCATAGAAGATTGCACCCTCGAAGAGTTGGACGCCCTGTGGGGCGAAGCCAAACGTCAGGAAAAGAATGCGCCCAGCTGCGGCTGAGCAACTGCCCAAGTGAGTAAGCATTAATGAGTATTTCCCTTCGCGACCAGTTGCTCAAAGCAGGCCTGGTCAACCAAAAGCAGGCCAAACAGGTCGGCAAAGACAAGCAGAAGCAGCAGCGTCTGGCGCATAAAGGCCAGATCGAACTGGATGACTCGCAACAGCGCGCCGCTCAGGAAGCCAAGGCCGAGAAGGTCAAGCGCGACCAGGAGCTGAACCGCCAACAGCAGGAGAAAGTTGAAGCCAAGGCGCGTGCTGCTCAGGTCAAGCAACTGATTGAAGTCTCGCGTCTGCCGAAGCTGACCACCGAGGACTACTACAACTTCGTCGACGACAAGAAGGTCAAGCGGATCTCGGTCAACACGCTGATGCGCAACAAGCTCAGCAGCGGTTCGCTGGCGATCGTCCACCATGCCGGCGGCTACGAAGTGATTCCGCGTGAAGCGGCCCTGAAGATCCAGGAGCGCGATCCGCAGCGCGTCGTGCAACTCAACGTGCAGACCGAAGAAGTCAGCACCGAAGATGATCCGTATGCGGCGTATCAGATTCCTGATGATCTGATGTGGTAATGGTTTTAATGTTCTAGCGGCTTACATCTTTGCTAGTACTTTGAAAGTGTTTATAGATTGAACCCGCCGATTCGTATCGATACGATCGGCGGGTTTTCTTTTGGCAGAAATTAACGTGTTTGAAGTGTGAGGATTTTGCGCTGCTTATAAACAGCGCGTTGCATTTTTATATAGGTTTTTTTGTAGGGGAGAATAAATGGAATTAACTTGAATGAATAAGGATATTGCTAATGTTATTAAGCATTGCTTCGTTGCGCCAACCGACTTTTGAACCGCAGTTTTTTGAGTTGCGGGCGCCTGGCCAGTCAATTACCGATTACGTGATCAGCGAACTGGATGTGCGGGCCGAGTACGTACGCCGCAAGATCAGGATCGCCGCCAAGGCCGCTGCCGCGGATCACGATGGCGCGGACTGTCTGTTCTTCACCTTGCCAGAGTTTTTCTGGAATATCCCTTGGCGTGAAGTCGACAGCGAAGAAGAGCTTCACGAACTAACGACCGCTTACCTGGAAAAAGTCCCCGCGTACATTTCGTCGCTAATGAAAGATCTGCCGATGGAACGCTATGGCAAGATTGTACTGTTGGCGGGAAGTTGTGCGACGTTGGTAAAGATAGGCGAGGGTGACGCAAGTTATTACGAGGTCATCAACTATTTGCTGACCATCACAAATAAAGAATACGAGGCAGATATACCGTTGATGTCGATGTGGCCCAAGCGTCATGTTTCCGGCATCGATTTTGGTCAGCATATTGGCAATGAAGATGGTTTCTGGTTCTTCAGGCTGTTTGATGAGTTTGTCATCAAGGTCAAGGATCACAGTTCCGTCAGCGCGGAGCACAGTTACTTTGACGGATACGAAGGGCTGTTTATCAATAGCCTGGTGCCGGGATGCCCGTTCGGCATTAACGTGTGCCTTGACTATGCCGTGCTGAGGGAAGGTGAGCGGGATAAGGAAGTTGAAATCCCTGAAGTGAAAATCGACTTTCTGATTGCCTGCGGCATGTCCTTGGACTACGACAAGCAGCACCCGACTGCCGTGCAATACTCGATCAGGAATGACGGCATGGGCCGTGGTGCATGTGAGGTGGTCAGACTCGAGGAGGGGCTGATCGTCGATGAAATAGCTTCGGAGGAAATCGACGACAACCTTCATTTGAGTGTGATTCGCGTGGTGTGAAGGTTTTGATGTTGTTGCAGCCTGCCCCCCCGAAAGGGACAGGCTGCAACCCTGAAGAGTGGTGAGTCAGGCGGATCGTAGATCCCGTTGCTGTTCTTGCACTTCCAGTTCGGCCTTGTAGTTGTGGGCATCGATCTCGTTGTGGAACATGCCGACCAGCAAGTCTTGTTGATGCACATCCCAGATCCGTATACCCGCGGCTACGCCTTCATGGGACATGTGTGAATCGTCGCGTTCAGTTACTTTTACAGTCATCTGCTAGCTCCAATCTCTGGTTTATCTGCAGCAAGGCGTGTGCAGGACTCTTTTATATGTTTTGTTAGCTTGCTAAGTAAACGGCTGATTTATGCAATGTGTTGTTGCGGTTTTTGCAACAGTGCTGCAGCCCCCGTAAACCGCGACATTCGGTCGCAGGGGGTAAAGTTTCATGACAGAAGTTTCATTTCCAGACGCACGCAACCCTGTGTAGGAGCTGCCGAAGGCTGCGATCTTGATCGTTCCCACGCTCCGCATCGTTGATCGTTCCCACGCAGAGCGTGGGAACGATCAGATAGGGGATTTGTGTTGGGCCAGGAGTTTTCTTCAGACGAAAAAAAACGCCCCGAACCAGTCGGGGCGTTTTTATGTGTGGCTCAAGCTCGGGGAATTACTTGCCTTCCCAGCGCTTCAGTACCAGCGTGGCGTTGGTGCCGCCGAAGCCGAAGCTGTTGCTCATCACGGTGTTGATGGTGGCGTTCTCGCGGGTCTTGGTCAGCACCGGCAGATCGGCCACTTCAGGGTCCAGTTCGTCGATGTTGGCGGAGCCGGCAATGAAGTTGCCTTCCATCATCAGCATGCAGTAGATCGCTTCGTGAACGCCGGCAGCGCCCAGGGAGTGACCGGACAGGCTCTTGGTCGAGCTGATCGCAGGTGCCTTGTCGCCGAACACTTCACGCACACCTTTCATTTCCGCAACGTCGCCGACCGGAGTCGAAGTGCCGTGGGTGTTCAGGTAGTCGATCGGGGTATCAACGGTGGACATCGCCATCTGCATGCAGCGGATCGCGCCTTCGCCGCTTGGGGCAACCATGTCGTAGCCGTCGGACGTCGCGCCGTAGCCAACGATTTCGGCGTAGATTTTCGCGCCACGGGCCAGAGCGTGTTCCAGCTCTTCAACCACGACCATGCCGCCACCGCCAGCGATGACGAAACCGTCACGGTCTTTGTCGTAGGCACGGGAAGCCAGTTCCGGAGTGTCGTTACGCTTGCTGGACAGAGCGCCCATGGCGTCGAACAGGAACGACTGGCTCCAGTGCTCTTCTTCACCGCCACCGGCGAAGACGATGTCCTGCTTGCCCATCTGAATCTGTTCCATGGCGGTACCGATGCAGTGAGCACTGGTGGCGCAGGCAGAAGCGATGGAGTAGTTCAGGCCTTTGATCTTGAATGGCGTGGCCAGGCAAGCGGAAACGGTGCTGCTCATGGTCCGCGTGACACGGTATGGGCCAACGCGCTTCACGCCTTTCTCGCGCAGGATGTCCAGCGCTTCCATCTGGTTCAGCGTGGAAGCACCACCGGAGCCAGCAACGAGGCCGGTACGCGGGTTGGACACTTGCTCTTCGGTCAGGCCGGAGTCAGCAATGGCGTCTTTCATGGCCAGGTAGGCGTAAGCCGCTGCGTGGCCGACGAAGCGATAGATCTTGCGATCGATCAGCTCTTCAAGGTTGAGGTCGATGGAGCCGGAAACCTGGCTACGCAGACCCATTTCTGCATATTCCGGGTTGAACCGGATGCCAGGGCGGCTTGCACGCAGGTTAGCGGAGACGGTCTCTTTGTCATTGCCCAGGCACGAAACAATGCCCAGACCAGTGATAACGACGCGGCGCATGCGAATAACCCTTAGAAGTTGTCAGTGGAGGTGAACACGCCGACGCGAAGGCCTTCGGCGGTGTAGATTTCGCGACCGTCAACAGACACCGAACCGTCGGCAATAGCCAGGTTCAGCTTGCCCTTGAGGACGCGCTTGATTTGAATGTTGTAAGTGACTTTCTTGGCGGTCGGCAGTACCTGACCGAAGAATTTCACTTCGCCCGAACCCAGCGCACGGCCACGGCCCGGCAGGCCTTGCCAGCCCAGGAAGAAGCCGACCAGTTGCCACATGGCATCCAGACCCAGGCAGCCCGGCATCACCGGATCACCTTCGAAGTGGCACGCGAAGAACCACAGGTCAGGGTTGATATCCAGTTCGGCGACCAATTCACCTTTGCCGTACTTGCCACCCTCTTCACTGATATGGGTGATGCGATCCACCATCAGCATGTTCGGGGCGGGCAGTTGCGCGTTACCTGGGCCGAACAGCTCACCGCGACTGCAGCGCCGCAG
>NZ_JBIUVN010000015.1:100106-109158 GCF_044742965.1 Pseudomonas sp. NPDC087804 | reverse complement strand
AGTTTTTCGATCTTCAGGTATTCACCTGGGGCGACTTTGTATTGCTTGCCACCAGTAACAATTACTGCGTACGACATGGTATTTCTCCGATAATCCTGCTCACCCAGCTCTTTATAAGAAGAGGTATTGGCTGGCATGGCTGCATAAGGCTGGAAGGCCTGATTGCAATTGCGTAAGGCAGGTGCTGCCCAGGAAGTTCAGGGTGCGCGATTGTACGCAAGCTGTTGAAGTGTTGCAAGAGGCCGTCCATCGCGCCTTGACAGGTCCGGGTGGGGGTCCTAGCATGCCGCGCAACCCTTCTGGAGCAACTGTCTCTGATGCAACCCCAAGCTTTCTACCGCGCGGTGGCGGACGATTTTAACGCCGTCGACGGCATCATCAAGAAGCAGCTGACTTCCCGAGTACCGCTGGTATCGAAAATCGGCGATTACATCACGTCGGCCGGCGGTAAACGCCTGCGTCCTTTATTAGTGTTGCTGTGTGGCAAGGCATTGGGTCGCGAAGGCGACGACATGCGTCTGCTCGCCGCCACCATCGAATTCCTGCACACCGCGACCCTGCTGCATGACGACGTTGTCGACATGTCCGGCATGCGCCGTGGCCGCTCGACCGCCAATGCCATGTGGGGCAACGCTCCGAGCGTACTGGTCGGCGACTTCCTGTATTCGCGCTCGTTCGAAATGATGGTCGAACTAGGTTCGATGCCGGTGATGAAGATCCTGTCCCAGGCCACGCGCATCATCGCTGAAGGCGAAGTGTTGCAACTGTCCAAGGTTCGCGACGCCAGCACCACCGAAGAAACCTACATGGAAGTCATCCGCGGCAAAACCGCTATGCTTTTCGAGGCTTCGACCCACAGCGCTGCGGCGCTGGCCGGTGCCACAGCTGAGCAGAGCGAAGCCCTGCGCACTTTCGGCGATCACCTCGGTGTGGCGTTCCAACTGGTCGACGACCTGCTCGACTACAAGGGCGACGCCGAGACCCTGGGCAAGAACGTCGGTGACGATCTGGCCGAAGGCAAGCCGACCCTGCCGCTGATCTACACCATGCGCGAAGGCACGCCGGAACAGGCTGCACTGGTGCGTCAGGCGATTCAGAAAGGCGGGATCGAAGACCTGGAAAGCATCCGCATTGCCGTGGAAGCTTCCGGTTCGCTGGAGTACACCGCGCAACTGGCCCGCGATTACGTGGCCCGTGCGATCAAGTGCCTCGAAGCGCTGCCAGCAAGCGAGTATCGCGATGCACTGGTTGAACTGAGTGAGTTTGCGGTCGCCCGCACGCACTGATATCGCTGTAGCAAGATCAAAAGATCGCAGCCTTCGGCAGCTCCTACAGGGGTTGTCGGGGCTGCGATTTTTGCTTTTGACTGCCTGAACAGCTAAAACCCTATACAATGTGCGACTTTTAGCGATCCCTCCCAAGGAGCCTTAGTGAGCACGTTGCCACCCTGCCCGAAATGCAATTCCGAATACACCTACGAAGACGGTACCCAACTGGTGTGCCCGGAGTGCGCCCACGAGTGGTCTGCCAGCGGCGAAGCCGAAGCAGCCTCCGATGACACCGTGAAGAAAGATTCGGTCGGCAACGTCCTGCAGGACGGCGACACCATCACTGTGATCAAGGATCTGAAGGTCAAGGGCACCTCGCTGGTGGTCAAGGTCGGCACCAAGGTCAAGAACATCCGCCTGTGCGATGGCGACCACGACATCGACTGCAAGATCGACGGCATCGGCCCGATGAAACTCAAATCCGAGTTCGTCAGAAAAGTCTGATTGCGCTGTCATCCATCCCGCGCCAGCCGTGGGATGGAGCTTCACCCTCCCCCGCCGTACCTCAATAAATCCACGCAATAGCCAAACGCCAGCCGTTTTGACCTTACGCAATCTTTACCCGGAAAAAATCAGAATCCGCCAATAGGCGCTTGCTATTTCGATAATAAGAATTATTCTCATCAAACACCTTCAATGGAGATGAGAACCATGACTTATTTGATCGACGCCTGGCTGGATCGCCCACACCCTTACCTCAGGATCCTCCACCGGGAAACCGGCGAGGTCTGTGCGGTGCTTGAAGAGGAAGCCTTGCATGAGCTGCAGGATCAAGGGGATCTGGATGTCAGCAGCCTGAGTTCCAGCGAGCCGATGGTGCTCAAGGAACTGGTGCGCAATCTGTTCCTGTTCTGCTACGCCCGGGCGTTGCGCCCGACCCATGAACTGCAGCACAAGATCGAAATATGAAACACGCCACAAACCCTGTAGGAGCAGAGCTTGCTCGCGAAAGCGGTCTTTCATTCAACATTGATGTCGATTGACCGGACGCCTTCGCGGGCAAGCCTTGCTCCTACAAGGTCACGGGATTACAGAACGTCCAGCAGCTCGACGTCGAATACCAGAACGCTGTGCGGCGGGATGCTGCCAACGCCTTGCGCGCCGTAAGCCAGTTCGCTCGGCACGTACAGACGCCATTTGCTGCCGGCATTCATCAGTTGCAGGGCTTCGGTCCAGCCGGCGATCACGCCGCCAACCGGGAATTCTGCTGGCTGGCCGCGCTCGTAGGAGCTGTCGAACACAGTGCCGTCGATCAGCGTGCCGTGGTAGTGAGTACGCACTTGGTCTTCACGGGTTGGCTTGGCGCCTTCGCCCTGAGTCAGCACTTCGAATTGCAGGCCGGAAGCCAGAGTGGTGATGCCGTCACGCTTGGCGTTTTCAGCCAGGAATGCCAGACCTTCGCCAGCAGCGGCTTCAGCTTTGGCAGCCGCTTCGGCTTGCATGATTTCGCGGATAACCTTGAAGCTGGCAGACATTTCTTCCTGACCAACACGGCTTTCCTTACCGGCGAAAGCGTCGGTCAGACCGGCCAGGATTGCGTCCAGGCTAACGCCCGGTGGCGGGTTGTCGCGCAGCTGGTCACCCAACTGACGGCCGATGCCGTAGCTGACGCGGGTTTCGTCGGTGGACAGATTTACTTCGGACATGACACTGCTCCGCTGTGCGGACGGCCACAAGACTTGCCGTGCGTGCACAGCGCGTCCCGGCGCGCCCGGAACCAAAAGGGCGAGCAGACTAGCACAGATGCTTCGGCGATGGGACGCAGCGCCTACAGGGCTGAACGCCAGGCCAGCGGCACCTTCAGACTTTCCTCGCTGCTAGGGCCCAGACCACACATTTCATCATGTACCGAGGTGTGTACGAGGTTGAACGGCAGCACCGGAAAGGCATGCAGCAAATCTCGCGCATGCTCCACCGAACGCAGCGTCAGCATGTTGCCCTTGGGATCACTCAACGGATACGCCGCGCCATGCATCCGCGCTTCGAGCAGATAAATCCCGCCCTCCATCGAGATCAGATTCAGCTCATCGACCTTCCTGGCAATGGCAAACGCATTCAACTCTTGCAGGTTCATGTGCGCACCTCTCGCGGTGGCGAATCAGGACGTCTACAGGGATATGCCCGCACGCCCGAAAGCACAAGCCACAAACGACACCGCCCGTCTGTTTCGCAACAGACGGGCGGTGTTTTGCAACGTTTAGCAATCGATCAGTGCTTGGTGAGCTTGTCCAGGTAACCCATGGCGAAGGCCGAGATCACGAAGGTCATGTGAATGATCACGTACCACATCAGGTGCTCGGGATCGACGTTCTTGGCGTCCATGAAGATGCGCAGCAAGTGGATCGAAGAGATCGCCACGATCGACGCCGCGACTTTCATCTTCAGCGAAGACGAATCCATGGTGCCCAGCCAGCTGAGCTTCTCCTTGCCCTCGTCGATGTCCAGTTGCGAGACGAAGTTCTCGTACCCGGAAATCATCACCATCACCAACAGGCCGCCGACCAGCGCCATGTCGATCAGCGACAGCAGTACCAGAATCAGATCCGACTCGGCCATCGCAAACACGTTGGGCAGGATATGGACGATTTCCTGGAAGAATTTCAGTGCCAACGCGAGCAGACCGAGGGACAAGCCGATGTAGATCGGCGCCAGCAGCCAGCGCGTGGCGTACATTGCGTTTTCGATAAAGCGTTCCATTGAATCTCACACTGGGGGCTGGAAATGGCGGCGAGTATACCAGTCCGTCATGACCGCCAGAAACCGTCCTGAATCCGCCGTTTGCGCACGTATGACAAAGAATTTCTGCTAGTGTCCAAACCTATGAAAGCCCAGTGACGTTGGACAGGATGCGTGGAAATGGATGTGCGATTGCCGATAACAACTGCCGGAATTTGCTTCGCGCTGCTGATGAGCGGTTGCTCGCCCGGCGATGAGAAGCACGCGACAAGTCTTGAAGAGAAAACCGCCAAGTTCGAACAATCCCTGGACACCATCACCGATCCGAAACTCAAGGACGCCGTCAGCGAACTCGGCGGCTCATTGCTGTTGCTCCAGCGCGCAAAACAGAAACTCGACAGCAACCCGGCGAAAACCGAATACGGCGAAGACGCCCTCGGCGTGCTCAAGCATTATCCAAGCCCGCAGGCATTGGTCGATACCTTTATCAACGGTCTGTTTGTGTTGCACAAGGATTCAAGCTCCGACTACCTCACCGACCTGCAACCGGTGTTCCCTTTCAACCTCAATATTCCCGGCGGCTTCCTCTTTCCTCATGGTGTGGAGTGGCAGTCGGTCACGCTGAGTAATAAACGCGTCATTGGCTACCAGCCGGAATGGTCGGAAACCGATCCCGGCATTCAGCTCAGCCCTTCCAGCTCCAACGTCACCAACCCCGATGACCTGACCGTGACCTACCCGTTCATCGACGGTCTGAACGTCGACAAGAAGAGCCTGCCGCAACCGGTCAGCCTGCAAGGCAAGCTCGAAGTCATCGCGCCGCGTCGCCTGTACAGCTTCGACCTGACGCAGAAAGACGTTGGCCAGACCCGCACCAACGACAACCTCAGCGTGAAACTGCTGAAGCTTGAAAAGAATTCCGCCGAAGTCGAATTCAGCAACAGTCAGCCATTGGCCCCGGAAGTGGCTGAGGCGCAGCTCAATCCGATGATCGTTCAGGCCCGCGATGCCAGCGGTCAATACCTGGTGCGTGCCGGCTCGATCAACGAGAGCCCGGAGCAAGTGGCGTTCTACGAAAAACAACTGACGAACCTGCAACAGCAGAAAGCCTGGAGCGATGCGCTGGACAAACAGCTCACCGCCGAGCAACAGGCGTTCGAGGAAAAACATCCAAAGCGCTACAACAAGGTCTACTTCAACGGCCCGATCGAAACCCTGGAAGTCAGTGTGCTGGATTTCTCTTCGGTGACCGTATCGCGTAAAGCGCTGGACTTGCCGATCCGCGCCTTCAAACAGCACACCACGGAAAAAGCCATTCAGCCGCTGGATCTGCCGGTGACGGTTTACGACGATCAGACGGTGAGCTGGCTCAAGGGCGCGAGCCTGACCGAAGAGCAATTGAAGGCCGGTGTGCGCATCCATCAATCCGTCGAAGAACCGAGCGCCGCACGCATCGAGTTCTCCCACCGCCGCACGTTCAACGATGAATTGCTCGGTGACGATTTCAACCCCGGCGAAAGCCCGGTGACGTTCTTTACCGAGAAGCACAACGGCAAACTCGACGAGCCGATCGAACTGCCGCCCGAGGCGTACCAGGTCGATCCGTTGCGCGCGACGATTACTTACGATTTGAATCTGTTTCCGGAAACCCCGGCGATTGCCGTTGGTTCGATGCCGTTGTTTCTGGCGACCGTGGCCAAGCAGGCCTACGACGAAAAATCGTTGCCCAAAGGGCTGGAGATCAAGAACAACACGCTGCTGGTGGATCTGAAATTGTTTCCGGCCAACGAATATCGCTACTTCGTCAAAGACGACAGCGGTAATTATTTGAAGGAAATTCTTTCGGTCAGTCACGACGCCAGTGCAGAGGGCCCGGCGTTAGTCGGCGTGCATTATTTTTACGGTCGCCCGACTCACGTGGAAACCTATCAGCGCACCGACCTCGCCACCGTGCAATATGGTTTTGAGGTCAAACTCGACAAGGCGCAGACGTCCGACGCGGCGCCTTGAGGAACAGGATCAAAAGATCGCAGCCTGCGGCAGCTCCTACAGGGCGCGGCTGCGGCCTCCGTTGATTTGGCGCAGCTGGGCTTGCAGGTGCAGGCTCCAGATTTGCGGATCGTCGGCCAGTTCGTAGCCGTGCAGCGTCAGGCTCTCAACGATGGTGTCGAGAATCGACTCGGCCGCGATCGGCCCGTGAAACGGCCCCTGGGCTTTGATGGCGGAAGGTTGTTCGCCGGCCATACCGGCGGCGAAGAGTAGCGTCCACATGCCGTTATCGCCGGCCAACGGCTTGATGGCGCATTCGATGCGGGTCACGAGACCCAGGCATTGACGGGTGAGGCAGAGGTTGCGCGACATGGCGGCGACCCTCGGTGAAGCCGGTATTCAGCCCCCACGGGAGGACTGGCTCGATCCAGTGATACTGTCGATATCCTTGAGCTGAGAATAGAAGAAAAGTCCGCTGCGCAAGCCAGATAGAACCAGCAGGCGCCGAATGGTCATTGTGTGAAGTTTGACGTCAGAGTAGTGGCGAATTTTGATGTCATTACACAAAACAAATGTGGGAGCGAGCCTGCTCGCGAATGCGGAGTTTCAGGCAACTTATTCGTCGTCTGATACACCGCTTTCGCGAGCAGGCTCGCTCCCACAGTTTTGACCGCGTTTGACCTTAAGCCGGTTTTGCTTCGGCTAACGCCTCTTGGGCCAGTTCCTTTTCCGCTTCCTTGAGGTCTTCTTCGCTGATCATTTCAGCGATGTCGCGCAAGCGCTCGACCACCCGTGCATTGATGCTGCCTTCCGGAAATTCGCCGTCGGCGTTCGGCTCACCGGCTGGTTCGCCGACCAGCAGGCTCAACGCCTCATCAGCCTGACGCACCGCGTAAACGTGGAACTGCCCGGCACGCACCGCCGCCAATACCTTCTCATCAAGCATCAGCGTGGCCACGTTGGCCTGCGGAATGATCGCGCCCTGCTCGCCCGTCAGCCCGCGTGCTTCGCAGAGACGGAAGAAGCCTTCGATCTTCTCGTTGACCCCACCGACCGCCTGCACTTCACCGAACTGGTTGATCGAGCCGGTGATCGCGAAGCACTGCTTGAGCGGGGTTTTCGACAGCGCCGAAATCAGCGTGCACGCCTCGCCCAGCGATGCACTGTCGCCATCGACGTAACCATAGGATTGCTCCAGCGCGATGCTCGCGGAAATCGCCAGCGGGAATTCCTGCGCGTAACGGCTGCCCAGATACCCGGTGAGGATCATCACGCCTTTGGAGTGGATCGGCTGGCCAAGGTTAACCTCGCGCTCGATGTCGACGATGCCACTGCCGCCCGGGTACACCGTGGCGGAAATCCGCGCTGGCACACCGAACGCCGAGTCGCCGACTTCGAGCACGGTCAGACCGTTGCACTTGCCGACTGCCGCGCCATCGGTGTCGATGAGGATGATCCCGGCGAGCATGTCGTCGAGAATCCGCGCCGACACGCGACCAGTGCGCGTGGCTTTGGCTTTCAGCGCACGCTCGATGTGGCCGGCATCGGTCATTTCATCGCCAGCCAGATGGCGGATGAAATCCGCTTCGCTGACCAGTTGGAACAGGTCGCCGATACGCGCCGACAAACGCCCTTGGTGCTCGGCCAACCGTGCGCTGTAAGTCGCCAGACGCGCCACCGCGTCGGCGGTCAGCGGCGCCATGCCTTCTTCCGAGGTGCGGGTTTTCAACAGCTGGGCGAATTGCTCCAGGCTCTCGTCGACCATCGGGATGTCTTCGTCGAAGTCGACCAGAACGCGGAACATCTCCTGGAAGTCCGGATCGAGGTCTTGCAGCGTGTAGTACAGCGACCGCGCACCGATGATGATGACTTTGACCTGCAACGGAATGTGCTGCGGGTTGAGCGTGACCGTGGCGAAACGGCCCATCTCGCCCAGCGGCGATTCCATTTTCAGTTTGCGCGATTGCAGGGCGCGTTTCAGCGCATCCCACACGAATGGCTCGCTGAGCATTTTTTCCGCTTCAAGGATCAGGAAGCCGCCGTTGGCGCGGTGCAGAGCGCCCGGACGCAACTGACGATACGTGGTGTAGAGCGCGCCCTGATCGGTGGTGTATTCGATACGACCGAAGAGGTTTTCATACGTCGGGTGCGGCTCGAATACCACCGGCGCACCACCGCTGACTGGATGACCGACGACCAGACTCGGCGCGTATTGCTCTTCAAGCAGCTTGCGCGCCACGGCGTCAGTCTTGCTGTCGTCGACCAGTTGCTCGACCACGGTTTTCAGCAGGTACACCTGCATCGCTTGCAGGTAACCGCAGACCGCCGCGTTCTCGGCGTACTTCTCCGACAGCGGCGACAGCAACGGCTGCAGCGCCAACGTGATGGTTTCTTCGTTGAGCGAACGCAGTTGATTGTTCGACTCGCGCTTCCATTGCGGCAGGCTGGCGAGTTCTTCGTTCAGACGTTCTTCGAGGCCGGAAATATCATCGTGAAAACGCTCGCGGTCGGCTTCCGGCAACTGCGCGAATTCGGCTTCGTCCAGCGCCTTGCCGTCGAGCATCGGCGTGAAGGCGATGTTGCTGCTGTCGCGATAAAGGGCGACGTCTTTTTCCAGGGCCAGCCGCTCGATAATGTCGAGAGCTTTGTCGTAGCGCTGGTTGAAGGCGCGGTCGATGGCGCTTTTCTTTTGCTGGTAGGACGGGTGCTCGAAGACTGCTGGAAACGTCGCCAGCAGGTTATCGATCAAACCGTTGATGTCACCGATGAACGAAGCGGCGGTGCCGGATGGCAACTCCAGTGCGCGGGGTTCGCGCGGCTCATCGAAATTGTTCACATAGACCCAGTCCGCCGGGGTCTGCAGGCGTTTGCCTTCGGCCTTCAGGTAGCGTTTGACGAACGAGAAACGGCCGGTGCCGGGCTCGCCCATGACAAACACGTTGTAACCGGGGCGTGGCATGGCCACACCGAACTGCAAGGCTTCGACCGCGCGTTCCTGGCCGAGCACACCGCGAAAGGGCTCCAGATCATTGGTGGTAGTGAAGCTGATAAGGCGTTGG
>NZ_JBIUVN010000015.1:0-100096 GCF_044742965.1 Pseudomonas sp. NPDC087804 | reverse complement strand
CAGCGCTTCGGGCGCAAGACGCAAGCTGGCAGCAACAGGATCAGGCATCGGGCTTCCTTAACAATCAGGCGGGGCAGATAGCCGCATTCTGGCGCTGCCCGTGCCCCACTGGCAAGGCGCGCCATGTGACAAAGCATAGACAACCGGATCTCTGCGCACCGGCTCCCCTGAAACCGGGGTTATTACCGAATCTTTTGTAAAAAATCACGGAACCGCAGGAACGTGCCTAAACTCCAAACTGCGCGGCTGGAACTAATACCGGCCCACTGGCTTCGTTTGGGTCTGTCTTGTACAGCGCTTGGGGGCCAGAACCCTGTCCATTGGTATGCACACAAAGAGAACAAAGCTATGAAACGGATTCTTCTCGGTACTCTCTTCACCGCTGTATCCATCAACGCAATGGCGCAAGCTCCAGGCGGCCCGGATTGCGGTTGGGGCAACATGCTGTTCGAAGGTCAGCGTGGCACCCCTGCTCACTTCCTCGCTTCCACCACTAACGGCACTTCCGGTAACGCTACGTTTGGTATGACGTCCGGCACCAACGGTTGCTCGACCAATGCGTCGCTGACCTACGGCGGCAAATCCTGGTTTGCCATGAATGGCATGATGAACGAGCTGTCCGAAGACATGGCCAAAGGCAACGGCGAAGCGCTGACGACTTATGCCGTGGTACTGGGCGTGGCGCCGGAAGATCGTGCGCACTTCGCTGCTGTGACTCACGAGCACTTCCAGCAGATCTTCAGCAAAGCTGACGTGACCGCTGAAGACGTGCATACCAACACCCTGTCCGTACTGAAATCGGATCCTCGTCTGGCCAAGTACGCAACGCAGGCTTAAGCTCGACCCCTGCCCGCTTCCTTCGGGGAGCGGGTTTTATTTTTTATGCAGTGATTCCATCGTGACGCTGAACCTGTGGTGAGGGGATTTATCCCCGATCGGCTGCGCAGCAGTCGTGAACCTGTGCATGCGGTATAACTGGTGCATTGGGGATATAGGTTTTGGGGCCGCTTCGCTGCCCAACGGGGATAAATCCCCTCGCCACAAGGGTGGAGTGTTAACCCCCGATTCGGGTTTTATTTTCTTTCGACTTAAGTTGCCACTTATGCTCAAACGCCTTGCCTGGCTGGCGCTCTGTGTCTGCGCCCCGCTGTCCGCCGCGCCCCATGTCGACCCTCAACGTTTGCAGCAACTGGCCAACGACCGCTTCTGGATTTCCCTCGGTCACTATGAAACCGCCAAACTCGGCGGCTGGCGCAGCTATGTCAGCGACAAGAAATTCTTTCTCGCGCCCGATGGCAATGAACATCCCGATCATGAACTGGCGGCGACCGTGCAAGCGCTGTACGCCCCGGCCAGTCTCGGTGAAAAGCACGCGCAGTGCGTTTACCCGGCGCGCACGCGCTGGTTGAAAGCGCAACTCAATCTGAAAGATCTGCCGGCACCTGATTGCGCCGAGTACAAAAAATGGATGAAGGACGTCTCGCCGCACAGCGCGGTGATGATCTTCCCGGCGGCGTATTTGAACAGTCCGTCATCGATGTTCGGCCACACCCTGCTGCGCATCGACCAAGCTGACGTGCAGGCCGACAAGACCTCGCTGCTCAGTTACGCGATCAACTTCGGCGCCTACATCGAAGGTTCCGACAACAGCATTCTCTACGCCTGGAAAGGTTTGATGGGCGGTTATCCGGGCCTGTTCGCGCTGGTGCCGTATCAGGAAAAACTCTCCGAATACCGCAGCCTGGAAAACCGTGATCTGTGGGAATACCGACTCAATCTGACGCAAGAAGAAACCGCACGCATGGTCGAACATGTGTGGGAGTTGAAGCAGATCCAGTTCGACTATTTCTTCTTCGATGAAAACTGCTCGTACCGCTTGCTGGAGCTGCTGCAAGTGGCCCGCCCAAGTCTGCGCCTGACCGAACAATTCCCGCTGACGGCGATTCCGACCGACACCGTGAAAGCGGTGAAAGAAGCCGGGCTGGTGGAAAGTATTGAATATCGTCCGTCCCGTGAGCGCGAGTTGCTGAGTCGCGCCGAGCCTTTGACGGGTGAAGAACAGGATTGGGTGCTGAAAGTCAGCGCCGATCAGCAGGTGTTGCAAGAGCCGACCTTCAAAGCCCTGCCCCGCGATCGTCAGGCGTTGATCATCGACGCGGCATATCGCCTCGAACGCTACCGCGCCAACGGTCAGGAACGTGATCCGCAACGGGCGCAACGCAGTTTCGAACTGCTGCGAGCGATCAATAAAAACCCGGCACCCGATCTGCAGATTCCGCAACCGGGCTTGCCGGAAGACGGCCACGAATCGCGCACCTGGCAGGCGGGCCTCGGCACGCGCGGCGATCGTGCGTTCGGCGAGTACGGTTTGCGTATGGCTTATCACGATCTCAACGACAACGCCGAAAGCTTCCCGCTCGGCGCGCAGATTGAAATCCTGCAGATGAAGCTGCGTCAGTACGAAGGCAATCACTGGCAGTTCCAGCAACTGGATCTGGCGACGATTCGCTCGCTGACACCGCGCAATGAGTTGTTGCAGCCATTGTCGTGGCAAGTCACCGGTGGTCTTGAGCGCGTGCCGGGCAAGCATGATGACGAGACGCTGGTCAGTCATGTGAATGGTGGCGGTGGCGGCACGTGGGCGCTGGGTGACGATGTGCTGGGATTTGCGCTGGGCACCGTGCGGGTTGAGCACAACAATGACTTTGCTGAGTTCGTTTCTCCCGCAGGCGGTTTCAATACTGGTGTGTTGTGGCGCAATCCTCTGGGAAATATGAGCCTGGAGGCCAAGGGTGATTACTTCACCAATGGCGAAGTGCGGCGCAGTTTGAGTCTGAATCAGCAGTGGGAACTGTCGCGCAATCTGGGTTTGCGCTTGAGTGCGCAGCGCGAGTTCAGCCACATCGCCACGCCGGAAACGGAAGTCATGCTCGAAGTGAAGTGGTATCACTACTGATCCCGAACACATCCCTCCTGTAGGAGTGAGCCTGCTCGCGATAGCAATTCATCAGTCAGGTTGTGGTGACTGATACACCGCTATCGCGAGCAGGCTCACTCCTACAAGGGAAATGTGCTGTTAATGGATTTTTCACAGGGCTTCGACGGCCGTCTCATGAATCTGCTTCTAGACTCTCCTTATAAGCCGGACAACCGACTCAGGAGAGTGCGATGTGGCGGTGTGCGGGTTTGCTGGGGGTTTTGCTGTTAGTGAGCGGTTGCCAGACCACCCACGATGATTTGATCGCCAAAGGCTACCCACCAGCCTTTGCCGACGGTTTCGATGACGGTTGCGTCAGTGGTCGCCAGGCTGCCGGTTCGATCAGCGGCGAATTCCGCAAAAACGTCCCGCGCTATCTCAAAGACAAGCAATACGCCGAGGGCTGGACGGACGGCTTCCGCCAATGTCAGGCGATGCTCGAAAACAAGGATCGCGACGAGTACCGCAACGAGCATTGGGACGAACGCGAGCGCGCCTGGCAGCAGCAAAAAGATCAGGACGCCGCGCGAGCCTATCGCTCGCCCTAGGTCGCTCCCAGACATCCAGTGAAACCAAATGCCTGCGAGCATGGCCCAAACCTCATACGAGGAGGAAACCATGAGCCGTGCTTTCGTCAACGAAGACAACGCCGCCGCACAAGCCGATCAACCGGTTGAACGGCAGGTCAGCGAGCAGCCCAATTACGTCACGTCACAAGGCTTGGCGCAGTTGCAGGCGAGAGTCGCCGAACTGCAAACCCAGCACGCCGAGCAATCGGCCAAAGGTGAGCAGGCCGACAAACAACGGCTGGCCGACCTGGAAAGGGATTTGCGTTATTTCAATCAGCGCTTGAGCAGCGCCCAAGTCGCCGTCGCCGCAACGTCCAGAGACAAAGTGCAGATCGGCAGTTGGGTCACCTACGCGGATGAGCACGACACAGAACGCCGCGTGCAATTGGTCGGTGAAGATCAGGCCGATGCCGCGAAGGGCCTGATCAATTGGGGTTCACCGCTGGGCCGGGCGCTGCTCGGTGCCCGGCTGAACGACGAGGTGCTGTGGCAGCGCCCCGCCGGCGATCAAGTGATCGAAGTGATCCGCATCGAACCGGCTTAAACCACGCCCTGCGCCAGCATCGCGTCGGCGACTTTGACGAAACCGGCGATGTTCGCGCCTTTGACGTAGTTGATCCGGCCGTTCTCTTCGCCGTAGTGCACGCAGGCGTGGTGGATCGATTGCATGATGTTGTGCAGCTTGCTGTCCACCTCACCCGCCGTCCACAGCAGACGCATGGCGTTCTGCGACATCTCCAGACCACTCACCGCGACACCGCCGGCATTGGACGCCTTGCCCGGCGCGAAGAGAATGCCGGCCTCGATAAAGATATCCACAGCCTCCAGCGTGGTCGGCATGTTCGCGCCCTCAGCGACGCATACGCAGCCATTGCGCAGCAGCGTGCGCGCGGCTTCGGCGTCGAGTTCGTTCTGCGTGGCGCACGGCAATGCGATATCGCATGGCAGCGACCATGGCAACTGACCGGCGCGGAATTCCAGACCGAACTCTGTCGCCAATTCACTGATGCGCCCGCGTTTGACGTTTTTCAGCTGCAGCAGCGCCGACCACTGTTCTTCGCTCAGGCCCGCCTCGCAATACAGCGTGCCTTCGGAGTCGGACAGCGAAATCACCTTGCCGCCCAGATCCATCACTTTGCGCGCGGCGTATTGCGCGACGTTGCCGGAACCGGAGATCGCCACGCGTTTGCCTTCCACGGTTTGCTCGCGACGTTTGAGCATTTCTTCCGCGAAGTACACACAACCGAAACCGGTGGCTTCCGGACGAATCAGGCTGCCGCCGTAGGTCATGCCTTTGCCGGTCAGCACGCTGGTGAACTGGTTGCTCAGCCGTTTGTACTGGCCGAAGAGGAAACCGATCTCGCGCGCCCCGACACCGATGTCACCGGCCGGCACGTCAACGTCGGCGCCGATGTGACGATACAACTCGCTCATGAACGCCTGGCAGAAACGCATGACTTCGGCGTCGCTCTTGCCCTTCGGATCGAAATCCGCACCGCCCTTGCCGCCGCCCATGGGCAACGAGGTCAGCGAGTTTTTGAAGGTCTGTTCGAAGGCGAGGAATTTCAGCACGCCCATGTTCACCGACGGATGGAAACGCAAACCGCCCTTGTACGGGCCGATGGCGCTGTTCATCTGGATGCGGAAACCGCGATTGACCTGCACTTTGCCTTGATCGTCGACCCACGACACGCGGAACACCACGGCACGCTCCGGCTCGCAGATGCGCTCGAGAATCCCCGAAGTCAGGTAGTGCGGATTGGCTTCGAGAAACGGCCACAGGCTGCGCAGTACTTCTTCGACGGCCTGGTGGAATTCGGGCTGATCAGGGTCGCGTTTTTTCAGGCGGGCGAGGAAGGATTCGACGGATTCGATCATGGGGAAAGTCTCGGCAAATTTATTATCGTTGGAAGAGATTGGGCCGGACTGTAACAAACGAATTGCGCACAGGAATAGAGCAAAATGTCGCGGATATGAAATTAAATGGTGCACAGGATATAAATCAGGGGGATTTTTTGACCTGTTGTGCACCTGATTGGTGAGTTCCAATCCAAGATTTGCACCAACAGTTATTCCGCTTTCGCGAGCAGGCTCGCTCCCACAGGGGAATGCATTTCAAATGTGGGAGCGAGCCTGCTCGCGAAGGGGTCACCACTGTCCATCTGAAAAAACCCGGGCAAAAAAAACGGAGCCCGAAGGCTCCGCTTTTATGCAACCAACCCGAATCAGGCCAGTTTCTTGTGACGTACCCGATGTGGCTGGGCAGCTGCTTCGCCAAGGCGTTTCTTGCGATCCGCTTCGTACTCGGTGTAGTTACCTTCGAAGAAGATCGCTTGCGAGTCGTCTTCGTACGCGAGGATGTGTGTCGCCACGCGGTCAAGGAACCACCGATCGTGAGAGATCACAATTGCAGCGCCCGGGAAGTCCAGCAGGGCTTCTTCCAGGGAACGCAGGGTTTCAACGTCGAGGTCGTTGGACGGTTCGTCGAGCAGCAGGACGTTACCGCCCTCCTTCAGGGTCAGCGCGAGGTGCAGACGACCGCGCTCACCACCGGACAGATCCTTGACGAACTTCTGCTGATCGCCGCCCTTGAAGTTGAAGCGACCGACGTAGGTGCGCGACGGGATCTCGTAGTTGCCGATGCGGATCTGGTCGGAACCGTCGGAAATCTGCTGGAACACAGTCTTGCTGCCGTCGAGGTCGTCGCGGCTCTGATCGACGCAAGCCAGTTGCACGGTTTCGCCGACTTCGATGCTGCCCGAATCCGGTTGTTCCTTGCCCATCAGCATGCGGAACAGGGTCGATTTACCGGCACCGTTACCGCCGATCACGCCGACGATGGCGCCCTTCGGCATCGAGAACGACAGGTTGTCGATCAACACGCGATCGCCGTAGCCCTTGGTGACGTTCTTGAATTCGATGACCTTGTCACCCAGACGCGGGCCGGCCGGGATGTAGATCTCGTTGGTTTCGCTGCGCTTCTGGAATTCCTGCGATTGCATTTCTTCGAAGCGTTGCAGACGTGCCTTGGATTTCGACTGGCGGGCTTTCGCGCCTTTGCGCACCCACTCCAGTTCTTCCTTCATGGCTTTTTCGTGCGCCGACTGCTGCTTGGATTCAGCGGCCAGTCGATCGGACTTGGCTTCGAGCCAACCCGAGTAGTTGCCTTCGTACGGAATGCCCGCGCCGCGGTCGAGTTCCAGAATCCAGCCAGCGACGTTGTCGAGGAAGTAACGGTCGTGCGTGATCGCTACCACAGTGCCCGGGAAGTCGTGCAGGAAATGCTCCAGCCACGCCACGGAATCGGCATCCAAGTGGTTGGTTGGTTCGTCGAGCAGGAGCATGTCCGGAGCGGACAGCAGCAAGCGGCACAGGGCCACACGACGTTTTTCACCACCGGAGAGGAATTCGACCTTGGCGTCCCACGCCGGCAGACGCAGTGCGTCGGCAGCGACTTCCAGTTGGCGATCAAGGTTGTGACCGTCGCTGGCTTGCAGGATCGCTTCGAGCTTGGCCTGTTCAGCTGCCAGTTTGTCGAAGTCGGCATCTTCTTCAGCGTAAGCCGCGTAGACCTCGTCCAGGCGGGCCTGGGCGTTCTTGATCACGCTGACCGCTTCCTCGACCACTTCACGCACGGTCTTGGTGGGGTCAAGTTGCGGCTCTTGCGGCAGATAACCGATGTTCAGTTCCGGCATCGGGCGCGCTTCGCCTTCGAACTCGGTGTCGACGCCAGCCATGATTTTCAGCAGCGTGGACTTACCCGAACCGTTGAGGCCGAGCACGCCGATCTTGGCGCCGGGGAAGAAGGACAGCGAAATGTTTTTGAGGATTTCCCGCTTCGGCGGAACAACTTTGCCCAGCCGATGCATGGTGAAGACGTATTGAGCCATGGAGAACCTTGGGTCAGTGACAGATGAATGATTGCAGCGCGGGCGATGCCCGGCCAGACCATGCGCGTCGTTCACTTGATGGTTATCAATGCGTGCGCGCTGAAAAAGTCTGAGTCTAGGAGCTGGAACGCTCCCGCGTAACCGGCAAAGCTACCTTAATGACCGGTGGCAGTCCAGCCGAGCGGGGCTGGCACTTCGCCACAACTCAAGGCATGCTAGCCGCCCTTTGGGCGTCCGGCTTATAGTGCACGTCGCGCCAGTCCAGCCAGACCGCAGGATTACAGCTTGTCCAATGTCACTCCGCCAGCCTCTGTGAGCAGCACCCCTCCGGCGCCCGGCTCACCCCTGCGCGGGACATTAAAGGGTGCGCTGGCGACTTTGGTGCTGTTGCTGCTGGCGTTGCTGTTCTGGCAACTGCTCGATCAACTGCGCGAGACCCAGAAAAACCAGCGCCAGTACACCATCGATTACACCGCCGACCTCGCTTCACAAGTCAGCCTGAACATGGCGCTGAACGCGCAGATCGCTCTCAACCTGCTACCGATCGTCGAGCAACCGCAAACCGCCGACGAACAGCAGGCGCTGCTGCGCAAACTTCAGCAATCGCTGCCGGATCTGCGCAGCATGGCGTTGCTCAGTCCTTCCGGGCGAATCCTCAGCGACAGCGCCGCCGACAGTCACGACGCCGATTACCTCACCGAACTGGTTCGGCGCAGTCGTGCTCAAGCGCACTACTTCAGTAACGCCGATGACGGCTCGGTGGTGCATCTGTTGCTGCATCAGGCCAGCGGCAGTTCGCGCGGTTATTGGGCCTTGCGCCTGACGCCGACGTTTTTCGATTCGCTGACCAAACAGGGCGAAACCGGCCTGCGCCCTTTGTGGCTGGTGGAAAACCGCATCAACCATCAGATCGTCAGTCGCGATAAAGCGCTGCCCTCGGCCAAGCCCAGCGTGCTTTCCCCTGACGATCTGGCCGACACTGTGCTGACTGTGCCGCTGAGCAGCAGCGACTGGCAGTTGCGCGGTTTGTTCGACCGTCAGCGCGTGCTCGAAGAATTGCTCCCGGCGTTTATCGGCAAATGCCTGCTCGGTCTGGCTTTCTCGCTGCTGCCGGTGATCGCGCTGTTGAACATGCGCCGCCGTCAGCGCCAGTTGCATGAAGGTCGCCGGCGCTATCAGGATATTTTCGAAGGCACCGGCGTTGCGTTGTGTGTGCTCGATCTCTCTGGCCTGAAACAGGTTTTCGAGAAAGCGCAGATCCAGACCAGCGACCAGCTCAAGGCCTGGCTCGACCAACCGGCGCAACGCCAGCAATTGCTGCAAGAGTTGCGTGTCACCGAGGTCAACCAGGTCGCGTTGCAACTGCTCAACGTCAATTCCTGCGAACAAGCGTGGCAACTGTTGATCGACGGTCATCCGCACCGTCAGTGCGCGATCGGCAATCAAATCCTCGACGCCGTGCTGCAACAGCAAAAGCAGCTGGAACTGGAAATCGAACTGGCGGACATCAATGGCCGCGATCAACACCTGTGGATGGTTTTGCGCCTGCCGACCGAGCAGCACGATTACACGGCGGTGATCCTCAGCATCAACGACATCACCAGCCGCAAACTGGTCGAGCTGTCGTTGCTGGAGCGCGAAGGGTTCTGGTCGGACGTGGTGCGCACCGTGCCGGATCATCTGTACGTGCAGGACGTGATCAGCCAGCGGATGATTTTCAGTAACCACCACCTCGGGCAGACCCTCGGCTACAACCGCACCGAGCTGCATCAGATGGGCGAGTATTTCTGGGAAATCCTTCTGCACCCGGAAGACGCCGATTATTACCACCGCTCGCGCCAATCCCAGCGCCATGCCGGTTACAGCCAATTGCTGCAATGCCAACTGCGCTTCCGCCATCGCGACGGCAACTGGCGGCGCTTTGATATTCGCGAACAGGCACTGGCGCGCGACAAACACGATCAGGTCACGCGGATCATCGGCGTGGCCAAGGACATCACCGAGCAGATTGAGGCCAGCGAGTCCCTGCGCGACAGTGAGCAGCGTTATCGCATGCTCGCCGAAAGCATCAGCGACGTGATTTTCTCCACCGACAGCAAGCTCTCGCTGAACTACGTCAGCCCGTCGGTGCAGGCTGTGCTGGGCTTTGATGCCGAGTGGATTTTCCAGAATGGCTGGCAATCGATCATTGCCAACCCGCAGCAATTGAGCGGCATCTACACGCTGATGGATCGGGTCAGCAAGTCGCTGAATAAACCCGAGCAACTGGCGCTGTTGCGCAGTCAGGTGCAGACGCAGTTGTTCCTGTTCGACTGTCTGCGCGCCGATGGCCGCAAGATTCCAATCGAACTGCGTCTGGTCTTGGTGTGGGATGAGCATGGCGGTTTTGAAGGCGTGCTCGGGGTCGGTCGCGACATCAGCCAGCAGCGCCGCGCCGAAAAAGATCTGCGCATGGCTGCCACCGTATTCGAACACTCGACCTCGGCGATCCTGATCACCGACCCGGCCGGTTACATCGTTCAGGCCAACGAAGCATTCAGTCGCGTCAGCGGTTACGCGGTCAGCGAAGTGCTCGACCAGTTGCCGAACATGCTCACGGTCGACGAACAGCAGGACGCGCATCTGCGTTACGTGCTCAAGCAGTTGCATCAACACAGCACCTGGGAAGGCGAAGTCTGGATGAAACGCCGTAACGGCGAGCATTATCCGGCGTGGGTCGGCATCACCGCGGTGCTCGACGACGAAGGCGATCTGGCCAGTTACGTGTGTTTCTTCAGCGACATCAGCGAGCGCAAGGCCAGCGAACAGCGCATCCACCGCCTCGCTTATTACGACGCCCTGACCCACTTGCCGAACCGCACGCTGTTCCAGGATCGCTTGCACACGGCGCTGCAATCGGCCGAACGACAGAAGTCGTGGGTGGTGCTGATGTTCCTCGACCTCGACCGTTTCAAACCGATCAACGACTCCCTCGGTCACGCCGCCGGTGACCGCATGTTGAAAGACATGGCCACGCGCCTGCTGGCCTGCGTCGACAACGACGACACCGTCGCGCGCATGGGCGGCGATGAATTCACCTTGCTGCTGCAACATCGTTCCAGCCGCGAACTGGCACTGAACCGGGCGATTCATGTCGCCGAGCAGATTCTCGCCAGCCTGGTGCGACCGTTTGTGCTGGAAGGCCGCGAGTTTTTTGTCACCGCAAGTATCGGCATCGCCCTGAGTCCGCAGGATGGCAACGAACTCAGCCAGTTGATGAAGAACGCCGACACCGCGATGTACCACGCCAAGGAACGCGGCAAGAACAACTTCCAGTTCTATCAGGCCGACATGAACGCCAGTGCGCTGGAGCGTCTGGAGCTGGAAAGCGATTTGCGCCACGCCTTGGAACAAGACGAATTCGTCCTGTATTACCAGCCGCAATTCAGCGGCGACGGCAAACGCCTGACAGGCGCTGAAGCCCTGCTGCGCTGGCGTCACCCGCGTCGTGGACTGGTGCCGCCGGGGGATTTCATTCCGGTGCTGGAAGAGCTTGGTCTGGTGGTCGACGTTGGCGACTGGGTGATCAGCGAGGCGTGTCGCCAACTGAAAACCTGGCACCAGAACCGTGTGCGCGTGCCAAAGGTGTCGGTAAACATTTCGGCGCGGCAGTTCTCCGACGGCCAACTCGGCACGCGGATCGCGACGATCCTGCGCGAAACCGGCCTGCCGCCGGCGTGTCTGGAACTGGAGCTGACCGAAAGTATTCTGATGCGCGAAGTCAGCGAGGCGATGCAGATTCTTGCCGGGCTGAAAAACCTCGGCCTGAGCATCGCGGTCGATGACTTCGGCACCGGTTATTCATCGCTGAACTACCTCAAGCAGTTCCCGATCGATGTGCTGAAGATCGACCGCACGTTTGTCGACGGTTTGCCATCCGGTGAGCAGGACGCGCAGATTGCCAGGGCGATCATTGCTATGGCGCACAGCCTGAATCTGGCGGTGATTGCTGAGGGTGTGGAAACCCATGAGCAACTGGATTTCCTGCGCGAACATGGTTGCGACGAAGTTCAGGGCTATCTATTCGGGCGGCCGATGCCGGCGAGCCGGTTTGAGGCGCAGTTCAGCAATGATGCGTTGTTCATGTTTGATTAAGATTGATACACAGCAAACATAACTTACACATTAAAAACTTCGCATCCGCGCTGCTTTTTCATTCACTTCAATGCTCAACCCACAAGTAGAAACAGTTAACGCCTTTGCAATATAAACGTCCATGTTAAGTTATTGACATGACTACACGTCATAGCATTCTCAAACTTTAACAGGACTGCAAAATGAGCACGGATCGCCAGAAATCATTTGTTGGAACACTCAGTTGCGAAGGAGCCCCTGTTTGTACTGAGCGGGTCTTCAGCGCCGGACGTGGAGGCTACAAACTGTTGGTCATCAATCCAGATAAGGATCCGACCCGCTTCTATTTCCGGTATGAGCACGAAGCCTACATCCTGTACGTCCGTGGCCGGCCCGGCGTCATACAGCTGGTAAATCTCAACCCTCACGGAGAGTTGGCCATCAGCCCACCTTCCGACGCTCACGAAACACGCTTCGATATCGGCGGTATGTCGCTGGAAGACATGCACAGTGACTCGATTACTTCATCCATCGCTGTCAAAGGCCAGCGCCCGCTGACGCTGGATATCAAGTATGGAGGGGGGCGATACGCAAACGGCGAGCGGGAGAAAAAAATTTACTTCAAGTCCGAAAACAACAAACCCACGGCCCGGTTCACCGTCAACATAATTGAGCGTAACGCGGGTCATGTCGAATACCCTGATGAAGTTTAACTACGCCCTGATTAGTTGCAACTAAGGCATTAAATCAGACCGTGCGATCATCGCAGCGGCGATAAAGCCTTCCGCGAGCGAGCCCGGCCCAATAGTTGACCCCGCGTTCAATTATGAAGTCGGGTTTGCTCGCGAAAGGATCGGAAAAAGCACCGCACATCTGTCATGAACGCCACTTGTCTGCGACATGATGCCGTTTCATATGCCATCTAAAACCCGTTGGGTTAGAATGCCTCCCTTTTCTGCCCCCCGATCCTTGAGGACCGCCATGTTCAGCCGTGATTTGACTATTGCCAAGTACGACGCCGACCTTTTTGCCGCCATGGAGCAAGAAGCTCAGCGCCAGGAAGAACACATCGAGCTGATCGCTTCGGAAAACTACACCAGCCCAGCGGTGATGGAAGCTCAAGGCTCGGTGCTGACCAACAAGTACGCTGAAGGCTACCCAGGCAAGCGTTACTACGGTGGTTGCGAGTACGTCGACATCGTTGAGCAACTGGCCATCGACCGCGCCAAAGAGCTGTTCGGCGCCGATTACGCCAACGTTCAACCGCACGCCGGTTCGCAAGCCAACGCGGCTGTTTACCTGGCTCTGCTGCAAGGTGGCGACACCATTCTGGGCATGAGCCTGGCCCACGGCGGTCACCTGACCCACGGCGCCAGCGTGTCCTCCTCCGGCAAGCTGTACAACGCGGTTCAATACGGCATCGACGCCAACGGCCTGATTGACTACGACGAAGTCGAGCGTCTGGCGGTTGAGCACAAGCCAAAAATGATCGTGGCCGGTTTCTCTGCCTACTCGCAGATTCTGGATTTCCCACGCTTCCGCGCCATCGCTGACAAAGTCGGCGCTTACCTGTTCGTCGACATGGCTCACGTGGCCGGTCTGGTCGCCGCGGGCGTCTACCCGAACCCGGTGCCTTTCGCTGACGTCGTGACCACCACCACGCACAAAACCCTGCGCGGCCCACGTGGCGGCCTGATCCTGGCGCGCGCCAACGCCGACATCGAGAAGAAGCTGAACTCCGCGGTATTCCCGGGCGCCCAGGGTGGCCCGCTGGAACACGTGATCGCCGCTAAAGCGATCTGCTTCAAGGAAGCGCTGCAGCCTGAGTTCAAGACTTACCAGGAACAAGTGGTGAAGAACGCCCAGGCCATGGCCGAAGTGTTCATCGAGCGCGGTTTCGACGTGGTTTCGGGCGGTACCAAGAACCACCTGTTCCTGCTGTCGCTGATCAAGCAGGACATCTCCGGTAAAGATGCTGACGCCGCTCTGGGCAAAGCCTTCATCACCGTGAACAAGAACTCCGTGCCAAACGATCCACGCTCGCCGTTCGTTACTTCCGGCCTGCGCTTCGGTACCCCGGCTGTGACCACTCGCGGCTTCAAGCAAGCCGAGTGCAAAGAGCTGGCCGGCTGGATCTGCGACATCCTGGCTGACCTGAACAACGAAGCGGTGATCGACGCCGTTCGTGAGAAAGTCAAAGCCATCTGCAAGAAACTGCCGGTATACGGCGCTTAATTGCGACGTTAAATCCGCAGCATGAAAAACCGGCCAAGTGTGATTGGCCGGTTTTTTTTCGCCTGCAAAAAGATCAAAAGATCGCAGCCTTCGGCAGCTCCTACAGGTGAACGCATTCCAAATGTAGGAGCTGCCGAAGGCTGCGATCTTTTGATCTTAACCACCGGTCAGACCGGTCATGCCAATTTCGCGCTTCCCCCTTGTATTCAAGAAAAACCCCAGCGTAGACTGCGCCTGCACTGGACATACCGGTAAGACCACAATAATTAAGTCCTGAATCTGATGCGTTCAAGCGCACGGCAGCCAGGACACCGACCAGGATTCCTCCCATGCTCAGATGGTGCTCGCGTTCAATCTTCCTCCAAGTGGTTCTCGGACTGGTGCTCGGCATCGTCTGCGGGCTGACCCTTCCTGAATATTCGGCCCAGCTCAAACCGCTCGGCGACGGTTTCATCAAACTGATCAAGATGCTCATCGGCCTGATCGTGTTCTGCGTAGTGGTCAGCGGCATCAGCGGCGCGGGCGATCTGAAGAAGGTCGGGCGCATCGGCCTCAAATCGGTCATCTACTTTGAAATCCTCACCACCATCGCCTTGGTGATCGGTCTGGTCTTCGCCTTCAGCACCGGCATCGGCAGCGGCGCGAATATCCACTTGGAGCAGTTGTCCGCTGCCGACATGGGCGACATCGCCCAGCGCGGCCAGCACATGCACACCACCACGCAGTTCCTGATGGATCTGATCCCGACCTCGGTGATCGGCGCCTTCGCCGACAACAACATTCTGCAGGTGCTGCTGTTCTCGGTGCTGTTCGGCAGCGCGTTGAATCTGGTCGGCGAAGCGGCATCCGGGATCTCGCGGCTGATCAACGAACTGAGCCATGTGATCTTCCGCATCATGGGCATGATCGTGCGTCTGGCGCCGATCGGCGTGTTTGGCGCCATCGCCTTCACCACCAGCAAATATGGCCTCGATTCGCTGCAGCATCTGGGCAGCCTGGTCGGTTTGTTTTACCTGACCTGCATGGCTTTCGTCGCGCTGATCCTTGGCACTGTCATGCGCTTGTCCGGCCTGCGCATGTGGCCGCTGCTCAAATACCTGCGTGAAGAATTGCTGATCGTCATGGGCACCGCTTCGTCTGACGCGGTGTTGCCGCAGATCATGCGCAAACTCGAACACCTCGGCATCGGCAGCTCGACGGTAGGGCTGGTGATTCCAACCGGCTACTCATTCAACCTCGATGGTTTTTCGATCTACCTGACGCTGGCCATTGTGTTCATCGCCAACGCCACCGGTACGCCGCTAGCGATGACCGATTTGCTGACGATTCTGCTGGTGTCGCTGATCACCTCGAAAGGCGCCCACGGCATTCCCGGTTCGGCACTGGTGATTCTGGCGGCAACACTGACCGCGATTCCGGCGATCCCGGTGGTCGGCCTGGTATTGGTGTTGGCCGTGGACTGGTTCATGGGCATCGGCCGCGCGCTGACCAACCTGATCGGCAACTGCGTCGCCACGGTTGCGATCGCCCGTTGGGAAAAAGACATCGACGTGCAGCGGGCAAACAAGGTGCTCAACGGCGAACAGGGCTATAACTTTCAGCCGAGAAAAACAGCGGCACCCGCCCACCAACAGGAATTCTGACCTGTAGGAGCTGCCGCAGGCTGCGATCTTTTGATCTTGCCTGCGGCTTGCACGAAGGTTCACGGAGCAAAAAAGTGATAACCACATCAACCGTAGTCAACTCAGTCGTCGAAAAACTCCGAGCCGCCCTCGCCCGCGGCCAATGGCGCTCGGGCGACATGCTGCCGGGCCAGCGCGAACTCGCCGAGCAACTGGGCATCAGCCGCCCGAGCCTGCGTGAAGCGGTGATCGTTCTGGAAACCCTCGGCCTCGTCCGTTCGATGCCGGGCAAAGGCGTGGTCGTCCTCGATACACAACTCAGCGACAGCCAAAGCCACGACAGCGCGGTCGCCGGGGCGAGCCTCGAAGATGTGCTGCAACTGCGCTACACCCTTGAGCCATTCATAGTCGGTCTGGTGGCGCAGTCGATCAGCAGCAAGGAAGTCGGCCAATTGCGCCTGACTTTGATGGACATGCGCGAAGCCCTTGAGGCCGGCGACAGTGAAGCCGGCGTCAGCGCTTACATCGCCTTCCACGAAGAGCTGTTCACCCTGACGTCAAACCCGATATTCCAAAGCGTGGTGCAGCAAACCAGCAATGCCCTCAAGCAAAGCGCCGAAGTGTTGCGCAACTCCCCGGAACATCTGGCCGAACGCCTCGAAGAAAACGAAGCCGTGGTACGCGCGATCCGCAGCAAGAACAGCGCGCAGGCCAGCGCGGAAATGCGTCGGCACATTCTGCAAGAAGGTCAGCGCATGGGCATTGAGCTGAATATTCCGGATGACAACCTGAGTCGCTGATTCCTACAGGAGACAGGCCATGAACAGTTTCGCTTCAGCGTCGCACACTCGCGAGAGCACGACGCCCCTGCCCTTCTCTCGCTTGCGCGCGCCGGCGGAGGATCTTTACCCGCGACTGTTCGATGCGATTCTGGAACAGCGCCTTGATGCGGACAGCCGTTTCACCGAAGACAGTTTGAAAGACATGTTCGGCGTGACTCGCGCGGACGTGCGGCGGGTGCTGACGCAACTGAGCCATGAACAAGTTGTTGTGCTGCGCGCCAATCATCGTCCGCGTGTGGCGGCGCCGGATCGCGAGCAAACGCGGCAGACCTTGCATGCGCGGCGATTGGCCGAGAACACGTTGGTGAAGTTGGCGTGTCAGCGTCCGCAGGCTGAGGGTTTGAAACGCTTGCGTGGGTTGATCGAGCGTGAGCGGCTGGCGGTTGAGCAGCATCGGCGCGGGGCGGCGATTCGCTTGTCGGGGGAGTTTCATCTGACGTTGGCGAGGATGGCGGGGAATGTGCCGTTGGCGCATTTTTTGGGCAGTCTGGTACCGCTTACTTCGTTGGCGATTGCGCGGTGTGAGGGTTCTGCGCACAGCTGTTGCGCTTGGCGGGAGCATTTGGCGTTGGTTAAGGCGGTTGAATGTGGGGATGCCTCCAAGGCCGGGATGTTGATGAATCGGCATTTGGATCATCTTGAGCAGACATTGCTGGGTTCAGACCTTGAGCCTGGTGTTGCTGGTTAGATGGCTATCGCGAGCAGGCTCACTCCTACAGGGGAACGCATTGCAACTGTAGGAGTGAGCCTGCTCGCGAAGAGGCCATCACTGACAACCAGGAATCATCAGCCCGCCACTACTTTGGCAAACCCCGCCCGAATCTTCTCTTCCGGCAAATCATCAGCAATAAACACGATCACACTGTCCCGCGCCTCACCCTCGGCCCATTCGGTGTCCCAGTCGAAACCATAGAGTTTCAGCACGCCCTGAAACACCAAGCGACGATCCTCGCCAGCAATGCTCAGCACACCTTTGTAACGCAGCAATTGCTTGCCGTGCTCTTCCAGCAATTCATTCATGAACTCGCTGAGCTGATCGATATCCAGCGGTTGATCGGTGCGCAGCACCAGGCTGGAAATACGATCGATCGACGGCGCCTTACTCACCGGACGCAAACTCAAGCCGCCGCCCAGATCGGCGTTGAGGTTGAAGCCGCGTACATCGAGCAGCTCAGCCAGATCGATGTTGCCGTGATCAACCACACGAATCGGCGCTCGACGGTTGATTCGCGTCAGGCGTTCGCTCAACGCGGTGAACGTGGCCTCGTCGACTAGGTCGGTCTTGCTCACCAGCAAGCGGTCGGCAAAACCGATCTGCGCCTGGGCGATGGTCTGGCTCAGATGCACGTCCGCGTGTGCGGCATCGACCAGGGTGATGATGCCGTCGAGCAGGTAACGCTCGCGCAATTCCTCGTCGATGAAAAAGGTCTGTGCGACTGGCGCTGGATCGGCCAGGCCGGTGCATTCGATGACCAGACGATCGAAGGCAATTTCGCCGCTGTCCAGACGCTCGAGCAGCAGGTACAGCGCTTTGGTCAGGTCGGTGTGAATGGTGCAGCAGACGCAGCCGTTGGCCAGGGTCATGACTTGCACCGGTTCGTCGCCGAGCAACTGAGTGTCGATGCCGGCGTCGCTGAATTCGTTTTCGATCACGGCGATTTTCAGGCCGTGCTCGGCTTTCAGAATGTGGCGCAGCAAGGTGGTCTTGCCGGCGCCGAGGAAACCGCTGAGTACCGTTACAGGTATGGGAGAAGACAAAACAGATCCCCTTCACAAAATGAATGAACAACACAAAAACAAATGTGGGAGCGAGCCTGCTCGCGAAAGCGATGTGCCAGTCAATCATTCATCAACTGACACTCCGTATTCGCGAGCAGGCTCGCTCCCACAGGGGGATTGCCTCAACCTTTGCGCTGTCAGCTCAACAGCACTTCGGCCCACCCTTGCCACCGTAACGGGCTTCCTGACGTTCGCGGAAGAACATCTCGTAGCTCATCACCGGTTTGTCCGGGTGTTTGGTTTGCATATGCTCGACGTAGGTGTCGTAGTCGGGCATGCCGACCATCAGGCGCGCGGCCTGACCGAGGTATTTACCGAGGCGACTCAGGTCATTGAACATGCTGCAATCCTCTGGTTACGCATCCGGCAGAGCCTGGAATGGCGATTCTTTATCCGTACGCTCTTTTTTGCCCCAGGCGGCGATACCGACTTTGAGCGCATAGAACAGGATGCTGAAGACCACGAACAGGAACAGCGCGGTGAGCGTTGCGTTGGTGTAAGCGTTGAAGATCACGTGCTGCATCTGCTCGACGCTTTTCGCCGGGGCCAGAATCTGACCACTGGCCAGCGCGTCGCTGTACTTCTTGGCCAGCGACAGGAAGCCGATTGCCGGGTTGGCATCGAACAGCTTGATGAAGCCCGCCGTCGTGGTGCAAATCAACAGCCAAGTGGCTGGCAGCAGGGTGACCCAAATGTAGCGCTGACGCTTCATTTTGATCAGCACCACGGTGCCGAGCATCAGCGCGATACCGGCCAGCATCTGGTTGGAGATACCGAACAGTGGCCACAAGGTGTTGATGCCGCCCAGTGGATCGACCACGCCCTGATACAGCAACCAGCCCCACATCGCCACACAGCCGGCGGTGGCGATCAGGTTGGCCGTCCACGATTCAGTGCGTTTCAGCGCTGGCACGAAGGAGCCGAGCAAATCCTGCAGCATGAAACGTCCGGCACGAGTACCGGCGTCGACAGCGGTCAGGATAAACAGCGCTTCGAACAGGATCGCGAAGTGGTACCAGAACGCCATGGTGTTTTCACCCGGCAGGACGCTGTGCAGGATCTGCGCGATACCGACTGCCAGGGTCGGCGCGCCACCGGCACGGGCCAGAATGGTGGTTTCGCCAATGTCATGCGCCACGGCTTGCAGCGCTTCCGGCGTGATCGCAAAGCCCCAGCTGGAGACCACTTGCGCAACCGAAGCGACATCACTGCCGACCACAGCGGCCGGGCTGTTCATGGCGAAGTACACGCCAGGCTCGATCACCGAAGCGGCAACCATGGCCATGATCGCGACGAACGATTCCATCAGCATGCCGCCGTAACCGATGTAACGGGCGTTGGTTTCGTTATCCAGCAGCTTCGGCGTGGTGCCCGAAGAAATCAGTGCGTGGAAACCCGATACCGCACCGCAAGCGATGGTGATGAACAGGAACGGGAACAGACCGCCCTTCCACACCGGGCCGGTGCCGTCGACGAACTGGGTCAGCGCCGGCATTTTCAGCTCGGGCATGGTCACCAGAATGCCGATCGCCAGGGCGATGATGGTACCGATTTTGAGGAACGTGGAGAGGTAGTCACGCGGTGCCAGAATCAGCCACACCGGCAGCGATGCTGCGACGAAACCGTAACCGACCAGCATCCAGGTAATCTGCACGCCGGTGAAGGTGAAGGCCTTGGCCCATACCGGATCAGCAGCAATCTGCCCGCCCAGCCAGATCGAACCGAGCAGCAGCAACACGCCGACCACGGAGATTTCGCCGATGCGGCCCGGGCGGATGTAGCGCATATAAATGCCCATGAACATCGCGATCGGGATGGTCGCCATCACCGTGAAGATGCCCCACGGGCTCTCGGCCAGTGCTTTCACCACGATCAGCGCCAGCACCGCGAGGATGATGATCATGATCAGGAAGCAGCCGAACAGTGCGATGGTGCCGGGAATCCGGCCCATTTCTTCACGCACCATGTCGCCCAGGGAACGGCCGTTGCGACGGGTCGACATGAACAGAACCATAAAGTCCTGCACCGCGCCCGCCAGCACCACACCGGCAATCAGCCACAGCGTGCCGGGCAGATAACCCATCTGCGCCGCCAATACCGGACCAACCAGCGGCCCCGCGCCAGCGATGGCCGCGAAGTGGTGACCGAAAAGAATGTGTTTGTTGGTCGGCACGTAGTCCAGACCATCGTTGTTGAGCACGGCGGGGGTGGCCCGACGCGGGTCAAGTTGCATCACATTGTTTGCGATGAACAGACTGTAGTAACGGTACGCAACCAGATAAATGGCCACAGCGGCGACCACAATCCACAAGGCATTGATCGCCTCGCCGCGGCGCAATGCCACTACGCCCAGGGCGCACGCTCCTACGATTGCCAGCAATAGCCAGGGTAAGTGGCGTAGCAGGCTATTATTATTTTTCATTTTATTATTCCAGCCAGGGTGGACAAGAAAGACAGCCACCCCGAGTTTAGCGCTTACGGCGCCAAAGGCCATACCCCGACGTTGGTCTGAGTGGCCCGTCTGCGCTGGTACGCTTAGACAATGCGGGTCTATAGTCAGCGAACTTCCGGAGGATTGCGCCATGAGCGAGCACCCAGCCAATCGTCGTCGCTTCAAACGTATTGCGTTCGATGCCAGAACCGAGCTGAGTCAGGGCGAGTACATCTGGCCGGTCAAGCTGATAGACCTGTCGCTCAAAGGCCTGCTGATCGAGCGGCCAGAGCCTTGGCTGGGGGATGCCGAGAAGGATTTCTTCGTCGACATTCATCTGAGCGATGAGATTGATATCGAGATGGACGTGCAGTTGGCGCACGAAGAGAACGGCCAGCTGGGGTTTGTTTGCCGGCATATCAGTCTGGAGTCGATCCAGCGGTTGCGGCGCTTGATCGAGCTGAACCTGGCGGATCCGCAGGAGCTGGAGCGCGAGTTGGGTGCGTTGATCGAGATCTGATGGTTGCCCCTGTAGGAGCTGCCGGAGGCTGCGATCTTTTGATCTTGAAAACCAAAATCAAAAGATCGCAGCCTCCGGCAGCTCCTACAGGGGATCTCTGGTTATTCGAAGAGAGCGTCGAGGGCCTGTTCGAGGCGCGTTACGGCGATGATCTGCAAACCCGGCGGGGACTCTTTTGGCGCATTGCCTTTGGGCACGATCGCGCGTTTGAAGCCATGCTTCGCGGCTTCCTTCAGGCGCTCCTGGCCACTGGGTACAGGACGCACTTCGCCAGACAACCCAACCTCTCCAAACACCAACAAATCATGCGGCAACGGCCGATTGCGCAAACTCGACATCACCGCCGCCATCAACGCCAAGTCAGACGCCGTCTCCAACACCTTCACCCCGCCAACGACGTTGAGAAACACGTCCTGATCGTGGGTCGGAATCCCGCCATGGCGGTGCAACACCGCGAGCAACATCGCCAAGCGGTTCTGATCCAGCCCCAACGTTACCCGTCGCGGGTTGGCCAGATGACTGTCATCGACCAGCGCCTGCACTTCCACCAGCATCGGCCGGGTGCCTTCCCACGTTGCCATCACCACACTGCCCGGGACTTCTTCCTGCGCCCGCGTGAGAAAAATCGCCGAAGGGTTGGAGACTTCTTTTAAACCCTTGTCCGTCATGCCGAACACGCCCAGTTCGTTGACGGCACCGAAACGGTTTTTCACCGCGCGCAGCAAACGCAAACGACCATCGGACTCACCTTCGAAATACAGCACGGTGTCGACCATGTGTTCGAGAACACGCGGGCCGGCGAGTGCGCCTTCCTTGGTGACGTGGCCAACGAGGAAAATCGCCGTGCCGCTCTGTTTGGCATAACGCACCAGCAGTGCCGCACTCTCACGCACCTGGGACACGCCACCGGGCGCCGATTGCAGTTGTTCGGTGAAGATCGTCTGGATCGAATCGATCACCATCACCTTGGGCTTTTCCTGGCGGGCGGTGGCGATGATGGTTTCGATGCAGGTTTCGGTCATCACCCGCAGTTGATCCTGCGGCAAGCCGAGACGCCGCGCGCGCATGGCCACCTGCTGCTGGGATTCTTCGCCGGTGACGTACAGCGCCGGCATGCTCTTGGCGAGGTTGCACAAGGTCTGCAACAGAATCGTCGATTTGCCGATGCCCGGATCGCCGCCGATCAACACCACCGAGCCGTCGACCAGACCGCCGCCGAGCACGCGATCCAGTTCACTGGATGCCGTGGAAAAACGCGGAATCTCTTCGACGCTGACTTCGGCCAGGGTTTTGATCTGTGCCTGCTGGCCGGTCCAACCGGTGCGACCGCTTGGCGCCGTGGCACCGCCGCTTTCGATCATGGTTTCGGTGAGGGTGTTCCAGGCACCGCATTCGCCACACTGCCCGGCCCACTTGGGAAAGGTTGCGCCGCACTCGGTGCAGCCGTACATGCGCTTGGCCTTGGCCATCAGAACCCCCGGGGCAAAAACCGCGATGATAACGCATACATCGGCATTGTCCTTGTCCAAGGTATTTCGCTTGCCTGTGGCTGTATCAATATTAAACCTGTACAGAAGTTGTGGACTTTACACTTGCACGTACAAGTTTCGAGGGCAATTCAATGGCACTTTTCAAACTATTCGGCAAAGAGCGTGTCGATAAAAAATGTGCATTGTAAGAAGGTGTTTCGCGCAGGACGCGTTTTGCTGATTTACACTGCGTACACCAATCTCATCTGTAACAAGGAAATAACCTATGGGCGTGCTAAGTGAGTTCAAGGCCTTCGCGGTCAAAGGCAATGTGGTCGACATGGCCGTCGGTATCATCATCGGCGCCGCTTTCGGCAAGATTGTCTCGTCATTTGTCGGTGACGTGATCATGCCGCCGATCGGCCTGCTGATCGGAGGCGTGGACTTCAGTGATTTAGCCGTCACGCTTAAAGCCGCTGATGGCGCCGCCCCTGCGGTGGTGCTTGCCTACGGCAAATTCCTGCAGACCGTTCTGGATTTCATCATCGTCGCTTTCGCGATCTTCATGGGTGTTAAAGCCATCAACCGCCTGAAGCGTGAAGAGGCTGTGGCCCCAACGCTGCCACCGGTTCCGACCAAAGAAGAGGAACTGCTGGGCGAGATCCGCGACCTGCTCAAGGCTAAGAACAGCCGGCCGGAGTAATCCTGCTGGAACAAAAAACGGCGCCTTCGGGGCGCCGTTTTTTTACCAGTAGTTTTCCACCGCAACCTGACCAGGCCTGCGCGTCAGGCTCAGGCTCATGTGCCGCTGTTTGAGCAACGCGCGGGTGTCGTCGATCATCTGCGGATTGCCGCACAACATGACGCGCGAGTGCTCAGCCGTCAGCTCAACGCCTGCCGCCCGCTCCAGCTCACCGTTTTCGATCAGCGTCGTGATACGCCCATTCAGTGCGCCGGGATGAGATTCACGGGTCACGGTGGGGATAAATTGCAGCTTGTGGGCATGCTCGGCCAGATAGTCACGCTGCGCCAATTCCGCAATCAACTGTCGATACGCCAGTTCGCGGGCCTCGCGCACGCTGTAGACCAGAATGATCCGCTCGAATTTCTCCCAGACTTCGAAGTCCTGCAGGATCGACAAGAACGGCGCCACGCCGGTGCCTGTGGATAACAGCCAGAGGTCGCGACCGTCGACAAAACGATCCAGCGTCAGATAACCAAAGGCCTGACGGTCGACCAGCAAGGTATCGCCCGCTTCAAGCCGGCTCAGTTCACTGGTGAATTCGCCGCCGGGCACCACGATCGAGAAGAATTCGAGAAATTCGTCAAACGGTGAGGACACCATCGAATAAGCACGCCAAACCGTACTGCCGTCAGCCTTGGTGACGCCGAGTCTGGCAAATTGCCCTGCACGAAACCTGAAGCCTGCATCACGAGTGGTACGCAAGGTGAACAGATTCGCGGTCAGCGGCTGCACATCAAGCAGAGTCTGGCGGGTGAATTTTTCTGCGCTGGCGGTCATGTGGCGCTCCATTCGACGATGTTCGTAGTCTCTCGCAAAGCGCCGTACGTTAAAACCGCCAATTTGTAGTGGTATTACGCATCGACTGCCTTACCCACAACAAGTTGTACTAACAGCGACATTAACTGAATAGAACATTAAGTTAACTAACATGTCGACCTTCATATTAAATTAACAACTTACTAATAACGTTTTATACAAATAAGCATCAGCACAAAGAGCAAAAAAATCGCAGCGCGACGTAGGAAACGTCCTACACTCGGTTTCGTGCGCATTGGATCCAACGCACCCTCAAGTAACAAGTACACGGAGCGTTTGTAATGGAAAAGTGGAAGGAGTCGCAGTTAAGGCAACTGACGTTCGCAAAAAACATAGATAGCGCTTACCCGATTCTGCTGAGCTTCGCGGAAAACATCGGCTTCGATTTTTGCGCGATCAACGTGGCCTCTACTTATCGTGAGGCGCACTTCAATACGCTGGAGATCAATAACTTTTCCGACGACTGGAAACAACGTCATGAACAGGAGCCGAGCGATGAGATTGATCCCGTCACCACGCACTGCCACGGTTCAATGTTGCCCTTCGTATGGAGCAAGACTGCCTACGACAAAGCCCCAAAGCGCTGGCGCGCCCTGCAACACGAAGGACTGCGGCACGGCTGGTCGCAATCATTTCATCGCGAAGAGTTTGGTGTCTGTAGCACCCTCAGCCTGGCCAGAAGCGATGGGCCGGTCAATTCGATTGAGCTTTACGAGCATTTTGGCTGCCTGTTTTACATCACCAGTCACATGACGGATTTGTTCGCTCAATCGTTGCCCAAGCCCGCCCTGGCCCGACAACCGCATTTGTCGCCGCGCGAACTGGAAGTGGTGCAATTGTCCGCCCAAGGCAAAACGGCGTATGAAATCTCGAAGATTCTCAGCCTCAGCGAGCGAACCGTGAATTATCACGTCCAGCACCTGATCGAGAAATTCAAGGTGTGCAACAAGATCTCTGCGGTCATTGCCGCCGCCCGGGCCGGGTATATCTAAACGGCCGGCCTCGCACAAACAGAAAACGTGCGGGTAATTGAATAGAAAAAAACGTACCATTTGTGGCCTTCCTGAGTGTTAACGCCATCTACCCGCGTTGCAGTCCACTCGGTCGGTTCCGCCGCACAATGCCAGGGCTGCGGGACATCCCTCGATTACCCTGAGTCCCCGCCCCATGCCTTTGCTCGATACACCGTTCGCCCAACTCGACTTGATTCGCCAACCCGAACAGCAGAACGAACCGCTGCAAGCTTTCGATGCCGCCGACGAATACCTGCTCAATCATCTGGCCGCGCAACAGCCTGCGGCGAGCACGCGGGTGCTGGTGCTCAATGACAGCTTCGGCGCGTTAGCAGCCAGTTTGCTGGGCAAGGTTGAAGTGAGCAGCAGCGGCGACTCGTTTCTGGGCTTTCAGGGACTGGAAAAGAATTTGCTGCGCAACAGTCAGGCATTCGATGCCATTCGGCCGATTCCGGCGAGTGAGCCTTTGGTCGGGCCTTTCGATCGCGTGTTGATCCGCGTACCGAAAACCCTCGCGCTGCTCGAAGAACAATTGATTCGCCTGCAAGGGCAACTCGCTCCCGGCGCCGAAGTCATCGCAGCGGCGATGGTCAAACATTTGCCACGCGCTGCCGGTGATCTGCTGGAGCGCTACATCGGCCCGGTGCAAGCATCGCTCGCCGTGAAAAAGGCGCGACTGTTGATCGCCACACCGGAAGCGAAAGCCCCGGCTGTTTCGCCCTACCCGAGCCGTTACAGCCTCGACGAACCGGCCATCGAACTGCTCAACCACGCCAACGTGTTCTGCCGTGAAGGCCTGGACATCGGCACTCGCGCTTTTCTTCCGCATCTGCCGAAAAACCTCGGCAGCGCACGGGTTGCCGATCTCGGTTGTGGCAACGGCGTGTTGGCGATTGCCAGTGCGCTGCACAACCCTGACGCGCAGTACACGCTGGTTGATGAATCGTTCATGGCGGTGCAATCTGCCGCTGAAAACTGGCGCGCGGCGCTGGGTGATCGTGAAGTGATTGTTCGCGCTGGCGACGGTCTGGCTGGGCAAGAGCCGCAATCACTGGACGTGGTGCTGTGCAATCCGCCATTCCATCAGCAGCAAGTCGTCGGCGATTTTCTCGCCTGGCGCATGTTTCAGCAGGCGCGTGAGGCACTGGTGGTGGGCGGCGCGTTGTACATCGTCGGCAACCGACACTTGGGTTATCACAGCAAACTGGCGCGGCTGTTCCGGGGTGTCGAGCAAGTCGCGGCGACGCCGAAGTTCGTGATTCTCAAAGCCCGAAAATAATCTTCAGGGCAAAAAAACCCTCCATGCGGAGGGTTACAAAGCCGTACCCGAAGGCGCCGGGACGGGGATGATTCAGATTCAGTGCGTGGTCAGGCCTGCCGCGTTCATGAACATGCGCATCAGGCTGGCGGCGATGAACAACACGCCAACACTGCCGGCCCAGATCAGGGCCAGCCAGCCGATCCGCTGCCACAGCGGTTTTTTTTCGGCTTGTTCAATGTCGTGCAGGGAATGTTTGCCGGGCATTGTTTCGATCCTCAGTTAGATCAATGGCGCCGTTGCCGACGCCATCGCGAGCAGGCTCGCTTCCACAGGGTTTCGCTTAGTGGTAGCCGTCTTCGTGGGTGACCTTGCCGCGGAACACGTAGTAGCTCCAGAAGGTGTAACCCAGAATGAACGGGATGATGAACAGCGTCCCCACCAGCATGAAGCCCTGACTCTGCGGCGGCGATGCAGCGTCCCAGATCGAGATCGACGGCGGCACAATGTTCGGCCACAGGCTGATGCCCAAGCCGCTGTAGCCGAGGAAGATCAGCACCAGCGTCAGCAGGAACGGCGTGTAGTGGGCATTACGCGCCACCGCACGAATCAACCCGTACAGGGTGACCAACACCAGAATCGGCACCGGCATGAACCAGACCAGATTCGGCATGCTGAACCAGCGCGTGGCGATTTCCGGGTGGGCCAGCGGTGTCCACAGACTGACGACACCGATCACCGCCAGCAGCACGAATGCCAGTGGCCGCGCCAGATTGTGCATCTGCTCTTGCAGCTTGCCTTCGGTCTTCATGATCAACCAGGTGCAGCCGAGCAAGGCGTACGCCACCACCAGTGCCGCGCCGCAGAACAGCGTGAACGGTGTCAGCCAGTCGAGTGAACCGCCAGCGTATTGCCGATTGACCACCGGCAAGCCGTCAATGAACGCACCGAGTGCCACGCCCTGAAAGAACGTCGCCGCCACCGAACCGCCGATGAACGCCTTGTCCCACAAGTGACGCTTGTCGTCCTTGGCCTTGAAGCGAAACTCGAACGCCACACCGCGAAAGATCAAGCCGATCAGCATGAAGATCAGCGGCAGATACAGCGCCGACAACACCACCGAATACGCCAGCGGGAACGCGCCAAACAACGCCGCGCCGCCCAGTACCAGCCAGGTTTCATTGCCGTCCCAGACCGGGGCGACGGTGTTCATCATTACGTCACGGTCGACTTTGCCGGGGATGAACGGAAAGAGAATCCCGATGCCCAGGTCGAAGCCGTCCATGACCACGTACATCATGATGCCGAAGATGATGATCACGGCCCAGATCAGCGGAAGATCAATACCCATGAGTCAAATCTCCTTGGTCAGGCGAACGTCGTCGCCGTGATCGGCATCGGACGAATCGTCGGCAGCGGACAACGGACGGGCCGGTGTACGTTTTTTGCCAGGGCCACCATCCGGCGTCTCTGTGCCTTCGCTGATCTTCGGCCCTTTGCGCACCAGGCGCATCATGTAGCCGAGACCGGCACCGAACAGGGCGAAATACACCACGACAAACATGATCAACGTGATGCTCATCTGCATGAAACTGTGGTTGGAAGACGCGTCCGCCGTGCGCATCAGCCCGTAGACCACCCACGGCTGACGGCCGATTTCAGTGGTGAACCAGCCCGCCAGAATCGCGATCAGACCGGACGGCCCCATCCACAACGCCAGGTACAAGAACGGACGCGAGGTGTAGAGCGTGTCGCGTTTACGCAGCCACAGACTCCACAGACCGGTGAAGATCATCAGGAAACCGAGGCCGACCATGATCCGGAACGACCAGAACACGATGGTCGAATTCGGCCGGTCTTCCGGTGGGAATTCCTTGAGCGCCGGCACTTGTTTGTCCAGCGAGTGCGTGAGGATCAGGCTGCCGAGGTACGGGATCTCTACGGCAAATTTGGTGCGCTCTTCTTTCATGTCCGGCCAGCCGAACAGGATCAGCGGCGTGGCTTCGTCGCCCTTGTTTTCCCAGTGACCTTCGATCGCGGCGATTTTCGCCGGCTGATGTTTGAGGGTGTTGAGGCCGTGGAAGTCGCCGATGACTGCTTGAATCGGCGCGACGATCAGCGCCATCCACATTGCCATCGAGAGCATGGTGCGGATCGCCGGGTTGTCCTTGCCGCGCAGCAAATGCCAGGCCGCCGAGGAACCGACGAAGAACGCCGTGGCCACAAACGCTGCGGTCGCCATGTGCATCAAGCGGTACGGGAACGACGGGTTGAAAATGATCGCAAACCAATCGGTCGGAATCACCTGACCGTTGATGATCTCGAAGCCTTGCGGGGTCTGCATCCAGCTGTTGGAGGCGAGAATCCAGAAGGTCGAAATCAGCGTGCCGATGGCCACCATCACCGTGGAGAAGAAGTGCAATCCGCGCCCGACCTTGTTCCAGCCGAACAGCATGACCCCGAGGAAACCGGCCTCAAGGAAGAATGCCGTGAGCACTTCATAGGTCAGCAACGGCCCGGTAACGGCACCGGCGAAGTCCGAGAAACGGCTCCAGTTGGTGCCGAACTGGTAGGCCATGACCAACCCCGAGACCACGCCCATACCGAAGTTGACGGCAAAGATCTTCGACCAGAAATGGTAGAGGTCACGGTACGTGTCGTTATGGGTTTTCAGCCACAGGCCTTCGAGAACGGCGAGATAACTCGCCAGACCGATGGTGATGGCCGGGAACAGGATGTGGAACGAGATGGTGAACGCGAATTGAATTCGGGCGAGATCTAGTGCCTCTAAACCGAACATATGGCTTCCTCTGTCAGGTAATACCGGCGGCGGGGCTTGTGGCCCCTTGCACTACTGCCCCCACGGATATGGAGTGCGGCGAATTCGGATTCGTTCTTTTTGAAACCATCGCAACGCAGGGAGTCTGGCCAACTGGCCGTCTGATCAATTCCGTTTGGGGTCTTGATCTGGATCAAGCAACGTTGAAAGAATAGTCCCATTTTTGCCGATGAACCGCGTGGTCGTTTGCCGCGTGACAAGTTGCCTCATAACCGTGGCAAAACTTTGCAACAAATCCCCGGAACCATGTGATGGTGAGGCAACAACACAGAAACCCTGTGGCGAGGGGATTTATCCCCGTTGGGCTGCGAAGCGGCCCCCAATCCATTCAACGCGTTTTTTCAAATCAATCGCGTCGCCCAATTTGCGACTGCTGCGCAGCCGAACGGGGATAAATCCCCTCGCCACAGGGTGATTTGTGATCAATGAAGAGATCGATGTCTGGCTAACTAAATTTTTTGTCATAGCAACTTCCTGTTACAGACTGGTGATAACCTCGCGGTTTCCCTCGAACCAGACCTGCCCTCAGATGCCCAGCCAAGAGCCGTTGCTGTTACGCCACCATCGTCCCTTTCTCGCGTTCTGGATGGCGCGGATTTTCACCGCCAGCGGTTTTCAGATGCTCACCGTGGCGATTGGCTGGAACCTCTATCAACTGACCGGCAACGTCCTCGATCTGGGCCTGGTCGGTCTGGTCGAATTCGCCCCACGCGTGCTGTTCATGCTGCACACCGGGCATGTCGCCGACCGCTATGACCGACGCAAAGTCGCAGCGATCTGCCAGTCGTTGCAGGCCATGATCGCCCTCGCGCTGGCCATTGGTAGCGCCACCGATCACGTCACCCGCGAGATGATCTTCATCCTCGCCTTCCTGCTCGGTGCGGCGCGCTCCTTCGAGATGCCGACCACTCAGGCATTGCTGCCGAGCATCGTGCCCAGCGCCCTGTTCCCCCGAGCCGTCGCGGCAGCGCAATCGGCGCAACAATCAGCGACCATCGTCGCCCCGGCCCTTGGCGGTTTGCTCTACGCGTTCGGCAGCGTCTGGGTGTATGGCCCGACCGTGCTGCTTTACGTGATCGCCTGCACGCTGATGCTCAACCTGCCCGCGCGGCAAACACCGTTGAATAAAGGCAAAGCCACACTGGATTCGTTGCTGGCGGGGATCCGCTTCATTCGCAGCCGCCCGGATATTCTCGGGGCGATTTCGCTGGATCTGTTTGCGGTACTGCTCGGCGGTGCGACGGCGCTGCTGCCGGTGTTCGCCAAGGACATTCTGCTGACCGGCCCGTGGGGTCTGGGCCTGCTGCGCTCGGCGCCAGCGGTGGGTGCGCTGGGGATGTCACTGTTCCTCGCACGATTTGCTGTGGAACGTAACGTCGGTCGGGTGATGTTCACTGCGGTCGGCATCTTCGGCGTTGCGACCATCGCCTTCGGTCTGTCGACCTCGTTCTGGTTTTCGCTGGCGGTGCTGGTGGTGCTTGGCGCGGCAGACATGATCAGCATGGTCATCCGCGCCTCCTTCGTACAACTGGAAACCCCGGACGAAATGCGTGGCCGCGTCAGCGCGGTCAACGGCCTGTTCATCGGCGCTTCCAATCAGCTGGGCGAATTCGAATCCGGCGTCACCGCCCACTGGTTCGGCACCGTGCCCGCCGTGGTCATGGGCGGGATCGGCACGCTGGTGGTGACGGGGACGTGGATCAAGTTGTTTCCGACGCTGGCGAATCGGGACCGGATGCATGTGCCGGTGGAAGAGATGAAGGTTTGAGTTCATCGGCAAAATCGGCAGGCCAAACACACATCAGATGAAAATGTGCGGTACATAGATACCGCACTGAGTGTAATGTATCGCCTTACACTCGCCCCATGATCAAATCCTTTCAGCACAAAGGCCTTCGCGGCTTCTATGAAACAGGTTCGACTCGCGGGATTCGTGCCGACCACGCAAAACGGCTATCGCGCATGCTGCAGTTCATGGATCGCGCTACGCTTCCCGGGGATCTGGATCTTCCGGGATGGCGTTTGCATTCATTGAAAGGTGAGCTGAACGAATACTGGTCGCTGAGCGTTTCAGGCAACTGGCGAGTGATCTTTCGTTTTGTCGGCTCGGATATCGAATTGGTCGATTATCTGGACTACCACTGACAGGAGGCAGGCTCATGCCCATGCACAACCCGCCACACCCCGGCGAAACACTGTTGATGGATGTTCTGCCCGATTTGGGCATCAGTGTTACCGAACTGGCACGGCATCTGGGTTTTGCGCGCCCACATCTTTCCCGTGTATTGCACGGTCATGCGCCGATCAGCCCGGATCTGGCTGTACGCCTGGAGCGTGCGGGCATTGGTAAGGCTCGCGTTTGGCTGGGTGTTCAAACTGATTACGATCTGTGGCAAGCAGAACATCGCGAGCAGCCGCCAATTCAACCGATCGCTGCACACGCCTGATCGACTCAGGCCAACAACTCCCCCGCCACTTTCGCCCTGAGCGTCTTGCCCCCCAGTTGCTCAACCAGCGCCAAGGCAAACTCCAGCACCGCACCAGAGCCCTGCGCAGTGATGCAGTTGCCGTCGACCACTACCGGTTGATCAACAAACGTACAGCCCGACAGTTGATGACTGGCGCTGGGCAAGCAGGTCATGCGGCGTTGGCGCAGCACGCCAGCAGCTTGCAGGGCGACGGCCGGGGATTCGGCGATGGCGGCGAACAGGCGTCCGGCGCTGGATTGATCCTTAAGTATTTGTTGCAGAGGTTGGTGTGCAGCGAGGTGTTGGGCACCGACGGCGCCGCCGGGTAAAGCGATCAGGTCGAAGGTTTGCGCCAGCACATCGACGAGCATACCGTCGGCGGTCAGGCGGGTGCCGCGCGCGCAGGTGAGCATGCGCCGGCCTTCGATGCTGGCCGCGACGACTTCGATGCCGGCACGGCGTAGCACGTCGATGAGGGTCACGCTTTGCAGATCATCGATGCCCTCGGCGAGGGTAATCAGGGCTCTAAAGGTCATAGGCTGTGTCCGCTGGGTGATCCTTTAAGCGTAGTCAGCTTCGCCTGGATCGCGCAGCGCCAGCCGTTACTTGATGTAAAGCTGCGTTGAGACCTTGTTGCCCGGCGCGTTAATAGAAGTGTTGCTGTAGGTGAACGTGCCTTCCTGCTTGCCATCCAGATCAAAGATGTACAGCGTGCCGACGATCTTCGACGCGGCGCCGGTGCATTGGGTGAGGTTGCCGTTGCCGTAGGCGCAGACCTGGGTTTTCATTCCGTCGAGTTCGAAACCGTCCAGCGCGGCATTGGGAACGCGGCCGTAACCCATTTCCAGCACATACACCTTGATGTTGGCACCGCCGTGGTCGCAGGCCGTCTTGTCCTGCCCATCAGAAATATTTTCGATGCCGCAGGCCGCCGACTGCACCTTGAGCACCTGCACACTGGTCAACGGTGGCGCCGATGCCGCCATAACGGCTGGCACACCGGCCATAAACGTGCAAAACAGCCCCAACGATCGAACGAAATTGCGCTTGACGCCCATCATGACCCTCCCCCCAAAACAGGCGCGCAGTATGGCTCACTTCGCCTGACTGCAAAACATCGCCGACGATCGCAGCCAATCCCCCATGCTGCTGGTATGATGCGCGGCTTTTTCCGGCCCATCACAATTTCTCAGGCGCTTGCGACGGTCTGTGCTTTGCTGTTGAGGTCGATACATTCACGGCGCTACGCGCGCCACGGGGAGCAGACATGCTGGAAAGGCTGTTTCAACTCAAGGCACACAACACCAACGTGCGCACCGAGATTCTGGCGGGCATCACGACTTTCTTGGCCATGGCCTACATTCTGTTCGTCAACCCGAGCATTCTCGGCGAGACCGGCATGGACAAGGGTGCGGTATTCGTCGCCACCTGTCTGGCCGCCGCGATCGGTTCGACGGTCATGGGCCTGATCGCCAACTACCCGATCGCCCTCGCGCCGGGCATGGGCCTGAACGCCTTCTTCACTTACACCGTGGTGCTGCACATGGGCCACACGTGGCAAGTGGCGCTGGGCGCGGTGTTCATTTCGGCGGTGCTGTTCTTCCTGCTGTCGATCTTCCGCATCCGTGAATGGATCATCAACAGCATCCCGCTGCCGCTGCGCTCGGCGATTGCCGCCGGTATCGGCCTGTTCCTGGCGCTGATCGCCCTGCACAACGCCGGCATCGTGGTCAGCAACCCGGCGACCATGGTCGGCCTCGGTGACCTGAAACAACCGGCACCGATTCTCGCCACCCTCGGCTTTGCCCTGATCGTTGCCCTTGAAGCGCTGAAAGTGCGCGGTGCGGTGCTGATCGGCATTCTCGCGGTGACCATCACCTCCATCGTGATGGGCTTCACCCCGTTCGGCGGCGTGACGTCGATGCCACCTTCGCTGGCCCCGACCTTCCTGCAACTGGACATCAAAGGCGCACTGGACATCGGTCTGGTCAGCGTGATTTTCGCCTTCCTGTTCGTCGACCTGTTCGACAACTCCGGCACCCTGATCGGCGTCGCCAAGCGCGCCGGCCTGATGGGCAAGGACGGCCACATGCCGAAAATGGGTCGCGCACTGATCGCCGACAGCACCGCGGCCATGGCCGGTTCGCTGCTGGGTACGTCGACCACCACCAGCTACATCGAATCCGCCGCCGGCGTCAGTGCTGGCGGCCGTACCGGTTTGACCGCCATCGTCGTGGCGATTCTGTTCCTGCTGGCGCTGTTCTTCTCGCCACTGGCAGCCAGCGTTCCGGCGTTCGCCACTGCACCGGCACTGCTGTTCGTCGCCGTGTTGATGACTTCAGGCCTGGCGGAAATAGACTGGGACGACATCACTGTTGCCGCGCCGGTTGTGGTGACCGCGCTGGCCATGCCGTTCACTTACTCGATCGCCAACGGCATCGCCTTCGGCTTCATCTCCTGGACGGTGATCAAGTTGCTGTCCGGTCGCGCCCGTGAGCTGAACCCGGCGCTGGTGATTCTGTCGATTCTGTTCGTGATCAAGTTGGGTTGGTTCAACGCATGACATTTGATTCCCAGGCTTACGCCGAGCAACTCGAAGCCAAGGTCACGCGCTTGCGTGATCTGCTGGCGCCGTTCGATGCCCCCGAGCCGACCGTGTTCGACTCGCCGCTGCAGAACTTCCGTCTGCGCGCCGAATTCCGCCTGTGGCGCGAGGGCGGCGATCGGCATTACGCGATGTTCGCTCAGGACGACAAGCGCACGCCGATTCTGATCGAAGAATTCCCGATCGCCAGCCTGCGCATCAATCAGTTGATGCCGCAGCTGAAAGCGGCGTGGCAGGCCAGTTCGGCGCTGAGCCACAAGTTGTTTCAGGTCGAGTTTCTGACCACGCTGTCCGGCGATGCGATGATCACCCTGTGCTATCACCGTCCGCTGGACGAGCACTGGCACGCGGCGGCGACCAAACTGGCGGCGGATCTCGGCGTCAGCATCATCGGTCGCTCGAAAGGCAAACGCGAAGTGCTTGGCCTCGATTACGTGGTCGAGAAACTCGAAGTCGGCGGTCGCACCTTCAGCTATCGCCAACCGGAAGGCGCGTTCACCCAGCCGAACGGCACCGTGAACCAGAAGATGCTCAACTGGGCATACGAAGCACTCGGTGATCGCACTGACGATCTGCTGGAGTTGTACTGCGGCAACGGCAACTTCACCCTGCCGCTCGCCACCCGCGTGCGCAAAGTGCTGGCCACCGAAATCAGCAAGACCTCGGTCAACGCGGCACTGAGCAACCTCAGCGAAAACGCTGTGGATAACGTCACCCTTGTGCGTTTGTCCGCCGAAGAACTGACCGAAGCGCTCAACGAAGTGCGCCCGTTCCGTCGCCTGCAAGGCATCGACCTGAAGAGCTACGAGTTCGGCAGCGTCTTCGTCGACCCGCCACGCGCCGGCATGGATCCGGACACCTGCGAACTGACCCGGCGTTTCGACAACATCCTCTACATCTCCTGCAACCCGGAAACCCTGGCGGCCAACATCGCCCAGTTGCACGACACGCACCGCATCACCCAGTGCGCGTTGTTCGACCAGTTCCCGTGGACGCACCACATGGAATCGGGTGTGTTACTGACCCGACGTTGATTGCGGGATAGCTGTTACGAGGAAGCCGTCTTGATTGACGGCTTTTTTGTGGGTACTCGAAAAGATCGCAGCCTGCGGCAGCTCCTACAGGGAAATGCATTCCTATGTAGGAGCTGCCGCAGGCTGCGATCTTTGATCTGTGCGATCACCGAACATAAAACGCCACGTGCATTTTTGTTCAATTGACCATGGTAACCATCTAGTACATTTTATCTCCACAGGCCGAAACCTCTGGCCAAAGCCAAAAACAATAAGTGGAGTTACCCCTCATGCCCCCTATCGTTCTGGTGCTCAACGGCCCGAACCTGAACCTGCTTGGCACCCGCGAGCCGGCGACTTATGGTCACGAAACCCTGGCGGATATTTCGGCACTGTGCGGTCGCGCGGCTGAAGAATTCGGCCTGGCCGTGGAGTTTCGCCAGACCAATCACGAAGGCGAATTGCTCGACTGGATTCACGCGGCTCGCGGTCGTTGCGCCGGGATCGTGATCAATCCGGCCGCGTGGACGCACACGTCGGTGGCGATTCGCGATGCGCTGGTGGCCAGTGAATTGCCGGTGATTGAAGTGCATCTGTCCAACGTCCACGCCCGCGAACCGTTTCGTCATCACTCGTTTGTCTCGGCGATTGCTACGGCGGTGATGGCCGGGTTCGGCAGTCATGGCTATCACCTGGCGCTGGAACATTTCAGTCAGCGGCTGAAGGGGTGAATCGCATGTCCCGTGGCAACGTAATACTCGCCGGACTGATCGGCGCCGGTATTCAGGCTTCGCGCACACCGGCGCTGCATGAACACGAAGGCGATGCGCAGGGCATGCGTTATCTGTATCGATTGATCGATCTCGATCAATTGCAAATGGACAGCACCGCCCTGCCCGATCTGCTGCTGGCAGCTGAACGGATGAACTACACCGGGCTGAATATTACCTTTCCGTGCAAGCAGGCGATTATTCCGCTGCTTGATGAGTTGTCGCTGGAAGCCAGAGGCATCGGCGCGGTGAATACCGTGGTGCTGAGGGACGGCAAGCGCGTCGGTCACAACACTGATTGTCTGGGTTTCGCCGAGGGTTTTCGCCGTGGTTTGCAGGACGCTGCCCGTGAGCGTGTCGTCCAGATGGGCGCAGGTGGTGCGGGCGCGGCAGTGGCCCACGCGTTGTTGAGCGAAGGCGTACAACAGTTGAGCATTTTCGACGTCGACAGTGAGCGTGCGGAAAGTCTGGCGAACAACTTGAATCAGCATTTCGGCTTCGGTCGTGCGGTGGCGGGTCGGGATTTGCCGAGTACGCTGAATCTGGCTGATGGTCTGGTCAACACCACGCCGATGGGTATGGCCAAACTGCCGGGCATGCCAGTGCCAGTCGAGTTGCTGCGCAAGGAATTGTGGGTGGCGGAGATTGTGTATTTCCCGCTGGAAACCGAGCTGCTGCGCAATGCTCGCGCATTGGGTTGCCGCACGTTGGATGGCGGCAACATGGCGGTGTTTCAGGCGGTGAAGGCGTTTGAACTATTCAGCGGCGTGGTGCCGGATGCGCAGCGGATGCTGGCGCATTTTCAAAGCATGAATGGTTGAAGATCAAAAGATCGCAGCCTGCGGCAGCTCCTACAGGGATCGGTGTAGGAGCTGCCGAAGGCTGCGATCTTTTGATTGTCAGGCTTGCAGGTAGCGCAGCACCGATTCGCAGATCATCTCGCGATGACGCTGTTTGATGTTTTCATCCGGCAGGTCAATCTGGAAAATCTCGCCAAACGTGTGCCGGTTCGACACGCGATAGAAGCAGAACGAACTGATCAACAAATGCACATCCAGCGCATCCAGCCCCGCACGGAACACACCTTCATCAGCACCGCGACGCAGAATCTCGCCGAGCGAATCGAGGATGGTGTTGTTCATCGCCTTGATCGCATCGGAACGCTTCACGAATTCAGCGTTGTGGATATTTTCGATGCTGACGATGCGCACGAAATCGACGTTGCGATCGTGGTGATCGAAGGTGAATTCGACCAATCGTCGAATCGCCACCTCTGGCGACAACTCGGCCAGATGCAGGCGGTTTTCGGTGTTGCGGATATCGCCGTAAAGCTTCTCCAGCACCTCGACGTACAACTGCTCTTTACTGCCGAAGTAGTAATAGATCATGCGTTTGGAGGTGTGGATGCGCTCGGCGATCGCGTCAACGCGAGCACCGGACAAACCTTGCTGGACGAACTCGACGATCGCCTCCTGCAGGATGTTCTCGCGGGTCTTTTCCGGGTTGTTTTTGCGACTCTTGCGCGGCTCTACGACGGGCACGACAGTAGCTGCGGAAAGTTCTGAATTTATCGTCATTGCGGGCTCACGGCCATCACTGCACAGGCGGCGATTATGGGCCGCGCCGCACAGTGAAGGAAGCCGCGCGAGCCGTGTTTAATCCCGCGTTTACGAATTTCCTACAACTTCGCCTGGCGAACGGCGCCGCTGCGTGATTTGGCCATCGCCGCCAAACGCACCGCGACATTCGCTGCGCCGTAACCGGCATAACCGTTTTTGCGCTGGATGATCTCGAAGAAGAAGCGCCCTTCGAACGGCTCGGTGTAGACGTGAAACAGCTCGCCGCCCTGCGCATCACGGTCGTAGAGCACGTTGTAATAGGCCAGCTCGCTGAGGAATTCGTCGTCGAAATCGAAGCGTGCGGCGAGGTCGTCGTAATAGTTGAGCGGAATATCCAACAGCGGCACACCGGCCTCTTTGGCACGACTGACTTCGGCGAAGATGTCGTCACAATCGAAGGCGATGTGATGCACACCGGAACCGCGATAACTCGACAGCGCATGGGAGATCGCGGTGTTGCGGTTCTCTGAAATATTCAGCGGCAAGCGGATCGAGCTGTCGCGACTGCGCAGTGCGCGGCTCTTCACCAGCCCGTACGGGTCGGGCAGCACCACTTCATCATCCGCTTCGAAATCCAGCAGGCTCTTGTAGAACAGCACCCAACTGTCGAGGCTGTCGGCCGGCAGCGCCATGGCCATGTGGTCGATGCGCTTGAGCCCGCCACGAGCCGGCGCGTCGGCCAGCAGATTGAAATCGGTGCCGTAGACATCGGCCTGTTCATCGACCAGATAAATCAGGCTGCCATCCGGCGCGCGCACTGCCGCCAGTTCCAGTTCGTTGGGGCCGACCAGTCCGCGATAGGGCTGACCTTTGTAAGCCACGGCGCGGGCCAAAGCACTGGCGCTGTCCTTGACCCGCACGGCGGTGGCGCACAACGACGGGCCGTGGGCTTCGAAAAAACTGTGGGCGAAAGAGTAAGGTTCGGAGTTGAGAATCAGGTTGATGTCGCCCTGACGCAACAGGCTCACGCTCTTGGAGCGGTGCTGCCCGGCCTTGACGAAACCCAAGCGCTCCAGCCAGTTCGACAGCTTGGCACCGAGGCTTTCATCGACGGCAAACTCGAGAAACTCGATGCCGTTGTACTCGCTGGCCTTTGGCGTTTCGAAAAGAATTTCGCGGTTGGCCACAGGCGTCGCTTCCTGCTCCAGACGCTGGCGAGTCTTCTCCTCCAGGTACAGCAGCGAACGCAAACCGTCGGCAGCATTGGCCCGTGGCGGCGCGGCGCGGAAGCCGTCATTGAAGATTTCCAGCGACAGCGGCCCGGTGTAACCGCTCTGGATGATCGGCGCGAGGAAGCCCGGCAGATCGAATTCGCCCTGCCCCGGGAAGCAGCGGAAATGCCGGCTCCACTCCAGCACGTCCATCTGCAGAATCGGCGCATCGGCCATTTGCACGAAGAAGATTTTGTCGCCGGGAATGTCGGCAATGGCGCGCGGATCGCCCTTCAGCGACAAGGTGTGAAAGCTGTCGAGCAGCACGCCGAGGCTCGGATGATCGGCCTGACGCACGATGTCCCAGACCTGTTGATAAGTATTGACGTGACGGCCCCAGGCCAGCGCTTCGTAACCAATGCGCAAGCCGCGCGCACCGGCGTGTTCGGCCAGCAAGCGCAGGTCATCGACTAGAATTTGTTGATCGCCGACGCTGTCCGCCGAGGCGTTGCTGCAGACCAGCACCAGGTCGGTGCCGAGTTCCTGCATCAGGTCGAACTTGCGTTCGGCGCGCTCAAGATTGCGCGCCAGGCGATCGCGGCGGCAGCCTTCGAAATCGCGGAACGGCTGGAACAGGGTGATGGCGATGCCGAGATCGGCGCACATCTGTTTAATTTCTCGCGGGCTGCCGTCGTAGTACAGGAGGTCGTTTTCGAAGATCTCCACCCCGTCGAACCCGGCGGCAGCAATGGCTTCGAGTTTTTCCGGCAGGGTGCCGCTCAAGGAGACGGTGGCAATGGAACGCTGCATGTTTCAACTCCCGGACTGCGCCGCTTGATCTTTACTGTAGGAGCTGCCGAAGGCTGCGATCGTTTGATCTTTATTCGTGGAGAGCAAAATCAACAGATCGCAGCCTTCGGCAGCTCCTACATGGGATGGTTTTTTATAGTGGAGAAATTATTGGCTGCATTGAACGCGGCAGCAATTTAAAGTGTACTACCCGGTTAGTTTTGCGTGCGATTATCGAACACAATGGCGGTTTGGCGAATTGACGATTTTTCGTCCACTGCCCACCATCGACCGCACATTGAGTCCGGATATGAACCACCGGTCGCAGCGTGCAAAGAAAAAAAGCACACCAAATAAAAAATCCAAAAACGGGTGGAACACATGATTCCTTCACAGACTTCCCGCATGGCTCCGGCCATGAGCACTGCCTCAGGTGGCATCGGCGACAAGATCCGCGGCGCCATGGCGGTCGGCAAAACCCGCTGGGGCATGCTGGCGCTGGTGTTTTTCGCCACCACCCTGAACTACATCGACCGCGCCGCCCTCGGCGTCATGCAGCCAATCCTCGCCAAGGAAATGAGCTGGACGGCGATGGATTACGCCAACATCAATTTCTGGTTTCAGGTCGGCTACGCGATCGGTTTCGTCCTGCAAGGTCGACTGATCGACCGGGTCGGCGTCAAACGCGTGTTCTTCTGCGCCGTGCTGCTCTGGAGCCTGGCCACCGGCGCCCACGGTCTGGCGACATCGGCGGTCGGTTTCATGGTCTGCCGATTTATCCTCGGCCTCACCGAAGCGGCGAACTACCCGGCCTGCGTGAAAACCACGCGCCTGTGGTTTCCCGCTGGCGAACGTGCAGTCGCCACTGGCATCTTCAACGCCGGCACCAACGTCGGCGCGATGTTCACGCCAATGTTGCTGCCGCTGGTTCTCCACGTCTGGGGCTGGCAAGCCGCGTTCCTGTGCATGTCGGCGCTGGGCGGCATCTGGTTGTTGTTCTGGGGTTTGAAGTATTTCAACCCGGAAGATCACCCGAGCGTCAAGCAATCCGAACTGGACTACATCCAGCAGGAAGTTGAACCGGAACAGGCCCGCGTACCGTTCTCGAGAATCCTGCGCATGCGCGGCACCTGGGCCTTCGCCATCGCTTATGCGCTGACCGCGCCGGTGTTCTGGTTCTACCTGTACTGGCTGCCGCCGTTTCTCAATCAGCAATACAACCTGGGCATCAACGTCACCCAGATGGGTATTCCGCTGATCATCATCTACGTGACGGCTGACTTCGGCAGCGTCGGCGGCGGCATTCTGTCTTCGTTCCTGATCGGTCGCGGCATGAACTCGATCAAGGCGCGGCTGCTGTCGATGTTGCTGTTCGCCTGCTGCATCATCGGCGTGATCATGGCGGCTGGCTCGGCCAATCTGTGGGTCGCGGTGGCGGCGATTTCTCTGGCGATCGGCGCGCATCAGGCCTGGACGGCGAACATTTGGAGTCTGGTGATGGACTACACGCCCAAGCACATGATGAGCACAGTGTTCGGTTTCGGCGGCATGTGCGCGGCGATCGGCGGGATGTTCATGACCCAGATCGTCGGCCATATCCTCACCGTGACCAACAACAACTACACCGTGTTGTTTACCCTGATTCCGGCGATGTATTTCCTTGCGCTGACGTGGATGTACTTCATGGCCCCGCGCAAGATCCCTACCATCACCGAATAAATCCTTGTAGGAGCTGCGGCACGCTGCGATCTTTTGATCTTGATGTTGAAGATCAAAAGATCGCAGCCTCGTTCCACTCGTCAGCTCCTACAGGGGTTTGTGTTTCCGGCTTTGTTGCCACGCTGCTGCCAGTCCGCTGCAGCAGATCACCGCGATACCGATGATCGTCAATACACTCGGCGTGTGATTGAACAGCAGCCAGCCCAACAACCCCGCAAACACGATCTGGCAATACCCGAACGGCGCCAGCAGCGCCGGCGCGGCATGGCGGAACGCCTGGGTCAGGAACAAATGCGCGGTCATCCCGCAACTGCCCAGCGCCAGCATCAACCCGGCGTGGGTCAGCGTCGGCACCTGCCAGAAGAACGGCACCAGCGCACTCATCACCAACGTGTTGCACAACCCGGCGAAGAAGTTGCTGGTGGTCGGACTATCAATCTCCGCGAGCTTGCGGGTGAGTAATTGATAGAAGCAGAAAAACAGCGCCGAGCAGAACGGCAACAGCACCGCCGGCGTGAACAGTTCACCGCCCGGGTGGACGATGATCAGCACGCCGATAAAGCCGCAAATGACGGCGATCCATTGGCCGCGTGTCACTCGTTCTTTGAGCAGCGGCACCGACAACGCCGTGACCAACACCGGTGCAAGAAAGTTGACCGCCGTGGCTTCCGCCAATGGGATGTACAGCAGCGCCGTGGTGAAAAACAGGCTGGTGCCGAGTAGGCAAAGTGCTCGAACCAACTGCCACAACGGCTTCTTGGTACGTAGGACGCGCAGTCCGGACTGCGGCAGAAAAATTCCCGCCATCAGTAAGGTGTGCACCAAATAACGCGCCCACACCACCATCACGATCGGATAGAAACCGGAGAGGTATTTCGACAGCGCGTCGTGGCTGGAGAACAGAAAAGTCGCCACGACAATCAGCAGGATCCCTTTGAAGGGTTGGTTGACACCGGAGAGCGGAGTGCTGACGGTCATTGGGTTTCCTTGTGTTGCCAAAAAAGATCAAAACCTTCGGGCAAGCCTTGCTCCCACACGGTTTGCGTAAACCCCGTTGGAGCAAAGCTTGCTCGCGAACAGGTGCGCAGCACCGCTTAAAGCCGCGCCAACAATTCCCGCGTTCTATCGATCGCCATCTTCGCCCGATCCAATCCACTCACGCCCTGCTCCAGCAGTTTAACCGTAGGAATTTCCAGGCTCAGTGGGATATTAGCCGGCAGCGCTTTCAGCAACCCGAGCAAATCGCAATCACCCTCGCCGGGAAACCGTCGCTCGTTGCGCGCCTGACGCAAGATCTCGGCCATGTCTGACGGCCTCGGCCCTGCGACATCACATAACTGCGCATAACGCAGTCGCGACGATGGCACCTTCGCAAGATCCTCAAGCTTTGACGCCGAACGATCAAAGTGGAAGGCATCGACCAACACCGCAGCATTTTCCCGACTAGCGTTTTCCACAATCCGCAGCGCTTGCTCAAGGTTGCGCGCATCCGTCCAGGGCATGAACTCCAGATGCGGATGCAATCCGAGCGGCGCCGCCAAATCGCACAACGCGGCAAAGTTATCCGTGAGTCGCTGCTCGTCAGGATCGTTACCGGCGACGAGCAATTCAGTCGCACCAAACTCCGCGCCGACCGTAAGAAGCTTCTCGAAATCGGCAACAACGGTCTGCGGTTTCAGACGGAGGATTTCCACGTCGAGCACGCGGATGCCAGTGTCGCGCAATCGCTCCATCGTCCTACGCCGCAAATCGTTATCGGCTACCAGTGGGAAGTGATATTCCTCGGGCGTTGCCGGTTCCAGACGCAATCCGACATGGCTGTATCCGGCGCGAGCAGCGACTTCGACCATTTGCGGTGGCGACAACTCCAGCACGGTCAGGCTGGCCAGGGAGAGAATACGTTCGCTCATGTTCAAGCCTCGATCAGTGCAGGGGCGCAAGCACGGCCGGTGGAGGCGGCTTCGCGAATGGCTTCGATCAGCGCGAGGGTGCGCGCGGCATCAGCAGCACTGACCAACGGCTCGACTTCGCGCCGAGCCACGCGGACGAAATGCTCTAACTGCAAGCGTAAAGCTTCCTCACCGCCGTAGGACTCTTCCACACTCAACAACGGTTCATGCCAACCGGCGTCCACCTGATCGGCGGCGTAATGCCAGCGTTTGAGCTGCGGAATGCTCAACGCCCCGGCGGTACCCGCCAGCAGATAACACGGTTGATCCGCCTGACGCGGATAAGCCGGGTTTTCACCGGAGGCCAGCTCCCAACTCCACGGTGCCGCCACCGCATCGGAGCCGCTCAACGTGCCCAATGTGCCGCCGGCAAATTGCAGCAACACCGCCGCGCTGTCCTCGTTGGCGAAACCGCGCACCGAGTTGTCGGTGAACGCTTGCACCGAACGCACTTCACCGCACAGGTGACGCAACAAATCGAGGTCGTGAATCAGGTTGGTCAGCAACATCCCCGCCCCCGCCTCACGGCGCCACGGGATCTCGAAATAGCTGTCCGGTTTACGCACCTGGAACAATGCGGTGACCGTGGTCAAACGCCCGAGCGCACCGCTTTGCACCAGCTCATGGGCACGGACGATCAGCGGATTGTGGCGTCGATGATGGCCGACCAATACCGGCACGCCGCTGCGTTTAACCGCCGCGACCAGATCGCGCACTTCATCCAGATGCACGCCGACCGGTTTTTCCAGCAGCACCGGTACACCGGCCGCCAGACAATCGAGCGCCGTGCTGACGTGTTGGTTATTAGGATTGGCGACGATGACTGCGTCTGGATTGATCTGATCAAGCATCTGACGGTGATCGGCGAAATGTCTGACACCCCAGTCAGCCGCAAGAGTGGCGGCTTGCGGCCCGGGATCCGCCACTGCGCACAATGTGGCTTTGCTGAGGGTTTGCAGGTGCCGGTAATGTTGCTGACCCATATTGCCAGCGCCGATCAGGGCGATTCGAAGGGGCGAATTCAAGGCGCGATCCTTTTGTGATTGTTGTCGGAAAAAATACCCCAGCAACAATTTAGAACCGAGTTCCAGAATCAAACACCCATCAACCTCAAAACCGTGCGAACACCGCACATTTTTGGACTGAAACCAAAATCCCCTGTAGGAGCTGCCGAAGGCTGCGATCTTTTGATCTTAAAAAACAAAGTCAAAAGATCGCAGCCTGCGGCAGCTCCTACCGGGGATTTGTGGAGTGTCAGATAAACAATTCAGAAGCCAGGCTGGCGGCGGATAATTCTTCAGCAAATCTCAACAACAACGGCGCCAACTCATGCAACCGCGCCCCCGGCATCCGCGCACTCGGCCCGGCAATACTGAGCACGCCAATCACCCGACCATCCGCCGGATGTTTGACCACCGCCGCAATCGCCGACGTGCCGACCGCCGAGCTTTCCTCGACCCACGCATACCCTTGCTCACGGGCCAGACGCAGGCGTTCCAGCAGTTCAATATTGGAGCGCGGCGCATTCGGCCCGATACCCACCGGCACCTCCGCCGCCTGTCGCTCAACCAGTGACAACGCCTCGGCATCGCTCATGCACGCCAGCCACGCATGCCCGGAAGCGGTGTAAAAAAGCGGCGCATCGCGGCCCATGTCCGGGTCATAACGCAGACCGGTACGCGCACCCTGCGCCTTGGCAATCCAGGTTTGCCGCTCGCCATCAATCACACCGAGACGCACCAGTTCGCCGGTTTCCTGCGCTAGCCGATCCAGCACGGGCTGAACAATATCGGCGCCACTGCTCGACAGGTATTGAAAGCCCATCGCGACCAGTTTGGTCGACAAGTGATAACGCAAGGTCTCGGGATTCTGCCGCACGTAGCCGAGGCGAATCAGCTCGGCGAGCAAGCGGTGAGTCGCGCTTTTCGGAATGTCCAATTGCTCGGCAAGCGTCTGCATCGGCAGCCCGCGCGGATCACTGGTGAGGCTTTCCAGCACGCTGAAAACCCGTTCAATCTGACTGCCGGCCATGGGGAAATCCAAATGAAATTTCGCCGATTCTAGAAGACATCGCCGGTAAAGCGAAATCTGGAACCGGCTGTTCGATAACCGCCCGCTTTGTCGTATCGAGGCTTGTAGGCCGACGGCAGCAATGGTTATTTTCTGGAATCGAATTCCAAAAACAATTCTGCGCTGGAGCCTTGTTTGATGCCTGCCGAACTTCCCGCTATCGACTGCGACGTTTTGATCGTCGGCTCCGGCGCCGCCGGATTGTCGGCAGCCGTCACTGCTGCGTGGCATGGCCTGAAGGTCATCGTCGTCGAAAAGGATTCGGTATTCGGCGGCGCCACCGCATGGTCGGGTGGCTGGGCGTGGGTGCCGTGCAATCCGCTGGCTCGTCGCGCCGGCATCATCGAAGACGTCGAACAACCGCGCACCTATTTGCGCCATGAACTGGGCGAGCATTTTGACCCGGCGATGATCGATACCTTCCTCGAGGCCGGGCCAAATATGGTGGCGTTTTTCGAGCAACACACCGCACTGCAATTCGCCGACGGCAACGCGATTGCCGACATCCATGGCGACACCCCGGGCGCGGGCACCGGCGGGCGCTCAGTGATTGCCGCGCCCTACAACGGGCGCAAGGTCGGACGCTTGCTCAAGCGACTTCGTACGACCATGCGCGAAACGTCCTTCATGGGCATGCCGATCATGGCGGGCGCGGATCTCTCGGCATTCCTCAATCTGACCCGCTCACTGAAAGCCGCCTGGCACGTGACGCGACGTTTCACCCGGCACCTGTTTGACCTCGCGACGCATGGCCGCGCACTGCAACTGGTCAACGGCGTGGCACTGGTCGCGCGACTGGCGAAATCGGCCGAAGACCTTGGCGTGTTGCTGTGGGAATCGGCGCCGGTGACTGAGTTGCTGCGTGACGAAAACCGCGTTTGCGGTGCAGTGATCAACAGCAAAAAAGGCCCGATCCGCATCCATGCACGCAAAGCCGTCGTACTCGCAGCAGGTGGTTTCGCCAACGACATCGAACGGCGCAAAGCCCTGTTCCCACGCACGCCCACCGGCCACGAACATTGGGCGTTGCCGCCGCTGGCCGTGAATGGTGATGGCTTGCGGCTGGGCGAAAGCGTCGGCGCGCGGGTCAACACCGACGTTGCGTCACCCGTCGCGTGGGCACCCGTCTCGCAAGTGCCTCATTCCGACGGCAGCATCGGCCATTTCCCACACATCATCGAGCGCGGCAAACCCGGCATCATCGGCGTACTGAGCAACGGCCAGCGTTTCGTCAATGAAGCGAATGGTTACTTCGACTACGTCAGCGCCATGGTTAACGCGGCGCCACCAGGTGAAGAAGTCGCCTCATGGCTGATCTGCACCCACGCCTTTCAGCGCCGCTATGGCCTCGGCATGTCACGGCCGTTTCCGGTTCCGTTGTCAGAATTTATCCGCAGCGGTTATCTGAAAACCGGTAACACCGTTGAGGAATTAGCCAACGCTTGCGCCATCGACTCGAACGGTTTGCGCCAAACCCTCGACGACTACAACCGCCATGCCCACAACGGCGAAGATCCGCAATTCGGGCGCGGCGCAACGCCCTACAACCGCAAACAGGGCGATCCGGCGAACCTTCCCAACCCCTGCGTTGCCCCAATAGAAACCGGCCCGTTCTACGCCGTGAAAGTACAACCGGGATGCTTCGGCACTTTTGCCGGGCTCAAGGTCAACCCACACGCGCAAGTGCTCGACGCCAACCAACACCCTATCGCCGGGCTGTATGCAGCGGGCGGCGACATGGCCAGCATCATGGGCGGCCACTACCCCGCGGGCGGAATCAACCTCGGCCCGGCGCTGACGTTCGGCTACATCGCCGCTCGGCATATCGCCGGCATCACTGCTTTCGAACAGGAGATCGACCATGCAGCACATCGTTAATGCCCAGGGTTTGAACATGCCGAAACTCGGTCTCGGCACATGGCCGATGCTCGGCGAAGAATGCACCCAGGCCGTGGAGCAAGCGCTGGAACTCGGTTATCGACACATCGACACGGCTGCGGCCTACAACAATGAGGACGCGGTCGGACAAGCCTTGTCGAATACGCCGACACCGCGCGAGCAGATTCACGTCACCACCAAGGTCTGGTGGGATCAGTTGCAACCCGACGCCATGCGCCACTCCCTGGATCGCAGCCTCAAGGCCTTGCGCAGCGATTACGTCGACCTGTTCATGCTGCACTGGCCCACCACCGATTGGGACTTGCCGCGCACGCTCGAAACCTTGGCCTCGTTCAAGGAGCAAGGCCTGGCGCGCAATATCGGTGTGGCGAATTTTCCGCTGCCGCTGCTGCGCACAGTGGTCGAGGAGTACGGCATCGATCTGTCAGCGATTCAGATCGAGTACCACGTCCTGCTCGGACAAAACGCCCTGCTCGACTACGCTCGCCAACACAATCTGGCGCTGACAGCCTACACACCGCTGGCGCGCAACAAGGTTTCACACATTGCCGAGATCCAGCAGATTGCCGCCAAGCATGGCGTGCTGCCGACGCAGGTCGCGCTGAAATGGCTGCTTGATCAAGACAACGTCGCAGCGATTCCCAAGGCGAGCAGCAAAGCCAATCAACTGGCCAATCTCGCGGCACTGGAGGTCAATCTCGACGATGAAGACCGGGCGCTGATTGCCAGTCTGTCGAAGCGCGAGCGTCAGGTCAGCCCGGACTTCGCGCCGGTGTGGGACGCGTTTGATCAGTGAGTAGGAAAACAGCGTTTGCCCGGTTTAAAACGTCAGTAACAAGATCGGTCTTACGCGCTCTTACACATCTGCCCTGCACAACTTGAGCTGTGCGGTTATTCATAGACGAGGCGAAAAAAGCCCCATCAACCTATGAGAGACCGCACCATGCTATGGAACAAGGCAAGACGCAGCGACAACGTCAACGACACGCGAGAGGGCAAGGACGCCCGCAGACTGACAGGGAAAAAACTCGGCGCCGGGCTGGCCGCCGCCGCGCTGACAGGCGTGGCGCTCTATTCGAGCTACAACACCGCGCCACAGGCGCCTGCCGCTGAGGACTACATCAGTCAGGAAATCGCGCAGGTCGACGACCCCCAACTCAAATTCATCGAATCGATACTCGGCGACACCGAAGACACCTGGAAACAGATATTTGCCAGTACCGGGCAACACTACCCGGCGCCCTCATTGACCCTGTTCAGCGATGGCATCGCGTCGGGCTGCGGCTTTGCCAGTGCGTCAAGCGGCCCCTTTTATTGCCCCGCCAACCAAAACATCTACATGGATCCGGCGTTCTTCGAACAGATGGCCGAGCGCTTTTCGGTGGTCGGTGACTTCGCTCAGGCTTACATCCTCGCCCACGAAGTCGGCCATCACGTGCAAATTGCCTTAGGTATTTCCGCACCGTTTGAAAGCGCGCTGTCCGCCAGGCAGCCTGTGACCGGCGACTCAGGACTGGAGGTGCGCGTCGAACTGCAGGCCGATTGTCTGGCCGGGGTCTGGGCTCACCATGCGCAACAACGCCATGCGTGGCTGGAACCGGGCGACATCGACGAAGCACTGAACGCTGCCAGCGTGCTCGGCGATGATGCGCTGCAACGTGCGCGAAACCAGACAGTACGTCCCGAGACCTTCAGCCACGGCACATCACAACAGCGCAGTGCCTGGTTCAGCGCAGGATTCGGTAGCGGCCGCGTCGAGGCGTGCGATACCTTCAACGCCGCGCAGTTGTAAGCTTGGCAATATCGGCATCTGCTTTAGAACCGGCGTCGATCACGATGGTCTGACGACCGGACTGGCGCCACCGTCGCGCACCAGCAACACTCATCACCACGTACAACAGAGGATTCCCACATGCTATGGAAAAAAGGCCGACGCAGTGACAACGTCGTCGACGCCCGGGGTGATGATGCAGGCGGTGGCGGTGGCGGCATGCGCTTTGGTGGCGGCAAAGGTCTGAGCCTGGGGGCGATTCTGCTGATCGTCGGCATCGGCTGGATCACCGGCCAGGATCCGATGCAGATCCTCGGCCAGCTCGCCGGGCAATCTACCCAGCAAGCGGCACCGACTTCGCAGACCCGTCAGGCGCCGCCGGCCAACGATGAGCAGGCTGAATTCGTCCGCTCGATCCTCGGTGATACCGAGGACACCTGGGGTTCGATTTTCCAGCAGGCCGGTCGCCAATATAAGGATCCGACCCTGGTGCTGTTCAGCAACCGGGTCAATTCGGCGTGCGGTCTGGCCACCTCCGCCACCGGCCCGTTCTATTGCCCGGCTGACCAGAAGGTCTATCTGGACATGGCGTTCTTCCAGGAAATGTCGCAACGCTTCAAGGCGGCCGGCGATTTCGCTCAGGCCTACGTGATTGCGCACGAAGTCGGACACCATGTGCAGACGCTTCTCGGCGTCTCGGCGAAAATTCAGACAGCGCGCCAGCAAGGTCGGCAGGTGGAAGGCGACGGCGGTTTGCTGGTGCGTCAGGAGTTGCAGGCCGATTGCCTCGCCGGTGTCTGGGCTTACAGTGCGCAGAAGCGTTTGAACTGGCTGGAACCGGGCGACATCGAAGAAGCCTTGAACGCGGCCAACGCCATCGGTGATGATCGCTTGCAGCAACAGGGTCAGGGCCGTGTGGTGCCGGACTCGTTTACCCACGGCACGTCGGCGCAAAGGGTGCGCTGGTTTAAAACCGGATTCGCGCAGGGCCAGGTCGGCCAGTGCGACACCTTCGCGGCGAAAAACCTGTAAATGCATAAATGGCTTTTGGCGTTACTGATCGTTGGCAGCACCGCGCACGCCGCAGGTGTCGATGCGATCAGCCCCGGTCGCTTGCAACTCAAGGCCGGGGAAATGGCAGTGGGCATCGGCCCGGCGCCGGAAAAAATCGAGCGTGTGCTGATCGTCATTCATGGCCGTTTGCGCAACGCCGAGACCTATCGCAAAAGCGCCGAAAGCGCCGCCGAACTGGCCGGACAGACTGCACACACGCTGGTGATCGCCCCGCAGTTTCTCAATGAAAGCGATGTCGCCCTGTACTCGTTGCCCGCCACGTTACTGCGTTGGCAAGGCAATGAGTGGATGGGTGGCGGCTTATCCACAGGGCCGAATCCGTTGAGTTCGTACGCGGCACTGGATGAAATCGTCGCGCGTATCACCGATCGCAAACAGTTTCCCGACGTGAAGCAGATCGTGATTTTCGGCCACTCCGGCGGCGGCCAAGTGGTGCAGCGCTATGCCCTGCTGGCCAAGGAGCAACCGGCGCTGAAGGCCAACGGCATTCGTCTGCGTTATGTGGTGGCGAATCCGTCGTCGTATGCGTATTTCAATGAACAGCGGCCGGCGGCGTTCGATCACGCCAAGTGCCCGGGTTTCAATCGCTGGAAGTACGGGCTGGCAGACATGCCGGTTTACGCCGGTGGGCAAACGCCGCTGCAGCTTGAAAGCAGTTACGTCAAACGCGAGGTGATCTATCTGCTCGGGCAGCAGGATATTGATCCGCAGCACCCGGCGCTGGACAAGAGTTGCGCGGCGGAAGCGCAGGGTGCGTACCGTCTTGAGCGTGGGAAATCTTACTTCGGCTATCTGCTGCGCCGACATCCGGAAGGGGTCAATCAGCGGCTGGTTGAAGTACCGGGGGTTGGGCATAACGGCGATGGGATGCTGACGTCGCCGGAGGGGCAGAAGGCGTTGTTTGAATAGCTAGAAGCAAAAGATCGCAGCCTGCGGCAGCTCCTACATTTGTCCTGTGTAGGAGCTGCCGCAGGCTGCGATCTTTTGATCTTAATCCACCAACATCCGCCGCAACTCAACACAATCTTTAGCATGCCAATCCGCCAACTCCGGCCACGGGTTATCCGGCAAATTCACCAACACCGTCCGCGCCCCTGCCGCTCTTCCGCAATCCAGATCAAAGCGATAATCACCGACCATCACCATCTCGCTGGCCGGCACGTCCCACGCGTCTGCCAGTTTCAGCAAACCACCCGGGTGCGGCTTAGGCGGCGCTTCGTCGCGACCCAACACATCGTCCACCGCAAAGCAGTCAGCCAAACCAATCGCCTCCAGCGTCACATGCGCCAATTCCCGCGCGTTGCGGGTCAGAATGCCGAGGCGATAACCGCGCGCATGCAGATCACGCACCAGCTCAACCGCGCCGGTCGCCGGAGTCGAACCCAGCGCCAGATCGCGCTCATGTTCCAACAACCACGCATGTTTCGCCGCCGCTTCATCCGCCGGCAACGCCGCAAGATGCGTGAGGATGTCGTCCTCCGGCGGAATCTCCAGCGCCACGCGAATCGCCGCAAAATCATGCACGGCCACGGTCAGCGTGCCGTCCATGTCGAACACCCAGTGCTTCACATCTTTCAGGCTCATGCCCAATCCTTGCGATGACGAATCAAGCCTTCCTGCGTCACCGAAGCGACCAATTGGCCGGCGCGGTTGTACACGCTGCCACGGGAGAAACCACGGGAATTGCCGGCCCACGGGCTGTCCATCGCGTAGAGCAGCCAGTCATCGGCACGCAGATCATTGTGGAACCACAGCGCGTGATCGAGGCTGGCGACCTGCATGTCTTTCTGCCAAACCGATTTGCCGTGGGGCAGCATCGAAGTGGTCAGCAGACCGAAGTCGGACGCGTAGGCCAGCAAGTATTTGTGCAGCGCCGGAATATCGGCCAACGCACCGTCAGCACGGAACCACACGTACTTCACCGGATCGGCCGGTTGCGGGTTGTACGGGTCTTTTTCGGTGACCGGGCGCACTTCGATCGGTTTCGGGCACAGCAGCTTTTCACGCATGTGCTCGGGGATCAGTTGCGCACGTTGCTGGAACAATTCCAGTTCCGACGGCAAATTTTCCGGGCCGACCACAACCGGCATCTGGCTCTGGTGTTGAAAACCTTCTTCGTCGTACTGAAACGACGCGCTGCAGGTGAAAATCGGATGGCCCTTCTGGATCGCGGTCACCCGGCGCGTACTGAAACTGCCGCCGTCACGCACGCGATCAACCGAATACACCACCGGCAACTTGGCGTCGCCCGGACGCAGGAAATAACCGTGCATCGAATGCACGTGACGCGCTTCTTCAACCGTCTGACTGGCCGCCGACAACGACTGACCGAGCACCTGACCACCGAACAACTGACGGAAACCCAAGTCCTGGCTGCGGCCACGGAAGAGGTTTTCTTCGATCGGTTCCAGGGTCAGCAGGTCGACCAGATCTTCCAACACTTGGCTCATTCAGACTCTCCTCACACAAAGCAATGCCGTGCAGTCTTGGCTGCGACGGTCGATTCAGGTTCTGGCGCGAGCCACTATCGCGCCATTGTAAACGTCTGTGTCTGCTTATCCATGCAAGGTTTCCAGCCACTGCTCCCGCGTGATGCGGTACAGCACGTGGCGGCGCAGCGGGTGATCGACGGCGAGCTTGGGGTGATCGAAATCATCGTCAGGGGCGTGATGCATGCCAATCGCCTGCATGACTTTCTCCGACGGCAGATTGATTTGCGCGGTGAACGAGACGATTTCTTTCAGGGCCATCCGGTCAAAGCCGCAGCGCAGAGCCGTCCACGCTGCTTCGCTGGCATAGCCCAGCCCCCAATGTTCCTTGGCCAGACGCCAGCCGATTTCTACCGCCGGAGTAAACGGCGCGTCGAAACCAACCACGCCGAGCCCGGTGAAACCGATAAATTCGCCGCTGTCCTTGCGCTCCAGCGCCCACAGGCCGAAACCGTGTTCGGCAAAATGCCCGCGAATCCGCCCGATCAGCGAGGCGCTTTCCAGTCGGCTCAACGCTGCCGGAAAATAACGCATGACCTGAGGATCGGCACACATCGCCGCAAATGCCGGCAAATCTTCGTCCTGCCACTGGCGCATCAACAAGCGTGCGCTTTGCAGTTCCAGTATCGGCTCCATCGTGCCCCTCCGTTTCCATGCCGCAAGTCTACATCGCTGGTAGGATCCTTCACTCTTTCCAACATTTCCTACATGAATACGCCATGCCACTGCCGCTGATCTACCACGAAGACTACAGCCCCGAGTTTCCGGCGGATCACCGCTTTCCGATGGACAAGTTCCGTTTGCTGCGCGATCACCTGGTCGACAGCGGGCTGACCCGCGATGCCGACCTGCTGCGCCCGGACATCTGCCCCAACGATATCCTCGCCCTCGCCCATGACCGTGCGTATATCGAACGCTACATGAGCGGCGAGTTGTCCCGCGAAGACCAACGGCGTCTCGGCCTGCCGTGGAACGACGCCTTGGCGCGACGCACGGTGCGCGCGGTTGGCGGTTCGATTCTGGCGGCGGAAAAAGCCCTGGAGCATGGTCTGGCTTGTCATCTGGCTGGCGGCACACATCACGCGCATTACGATTACCCGGCAGGTTTCTGCATCTTCAATGACCTGGCGATCATCAGCCATTACCTGCTGCAAAGTGGCCGGGTGAATCGCGTGCTGATCTTCGATTGCGACGTGCATCAGGGCGACGGCACGGCACGGATTCTTCACGACACGCCGGAGGCGATTACCGTCTCACTGCACTGCGAGAAGAATTTTCCTGCACGCAAAGCGGAAAGTGACTGGGACATACCGCTGCCGAAAGGCATGGGCGATGCCGATTATTTGAAGGTGGTCGATGACACGCTCAACTATTTGCTGCCGCTGTATCAACCGGATCTGGTGCTGTACGACGCCGGTGTCGACGTGCACAAGGACGACGCCCTCGGCTATCTACAACTGACGGATGAAGGCGTCGCCGCCCGTGATGAAAGTGTGATGCGCCATTGCCTGGGCCGCGACATTCCGGTGATGGGCGTGATTGGCGGCGGCTACAGCAAGGATCGCCACGCCCTCGCCCGCCGCCACGGCATCCTCCATCACAGCGCGCAGCGGGTCTGGCAGTCACACGGTTGTCATTGAGCTGTGCTGCGTTACCCACAATCGCTGTGGAACTGCCTGTGGATAAGCTGAGTGAAAGGGCCTACAGCCCATACCGCCCAAGGCCTACAGAACACTGGTTGTTTTTTAACCACCACAACCTTGTAGGAGCAGAGCTTGCTCGCGAAAGCGGTCTCTCATTCAATATTGTCGGTGGCTGACACACCGCTTTCGCGAGCAAGCTCAGCTCCTACAAGGGATCTGCGCTGTTAGAATGCGCGCCTTATCCCGCCATACCGCAGCGCACGCCATGACCCAGAATTCCGCCTCCTCCCCCGCTCACGTCGCCATCATCGGCGGTGGCCCCGCCGGCCTGATGGCCGCCGAAGTGCTGAGCCAGGCCGGAATCCGCGTCGATCTCTACGACGGCATGCCCTCGGTGGGCCGCAAATTCCTGCTCGCCGGCGTCGGCGGCATGAACATTACCCACTCCGAAGCCTACCCGGCGTTCCTCTCGCGCTACGCCGAACGCGCACCGCAAATCGCCCCGCTGCTGCGCGGCTTCGACGCCGACGCGTTGTGCACATGGATTCATGATCTGGGTATCGAAACCTTTATCGGCAGCTCCGGCCGCGTGTTCCCCACCGACATGAAAGCCGCGCCACTACTTCGCGCCTGGCTCAAACGCCTGCGCGACAGCGGCGTGGTTATCCACACCCGCCATCGCTGGCTCGGTTGGGATGAACACGGTGCGCTGCGCATCGACAGCCCCGAAGGCGAAATCACCGTCAACCCCGACGCTACCCTGCTCGCCCTCGGCGGCGGCAGCTGGTCGCGCCTCGGTTCCGATGGGGCGTGGATGCTGGCGCTGGAGCAACGCGGTGTAGGACTGGCGCCGTTGCAGCCGAGTAATTGTGGCTTTGAGGTGCAGGCCTGGAGCGAATTGATGGTCAGCAAATTCGCCGGCGCGCCGCTGAAAAATATCGCCATTGGTTTGAACGACGACATTCCGCGCTTGGGCGAATGCGTGATCACCGCGACCGGGATTGAAGGCAGTCTGATTTATGCGCTGTCGGCGCCGATTCGTGAGGCGATCAATCAATACGGCGCGGCGGTTATCCACATCGATCTGCTGCCCGGCCGACCTGTGGATAAATTGCAGGCGGCATTGAGCAAACCACGCGGCTCGCGCTCGATGGCCAAGCATCTGCACAGTCAGGTCGGAATTGATGGGGTGAAAGCGGCGTTGCTGCGGGAGCTGACGGATGCGGCGACGTTCGCTGATCCGGCGTTGTTGGCGCGGGCGATCAAGGCGTTGCCGCTGACGCTGGTGAAAACGCGGCCGTTGGACGAAGCGATCAGCAGTGCGGGGGGCGTGACGTTTGAAGCGATGGATGAGCGTTTGATGCTCAAGGCGTTGCCGGGGGTGTTCTGCGCGGGGGAGATGCTCGATTGGGAGGCGCCGACGGGGGGCTATTTGCTGACAGGCTGTTTTGCCAGCGGGCGAGCGGCGGGGTTGGGGATACTGCAATGGCTCAAACACCCCCTACCTCTGTAGGAGCTGACGAGTGAAACGAGGCTGCGATCTTTTGATCTTCAAAAGCAAGATCAAAAGATCGCAGCGTGCCGCAGCTCCTACAGGAGTTACGGTTTACGCTTACGCGGCCCAGTGTTAAACACCGGCACCTTGCGCACAGGCTTGACCGAAGGCTCCGGCGCCTGCGTCTCGCCGCTGTCCACCCACTTGCCCAGATTACGTTTGCCGCCACCACCCGAAGCTTTCGGCTTCTTCGGTTTCTTCGGCTTCTTGATCACCTGACCGCTGGCATCGGTGTCCGGCACACGGTGTTCAGGCTCAAAATCCGGCTCGTTCTGACGCTTCAAGGTCTGGCGCGTGAGCATTTCAATCGCCGACAACATGTTCACTTCATCCGCGCACACCAGCGAGATCGCCTCACCGGTCGCACCTGCACGGCCAGTCCGGCCGATACGGTGAATATAATCCTCAGCCACGATCGGCAGATCGAAGTTGATCACCAACGGCAGATCTTCAATATCCAGACCACGGGCAGCAACGTCGGTCGCGACCAGAATCTGCACTTCACTGAGTTTGAAACGATCCAGTGCACGCTGACGGGTCGCCTGCGGCTTGTCGCCGTGGATACCGTCGGCATTCACACCCAAGCCCTGGAGTTTTTCCACCAGCGCATCGACGCCGTTGCGGGTTTTGGCGAACACCAGCACCTGCTTCCACTTGTTCTTGCGCATCAGGTGCACGAACAGTTCGGCCTTGCGCTTCTTGTCGACCGTGACGATCCACTGCTTGACGGTGTTGGCGGCGACATTGCGCGGGCTGACTTCCACGGTCAGCGGATCATCGAGCATCTGCCCGGCGAGCAGGCGGATGTCGTCGGAGAAAGTCGCGGAGAACAGCAGCGTCTGACGCTTCTTCGGCAGTGCGCGGTAGATGTTCGACAGTTCTTCGGAGAAACCGAGGTCGAGCATGCGATCGGCTTCGTCGAGCACCAGGGTTTGCAGCTGATTGAATTTCAGCGCCTTCTGACGGAACAGGTCGAGCAGACGGCCCGGTGTCGCCACCAGCAGGTCAACACCGCCGCGCAGCTTCATCATTTGCGGGTTGATGCTGACGCCGCCGTACACCGCGTAGGTGCGCAGCGGCAGGTTTTCGGCGTACTGGCGCACGGCTTCGTGAACTTGTTCGGCCAACTCGCGGGTCGGCACCAGAATCAGGGCGCGCACCGAATTGGCGGCGACTTTCGGCCCTTCCATGGCCAGTAACTGCAACAGTGGCAAGGCGAAACCGGCGGTTTTGCCGGTGCCGGTCTGGGCCGCTGCCATCAGGTCACGACCGGCCAGCACGGCCGGAATGGCTTGCGCCTGAACCGGCGTCGGGGTCTGGTAGCCGAGCTTCTCGAGGGAGCGCAGCAAGGGTTCGATCAGGCCAAGGGTGGCGAAAGTCATGGAAGTACCGTAGGAAAAAATAACGCAGGCATGCAATGCCGCGCAGTTTACCCTAATTCGTACGCGTTTCTGTGGGAACGGCTGTCGGCGCCACGACTGGCGGCTGCACCGGACGACGCCACTGCGGCAGACCAATCAGCACCACGGCGCTGATGATCACCAGCATCGCCAGCGCTTCTTCGATGCCGATGGTCTCGCCGACAAACACGATCCCGAGCAACACCGCCACCGCCGGGTTGACGTAGGCATAACTGGTCGCCGCCGCCGGGCGCACGTGCTTGAGCAGGTACATATAAGAATTGAAGGCGATGATCGAGCCGAAGAAGATCAAGTACGCCAGCGCCAGCCAGCCTTCCATCGGCGGCACGGCTTGCAGGCGTTCACCGGTCATCGCGCTACCGATCAGCAGCACCACGCCGCCGACCAGCATCTCCACCGCACTGGCCATTGCGCCCGCTGGCAACGGCAAATGTCTGCTCCACACCGAACCGAACGCCCAGGTCGCCGCCGCAAAAATCAGCAACGCCGCGCCCAGTGGACTCGATTGCAGGTTGGAGCCCATGTTGAGCATGGCGATGCCGATAATCCCCAACGCGACCCCGGCCCATTCCAGACGCGTATTGCGTGCGCCCCAGAAATAACCAAACAGCAACGTGAACAACGGCACCGTCGCCACCGCCAATGCCGCCACGCCCGAAGCCACACCGGTGTGTTCGGCCACACTCACCGCGCCGTTACCGAAACTGAGCAACAAAATCCCGATGATCCCCGCCGCTTTCCACTGCGCCCAGGTCGGCGCCGGCGCCCCACGCCAACGCAGGAATGCGTACATCAATGTGCCGGCAATCACGAAGCGCACACCGCCAAGCATCAACGGCGGCCAGTATTCAACGCCGATGCGGATCACCAGATAGGTCGATCCCCAAATCACGTACAGCGCAAAAAACGCGGCGATCAGCGGTAGGGAAAAACGGCGCAGGGCAGGCATGAGCAGCTCGACAGTCAGAGTCTTGGGATTGGATATTCTAGAAAGGCTGGCGGGCAAAAATAAGTTACAAAACCAGCGAAACACGCCAGTACACTTTTCAGAAGCCGACACCGAATCAATGTGGGAGCGGGCTTGCTCGCGAATGCGGTGGGTCAGTCACAAAAAAGTTTAATGACACACCGCATTCGCGAGCAAGCCCGCTCCCACAGGGGTTGCGTGTTGGGGTCGGGGTCAGCGGTAGCGCAGCAGGTGTTCGCTGACTTTCGCGGCGGGGACTTTCTGCAGTTTGCACAGCAGGTCGTGCGATAGCTCGCGCACGCCATGCTTGCCGCGCAATTCTTCAGCCAGATGCGCCATCAGGTTGGCCGCCATCTCGGCATCGGCCATCGCCCGGTGAGCCTGGCCGGTGTGCGGCAGGCGCGCGAAGGTGGTGAGCGTGCCGAGCTTGTGATTCGGCGCTGCCGGCATCAAGCGACGGGCCAAGAGCAACGAGCAGGCAAAATTCTGCAACCGCGTGCGCTTGATTCGCCCCAGTTCGAAGTCCCAGAACTTCTGGTCGAACGAGGCGTTGTGCGCCACCAGCGGCGTGCAGCCGACAAACTCGTTGACCTCGTTCATCACCTGTTCGGCCGGCGGCGCGGTGCGCAGCATGGCGTTGCTGATGCCGGTCAGTTGTTCGATGAACGCGGGGACGCGCACGCCGGCGTTCATCAGGCTCTGGTAACGCTCGACGATGCGGCCGTTTTCCAGCATGACCACGGCGATTTCCGTGGCGCGACAGCTGCTGTTCGGCGAGAGGCCGGTGGTTTCAAAGTCGATGACTGCAATGCGTTCCAAACCGGGTTCAACTCCGTTCAAATCAATTCTTGAGCAACAGTGCGCCTTCGATCGGCACGTAGCGGCTGGCAGCGCGGATCAGCGAGTTGGCGGTCAGGCCGGGCACGCCATAGGCGACCGCTTGCACGCCGTGTTTGCTGATGATGCGTTCGAGCAGCATGTCGAAATCGCCGTCACCCGAGGCCAGGACGATTTCGTCGACGTGGTCGGCGGCGTCCATGATGTCGAGGGTGATGCCGACGTCCCAGTCGCCTTTGGCCGAGCCGTCGCTGCGCTGGATGTAGGGCTTGAGCTTCACGGTGAAGCCGAGGTTGCGCAGGATCTGCTGGAACTGCTGCTGCTTGCTGTCGCCACGGTCGATCGCGTAGGCGTAGGCCTCGACGATCTGCCCGTCCTTGCTGATATCGGCCCACAGCGCGGCATAGTTGAAATGGCAACCATAGGCCTGACGCACGGTGTAGTAGAGGTTCTGCACGTCGGCGAACACTGCGATTTTTTTCACCGGAGTTCCTGTGGGCGCGCAAGCGCACGAAGCGGGATCAGGCGCGTGGCCCGAAAAAGGCGCTCAGTATGCCAGCCAAGAGGAAGGTTCAGCGAATAATCACCGGCAGGCGCCGAGGTGCTGCTGACGAGTGGTGAATGTGGTGAGGGGATTTTTCCCCGATGGGCTGTGGAGCGGCCCCAGTTTTTTGGGACTGCTCCGCAGCCCATCGGGGATAAATCCCCTCACCACAGGTTTGGTGTCAAATCTGAGAAATGTAGGTGTCAGACGAAGGAATCGTCGTCATCGAAGAACGATGAGCTGTCGTCGCTGCTGTAATCAGTGTCGGTGAATCCGCCCTGATCGTTGCCGGCCATGCGCTGATCATCGCCCCAGCCACTGTTGCTCTGGTCGGCCACCTGCGCCGGCTCTTCCTTGATCACTTCAACGATTTCTTCCGGCTGCTGGTTGTGGTGGAACAGGCTGCTGATGCCTTGCGCCAGCATCACGCCACCCGCCACACCGGCGGCGGTTTTCATGGCGCCGCCGAGGAAGCTGCTGCCGGCCGCCGGGGCCGCTTGTTGCGCGTAGTTTGGTGGTGCACCGACATTCTGTTGTGGCGCGGGCGCTGCATAATTCTGCTGCGGTGCCGGTTCGCGCCAGCCGCCAGTCGACGATGGGGCTGCACTCTGGGTCGGAGTCGGACGCGAGCTGCCACCGAAAATACTCGAAAGAAAACCACCGCCACCGCTCGAAGCTGGCGCAGCACTCTGCGCCTTGGCCGATTGCAATTCAGCCTGCAAACGCTGGACTTGCTGGGTCAGTTGCTTGTTCTGCTCATCAAGGCTCTTCAGCGCAGCCTCTTGCACCAGAATCGCCTGGGTCATGAAATAACCTGCCGCCGGTTGGCGTGTCAGGTGTTCCTTGATCCGCGTCTCGGCCTGGGCGTCGCGCGGGGCTGCCTCCGTTTCGGCCTGTTGCAGCCGGGAAAACAGTCCATCGATCAGGGTTTGCTCTTCGCTGTTCATGGCGACCTCGTAGATTGCCGGGGATAACGTTGCCCTCGTCCACGACGGACAAGGTGCTCTCCCGTAATGGAGACAGTGACAGGATGTTTCAACGACCTTTACCGAATGTTTACGTTTGTGTCGCCCCGCGCCGCATCGGTTAAAGTGAGCCACTGTTTTCGACCTGCGATACCGACTGATGAATGCCTTCGAAGTGCTGCGCGACTCCCTGTATTTCTTCAAACGCCATTTGGCCAGCATCGTGCAGCTGTGCCTGCCGTTGGTGATCTTCGAAGCGCTGCTGCAACAAGTGGTCGATCACAATACCGATCCGGACAGTTTTTCCTCGGTCAGCGTGGTCGTCGGCCTGCTGGTTTATCCGCTGTACACCGCAGCCCTGATTCTGTTCCTCGATGCGCGCACCCGTGGCGAGTCGCCGCGCACCCTGGATCTGCTGGCGATGTCGGCACGTCTGTGGCCGCGTTTCGCCCTGCTCACGGCACTCAACACCTTGCTGATCCTGCTCGGCCTGTCGCTGTATTTCCTGCCGGGCCTGATGTTGATGGTGATGCTCGCGTTCGGCGAGTACCTGCTGGTGCTGCGCGGCCTCGGCCCGTTGCAGGCGATGAAGGAAAGTCTGCGCCTGACCCGTGGGCACTTCTGGCGGATTCTGTTGTGCATTCTCTGTGTCATGACGCCGCTGTGGCTGCTCAAAGGCGCGACGCTGGCGGTGTATCCGGAGCCGCAGAACCCGGCGATCGCCGTGTTGATCGACAGCGCTCACAGCTTCCTGCAACTGTTCACCAGTGTGGTCTTGTTCCGGCTTTTCATGCTGATCAGCGAATCGCCTGACAAAAGTGACAGAGCGGTCTGACACGGCAGCCCTTGGGCTTCGCGCCTGCCGTCAGGTATGCTCGGGGCAACTTTCTGTAACGCTATAAGCCGAGCCATGACCCGCCTACTGCGCTACACCGTTGCGCTTGCCCTGCTCGTCCTCGTCCTTGTCGGCGGGCTGATCTACAGCCTGACCTGGCGCCCCGACGCCCGCGAAACCTTGCCGGTCAGTTGCACCGGAACGCCGCCGACGCTGGTGCCGGGCCAAGCCTTGAAGGTCATGACCTGGAACGTGCAATACCTGGCCGGCAAGCGTTACGTGTTCTGGAATGATCTGGCGCAAGGCAATGATGAAGCGCCGACCACGGAAGACATGGCCTTCAGCCTCGACGAAGTGGCGCGGGTGATTCGCGACGAGCAACCCGATGTGGTGCTGTTGCAGGAACTCGATGATGGCGCCAAGGCCAGCGACTATCAGAACCAGCTCAAGCTGTTGCAGGAGCGCGTCGCCGACCTGTACCCGTGCAGCGCCCATGCCTTTGACTGGAAGGCCGATTTCGTCCCCGATCCGCACATCTTCGGCAGCGTTGGCCGGCAACTGGCGACCCTGAGCCGCTACCGCATCGAACACGCCGAACGCCTGCAACTGCCGGTGGCCCCGGCCAATTTCATCAGCCGTCAGTTTCAACCGAAAGATGCCTTGCTCGCGACCAAACTGCCGCTCAGCGATGGCGGGCAACTGACGGTATTCAATACCCATCTGGAACGCGCCAGCCAACCGGACGACACCTTGCAGGCGCAGGTGACAGCGATGACCAAGGTGCTCGACAAGTACGAAAGTCAGGGTTTGCCGTGGGTCATCGGCGGCGACTTCAATCTGTTGCCGCTCGGACAATACCGGCGCCTGCCCGCCGAGCAACGCACGCCCTACTCCGCCGACAGCGAACTGCATCTGCTGTGGGACAAGTACCCGATGATCCCGAACAACAACGAAGCCAGCGGCATCGACCGCGCGCAGTGGCTGACCCACTACCCCAACGACCCTGGCCTCAGAGGCCCGGATCGCACGGTCGATTACCTGTTCTACAGCCCGAAAATCAAACGGGTGGAAGCGACGGTGCGGCAGGACGACACGTTGCGCATCTCCGATCACCTACCAGTAATCGCCCGCTTCCTGCTCCCCGCCACTCCATAACCACCACATTCCCGTGTAGGAGCTGCCGCAGGCTGCGATCTTTTGATCTTCAAAAACAACATCAAAAGATCGCAGCCTGCGGCAGCTCCTACACGGGATCAGTGCACTTCTTCGAGGTCGTCATGCAGCAACCCGAAGATCTGCCGTTTCATGTCGATAAACGAGCGCTCCATCACCATGTCCAGTGAACGCGGGCGTTCGATCGGCACGTCGAGAATCTGTTTGATCCGCCCCGGTTTCGCGCCCATCACATAGACCCGATCACCCAGCAAAATCGCCTCATCGATGTCATGGGTGACGAACAACACAGTCTTCTTCGTGTTGCCCCAGACCCGCAGCAACAACTGCTGCATCTGCAAGCGCGTCTGGCTGTCCAGCGCACCAAACGGTTCGTCCATCAACAGAATCTGCGGATCATTGGCCAGCGCGCGAGCAATCGCCACGCGCTGCATCATCCCGCCTGACAGCTGTTTGGCGTAGTTGTCGGCGAACCCGGCAAGACCGACTTCGTTGACGTAGTAATCAACAATCTCCTTGCGCCGCGCCGCCGGCATGCCGCGACGTTTCAATCCGAACTCGACGTTCTGCCGCACCGTCAGCCACGGGAACAGCGTGTAACTCTGAAAGACCATCCCACGATCGGCGCCCGGCCCCTGCACTTGCTGGCCGCCAACATAGATTTCGCCGGAGGTCGGTTCGGCCAGGCCTGCGGTCAAATACAGCAGGCTGGATTTACCGCAACCCGATGGCCCGACCAGCACCGCAAACTGCTGATCCGGCACTTCAAACGAGACCTCTTCCAGCGCGGTAAATGTGCCGCCGTCAGGCTTCTTGTAACGCAGGCTGACCTTGTCCACCTGCAAACGCGGTGCGGCTTGCGCAGGGGTGGCAACGGGTTCGATAAAACGATGATTGGCAGCAGTCACTGAGCCCATGCGGCAACCCTCAGTCGGAGAAAACGGAACAGTTGATCGGTGACCAGACCGAGCAGGCCGATGATCGCGATGGCGAGGAAAATCACGTCCACCTGAAAACCGCGCATGGCTTTCAGGCTCAAGTAACCCAAACCGCTGGACGCAGCGACCAGTTCAGCCACCACCAGATACGTCCAGGCCCAACCCATGGTCACGCGCAAAGTGTCGAGCACGCCCGGCACCGAGGCCGGGGCGATCACATGCAACACCGCATCGCGGCGGCTGGAGCCCAAGGTGTAGGACGCGTTGATCAGATCCTTGGAAATGCCCTTCGACACATCAGCGATCATCACCAGTTGCTGAAAGAACACGCCGAAGATAATCACCGAAACCCGCTGCTCCAGACCGATGCCGATCCACAAAATAAACAGCGGCACGAACGAGGTCACCGGCAGGTAACGAATGAAGTTCACCAGCGGCTCAAGGAATGCCTGGACGATGCGGAAGCTGCCCATCAGCAACCCCAACGGCACTGCCACCAGCGACGAGACGATGAAGCCGACCATCACCACTTCGACACTGGCCCACACATGTGTGCCGAGCGTGCCATCGCGGCTCAGGCGCACGGCGGCTTCAACCACCGCGCCCGGTGTCGGCAAAAACATTCCCGGCACGATGCCGCCATAAGAAAGTCCGGCCCATAGACCGACCAACAACACCCAGGCCAGAGCGCTGGCGCTCCACACCACTTGCACCGGCAATGCGGTTTTCGGCGTGAGGCTGCGGCTCAGCCACGAATTGCGCTTGAACATTGCAGGCCTCCTAGAGCGGGGTGACGAAGCGGTTGTCGACCAGATCGTCGTTGCTGACGTTGTAAGGCTTGCCCTGCAATTCGCTGGCGGTTTCGTTGGCCAGTTTGATCAGCGGCGCGCTGTCGCCCGGTTTGCCCGGTGAGCCGAGCAGTTTCTCGCTCATCGCCTGATCGTAGAAACGCACGCCTTGCGCAGCGGCGGCCAGTTCCTTCGGATCGGAGAGGTAGCCGCCGACGCCTTTGGCCATGATTTTGTAGGCGTCCTCCGGATGATCCTTGGTGTACTGCACGGCTTTGTACAAACCGGCGACCAGCGCCTTGACGTCTTCCGGTTGCTTCTCGATCACGCTGCAATTGAGCGCGACCACATCGACGATCACGCCGGGGGTGCTGCTGCTGTCGATCAGCACTTTGCCTTGCTGTTTGTCGCGCACCATCGACAGGTGCGGTTCCCAGGTCACGGCGGCGGGCACGCGACCGGCGATGAACGCGGTGGCGGCATCGTCAGCGGTCATGTTCTGCACGGTGATGTCGCTCATGCTCATGCCGTTCTTTTTCAGCAGGTACGAGAGCCAGAACTGCGAAGTCGAGCCTTCGTTGACGGCGACGGATTTGCCCTTGAGTTCTTGCAGGCTCTTCACGTCTTTGCCGACCAGCACGCCGTCGCCGCCATGGCTGTCATCCAGCGCCGCGACCGCTTTGAAGCAAAACTGCGGACGGTACTTGAGCACTTCATCGATGGTCGACGCCGAACCGGACAATTGCCCGGACGCCTGCGCGGCCATGTACATCGACGCCTCTTCGACCACTGGCAATTCGACGGTCAAACCGTTTTCCTTGAAGTAGCCCAGATCCTGAGCCAGATAAAGCGTGCCGTAGCCGACCCACGTGGTGTGGCCGATGGACAGGGTGCCGGCCTGGGCGCTGGTCGCGACCGTGGCGGCAAGAGCAGTGATTGCCAGAGGGTGAGTGAGACGGAGACACAAGGACTTGATCATGGAGCACTCCCGACGCTGTTGATTTAGTTTTGTCATGGGCAGTACGGTCGCCGGCCGTTGTGCAGTTGCCACCGTTGGTCTCTCGCGGACGCTTGGGCGGACAACATTCGGCTGGCGGGCAAGATCGATGGTGGCCCATGTGCGCGGTGAGGAAAATCAGGAAATTGTTGGCTGCAAATGATGAAAAAACTGGGTAGTGCGCACTGCCAAGGGGCGGGGTTGGCGGGGATGCTCAAAGGGGGTGCAGATCGGGGATTTTCGGTGGCTGACCCACCGCATTCGCGAGCAGGCTCGCTCCCACAATGATCTCGAGCGAACACTGGATTTGTAGACGCCACTGAACCTGTAGGAGTGAGCCTGCTCGCGATGGCGGGGTGTCAGACACAGATGTATTAACTGAAAGACAGCTATCGCGAGCAGGCTCACTCCTACAGGGGATCTTCGGTGTGACATAGATCCAGTGTGGGAGCGAGCCTGCTCGCGAAGGGGTTGACTCGGTATCAGCGCAACTGAAACCAGGTGGTTTTCAGTTGGGTGTACTTATCGAAGGAATGCAGCGACAGATCGCGACCAAACCCCGACTGTTTACCGCCGCCAAACGGCACCGTCACATCCAGCGCATCAACGGTATTCACTGACACTGTACCCGCGCGCAACTGCCGCGCCACGCGATGTGCGCGGTTGAGGTCATCCGTCCACAACGAAGCAGCCAATCCGTAAACACTGTCATTGGCCAAGCGCAGCGCCTCCTCCTCAGTGTCAAACGGCACCACCGCCAACACCGGGCCAAACACCTCTTCACGAAACAGCGGCATATCCGCCGTCACACCGGTAAAAATCGTCGGCTCAATAAAATTGTCCGACCCGTTAAACCGCCGCTGCTGCCCGCCACAAATCCGCGTCGCCCCAGACTGCTCGGCACTGCGAATAAAACCCATAATGCTCGCCGTCTGCTTGCTATCAACAATCGCCCCGGCGCTGCTCTGCGGATCCAGCGGATCGCCCGGCAACCAGCGTTCAGCCTGCGCCTTCAATCTTTCGACAAACTCATCATGAATCGAACGCTCCACCAGCAACCGCGAGTTGGCCGAGCAGACTTCGCCCTGATTGAAGAAGATCCCGAACGCGGCTTTTTCCGCCGCCAGATCGAGATCCTGGTAATCGGCGAACACCAGATTGGCGCTCTTGCCGCCGCACTCCAGCCACACCTGCTTGAGGTTCGACTGCGCGGAATATTCCATGAAATATTTGCCGACCTGGGTCGAGCCGGTGAACACCAGACAATCGACATCCGCGTGCAAACCCAACGCCTTGCCCGTCTGTTCGCCAAGCCCCGGCAACACGTTGAGCACACCCGCTGGCAACCCTGCTTCCAGCGCCAGTTCGGCAAGGCGCAACGCCGAAAACGGCGACTGCTCGGCCGGTTTTAAAATCACCGAATTACCCGCCGCCAACGCCGGGGCGAGTTTCCACGCGGCCATGTCCAACGGGAAATTCCACGGCACTACCGCCGCAACCACACCGAGCGCTTCGCGAGTAATCGTCGCCAATACATTCGGCGCACTGGGCGCGATTTGATCGTAGAGCTTGTCGATGGCTTCAGCGTACCAACGGAACACCCCGGCGGCGCCCGGCACGTCGATGTTGTAGGCGTCCATCACCGGTTTGCCCATGTTCAGCGAGTCGAGCAAGGCCAGTTCTTCGCAATGGGTCATCAGCAAATCCGCCAAGCGCAGCAACACTTGTTTGCGCTCGGCAGGCGGCCGTTGCGACCAAGTGCCCGCCTCAAACACTTGCCGCGCATTGCGCACGGCCGCGTCGACATCTTCCTCGCCACACGCGGCAACATTTGCCAGGCACTGCCCGGTCGCCGGATTGATCGCGGCGAAGGTCTGCCCCGACTGCGCGGCGCAATGTTGGCCGTCGATCACGGCTTGATCGGGAAATTTCAATGCAACGGCACGGCGCTGCCACTCTGCAAGCTCGAACACGACGGATGCTCCTGAGACGTTATTGTGAATCGATGGTCGCTCAGGCCCGCGCGGGCTAAAAATAGTAAAAATATCTTCGCAGGCAATAAAAACACTGGGCAATGACTTCCCCCAATCGCTGCGCAGGTGGCTATGGTTGAAGGATAAAAACATCGTCGCGCCATGGACGTGGCGGCGCACAAATTGCTTTGAAGTCGAGTCCGCTCGTCCTGAGGTTTGCCGTGGCCGCCTACAATTTGCGTCAGTTGAAATACTTCATCACCACCGTCGAATGCGGCAGCGTTGCCGAAGCCTCGCGCAAGCTGTACATCGCGCAACCGGCGATTTCCACCGCGATCAAAGGTCTGGAAGACAGCTTCGGCGTGCAACTGCTGATCCGTCATCACGCCCAAGGCGTGTCACTGACGCCCAGCGGCGCGCGGTTTTTCCGCAAGGCACAAGAACTGCTGCGCATGGCCAAGGAGTTCGAACAGAACGCACTGGCCGACAACGACATTGTCGCGGGACAAATCGATATCGGCTGCTTCGAAACCGTCGCGCCGCTGTACCTGCCGCAATTGATCGCTGGGTTTTCGGCGCTGTATCCGGGAGTGAAAATCCGCATTCGTGATGGTGAGCAGCAGGAGTTGGTGCAAGGTCTGACCGCCGGTGCGTTTGATCTGGCCATCCTCTACGAACACGACCTCGATGCGACTATTCAGACCGAGCCGTTGATGCCGGCACAACGGCCTTACGCGCTGCTGCCCGCCGACCACCGCTTCGCCGAATACAAACAGGTTTCGCTGAGGGATTTATGCCTGGAACCGATGATTTTGCTGGACGTACAACCGAGTCGAACCTACTTCGTCAGCCTGTTTGAAGAGTTGGGTCTGACGCCGCGCATCGAATTCAGCTCGCCGTCGATCGAGATGGTGCGCGGGATGGTCGGTCAGGGTTTTGGTTTTTCGATTCTGGTGACCAAACCTCACTCCGAATGCACCTACGATGGCAAGAAAGTGGTGTGCGTGGAGATTGCCGAGGACGTCACCGGGTCGGGTCTGGTGGCCGCGTGGCTCAAGCGTGGGCAACTGACGAAACCGGCGCAGTTGTTTGCCGATTATTGCCGCGAACACCTGACGGCCAAAGCCGCGGGCTGAAGCCCCAAGCCCGCGCAGACTTCAAGTGCGGCGCTTGACTACGCGACGGTGGCAATCCGCCGGGCTCAGCACCTTGCCCGCCCTGGAACGCACAGCAATGGTCTCGACCGGCTCCGCGTGATCATTGTCCAGAAGCACTGAATAGCTCTCGCCCTTGCTGAACAAGTAACGCTCCCCCCACTGACGCATGCTGATCACGATGGGAAACACCGCACGCCCCATCTCGGTCAGCACGTATTCCTTGTAGGCCGTGCCGTCGGAAGCGGGCTGGATGTCGAACACACCCAGCTCGACCAGCCTCTTGAGTTTCACCGTGAGGATGTTCTTCGCCAGGCCCAGACGCTTCTGGAATTCACTGAAGCGACGCACATCATCAAACGCGTCACGGATGATCATCAACACCCAGCGATCGCCGATAGCCTCAAGCGTGCGGGCCACAGGACATTCGCTTTGTGCCAGTAGCTGCTGTCTGGCCATGTTTCTCCAATTTAAGGGAAGTGCGTTGCAAAAGAGTTCTAACGTCAGACAAAAATATTTTGAAAAACTAGTTGTAGATTAAAACCAGTTTTGCTAAAAATCAACGCATCGGTTTCGTTTAGAAACCAGTTATTCCCAAGGATGGAATGATGTCGCTGAACCCTCAAAAGCCTTCGAAGATGGACGTCGAAGCCGAAAACACGGGCGCCGGAGCCGCCGCTTGCGCGCCTTTACAGAGTCCAGGCCGTGCCGGTTTAAGTCGTTACCAGACATTTCTCTTCGCCATTACCTGCGCCATGGCCGTGGCCAACGTCTACTTCGCTCAACCGTTGCTGGAGTCGATGGCTGCCAGCCTTTCGGTCGCTCCGAGCACAATTGGTATCGTGGTCACAGCGACACAGGCTGGTTACGCAGTGGGTCTGTTGTTCATCGTGCCGCTGGGCGACTTGCTCAACCGAAAAGGCCTGATCCTCACGCAGATGTTGCTGAGTGCCGTGGCGCTGTGTGCGGTCGGGCTGGCTCAGGACTGGGGCATGCTGCTCGGCGCGATGGTGCTGGTCGGTTTGATGGCGGTTGTGGTGCAAGTGGTGGTCGCCTACACCGCGACCCTCGCCAGCCCGGATCAACGTGGTCAGGCCATCGGCACCGTGACCAGCGGTGTGGTGCTGGGCATTCTGCTCGCGCGCTTCGTTTCTGGCGCAGTAGCTGACCTCGCCGGCTGGCGCGGCGTCTACTTCGTGTCGGCGGCCTTGATGGTCGGCATGGCGCTGGTGCTGTATCGAACGATGCCGGCCTCGACCACGCCGCCCACCAAAGGCAGCTACTGGCGCCTGCTCGGCTCGGTGTTCCAGTTATATCTCAGCGAACCCACGCTGCGCGTCCGCGGCACGTTTGCTCTGCTGATCTTCGCCGCCTTCAGCGTGTTGTGGACCGCCATGGTCTTGCCACTGAGCGCGCCGCCATTGTCACTTTCACACACGCAGATCGGTCTGTTCGGTCTGGCCGGCGTGGCGGGTGCGCTGGCGGCGGCACGCGCCGGACGTCTGGCCGACCAGGGTCTGGGCAATCGCACCACCGGCATTGCCCTGGCACTGTTGACGCTGTCCTGGTTGCCGACTGCATTTGTTGAAAGCTCGTTGCTCGCCATGGTGGTCGGTGTGGTGCTGCTGGACTTCGCCGTGCAAGCGGTACACGTGACCAACCAGAGCCTGATTTTTGCCGCACGGCCCGACGCGCAAAGCCGTCTGGTGGGCGCCTATATGTGTTTCTACTCGGTGGGCAGTGGTGCCGGTGCAATTGCAGCCACTTACACCTATGCGCATTGGGGCTGGGTGGCTGTTTGTATATTAGGTGCAACTTTCAGCGGCATTGCTTTGCTCTACTGGATGTACCTCGAGCTGACCTCTCGATAACTTTTCCATCGCGACAAGTAACGTTCATAGCCGACACAGTCCGGCGTGAAACTGTGTGCCTGCCACACGAACTTTACTATTGATAGGGGCATGTATGGCGCTGCACACATTAACCATTAATGCGCACCAACTTGAATTTCAGTTACCGACTAACGCGCCCTTTACCGATATCGAATACGAAGCCGGCGGGAAGAATCTGATCCCGCTGGGCTGTCGGGTCGGGGCGTGCGGGGCCTGTCTGATCAAGGTGACGTCAGGTATCGAGGCGTTGAATCCTCGGGATGAAGATGAAGAAGCATTTATCGAAGTACTGGGTTACAGCGGTGAAGAATACCGCCTGGCATGCCAGTGCCTGCTGAGAGGTGAAGTGGCCATTGACATCATTGGCTGATGTAACGCTGTTGAAATCGTTGTGCAAGTAACACTGAAAGTTTGGTCATTGTTTAAACCGTTATCCATAAACTAAAAAGGACTTGATGATGCTTAACCGTGTAAAGAATGTTGGCTATGGTGATACCACCCCTTTCCTCAACGCTGCTGGCTCGGTCAATCTGCGCGCCGAGATCGACAAGATCATCGACGTGCAAGTCGAGCAGTGGTACGCCACCGTCCCCCAGGCCGCGCATCTGGAAGGCAAGGACGTTAACAGCGAGTACTACAAGCGTCACTTGATCGAAACCGCATGGCGCATCCGTCTGCTGCGCGTTGCCGAAGCCAAGGCACTGGTCGAAGTGGCCAAGGTCAGCCCTGCCGCCGCGCAGATCTGGGCGCACTACGAACAGGAAGAGATGCTCCATGACGAACTGTTCATCGATGACCTGAAGCGTGTCGGTGTCAGCCGCGAAGAGTTCCTCGCCACCGAACCGTACCTGTCGACGAAGCTGCTGGCCGGTTTCTTCTCCTACCTGCTCGACCATGAAGGCCCGCTCGGGGTAATCGCCTATTCCTACCTGGTTGAATACGTCAACGTGAAGCTTGAACCGCGCAAGCTCGAAGCACTCAAGGCATCGGTGGGCGAGACCAAGATTGTTGGCCAGGTGTCCCATTCGCATACCGACATCAACGATGACCACCCGGGTGAAGTCTGGGCAGCCCTGCGCTTCCTGATCAAAGGCGAGCAGGACATTGCCGCGCTGAAACGCTACCTCGAGGAGCACCAGAAAATCCTCGCGATGTACTTCAGCGAGCTGTACATCAACACCCTGGCCAAGCCGCAAGACAAGGCCGCTTAAGCCATGGAGCAGGCAATGAATTCGAACCAACCCGGTGTTTTGATCCTGAGCCACTGCGGCTTTTCTTTTCTCGAAGATCTGAAGGAGGAGCTGCAGCGCCGCCAGCTCCGGTGTTTCGTGCTGTCTTCATTGCCGCTTCCGGAACATGTACCGGCTCGCCTCGAACAGATTCACGCCTGGGCGGACCGGCTATACACCACTGACAACCATCAGTTGAAGCCGGGGGATGTGCAAAACGCACTGGAGGCCCTGCGCAAGTCGGGCGAACAGGTGACTTGCTGCATCAGCGTATGGGAAGGCTATCGCCACTTGATGGCCACAGCCAATGCGTCGCTCGGTACTTATGACATTGATCCGGGGCAGGCGCTGGCTCTGCGCAACAAGCTCAACGTGCGTAACCGACTGGCTGAAGCGGGTCTGTCGCAAGCCAACGCATTTGCGCTGACGGCTGCGGTGCTGGAAACCTTGCAGGCACAGGATCAGCGGTATTTCATCAAACCAATTTACGGTATTGCTTCCTACGCAGCATTTGCGCTGCGCCAGGACACCACTTGGGATGCACTGGAGGCGCTGCGTCTGGCCTCTGCCGAGGACACGGTGTACGCCTCGGCATTCAACGATGGACTGACATTCATGGCGGAGAACTACATTCCCGGCCACGAGTTCAGCTTCGAGACTCTGTTAGTGGATGGTCAGGTGCACGTCGTGGCCATCCATGAAAAACACGAAGTCACCGAGACCGCCGAAACGGTACTTGAAGACAGCTGCACCACGCCCCCTGCCAGCCTTGACCAGGCACAGATCGCTGCCGGCCTGGATTGGCTGAAACAGGTACTCGATTGCATGCAACTGAAATGGGGCTGCTATCACATCGAAGCCCGTTTCACTGGCAAGCACTGGGATCTGATCGAAATCAATCCACGCGTGGGTGGCAGCCTGATCTCGCACAGTGTCGCGGCGGTGACGAACGGCCACAGCATGCTTTCGCTGTGGCTGGATCTGCTGCTGGCCAGTCAGGACGAGAGTCAGCCACGCAAAGCACTGCTCCAACATCTGGCGGCGTTTGAATGGCAGGCCGATGGCAGCTGCGAGCAAACCCTGGCGACCTTCTTTCGGGTGTACTTCGCTCACCCGGGAACCCTGAGTTCAGTGACGCTCAACGCGTTACCGCTGGATCCGGTGGTGCAGCACATCCTGCTGAAAGCCGGCGATGTGATTCCGGCCCATGCGCGTGAAGTGTTTCTGGGGCAATTGTTGTGGACGTTCAAGCGCGCCGATCGCGTTGCCGAACTGCAACGCCTGGCGCACATCTCCGCCACCGCGCTGGATATCCGTTACAAGGCCGACAGCGCCCTGGAACATCGCTGAGCAATCGCCTGGAACATCACCGCTGTCGATGCCACACCCCATGGATGAGGAAGAACAACATGTCGCTGCGAGCGCCTGTATTGCTGATTGTGGACTACAACCTGAGCCGGATCGCCGACGTCCGCCACCTGCGTGACCATGCGCACCAACAATGGGGCGCGCAGACCTGGCTCGTCAGGGCCAACCCACAGGCCCACGATCAAGGCATCAGCGACCGGGTGATCGATGCCGATCCTCTGGCCGCCGATTTCGTCAACCTCGTATTGAATCAATTGGGCGATGACGCTGCGCGGGTCAGCGCCGGCATCGTCTTTTCCGACAACGCGGTGGCCAGTGGTGCCGGGCTGCTCGAGCGTCTCGGCCTGGCGGTGGACTGTGCGCGCCTGGCACTCGGCGCGTTCGACAAACTGGCATACCGCATCGCCGAAAATCGCCTGCGCCCGGCGCTGAACCAGTTGGGTGTGAACCTGCCGGATTTCGCGCAGATCGGCTGCATCGACGATGTGCGCCATTTTGCCGGCCGCCAGGAGCGTGGCTTCGTCATCAAGCCTGCGTGCGAAGGCAACAATCGCGGGGTCGTGATGGTCGCGCCGGGCGGTGATTGCGAGCAGGCGTTTGCCGAAGTCGCCCCCTATCTGCACGGCGGTGTGTTGGCCGAAGCGTTCATCTCGTTCACTCGCGAATACTCTTACGATGGCCTCGGCAAGCTGTGGTTCATCACCGAGAAAGTCAGCGCCACCGGCCGCTATCCGGTCGAAGTCGCACAGATCCTGCCAGCGCGTCTGAGCGAGCAGGAACGGCTGGCGATTCACGTCGCGGGCGAGCAGGTCAACCGTTTGGTCGGCCAGCGTATCGGCCCGTTTCATAACGAGATCAAGCTCAGCGACGACGGCAAGAACACTGCGGTGATTGAACCGAACCGACGCCCCGGTGGAATGAAAATCTGGACGCTGGCGCAAGCCGTGTACGGGCTTGACCTGTATGCGGCCTGGGTCGATTCGGTGTTTGCCGGGCAAGTTGCAGACGAGCTGCCTGCCGCTACCTGCAGTGCCGCCACGGTGATGTTCGGGGTGCCGCGCGACGTCATGCTCGAAGTCGCTGAACTCGGTGACCTGGCAGGCCTGATCGATGAAACGCTGGCGCTGGCGGCAGAGACCCTGAACCTGGCGCGCGCCGACATTGCCCTGCTCGAGAGCGCGTGGGTAGCCGGCGAGTCGCGGCTGATCCATGCGACACCGCGTGACAACAGCGACTTCGTCGCCCATGCCTGCGTCGCGCTGCACAACCCGTCTGTGGACATCCGCGATCTGGTGCGAGTCCTGCGCGAGCAGTGGCTGCAGGTGCTTGATCGCGTTCTGAGCGTCGAGCTGCTGTTCAAAGTGGCGTCCTGACTTCCGTCTATAACGTTTCGAGAGTACGCGCATGAAAATTCTGATTCTGCATCGAGTGCCCTACCCGCGCATCGAGTACCACCGTGGCATCGATCATGATCTGCACGAGGTCACCTATCTGGGCAAACAGTCGGCGATCGATACGCTGCCACCGCAACTGCGCTGCACCCGGATTGTCCGGCCGGGGCTGGCCAGCGCTTACGATGAAGCCACGGCATTGCTTGCGAATGATCCGCAACGTTTTGAGCGGATCATTTCGATGTCCGAATACGAACTGCTCGACGCTGCACGCCTGCGCGAAGCATTGAATGTCGAAGGCGCATCGCTGGCGGCGGTCAATCTGGCACGCAACAAGCTCGACATGAAGGCCGCCGTGCAGGCGCGCAAATTGCGCGTGCCACGCTTCATGGCACTTGAGCGCTATCTGGCATTGCAGGGCCACGTGCCATGGCGCGGGGCGACCGTGCTCAAGCCGCACAGTGGCGCGTCGAGTCTTGATGTCAGCATCCACCAGCAACCGGCCTGCGCCTTCGATGAAATTCGCCACAAGGTCAGCCAGCTGTCGTTGCGCATCGAAGAATTTCAGGTCGAAGAATTCATCAGCGGCCCGATCCGGCATTTTGACGGTCTGGTGCAGGACGGACAAATCCTCACCCTGCTCTCCAGTGAATACGTCGGCACCTGTCTGGACTACATGGAGCGTGGTCAGCCGTTGGGCTCTTGGCATCTTGAAACCACGGCGACCATGAAGGCGTGGGTCAGTGCTGCGCTGGCAGCGGTGCAGATTCGCAACGGTGCATTCCATCTTGAAGCCATCATGGAGGGTGATGAGCCGGTGTTTCTCGAGGTCGGCAACCGGGTCGGCGGCGCTGATGTCGTCGCGACCTACGAGTTGGCCACCGGCATTCATTTGCCGTCGCTGGAGCTGCGTATCCATATTGAAGGCGCACTCGATCTCGAACACCTGAACCTTCAGGCACCCGACCTGGGTTTTGGCTGGTTTGTGTTCCCCGGACACACGCTGTCCGAGCGCAACTACCAAGGCCTCAACGGCGCAGAAGAACTGCGCGCCAGTCCCGTCGTGGTGCAGTGGAACGAACTGCAGCCGGGCGCGCTGCTGCCGGAACACGTGACCTATTCGGCGTTCGAGGCACCGCTGTCCGGGATCGTCAAGACCGCCGACCCGCAACAGACCCGCGCCTGGATGCAAACGCTGTTTGCCCGAGTGAGCCTTGCCGAACACCTGACATCCGTCGCGTGACACCGCCCACCCTTATCAAGGCGATTCTTTTATGAAACCACTGCACGTCGTATTGGCTGTACTGATCACGGCAATCTGGGGGGTTAATTTCTCGGTGATCAAACTGGGACTGGCCACCGTAGACCCGTTCATCCTCGCGGGGATTCGCTTCAGCCTTTGTGCGTTACCGGCGATCTTTTTCATCCGCAAACCGAATGTGCCGTGGCGCTACATCATCGGTTACGGACTGGTGTTCGGCATCGGTCTGTGGGGCATCGTCAACCTCGGTATCAAGGCCGGGCTGTCGGCGGGGATTGCTTCGCTGGTTCTGCAATTCAGCGCCTTCTTCACCATCCTCCTCGGTGGTTGGGTGTTCAAGGAAGCGCTGACGCGTTTTCAGGTGCTGGGCATGCTGATCGCGCTCGGCGGTTTGCTGTGCATCATCCTGATCAGCGACGGCTCGGTGAGTCTTCCCGGCGTGCTGCTGGTGCTGCTGGGTGCCGTGTCGTGGAGCATCGCCAATATCATCAACAAGAAGGCCAGCACCAAGGAGGTTTTTGCTTTCCTCGTCTGGTCTAGCGCCTTCGCGCCGATCCCGTTGTTTGCCCTCGACTACGCAGTTAACGGCAGCGCCGGCTACACCACGTTCGTCAGTCAGGTTGATACGACCGCTGTGCTGTCGATCCTGTTTCAGGTTTACCCCAACACGCTATTCGCCTACTGGATCTGGAACTCGTTGCTCAAGACTTATCCGGTATCGACCGTCGCGCCGCTGTCGTTGCTGGTACCCATCTTCGGCATGCTCGGTTCGGTGCTGATCTTTCACGAAAGCGTGCCGGCGAGCAAAGTCCTCGCGGTGATTCTGATCGTGCTCGGCCTGGCGGTCGGTCTCTATGGCCAGCGTATTTTCAATGCTATGTTTGCGCGTCCTGCGCGCAGTTCAATATGAATCGACAGGGAGTCCGTATGGGTCTGGGAAGACGTGAATTCGTGGGGGCCGCCGTGGGCGCGACCCTGGCTGGAGGCAGCATGATTGCAAGTGTGGCAAATGCACAGGCGAGCAATTCGCCTGTTCACAAAGACGCGGTAACACCCCTGAACCCCAACGATTGGGCTTCAGTGCGGGCGCAGTTCAACCTGTCGCCGGAGTTCGTGCACCTCTCCAACTTTTTCCTCGCCTCCAACCCGAAACCGGTGCGCGATGCGATGGCCCGCCACCGCCAGGCCTTCGATGAAAACCCGTACACCTACCTCGAAGACAACATGTTTGCCAAACCGGAGGACATGGTCTGGCGCAAGGTCTGTGCGGCAGCAGCCGAGTACACCGGCGGACGCCCTGAAGACATCGCCCTGACGACCAGCACCACCCAGGGTCTGGCGATGGTCTACAACGGTTTGAAACTCGCTGCGCACCAGGAAATTCTCACCACTCATCACGAGTGGTACACCCACGACGAGGCGATGCGCCTGGCGGTGGTCAAATGGGGCGGCAGTATTCGCCGGATCGATCTGTACGAAGGTCCCGAGAATGTCAGCACGGATGCCATCGTCACGCGCATTGAACAAGCCATCAAACCTGCCACCCGTATTCTTGCCATGACCTGGGTACATTCAGGCACTGGCGTGCGCTTGCCGGTGCGTGAGATTGGTGCTCTGGTGGCGAGCATCAATCGTGATCGCGCCGAGGCCGACCGGATCATCTACGTGATCGACGGCGTGCACGGCTTCGGCTGTTCCGAGGCGCAAGTGGCGAGTCTGGGCTGCGACTTTTTCAGCGCGGGCACTCACAAGTGGATCTTGGGTCCGCACGGCACGGGGCTGGTCTGGGCCCGTGAAGGTCAGTGGGCACAGATCACACCGACCATTCCGACGATCATGGCCGCCGAACCGGCCAATGCCTGGCGCCAGCAACGGGATCCACAGGGCCAGACGCAAGCGGCCTGGGTCAGCCCCGGTGGCTTCCTCGCGTTCGAAAACCAGTGGGCGATGATCGCCGCCTTCGAGTTCATTCAACAGATCGGCCGCAAGCGCATTGCCGAGCGCGTGTCTGAACTCAATGGCCAGCTCAAGGAAGGCCTGGCCAAGCTGCCCGCTGTTTACTTGCATACGCCACAGGCCGAGCAGTTCTCTGCCGGATTCGTCTGCTGTGATGTCAAGAATCGCGACCCCAAAGAGATCGTCGCGCGGCTCAAAGAGCAGAAGATCATCGCCAGCGCCACGCCCTACCGCCATTCGACGGTGCGCTTCTCCGCCGGGATCATCAACACGCCCGAAGACATCGACAAGACCCTCAAAGTCATGCGCTCGCTGGTCTGACACCCAGACCGAATCAACGTCTGCTTCCTGCACTGGCTCACCGCCGGTGCAGTCGCGGGTGCCCGCCTTTTAATTGAACAATCGCCGCGTCTCCAAGGGCAAGGATCGATGACATGAATAAAAACCCCGCAGTCACTCATAGTGCCGCCAAAGAGCTGGCAATGTTCCTGTTCTGCTCGACGGTTTATCGGTTGTTTTCCGGGGCGTTGCTCGTCTCGCTGACGTGGACGATCCTCAACCAGAACGAGGGCGGATACTGGCCGCTGGCGCTAGCGATTTTCTGCTCGTTCATCCCCGCATTTATCACGCCGGCAATCATTAAACGCCTGGCGATTCGCATGAACGGCCGTCAGATGAGCAGCTGGTTTGTGTTCGGGCTGACCGCACTGGCGCTGGTTTCCGGTGTGTCGCGTGACTTCACTGTTGGTTTGCTGATCACCAATCTGTTCGTATGGCTGATGATCATGTCGCTCGAGGCCAGCCTGGACATGTGGTTCACCCAACTGCAACGGGGCATGGACGAAACCAAAGTGCGACGCATCAGCGGTGCAACCACTGCCACCAGTCAGGCGGCGCTGATGATCGGTCCATTGCTGGCGGCGGGATTGATGCCGATCCTGCCCGGGATGGGCTTTTCGCTGGTGCTCAGCGGCGGGTTTTTCATGGTCGCGGCGATTTGCTTCACCCGCGCCAGCCTGCCGACGGTGGTGACCGAAACAGACCAGGTCGTCGCACCGGCCAAACTGCCGCTGACGCTGTTTATTCCGATGGTCCTGATCTGGCCGATCCTCGGCGCATTCAACTTCATGCTGCCGGTGTATGTGTCGAACCATGGCTGGGCGCTGTTTGAGCTGGGCGTGCTGGATGCGGTATTCGGCATGGGCATGGCGCTGATCGGTGTGCTGGTGATCATTGCCAATACCGGACGCAACCTGATGGCGTACTTGTCCGGCTTGATCGCACTGGCGGTGATTTCCACCTCGATGTGGCTGCTGATGCCAGACACGCTACTGCTCAAGGCGCTGAGCCTGTTGATTCTCGGTATGGCGTTCGGTGGCGCACGGGTGCACATCCGCGTGGCCATTGCCTGCCGCTACAGTGAAGCGGCCGTCGGTTTGTATGTCAGCCGGGCGAATGCATTGGCCACGCCGGTGCTGCTGCTGATCCTCAGCCTGCAACTGGCAATGATCGAGAATGCCTGGCTGCTGCCGTTCTTGTTGGTGACCTTGAGCGTCGGGCTGTTATTGCAAACCTCGGCGACGCGCTTTGCCCAAGGCCATTCGCGCGGCGAGGTTGTCAGCGTCTGAAACCGGCGCGGCGCGCAGCCCCGGGTCAGGTGCCCCGGGGCTTCGCCCGCGCAGTAGCCTCCGCCACCAACGGATCATCCGGCCAGTAATGCTTCGGATACCGCCCCTTCAAATCCTTCTTCACCTCGGCATAAGTGCTGCGCCAGAAGTTGGCGAGATCCTGCGTCACCTGTACCGGACGTCGTGCTGGCGACAGCAGATGCAACTTGACCACCTGGCGCCCGCCGGCGATCCGTGGCGTATCCGCCAGCCCGAACAGTTCCTGTAAACGCACCGCGAGAATCGGCGGAAACCCGCTGTAGTCCAGCCGAATCGACGACCCCGACGGCACGCTCAGATGATGCGGCGCCAACTCGTCAAGCTTCTGCGGCAGCGGCCATGGCAGCAGATTACGCACGATGCTCGACAGATCCAGATTGGCAAAATGGCTGAGCCGCGAGACCTTGCCCAGATAAGGCACCAGCCAATCTTCGAGGGTGTTGAGCAAGGTTGCATCGCTGACTTCCGGCCACTGACTGTCGTTCTGATTAGTCAGATCAAGTTGCCGCAACAGCGCCACTCGCGCCTGCCACTGACGCAACTCTGGCGTCCACGGCAGCAGCTCCAGACCTTTGCGTCGCACCAGATTCACCAGCGCCTGACTGCGTGCATTTTCGTCGAGACCGGTCAGCGGTTCACGGCTGAGAATCAGCTCGCCGACCTTGCGCTGACGCTCGGCGCGCAGCACACCTTCGCGCTCGTCCCAGTCGAGTTGATCGACATTGCGCACTTGTTCGGCGAGCACGGAATCGAACAGCGCCGGATCAAAATCCGCCGCCAGATAAATACGTTCTTCACGCTGGCCCTGACGGCTGCCGAGGTCGGCGATGACGATCCACGGCTCTTTCATCAGGCTGTCGGCTTCGGCGAACAGCGCCGCACGACCGTTGGCCAGACGATATTCGGCGCCACCGGCACGCCGCTGTTGCGCGACGCGATCGGGATAGGCCAGCGCCAGCAACGCACCGAGCCAGCGCGGATGACCAGGATCGCTGACCGGCTCATTCGCCTTGCCGCGCAGATAACCGCGATATTGCCGCGCCAGTTGCCGGGCGCGTTGCACACCGCCCTGCGCACCACGGGCGGCGCGTTCTTCGCCGGACAGCAACACCAGACGACTGTGCAAATCCGCCCCGGCGCCACGCAAGATATCGCGCTCGCCGAGCAACGCAGCCACATCGCACGCCATGTTGGCCAAACCCAACGCCTGACCGCGCAACAACAAATGACCGATGCGCGGATGCGCCGGTAACTCAGCCATGGCCTGACCGTGGGTCGTCAGCACCTCACCTTCCAGCGCGCCGAGCCGTTGCAGCAAATCCTGCGCCTGTGCATAAGCCGCCGCTGGCGGAACGTCGAGCCACACCAGTTCGCCCGGCGTCACGCCCCAACGTCCCAATTGCAGCGCAAGACTGGTGAGATCCGCCGAAAGAATTTCCGCACTGCCATACGCCGCCAATTGCTCGTGCTGATCCTGCGACCACAAGCGATAACAAACGCCCGGTTCCAGACGCCCTGCCCGGCCCGCACGCTGAGTGGCGCTGGCCTTGGAAATCCGCTGAGTGTCGAGGCGCGTCATGCCGCTTCCCGGATCGAAACGCGGCACCCGCGCCAGCCCGGCATCGATCACCACACGCACGCCGTTGATGGTCAGACTGGTTTCGGCAATGTTGGTCGCCAGCACCACTTTGCGCTGGCCGGGCGGCGCCGGATCGATCGCCGCGCGTTGCGCATTGAGGTCGAGTTCGCCGTGCAGCGGGCAGAGCAACACATCGCTGCGCTCACCCATCGCGTCGACCAATTGTTGATGCACGCGACGGATTTCCGCCTGCCCCGGCAGAAAGACCAAGACGCTGCCGGTTTCATCGTGCAGCGCTTCGAGCACGGTTTGCGTAACGCGCTGATCAATGTATTCGCCGGGCTGAAACGGCCGGCCCCAGCGCATCGTCACCGGGTACATGCGGCCTTCGCTGCGCAGGATCGGCGCGTCGTCGAGCAACCCGGCCAGGCGCTCGCCTTCGAGGGTGGCCGACATCAGCAGAATCTTCAGCGGCTGTTCAGCTCGAAACAGCTCGCGACCGTTCAGACTTAGGGCCAGCGCCAGATCGGCATCAAGGCTGCGTTCGTGGAATTCGTCGAAGATCAGCAGACCTACGCCTTCCAGCGCCGGATCATCCTGCAAACGCCGGGTGAGAATGCCTTCGGTGACCACTTCGATGCGTGTGTTGGGGCCAACCTTGCTGTCGAGGCGAATGCGATAACCGACGGTTTCACCGACCTTCTCGCCCAACTCGCTGGCCAGCCGTTCTGCGGCGGCACGCGCGGCTAGGCGGCGCGGTTCGAGCATCAGAATGGTCTGCCCGGCCAGCCACGCTTCATTGAGCAAGGCCAACGGCACGCGGGTGGTTTTACCGGCGCCGGGCGGTGCTTCGAGCACGGCTTCATGGCGAGTCGCCAAGGCTTCACGCAGGGCGGGTAAAACTTCATCGATCGGCAAAGAATTCATGCTGGCTCCCCAGGGCGTGCCCACAGTAAATTGCGAGTCGCGTTAAAGCTGTGAGCGTGCCAGGCAAGGCGCGGGACGCAGGTAAGGGTCGTTTCCTTGCCAAGTCCCGCAACGCAGCATGGCGCGCTCACAGCTTTAGCCCGGAGGGCCGAACCCCGACAGGATTCATTAGCCTTCACGCGGTGTCGATCTGGAGAAAACAACTTCAATCCTCAACGTATTTCGGTAGGGGTGAGACGAGGCCGCAATTTACTGTGGGCACGCCCTGCCAGGCCGAGTATAACGGCGAACTGCAAGGCGTTCGTCAGGGTCTTAACTTCACACGATGACGCTTCGTTCTTAGATCAATCAGGAGATTTCCCATGCGCTTACCTTTTCGCCTGATCGGCGGTGTACTGGTCGCCACCCTGCTCACGCAAATCACGGCGTGCGGTTCGATTTTCTACCCGGATCGTCGCGGTCAGATTGACGGCAAAGTCGACCCGGCGATTGCCGTGCTCGATGCCGTGGGCCTCCTGTTCTACATCATTCCCGGGCTGATCGCGTTTGCCGTCGACTTCGCCACCGGCGCGATTTATTTCGAACCGGGCCACACCGCGCAAATCGATCCGGCCAAGCTCAAGCAAGCCATCGGCCCGGACGGTCAGGTCGATAATCACAAGTTGCAGGCTATTCTCGAAAGCGAGTTGGGCCGAGATTTCCCACTGGATGATCCGCGCCTGATTCAACACAAGGGCAGCACGCAACAACTGGCGATGTTCGGCCTGCAACCTGCCGCTTAAAAAGGAAATGCAATGACCTCCAGCCCCGAACACGCTCGCCTGCTAAGGCTGGCGACCCGCGCCTCGGTGGCGGTCGCCTGCACGCTGATCGTCGCCAAAGCCATCGCCTGGTGGCTGAGCGGTTCGGTGGCCATGCTCGCCGGGCTCACCGACTCGGCGCTGGATGGCATCACCTCGATGCTCAATCTGCTGGCGGTGCATTACGCACTGCGTCCGGCGGATGACGATCACCGTTATGGCCACGGCAAGGCAGAGTCGCTGGCGGGCATGGCGCAGGCGCTGTTCATCGGTGGCAGTGCGGTGTTGATCGCGTTTCAGGCGTACGAACGACTGCACGATCCGCAGCCGCTTGGCGCGCCATGGCTGAGCATCGGCGTGATTGTGTTTTCGCTGCTGCTGACGGCGGCGCTGTTGGTGTTGCAGCATCGGGTGATCAAGCAGACTGGCTCTAACGCCGTGCGCGCGGATTCGCTGCACTATCGTTCGGACATGTTGCTCAACGGCAGCATTCTGATTGCGCTGATTTTGGCCGGGTTTGGTTTTGATCAACTGGATGCGTGGTTCGGTTTGGGGATTGCTGCGTACATTCTGTGGAGCGCGATCCAGATCGCCCGGGAAAGTTTTTCGGTGTTGATGGATGAAGAGCTGCCGACGGACGTCAGTCAGCACATGCTCGAACTCGCGTGCAGCGTGCCAGGTGTGTTGGGCGCGCATGACTTGCGCACGCGAATCTCCGGCAACCATTGGTTTGTGCAGTTGCACTTGGAATTGCCGGGAGAGTTGACGCTGTCAGTGGCACACGGCATCAGCGATCAAGCCGCCGATGCCATCCACCAAGCCTACCCGCGCGCCGAAGTGCTGGTGCACGCCGATCCGATAAAAGCAGCTACAAGTCGCGAGCCGCAAGCTTCAAGCTTGTAGCTCGAAACGTGCAGCTCGCAGCTGCTTTTACTGAACCTGATAACCGCGACTGCTCAGGCAATTGCCCTGAGCCTGACGGTACGCCTGAACCACTTCGGGCGCCGGTTGATAGGTCGCGGTGCGCGGGTCGAAACCGCTTTGCTGCACTGCGTACTGATAGCACTGATAACCGTCCTGCTGCACTTGCTCCGGCGACTGACCGTTGGCCGGATAGGCCTCGACGTCATAGCCCTGAGATTGCGGCTGTGGTTGCGGCTGTTGCTGCACCGGCGGCTCGACGACTACGTAGTCCTGCGTCGCTTCCTGATAGGCGTAATAGGAACCGGCGGCGAGAAACAGCAGCGAACCACCGATCCACACTTCTCGCGAATAGTCCGGCAAGTACTGAATGCGGATCCCGCGCGGCGGTTGCACGACGATGTAGCGCGGGCCTTGCGGGCGGTACCAGTAGCCGCCGGAATAGAAGTAATCCTGCCCGCGATACGGCACGCGATAGTCGCGATCCGGGAAGCGGTCGATCACATGCCCCGGCCGATATTGCGGGCCCGGGCCCCAACCGTTGCCATGTCCGTCGGGACGTCCCGGCCAGCGATTGTCGTTGGGCCGGTAGTCATTGGGCCGGTTGTTGGTCTGCCAATGTTGGTTGTTATTGTTGTAGCCGTTTTGCGGACGCTCGTCGCGGTAGTAACCCTGACGCGGTTCCTGAGTCTGGCGCACGGTGTCGGGCCGCGACTGGATCGGCAAACTGTTGGCCGGCATTTGCGGCGGCGGTGGCGGCTGGCGCACCGGGTTGGGGTTGTAGCCCGGCCGGTTCTGGTCATGGTTTTGCCATTGACCATTGTTATTGTGCGGCTGGCCGTTGTGTTCGAACTGGCGGCTGTTGTCGCCACGAATGACTTCGTTGTTCTGCGGGCGCGGTTGATTCTGCGGCGGCTGATTTTGTGGACGCGCCTGGTTTTGCTGTGGATTATTCTGTGGACGCGGCTGATTTTCGCCGCCATGCCCTTGGTTATTGCCTTGATGCCCCTGCCCGTGCTGCCCGCCATTCGGGCTGCGGCTCTCTGGATCATCGGCCAGCGCTTGCACACTGACACTCACACACAACACACCAACACCGGCCAGACGCCAGATGCGCGACTTCATGCTTTTCCTCACTGAGGCCTGTAATTAAGGGCGGCCTGTAACTAAGACCGGGTCGGGAACATCCGGTTCTGCAACAGGTTATCAGTCGCGCAACTTATTTATTGAGCGCCGCAAGATGAAATCGCAGGCAAGAAAAAAGGGAGACCCGTCGGCCTCCCTTTAGAGAACTTCGTCCTGGCTCGACGCTTATGACGTCGGCTCACCTCACGCCGTCTTCTGGACAGTGTGCAGCTCGGGGGCCGGCACAACCCCGGTGGGGGTGGCGGCCGCGGCAGGCCTTATAGGGCGGGCCGCGTGGACTGTGTTACCGAGCAGTGATTCTGGTAATAAGAATAGGCCTGAGGCCACGACAGAGGATTGCGAAGATTGCTGAAATAAACACCACTTGCGCAATTTTTAACCCTGGATAGATAATCCGCCGCAATAGTTACAACCAAGGACAGATTGATGAGCAAACTCGACCGTTACGACCTGAGCATTTTGGCGGAATTGCAGCGCGACGCCCGCATCTCCAACCAGGAGCTGGCCGAGCGCATCGGTCTGTCACCCTCGCCTTGCTCGCGCCGGGTCAAGCAACTGGAAGACGACGGCTATATCTCGCGTCAGGTCGCGTTGCTGGATCGCAAGATGCTTGGGCTGAGTTTGACTGCCTATGTGCTGATCGGCATGGATCGGCATACGCCGGAGCGTTTCGAGAATTTCGAAGCGGCGATTCGCACATTGCCGCAGGTGTTGGAGTGCAGCCTGGTGACGGGTGTGGATGCCGATTACCAGTTGAAAGTGGTGGTGCCGGATATGGATCACTATCAGAAGTTGTTGCTGGGGCACCTCACACGCATTGAAGGCGTGACCAGCGTGCGCTCGAGTTTTGTGCTGAATCAGGTGCTCAACAGCACCGAACTGCCGCTGACCCACCTGCGCAACTGATACCGCCCCCTGTAGGAGCTGACGAGTGAAACGAGGCTGCGATCTTTTGATCTTTTAAATCCAGATCAAAAGATCGCAGCCTTCGGCAGCTCCTACAGATCGCTTTTGTGGCGAGGGGATTTATCCCCGTTCCAGTGCGCAGCACTGGCAGGATTGGTGTTGCAGACCAATGACCGCGGCACACCGACGCAGGTCAATGCCCCGCCATCCGCCCTTGGCGTATACTCGCCGCGCCCTTTTAGCCGCGCCCATGCCGGAGAACCCCAATGGATCCAGCCGTATTTGAAGAGTGGATGATGACCGGTCTGGTCAGCATCCTGATCATTTTCATGGGTTTTATCGTCTGGGATCTGGCGAAGAAGTCCAAGGCCGGGCGCTTTGGCTCGTTCATTTTGTTCTTCGTGCTGGGCCTGGGCGTGGCCGCGTTCATCATCAAAAGTGTGGTGATCGGCCTGATCGAATCCGGCGCTCTATAAGCGCGCCGGCACTTCCTTCCACTGGCCCTGATCGAGCCCTTCGATCGTCCAGTCACCAATCTTCACCCGCACCAGCCGCAACGTCGGCAGCCCGACCGCCGCGGTCATCCGGCGCACTTGTCGATTGCGCCCTTCGCGAATCACCAACTCCAGCCACGACGTCGGTATGGACGCGCGAAAACGCACCGGCGGGTTGCGCGGCCACAGCTCAGGCTCGTCCAGCTGCCGCGCTTCAGCGGGCAAGGTCATGCCGTCGTTCAACTCAACGCCGTCACGCAGACGCTGCAACTGCTCGGCGCTCGGCACGCCTTCAACCTGCACCCAATAAGTCTTCGCCAGTTTATGTTTCGGATCAGCGATGCGCGCCTGCAACTGGCCGTCATTGGTCAGCAACAGCAATCCCTCACTGTCGCGATCCAGACGTCCGGCCGGGTAAATGCCGGGCACATCAATGTAATCCTTGAGCGTCGCCCGCCCTTCGCCATCGCTGAATTGCGTCAGCACATCGAACGGTTTGTTGAACAGGATCAGTTTCGGCTCGGCCGGAGGTGCCTTGGCAACACGGCGTGGCGAAGACGACTGAGGCTTCGCGCCAGGGCGACGGGAAGGTGGACGCGGGGGACGGGACATAGGGAGAGCAAACATTTAGCGATCAGGGCTGACAATGCTAGTGCCCCGACCGCCAAATGACCACGACTAACCGTTAACGGAACGGCGGTTCGTCGAAGCTGCGCAGTTTGCGCGAGTGCAGCGAGTTGAGTTCGGTGCGCAGCAGATCGACCGCTTCGATGCCGATCTTCAAGTGCTGACTGACCGCGCGCTCATAGAACGCGTTGGCCGAACCCGGCAGCTTGATTTCACTGTGCAGCGGTTTGTCCGATACGCACAGCAACGTGCCGTACGGTACGCGCAAGCGATAACCCTGCGCGGCAATCGTGCCGCTTTCCATGTCCACCGCGACGGCGCGGGACAGGTTGATCAACGGTCGTTCCTGCGCCCAACGCAATTCCCAGTTACGGTCGTCGTAAGTCAGCACGGTGCCGGTACGAAGGCGTTTTTTCAGGTCGTCGCCCTTCTCGCCAGTGACATTCGCCGCTGCCTGTTGCAGCGCCATTTGCACTTCGGCCAGCGCCGGGATCGGAATATTCGGCGGTACGACGCGGTCGAGAATGCCGTCGCGACGCATATAAGCGTGGGCCAGCACGTAGTCGCCAATGGTCTGCGACTGACGCAGCCCGCCGCAGTGACCGATCATCAGCCAGCAATGCGGACGCAGCACGGCCAAGTGGTCGGTGATGTTCTTGGCGTTGGACGGGCCGACACCGATGTTGACCAGCGTGACGCCGTGGCCATCGTTGGCGATCAGGTGATACGCCGGCATCTGATAACGGTGCCAAACCACACCGGCAGCGATTGCCGAGGCTTCGCCGTGATCCATGCTCTTTTCGATGATCACGTTGCCCGGCAAGACCATGCGCACGAAACGCGGATCGCTGCGCAACTGCTCCAGACCATGGACGATGAACTGGTCGACGTAGCGGTGATAGTTGGTCAGCAGGATCCACGGCTGCACATGGCGCCAGTCGCTGCCGGTGTAATGCACCAGACGACGCAGGGAGAAATCCACGCGCGCCGCGTCGAACAGCGCCAGCGGCAGCGGATCGGTGTTTTCCCAATCGTAGAGACCGTCGGCGATGCCATCGGTGGCGGCGGACAGGTCGGTGCTCGGGAACACCCGCGCCAGCACGGCAGCGGTGACGCCGGAACCGGCCAGTTCATCGCCCTGCTCGACCACGTATGGATACGGAATGTTTTGCTGGCTGACGCCGACTTCCACGGTCACCGTGAAGTCGTGCATCAACGGTACAAGCTGTTCGAGCAGGTATTTGCGGAACGCCGCCGGGTGGGTGACGGTGACACTGTAAGTGCCCGGCAATTGCACCTTGGCGTAAGCGCGGGTGGTCTGCGGGACTTCGCCCTGGCAATGGTAGGTCAGACGCAGTTCGGGATAACGAAACAGAGCACGCTGCGCAGCGTCGGGTTCGACGCGATCTTTCAGGTAACGCTTGAGCGCCGAGTTCAGCGCAGTGGTGGCCCGCTCATGCAACTCGGCCAGACGATCCACGGCTTGTTCGGCGGTTTGAACAACAATAAACGCTTCGGTCACGATCAGCTTCCTGTGTTCTGACTTGCAGAGCTTCATCTTGCCTGCATCGTGGCGTCACGGGAACAGTGGCATGTTGGCAACCGCACAATATATGGGCCACCCCAATCCTTGTAGGAGCTGCCGAAGGCTGCGATCTTTTGATCTTGCTGTTTATAAGATCAAAAGATCGCAGCCTTCGGCAGCTCCTACAGGGGATTTGTGGGGGTCAGAGGGCTTGGGGGGTTGAGCGGGCGACGAGGGATTCGATGTCGAGGCCGCGTGGCAAGGCGCCGTAGGCGCGGCCACCACCGCTCAGGCGGCTGGCAATAAAGGCATCGCTGACGGCTGAGTTCCCGGCCTCCAGCAATAGCTTGGCCTGCAAACCGAGCGCGATGTCCTCAGTCAACTGCCGCGCCCGATACTGAATGTCGCTCGTATCCTTGAACTGCGCCTGCAACTGTTGAATATGCGCGGCCAGGCGTTTGTCGCCGTGGCCATCTCCGAGTTCGCTGAACAACACATCCAGCACGCCCGGTTCTTTCGACAACGCGCGCAGCACATCCAGACACTGCACATTCCCCGAACCTTCCCACGTCGAGTTCACCGGCGCCTCGCGATACAAACGCGGCAGGATGCTCTCTTCAACATAGCCGGCGCCGCCCATGCATTCCGCCGCTTCGTTGATCATCCCCGGCGCGCGTTTACAGATCCAATATTTGCCCACCGCCGTTACCAGCCGTGCAAATTGCGCTTCGTGGCGATCGTCGAGATGATCCAGCGCCTTGCCCATGCGCAAGCTCAGGGCCAGCGCGGCTTCGCTTTCGAGGGCCAGATCGGCCAGCACGTTTTGCATCAATGGCTGTTCGCTGAGCAATTTGCCGCCGACCTTGCGGTGCGCGCAGTGATGGCTGGCCTGGGTCAGCGCCTGACGCATCAGCGAGCTGGAACCGACCATGCAATCGAAACGGGTCATCGCGACCATCTCGATAATGGTCGGCACACCGCGCCCTTCTTCGCCGACCATCCACGCCAGCGCGCCACGGAATTCCACTTCGCTGGAGGCATTGGACTGGTTGCCGAGCTTGTTTTTCAGGCGCTGAATGTAGAACTGATTGCGCGTGTCGTCCGGGCGATGGCGCGGCAGCAGGAAGCAGCTCAAACCCTTGTCGGTCTGCGCCAGCGTGAGGAATGCATCGCACATCGGCGCCGAGCAAAACCATTTGTGCCCGACCAACTCATACGCCTCGCCCGGGCCGCTGGCGCCGACCGGATACGCCTTGGTGGTGTTGGCGCGCACGTCGGTGCCGCCCTGTTTCTCGGTCATGGCCATGCCGATGGTCACGCCAGCCTTGTGCGCCATGCCGACGTTGCGTGGGTCGTATTCCGTGGCGAGGACTTTTGGCAGCCATTGCTCGGCGAGATTCGGTTGCAGACGCAGGGCCGGCACGCTGGCGAAAGTCATGGTCAGCGGGCAACCGCTGCCGGCCTCGGCCTGGCTGTGCAGGTAACTCATCGCGGCGCGGGCGACGTGGGCGCCGTCCTGTGGATGCGTCCACGGCATCGAGTGCAAACCATGCTCGATCGCCGTGCGCATCAGCTCGTGATAAGCCGGATGAAATTCCACCAGATCGATACGATGGCCGTAGCGATCGTGGCTGACAAATATGGGTTTGTTTTGGTTAGCGAGGAACCCGGCTTCCATCAATGGCCCGCCGGCCAGCGCGCCGTAAGCATCGATCCGCGACTCGGCCCAACCGGCGCCGAACCTGCGCGACCACTCCTGCAACGGCAGGTCGATGCGGTACAGGTTGGTGCCGTCCAGCGACGGCGGCTGGTTGGTGACTTCGTGGGTTTCGGCGAACTGATGCAGGTTCATGACGGGCTCCTTGGCTCTCCAGAAAGCTCAGTTAAGCACCGGCTCCCTGTCGATCAAAGTGTCATAGGCGCCGAATTCGCGGCGCTTTTACCCTATCAGCAGCTCAACACTCGACGCTCCAGCGCCGACTGCAAATCCTCGAATTTCACTGGTTTGTTCAGGTAATCGACCGCGACGCCCGTGGCGCATAGCTCTCGATCTGCGTTCAACGCCAGCATGAACACCGGCAAGTTCGCACAACCCGGAAGCGCGTGAATCTGGCAGCACAACGACGCGCCTTCGTGGCTGGGCAACTGACAATCGATCAGCACCGCGTCGAAGGTTTCTCGCCGCAGGCAGTCCAGCGCCGTCGCGCCGCTGTCGGCGGTGCGCACGCGGAAACCGAGCTTGAGCAGCATGCCGCGCATCACCAGTTGGTTGACGCTGTTGTCGTCGACCAGCAACACCGTGCAGTCCTGCGGCGCGCGAATGCAATCACCGCCAGGCGCAGAGTTCGGCGCGGGCTCAACCACCGGCAATTCAAACTCGACATCCAGCTGAAAACGGCTGCCGCTGCCCGGCTCGGAACGGTGCGTGAGTTTGCCGCCGAGCAGTTCCACCAGTTGTCGGCAGATCGCCAGACCGACGCCGAGGCCACCGTATTCGCGAGTCATCGAACCGTCGAGCTGGAAGAAGCGCTGGTACATCGTCGCCTCGCCCAGATCGGTGAAACCGATACCGGTGTCGATCACCGCAAACGACAGCGCCAGACGATTGCCCGTCGACGGTTTGCCGGTAACCCGCAGCGCCAGTCCGCCCACGCGGGTGAACTTGATCGCGTTATCCAGCAGGCATTCCAGGCATTGCGCGAGTTTGGCGCTGTCGCCGTGCAGACGATCAGGCAGGGTTGGCAGCACGTCGACCTTGAAGTCCAGCGACTTGCTCGCCGCGTTGCCGTCGAACTGCGCGCGCAACGATTCGACCACGCCACGCAAACTGAAACTGCCCGGCGAGGCCTTGAGCTTGCCGGCCTGCAATTCGGTGAGGGTGAGGATGCCGTTGACCATGCGCATCATGTCCCGCGCGGAACCGGCGGCGGTTTGCTGATATTGCTCCAGCTCCGGATCCATCTCGACGGTCTGCATCAATTCCAGCGAACCGATCACCCCGTTCATCGGCGTGCGCAGTTCGTGGGTCAGGGTCGCCAGAAATTCATCTTTGAGCTTGTTGCTGTGGGCCAGTTGCTGGTTGAGCACTTCGAGTTTCTGCCCGGCGTCGTACAGAGTCTGCGCCTGTTGCTCGCGCATCGCGTTGATGCGGTCGGCCAGCGCCAGCGACAGCAGCGCCACTTCGATGGCCGAACCGATCTGGCTGGCGTACATGGTCAGGAACACGTTCGGCAGCAGGCCGAGCACCATCAGCGTGTTGACGATACCGCCGAGCAAAAACGCCGACCAGGCAATGATGAAATAACGCGCCACGCGCAGACCGCGCCACCAGGCCAGAATTCCCGCGGCAAAAATCACCACGGTGAAGGTCAGCGCCAGCGTCGTCGCCAGGCGCAGGGCCAGGGCGTAACTGGTCATCAAGGACAGACCGATGACCAGCGCGCCAAACGCGATCAGGCCGATCAAGACGCGATCAAGTCCACGGCTATGGGTTTTGGTCTGCAGGAAACTGCGGGCGAACTGGCTGCCGAACAGCCCGGCGCAACCGATGAAGAACGGTGTCGCGGCGTTGGCCCACCACGGATTGTTCGGCCAGAAGTACTCGACCGCCGCGCCGTTGACCGACAGTTGATAGAGACCAAACGAGGCAATGTAGAAGATGTAATAGAGGTAACTGGTGTCGCGCACGCTGAGGTAGATGAACAGGTTGTAAACCACCATCCCCAGCAGCACGCCATAAATGATGCCCAGCACATACAGGCGCACGGGTTGATCTTCGAGGTACGCGGTGCTCGACCACAACGTCACCGGTGCCTGGATCGAGCCTTGGCTGGCCAGTCGCAGGTATACGGTTTGTTGTTGGTCGGGCTCGAAGGCGAGATCGAACAGGTAGTTGTTCTGGCGGATTTCACGGCTGGCAAACGGCAAGGCGTCGCCGGTCTGACGGATCAGCTGATAGTCGCCATTGGCGTCGGGCAAGTACAGATCAAGATGGTCGAGCGGCGGATAAGCCAGCTCGAGCAACCAGGTGCGCTGGGCGGCGGGGTTGCTCGGGCGGTAATGCAGATCGATTTTCAGCCAGAACGCCGAGCGCGAATAACCGGCATTGAGCGTGGCTTTATCATGGGCTTTGAAATTGCCGGCAGCGGCCTGCGCGCGGACGTCGGCAATGCTTGCCTGACCACTTGGGTCTTCGAACACTTGCAGCGACCGGCCCAAAGGCAGGTTCTGGGTGAATTCGTCGAATTCGACGGCGCTCGCCATGAGGGGCAAGCAAAACAGCAACATCAGCAAATAGCGCATTGAAGCCCCAGCGTGGCTCGTCCGGTTATGTCAGGAAGCCCCCCCATTCCTTGAGTAGACGTAAAACCGGTATTACCTGTTATTGGTTTGGATCCAGACTAGCATAGCCGCTGCTGGCCATTGAGCACCATCGAAATTTTTCCTACAAAGGCTCTAGAACGGGCGTTTCAGAGCAAAGCAGCGGACTAGAGCTGTTGGGTTGGTCAGGTAGATCAAAAGATCGCAGCCTGCGGCAGCTCCTACGTTGATCTGGATTTTCCTGTAGGAGCTGCCGAAGGCTGCGATCTTTTGATCTTGCTCCGCCAGCCACACCCGAAAATCAGCTTTGGTGGTAAGCTCGCGCACCATGAATATCTACAGCTCCCGCCCCGTTGTCCTCTGTCTCTCCGGCCACGACCCAAGTGGTGGCGCCGGCTTGCAGGCAGATATCGAAGCCCTGCTCGCGCAGGGTTGCCATGCGGCTCCGGCCGTCACCGCCCTGACCGTGCAAGACACCGTCAACGTCACTGACTTCCGCGTCCTCGACCGTGAGTGGGTACTGGCTCAAGCCAATGCCGTGCTCAACGATTCCGAAGTCGCTGCAGTGAAACTGGGCATGCTCGGTTCGCTGGAAATGGTCGACACCGTTGTCGAACTGCTCTCGGCGCACCCGCACTTGCCGGTGGTCTGCGACCCGGTGCTGCGCGCCGGCGGCGGCGGTCGCCTGGGCAAGGATGAGGTCGGCTATGCGATGCGCGAGCGTCTGCTGCCGCTGTCGATCATTGCCACCCCTAACCTTCCTGAAGCGCGCATCCTCGCCGAACTGCCCGAAGGCACCGCGGACGAGTGCGCTGAAAAACTCCTGCCGTTCGTCAAAAACCTGCTGATCACCGGCGGCCATGGCGACGAAACTGAAATCCACAACCGCGTGTACAGCCGCGACGGCCTGCGTGAAACCTTTATCTGCCAGCGCCTGCCGGGCAGCTATCACGGTTCCGGTTGCACACTGGCCAGTGCTTTGGCCGGTCGATTGGCTCAGGGCGAACACCTGGCCAGCGCCGTGCGCAGTGCTTTGGATTACACCTGGCGCACCCTGCGCGATGCCGAACAACTGGGCAAAGGCCAGTTCGTCCCGCGTCGCCTGCCGCTGGATTTCTGCTCGTAACGTCGTGAGGTCTGCCCGATGAAACTACGTGGCCTGTATGCCATTACCGACAGCGAATTGCTGGCCGGCAAGTTTCTCTCTTATGTGGAGGCGGCGCTGGAAGGCGGCGTTACCCTGCTGCAATACCGCGACAAGAGCAACGACGAGGCCCGCCGTCTGCGCGAGGCCGAAGCGTTGCGCGATCTGTGCGAGCGCTACAAAACGCAACTGATCATCAACGATGACGCCGAACTGGCCGCGCGCCTCAACGTCGGCGTGCACCTCGGACAAACCGACGGCCCGCTGTCGCCGACCCGCGCCCTGCTCGGTTCAAAAGCCATCATCGGCTCGACCTGCCACGCGCAAATCGCGCTGGCCGAACAAGCTGCCAAAGAAGGTGCGAGTTACGTCGCCTTCGGCCGCTTCTTCAATTCCAACACCAAGCCCGGCGCGCCGACCTGCAGCCTCGATCTGCTCGACGAAGCCAAACGCACGCTGCACCTGCCGATCTGCGCGATTGGCGGCATCAGCCTCGACAACGCTGCGCCGCTGGTGGCCCACGGCGTCGACCTGCTCGCCGTGGTTCACGGCTTGTTCGGTGCCGAGAGCACCGCCGAAGTGACCCGCCGCGCCCGCGCGTTCAACGAATTGTTCAAATCCTGAAGATTGAGAGCCCGATCATGTCTCGTTCCGAAACCCTGTTTGCCAACGCCCAGAAACACATTCCCGGTGGCGTGAACTCGCCAGTCCGCGCATTCAAGAGCGTGGGCGGCACACCGCTGTTCTTCAAACACGCTGAAGGCGCTTACGTCACTGATGAAGACGACAAGCGTTATGTCGATTACGTCGGTTCGTGGGGCCCGATGATCCTCGGCCACAGCCACCCGGACGTGCTCGACGCGGTGCGCAATCAGCTGCAACACGGCTTGTCGTACGGCGCGCCGACCGCGATGGAAACCGAGATGGCCGACCTGGTCTGCTCGCTGGTGCCATCGATGGACATGGTGCGCATGGTCAGCTCCGGCACCGAAGCGACCATGAGCGCAATCCGTCTGGCCCGTGGTTACACCGGCCGCGACAGCATCATCAAGTTCGAAGGCTGCTACCACGGCCACTCCGACAGCCTGCTGGTCAAGGCTGGTTCTGGTGCACTGACCCAAGGCGTTCCAAGCTCGGCCGGCGTGCCGGCGGCGTTCGCCAAACACACCCTGACCCTGCCGTTCAACGACATCGACGCGGTTGAAAAGATGTTGGCGGAAGTGGGCGACGAAGTGGCATGCATCATCGTTGAGCCGGTAGCCGGCAACATGAACTGCGTGCCGCCAGCGCCGGGCTTCCTCGAAGGCTTGCGTTCGCTGTGCGACAAACATGGCGTGGTACTGATTTTCGACGAAGTGATGACCGGTTTCCGCGTTGCCCTCGGCGGTGCTCAGGCTTACTACGGCGTAAACCCTGACCTGACTACTTTCGGCAAGATCATCGGTGGCGGCATGCCGGTCGGTTGCTTCGGCGGCAAGCGAGAAATCATGGAACGCATCGCGCCGCTGGGCCCGGTGTATCAGGCCGGCACGCTGTCGGGTAACCCGCTGGCCATGGCCGCCGGTTTGACCACCCTGCGTTTGATCAGCCGTCCGGGTTTCCACGCCGAGCTGACCGACTACACCACGCGTCTGCTCGACGGCCTGCAACAGCGCGCCGACGCCGCTGGCATTCCGTTCGTGACCACCCAGGCCGGCGGCATGTTCGGTCTGTACTTCAGCGGCGCCGACGACATCGTCACTTTTGAAGACGTGATGGCCAGCGACGCTGCCCTGTTCGGTCGCTTCTTCCACCTGATGCTGGAAGGTGGCGTGTACCTGGCACCGAGTGCCTTCGAAGCCGGTTTCACCTCGATCGCTCACGGCGAAGCCGAGTTGCAACTGACGCTGGACGCTGCCGAACGCGCCTTCGCCGCACTGAAGTAATTGCCGTACCGCTGACGTTGGCTATCGCCAGCGTCAGCATTCACCTACATCCGCGCTGTTTTTCCGATGCTCCTGCTAAAAATCTCCCCTAAAGTGGGCGATATATTCCCCGCGCAGCAGAAAAACGAGTAAAGACTTTGTAAGGTTGGCCCTGCTTATTTCATAATGCGCGCTTATTGGATCCCTCGATGGGTCCGCGTGCCCTTCAGAGGTAAGTCGATTCCCATGAACCGCACCGGCCGCACCCTTGCCTTGGGCTGCCTGTTGCTCCTTCAGCCCCTGCTCGCGCATGCACAAGCAGGCGGCAACTCGTTGTTGATCCCGGCGATGGGTCGTTGCACCCTCAATACTCAGCCGCAAGACGTCACGCAGGCACTGGCCGCCTGCCAGAAAGCGGCGGACGAAGGGGATGCGCAAGCGCAATACGAGTTGGGTGAGTTCTACTACGACGGCAAAAATGCGCCGCGCGACCTCAATCAAGCCCTGAGCTACTTCGAAAAAGCCTCATTGCAAGGCCACGCTCAGGCGCAATTCAAACTCGGCACGATGTTCTTCCACGGTGAAGGCGTGCAGGCCAACAACATTCAGGCGTATATCGTGCTGAAGATGGCTGCGGTCAACGGCGCGGAAGATGCGCTGGATACGGCTGACGAAGTGTCCGAAAAAATGTCCCGCGAAGACCTTGAGACTGCCACGCAGGTGCTTGGGCAAATTTTCCGTAAATACCTGATGGAACTGCAGAGCGCCGATGGGCGTACGCCGTTCTCACCTCTTCCCTGATTTTTGCATCGACCTTTCTGACCTCTTCGCGAGCAAGCCCGCTCCCACATTGGAATGCATTCCCCTGTGGGAGCGGGCTTGCTCGCGAATGAGGCGACTCGGTCTTACGGCTTACTTCTCAGGCATCGGCATCGGGAATGGCATCACGTTGCCGACCGCGCCGCGGGCTTCGCTGATTTTCGGGGTGCCCAGACGTTCCACTTCGTCGATGCGCACAATCGAATGCATCGGCACAAAGCTGCGTACCACGCCTTCGAACTGCGCCTTGAGCTTTTCTTCGCTCGGATCGACGACCACTTGCGTGCGCTCGCCAAAGACGAACTCTTCCACTTCCAGAAAACCCCACAGATCACTTTGATAGATCTGCTTGGCGTACATTTCGAACACCTGGCCCTGGTTGAGGAAAATCACCTTATAGATTGGAGCTTCGCGTTTGGTCATGGCGGGGGGATAACATCGGGGATAAAAATGAGGGCGCAAACTATAGCATAGCCTCCGGACGCACAGCGGTAGGAACCTGAGGGCTTGTTCCCTATAATGCCGGGTTCTTTGAATCACGTGACGACACTAATCCATGGCCAAGAAGCTTTACATCGAAACCCACGGTTGCCAGATGAACGAGTACGACAGCTCGCGCATGGTCGATCTGCTGGGTGAACATCAGGCCCTGGAAGTCACCGCGCGCGCGGAAGACGCCGACGTGATTCTGCTCAACACCTGCTCGATCCGCGAGCGCGCGCAAGATCGCGTGTACTCGCAGCTCGGCCGCTGGCGCGAACTGAAACTGGCCAACCCGGACATGGTGATCGCCGTCGGCGGTTGCGTGGCCAGCCAGGAAGGCGCGGCGATCCGTGATCGCGCGCCGTACGTTGACGTGGTGTTCGGCCCGCAGACCCTGCACCGCCTGCCGGAAATGATCGACGCCGCACGCATCACCAAGCTGCCGCAGGTCGACGTGTCGTTCCCTGAAATCGAAAAATTCGACCACTTGCCCGAGCCACGCATCGATGGCCCGAGCGCTTATGTGTCGGTGATGGAAGGCTGCAGCAAGTACTGCACGTTCTGCGTTGTGCCGTACACCCGTGGCGAAGAAGTCAGCCGGCCGTTCGATGACGTGATCGCCGAAGTGATTCACCTCGCTGAAAACGGCGTGCGTGAAGTGACGCTGCTGGGGCAGAACGTTAACGGTTATCGCGGTACGACCCATGACGGTCGTCTGGCTGATCTTGCTGAACTGATTCGCGTCGTCGCCGCGATTGATGGCATCGACCGCATTCGCTACACCACTTCGCACCCGCTGGAATTCTCCGACAGCCTGATCCAGGCCCACGCCGACGTGCCGGAATTGGTGAAGCATCTGCACTTGCCGGTGCAATCGGGCTCCGACCGGATTCTCGCGGCGATGAAGCGCAACCACACCGCGCTGGAGTACAAATCCAAGCTGCGCAAATTGCGTGCGGCGGTGCCGGGGATCTGCATCAGCTCGGACTTCATCGTCGGTTTCCCCGGCGAGACCGAGAAAGATTTCGAACAGACCATGAAGCTGATTGCCGACGTCGGTTTCGACTTTTCCTACTCGTTCGTTTACAGCCAACGCCCGGGCACCCCGGCTGCCGATCTGGCTGACGAGACGCCGGAAGAGTTGAAAAAGGAGCGCTTGAACGCGCTGCAACATCGCCTGAATCAGCAAGGTTTCGAGATCAGCCGACAAATGGTCGGCTCGACGCAACGGATTCTGGTGACCGATTATTCGAAGAAAGACCCGGGCGAGCTGCAAGGGCGTACCGAAAATAATCGTATCGTCAACTTCCGCTGCGACAATCCAACCCTGATCGGCCAGTTCGCCGACGTGCACATCGACGCGGCCCAACCGCACTCGCTGCGCGGCTCGTTGATCCAATAAATGCAAAAGATCGCAGCCTTCGGCAGCTCCTACATGGATTACATTCCCCTGTAGGAGCTGCCGAAGGCTGCGATCTTGACGGTCTCGACGCCTAGAATATTTAAGAGCTTTCGCACCCAAGCCTCTGGCGTTATCCTTGATTTCATCTTAATTGCCCCAGGGCGGCTAAATACGACCTTGAACGCACCCATAGAACCACATCGTTTTATCCTCGAGCCCTTTGAGGCTCGCCGCTTCGCCAATCTGTGCGGGCAATTCGACGAGCATTTGCGCTTGATCGAACAGCGCCTGACGATCGAGATCCGCAACCGCGGAAACCAGTTCGAGCTGATCGGCGACCCCAAACACACCACGTCTGCGGAAAATCTGATTCGTCGCCTGTACCGGGAAACCAAAGGTTCAGAGCTGTCGCCAGATACGGTGCACCTGTTCCTGCAGGAATCGGCCGTGGTCGAGCTGGACAATCACGCCCCCGCCGAAGCCTCCGTTGCCCTGCGCACCAAGAAAGGCATGATTCGCCCGCGCGGCTTGAATCAGCTGCGCTACGTGAAGGAAATTCTCGGTAACGACATCAACTTCGGCATTGGCCCGGCCGGTACCGGCAAGACCTATCTGGCCGTGGCTTGCGCTGTCGATGCACTGGAGCGTGAACAGATCCGCCGCATCCTGCTGGTGCGTCCGGCGGTTGAAGCGGGTGAAAAACTCGGCTTCCTGCCCGGCGACCTGTCGCAGAAGATCGACCCGTATTTGCGCCCGCTCTACGACGCGCTCTACGAGATGCTCGGTTTCGAATACGTCGCCAAGCTGATCGAACGTCAGGTGATTGAAGTTGCGCCGCTGGCCTACATGCGCGGTCGCACGCTGAACAACAGCTTCATCATTCTCGACGAGAGCCAGAACACCACCGTTGAACAGATGAAAATGTTCCTCACGCGGATTGGCTTTGGTTCTACAGCGGTCATCACCGGTGACATCACCCAGGTCGACCTGCCGAAAGGCACCAAATCGGGGCTGCACCATGTGATCGAAGTGCTCAAAGACGTGCCGGGCATCAGTTTCACCCACTTCCAGCCGAAAGACGTCGTGCGCCATCCTTTGGTACAGCGGATTGTCGAAGCCTACGAGCGCTTCGAAAACCGTGACGAAGCACCCAAGGACACCTCGCGAAATGCTTGAGCTAGACCTGCAAATCGCGACTGAAGCGAACGCGCCGAGTGAAGCCGACTTCCGTCTGTGGTGCGAACTGGCCCTGCGCCAGCGCACCGCTGACTCGGAAATGACCATTCGTCTGGTCGACGAGGGAGAAGGCCGCGAGCTCAACCACACCTGGCGCCAAAAGGATTACGCGACCAACGTCCTGTCGTTCCCTGCTGACGTGCCCGACGAGTTTCTCGACATCCCGTTGCTCGGCGATCTGGTGATCTGCGTGGCGGTGGTTGAGCGCGAAGCCGCCGAGCAAGGCAAGGAACTAAAGGCCCACTGGGCGCATCTGGTCATTCACGGCTGCTTGCATCTGCTTGGTTACGACCATATAGATGACGACGAAGCCGAAGAAATGGAAGCACTGGAACGCGAGTTGCTTGCCGAATTGGGCTATCCCGATCCGTACGCGGACGACGAAACCGAAACATCCCCTATCGTTACAACAAAGGATTCAGAGTAATCGCTATGAGCGAAGATCGATCGAGCAACGGGCAGAAGTCATGGCTGGGTAAACTCACCCAGGCTTTTGCCCACGAGCCGAAGAACCGTCAGGAGCTCCTCGAGCTGCTGCGTGATGCACATCAGAACAAACTGCTGGACAGCGAAGCGCTGGCCATCGTCGAAGGCGCCATTCAGGTGGCTGACCTGCAAGTACGCGACATCATGGTGCCGCGCTCGCAGATGATCAGCATCAAGGCGACCCAGACACCCCGTGAATTCCTCCCGGCCGTGGTCGACTCGGCCCACTCGCGCTACCCGGTCATCGGCGAAAGCCATGACGACGGGATGGGCGTGCTGCTGGCCAAGGATCTGCTGCCGCTGATCCTCCAGGAAAACG
>NZ_JBIUVN010000014.1:0-112572 GCF_044742965.1 Pseudomonas sp. NPDC087804 | reverse complement strand
GAGGAGGTGCAGCGAAGCAAACCGTAGGCGATGTCCCCGGATGGACACCGTAGCGAGGGAACACTGAGCCTCAGCGAAGTGCCGTACGCCGGGGCCAAGCCTTTTGGGTTACCTTTTCGGCGTTTGGAAAAGGTAACTCGCTGTAAGAGCGAAACCGCCAGCAGCCATCACCGCAGCAACGGATATGCCCCCAATCCCAACCCCAACCCCCGAACCAAAAAAAAGGCGCGATCCCGAAGAATCGCGCCTTCTTCATATACAGCTATCTATCAACTACCCAAAGCCTTCGAAGCCAACCAGAACAACCCAGCCGACAACGCCACGGTAGCCGGCAAGGTCAACACCCAAGCCAACAGAATAGTGCGAACAGTCCCACCTTGCAGGCCGCTCTTATTCGCGACCATGGTACCCGCCACACCCGAAGACAACACATGAGTCGTCGACACCGGCAAACTGAAGATGTTGGCCAAACCAATCAAACTCGCCGTAGTGATCTGCGCCGACATACCCTGCGAATAGGTCATGCCCTGCTTGCCGATCTTCTCGCCAATGGTCAGAACCACACGTTTCCAGCCAACCATGGTGCCCAGACCCAGCGCCAGTGCAACCGCCAGAATCACCCAGAACGGCGCGTATTCAGTGGTCGTGGTCAGGTCTTTGCGCAACTTGTCGAGGTCAGCCTTTTCACGGGCATCCAGAACCGGCAACTTGCTGACTTTCTTCGCGGTATCGTCCAGGCACAGCAAGTAGCGACGCACTTCGATGCGGCTATCCGACGACAACGAATGGTAGTCCGCTACACCTTTAAGCGTGTGCAACAGGGCGGTGATGGTCGGTTCGGTCTGCTGCGGGTTGCAGCGGAATTTCTCCGGCAGGTCGCCGTCTACGCTCTTGCCCAAGGCCAGGAATTCACCCAGCGAATCGGCGTTGCGCTGGTAGAACTGGCTCAGGTGCAGGGTAGCGTCGCGGGTGCGTTCGATCTGGTAAGTGGTGCTGTTCAGGTCGAGAACGAACTGCGCCGGCACGATACCGATCAACACCAGCATGATCAGGCCGATGCCTTTCTGGCCATCGTTGGAACCGTGCACGAAGCTCACGGCCATGGCCGAGATCACCAGGACCAGACGGTTCCAGAACGGCGGGTGCTTTTTGTCGTCGAGTTTGCGGCGCTGTTCAGGCGTCTTGTGCATCTTCGACAGCGGGCGCCACCATTTCAGGCCGATCAGGATCAGCGCTGCAATCAGGAAGCCAGCCATCGGCGAGAACACCAGCGAAGCGCCGATGTCGATCGCTTTCTGCCAGTTAACACCGTCGGCCAACGGAATGTCGTTGATCAACGCGTTGGCCAGGCCAACACCGAGGATCGAGCCGATCAGGGTGTGGGAACTGGACGCCGGGATACCGAAGTACCAGGTGCCGAGGTTCCAGGCGATTGCCGCTGCGAGCAACGAGAAAACCATCGCAAGGCCATGGCCGGTGTTCACATTGATCAGCAGCTCAACCGGCAGCAGGTGGACAATGGCATACGCCACGCCAACGCCACCCAGCAGCACGCCGAGGAAATTGAACACACCGGAAAAGAACACCGCCAGGTGCGGCGGCATGGCTTTGGTGTAGATAACAGTGGCTACCGCGTTAGCGGTGTCATGAAATCCATTGATGAACTCGAAGGCGAGGACAAACGTCAGGGCGAGCAAGAGGCTCACAAGCACCCAAGCATCCAGTCCGCTGAATAAATCGATCATGAAGGTTTTCTGACCCGGTCGTAAGGGGGCGCGATTATGCCAGAAAAGACTGGAAATCGATGCCCTCAGTGCTCATCGGTAACGCACTTCTTCGATTTAATTTGTTGCAGCACATGAAAACCAAGCGGCGTGCAGGGTTTTTCAAGCCTTTGATTTGTCTATAAAAAGGCTTTTTGGAACAAGCGTTTTACCCGCGTTTGGAGGGCTCAAACGCTTGTCTGAAATATCTGTGAAACTTTCCGAAGCTGTCCTTTAGCCGGCTCTACGCAGAATCAGCCGCTGCCCGCGGGTAGCGGGCGCGCAAGGCATCGTCTCGGCGCCGCGTGGGTAACCGGTGCGTACACGGATGCTCAAGGCCTTCAAAAACCGTGGCTCATGGCTCTTCGGCTTTGAGTTCCTTTTCGATCTTTTCGATTTCTTGCTTGAAGACCTGATCCTGAACGGTAGGGCGTTTGCGCCATGCCTTGCGTTCCGGTTCTGGTTGAGCGGCGTAGGTGGTGACTTCCCCGCCGTAAACATCCTTGTAACGTTGTTCCTGGCGCTCAAGTTCCGCGCGCAGTTCGTCTTTCGTCACAGTGCTACCTGTATGAGTTGAGATAAGTGTCTGGTGAATCGCACTGCAACGAGTCGATTGAGCGGGCCCGTCGAAAACTCAACGCCAGAACAGGCATTGATGTCATCGGCAGGGCGATCAAGACTTCCATGTTACAGGCGGCTACGACACCAGATTAAAACGGACGCAGCATCAGTTCCTGTTTCAGCGAGCGCTGGCGTTACATCAATCATGAGCGTCAGGCGCTTGCCGGGGCTGGCAGCGATTGGCATCGCCTCAGCCGGTGACCACCTCGATGAATAACGGGTGCCACTGAGGTGCATTATAGCGGTCGATTCAGGATTGACTATCGTTGCCAAGTTAAAAACGGTTCGGGATGTGTGATTGTTTTGTTAATCGCAACTTTCTCGGGTAGTTGAAGTGCAAGCAAACGTTTACTTCGCCGCGATCTGTTTTTGGCGCCATTTAGTCGATCAACTAAATCTTGATTGAGTTCCCCGACAAAGTTGCACAAGCGTCTCAAATAGCAAGCCACAGCAGAGGAGGGCGATTGCGATTATCGGTCGACGGTTCGATAATCGCCCAATGTTGATGGCCCGCCGCTTGTGCATCTGCCCGCGAGCCGTTTGTATAGCCATTGATCCGTGTCGGGTAAAAAGGACAATAAATGAACGATCAAATGCGCAACTCCTTCACTTCCGTGGCGCCGCCGATCGTCGCCTCGCCGGCCAAGCGCATTCAGGCGTTGACCGGTGATCCGGATTTCATGACGTCGCTGGCCCGTGGCCTGGCGGTGGTGCAGGCGTTTCAGGAGCGCAAACGTCATCTGACCATCGCGCAGATCAGCCACCGCACGGAAATTCCCCGCGCCGCGGTGCGCCGTTGCCTACATACGTTGATCAAACTCGGCTACGCCACCACCGACGGACGCACCTATTCTCTGCTGCCGAAAGTGCTGACCCTCGGCCACGCTTATCTGTCGTCGACGCCGCTGGCTGTGTCCGCGCAGCCATACCTCGACCGCATGAGCGAGCAACTGCACGAAGCCTGCAACATGGCCACGCTTGAGGGCGACGACATTCTTTACATCGCCCGCTCGGCGACCACGCAGCGGCTGATCTCGGTTGACCTGTCGGTGGGCGGGCGTCTGCCGGCGTATTGCACATCGATGGGCCGAATCCTGCTGGCAGCGCTGGACGACACGTCCTTGCGCGAATACCTCGACCACGCTGAACTGGTGGCTAAAACCAGCCGCACGATCCACACCCCCGACGCGTTGCTCGAATGTTTGCAGGAAGTGCGGCAGCAAGGTTGGTGCATCGTCGATCAGGAATTGGAACAAGGCCTGCGCTCGATTGCCGTACCGGTCTACGACGCTTCGGGCCAAGTGGTGGCGGCGCTCAACGTCAGCACCCACGCCGGTCGCGTCAGTCGCACCGAGCTTGAGCAGCGCTTTCTGCCGGGCCTGCTCAGCGCCAGCCGCGACCTCAGCGCGCAGTTGTTTGCCTGATGAAGCTGTTCGATAAACGCACAGTGTTGCGTTTATCGAATTGACGCTAAAACCCCCGGATCATTAATGTCGCGGCAGCGTCATCCGGCGCTGTTGTGAATGAGCCCGCCGGACTGTCGACTCCCATAATAATGACAAGAGGCAACTCACCATGCGCACGCTCCCCGACTGTCTCCGCTCCAACCGCTGTTGCCGGGTTCACCGCAACGCCTGATTGCAACCTTCTATTCTTGTAGCTGTGCCGCTCCCTGGCCGGCCACCGTTCGACTGCGTTTTTTGCGTGGATAAAAATAATGAACCAGCCTCAGTCCGCTGTGGGTCAGTGCCTCGACGTGCAGACCTTCATCAACGCCCAACCGATCTCGCGCTATCAATGGCGGGTGGTGATCCTGTGTTTCCTGATTGTCTTCCTCGATGGCCTCGACACCGCCGCGATGGGCTTCATTGCCCCGGCGTTGTCGCAGGACTGGGGCATCGACCGCGCCAGCCTCGGCCCGGTGATGAGCGCCGCATTGATCGGCATGGTCTTTGGCGCACTGGGTTCCGGCCCTTTGGCTGACCGCTTCGGGCGAAAAGTCGTACTCGTCGGCGCCGTGATTCTGTTCGGTGCCTTCAGCCTGGCGTCGGCTTACAGCACTAACGTTGAACAACTGCTGGTGCTGCGCTTCCTGACCGGCCTCGGTCTGGGCGCGGGGATGCCCAATGCCACCACGCTGCTCTCGGAGTACACCCCGGAGCGCAAGAAGTCGCTGCTGGTGACCAGCATGTTTTGCGGTTTCAACCTCGGCATGGCCGGTGGCGGGTTTATTTCCGCCAAGCTGATTCCGGCGTTCGGCTGGCACAGTCTGCTGCTGATCGGCGGGATTTTGCCGCTGATCCTCGCGGTGGTGCTGCTGTTCTGGCTGCCGGAATCGGCGCGCTACCTTGTAGTCCGTAACCGTGGCACCGACAAAGTGCGCAAAACCCTGGCGCCGATCGATCCGGTCACCGTCGCCCAAGCCTCCAGTTTCAGCGTGCCGGAACAAAAAACCGTGAAGGCGCGCAATGTGTTCGCGGTGATTTTCTCGGGCACCTACAGCACCGGCACCTTACTGCTGTGGCTGACCTACTTCATGGGCCTTGTGATTGTTTATCTGCTGACCAGTTGGCTACCGACGCTGATGCGCGACAGTGGCGCGAGCATGGAACAAGCCGCGTTCATCGGTGCGTTGTTCCAATTCGGCGGGGTATTGAGCGCGGTCGCTGTGGGATGGGCGATGGATCGCTTCAATCCGCACAAGGTTATCGGCATTTTCTACCTGCTGGCCGGGGTGTTTGCCTACGCGGTGGGGCAGAGCCTGGGCAACATTACGTTGTTGGCGACTTTGGTTTTAGTGGCGGGGATGTGCGTGAACGGCGCGCAATCGGCAATGCCGTCGCTGGCGGCGCGGTTTTATCCGACGCAGGGGCGGGCGACCGGCGTGTCGTGGATGCTGGGGATTGGCCGCTTTGGCGCGATTCTCGGGGCGTGGATGGGCGCGACGTTGTTGGGCTTGGGCTGGAATTTTGAGCAGGTGTTGACGGCGTTGGTGATTCCGGCGGCGGTGGCGACGGCTGCGGTGGTGATCAAGGGCATGGTGAGTCATGCGGATGCCACCTGAGTACTACTGTCAGAATCTCCTTTGAATGTTCTGGCCCCTTCGCGAGCAAGCTCGCTCCCACATTGGAATGCATTTCAAAATGTGGGAGCGAGCTTGCTCGCGAAGCCTTTGTTCTTGATTGTTAGGCAAACAACAATCTGTTCGATAAACGAACACTCAGTCGATTATCGGATTGTTTGGCACTTTTCCCAGGCTTAATCTGCAGTGACTCCGGCGCTGAACCTCGCGCCTTTTTATCACTGGCGATTCATTACAAAAACAGGAGCCCGCTCCATGGCTGAGATCCTTTCGCTGCACGACGCGGTGAAGCAATTCGTCAACGACGGCGACACCGTCGCACTCGAAGGCTTCACTCACTTGATCCCTACGGCCGCAGGTCATGAAATCATTCGTCAGGGCAAGAAAGATCTGACGCTGGTGCGGATGACGCCTGACCTGATCTACGACCAACTGATCGGCGCCGGTTGCGCACGCAAACTGATTTTCTCTTGGGGCGGCAACCCTGGCGTGGGTTCGCTGCACCGTCTGCGCGATGCGGTCGAGAAGCAATGGCCGCAGCCGCTGGAGATCGAAGAGCACAGCCACGCCGACCTGGCGAATGCCTACGTCGCCGGCGCTTCCGGCCTACCGTTCGCGGTGCTGCGTGCCTACGCCGGTTCCGACCTGCCGAAGGTCAATCCGCTGATCAAAACCGTGACTTGCCCGTTCACCGGTGAAGTGTTGGCGGCCGTGCCGTCGGTGCGCCCGGACGTGACCGTGATCCACGCTCAGAAAGCCGACCGCCAAGGCAACGTGCTGCTGTGGGGCATTCTCGGCGTGCAGAAAGAAGCCGCGCTGGCCGCCAAGCGCTGCATCGTTACCGTCGAAGAAATCGTCGACAACCTCAACGCACCGATGAACTCCTGCGTGTTGCCGACCTGGGCCTTGAGCGCAGTCTGCCATGTACCCGGCGGTGCACATCCGTCCTACGCCCACGGTTACAACGAGCGCGATAATCGTTTCTATCAGGCGTGGGATCCGATCGCCCGCGACCGTGAGACGTTTACCGCGTGGATCAACGAATACATCCATGGCTGCGCTGACTTCAGCGAGTTCCAGGCCAAGTTGGCCGCTGCTTCGGTGGCATCTTATTTAATTTCTGAAGCTTTGTCTTGCTGACCGTCGCTGCGGCCCGTCGCCTGAAGAACGGCTCGGTGTGCTTCGTCGGTATCGGCCTGCCGTCGAAAGCCGCCAACCTCGCGCGTCTGACTTCGTCGCCGGACGTGGTGCTGATCTACGAATCGGGCCCGATTGGCGCCAAGCCGAGCGTGCTGCCGCTGTCCATCGGTGACGGCGAACTGGCGGAAACCGCCGACACCGTCGTCCCGACCGGTGAGATTTTTCGCTATTGGTTGCAGGGCGGGCGCATCGACGTCGGTTTTCTCGGTGCGGCGCAGGTCGACCGTTTCGGCAACATCAACACCACCGTGGTCGGCGATTATTTCTCGCCGAAAGTGCGCCTGCCGGGTGCCGGTGGCGCGCCGGAAATTGCCGGCTCGGCGAAAAGCGTATTGATCATCCTTAAACAGTCGGCGCGTTCGTTTGTCGACAAGCTCGACTTCATCACCTCGGTCGGTCACGGCGAGGGCGGCGATTCGCGCAAACGTCTGGGCCTGCCGGGCGCCGGCCCGGTCGGGATCATCACCGACCTGTGCATCATGGAGCCGGAAGAGGGCACCCACGAATTCGTGGTCACCGCACTGCACCCGGGCGTGACCCGCGAGCAAGTGGTCGCGGCCACCGGTTGGGCGATTCGTTTTGCCGACAGCGTTGAGACCACCGCGGAGCCGACTGACGTCGAACTGACCGCGCTGCGCGATCTCGAAGCGCGCACCGCCGCCGCCCACGGTCAGGCACCGGGAGAAGCATGATGCGTGACGTTTATATCTGCGACGCGATTCGCACGCCGATCGGCCGTTTCGGCGGCGGACTGTCCGCCGTTCGCGCTGATGACCTGGCCGCCGTGCCGATCAAGGCCCTGATGGAGCGCAATCCATCGGTGGACTGGAACGCCATCGACGAAGTGTTCCTCGGCTGCGCCAACCAGGCTGGCGAAGACAACCGCAACGTTGCGCGCATGGCCCTGCTGTTGGCCGGCCTGCCGGAAAGCGTGCCGGGCGTAACCCTCAATCGTCTGTGCGCTTCGGGCATGGACGCGATCGGCACGGCATTCCGCGCCATCGCTAGCGGCGAGATGGAGCTGGCGATTGCCGGCGGCGTCGAGTCGATGTCCCGCGCACCGTTCGTGATGGGCAAGGCTGATGCGGCGTTCTCGCGCAACATGAAACTGGAAGACACCACCATCGGCTGGCGTTTCATCAACCCGCTGATGAAGGCGCAATACGGCGTCGACGCGATGCCGCAGACCGCTGACAACGTCGCCGACGACTATAAAGTCTCGCGCGCCGATCAGGACGCTTTCGCCTTGCGCAGTCAGCAACGCACCGCCGCCGCGCAGGCTGCAGGATTTTTCGCTGAAGAAATCGTCGAAGTGCGGATTGCCCACAAGAAGGGTGAAACCGTGGTCAGCCAGGATGAACATCCGCGCGCCGACACCACGATTGAAGCGCTGACAAAATTGAAACCGGTCAACGGCCCGGACAAAACCGTTACCGCCGGCAATGCCTCCGGCGTCAACGACGGTGCCGCTGCGCTGATTCTGGCTTCTGCCGAAGCGGTGAAAAAACATGGCCTGACCGCCCGCGCCAAAGTGCTCGGCATGGCCAGCGCCGGCGTGGCGCCTCGGGTGATGGGCATCGGCCCGGTGCCGGCGGTGCGCAAATTGATCGAACGCCTCGGCGTAGCGGTCAGCGATTTCGACGTGATCGAGCTCAATGAAGCATTCGCCAGCCAAGGCTTGGCGGTGCTGCGTGAATTGGGTCTGGCGGATGACGCCGCGCAGGTCAACCCGAACGGCGGTGCGATTGCTCTCGGTCACCCGTTGGGCATGAGCGGTGCGCGTCTGGTGTTGACCGCACTGCATCAGTTGGAAAAGACCGGTGGCAAGAAAGGTCTGGCGACCATGTGCGTCGGTGTCGGCCAAGGTCTGGCTTTGGCCATCGAACGCGTCTGACGCAAGCCGTGACGAAAAAGAACAGAGGAAAGCGACATGTCTGACAAGCCTGGTTACCGTCGTCCGCAGGAAGGCACTCAGCCTGAGTACCTGCACCCGACCTATCAATCCACCAACCTGCGCTCGCCGTCGAAACCGTTGGTATTTCTGCCGCACTCGCTGTCGGAAATCACCGGGCCGACCATCGGCGCCGAACGTGTAGGCGACACCGATAACGACCTGACCGCCCAGCATGCAGGCGAGCCACAGGGCGAGCGCATCATCATTCACGGCCGCGTGCTCGACGAAAACGGTCTGCCGGTGCCGGGGATTCTGGTGGAAATCTGGCAGGCCAACGCCGCTGGCCGCTATAACCACAAGCGCGACGTGCATGATGCGCCGCTGGATCCGAACTTCACCGGCACCGGCCGTACCGTGACCGACGCCGACGGCTGGTATCAGTTCCAGACCATCAAGCCTGGCGCCTATCCGTGGGGCAACCACCACAACGCCTGGCGCCCGGCGCACATTCACTTCTCGCTGTTCGGGCCGAGCATTCTTACGCGCCTGGTTACGCAAATGTATTTCCCGGGTGACCCGCTGCTGGCCTACGACCCGATCTACAACTGCGTGCCGGACACTTCGGCCAAGGAACGCCTGATCGCCAGTTTCGATCTGGAAAAAACCATTCCGTCCTACGCCCTCGGTTATCGCTGGGACATCGTGCTGCGCGGGCGTGAAGCCACGCCGATGGAGAAATAAGATGACGCTGACTGCGACCACGTCCCACACCGTCGGGCCGTATTACCACATCGGCCTGACCTGGCTGAACCGCGAAGACCTCACCGTCGAACAAACCCTTGGTGAGCGCGTGGCGATCACCGGGCAAGTGGTGGATGGCAACGGCGATGTCGTCAACGACGCCATGCTCGAAGTCTGGCAGGCGAATGCTGCCGGCAAGTACGACCACCCGGAAGACGAGCAGGACAAAGCGCTCGACCCGAACTTCGAAGGCTTTGGCCGCGTGCCGGTGGATGCTGAAGGGCGCTTTCGCTTTACCACGATCAAACCGGGCACGGTTGAAGGGCTTAAGGGTTCGACCCAGGCGCCGCATCTGGTGGTGTTGGTGTTTGCCCGTGGCTTGGTCAAGCATTTGCTGACGCGGATCTACTTTGAAGGCGAGCCGGCCAACGTTGATGATCCGTTGCTCGAATGTGTGCCGGCTGAACGCCGCACGACCTTGCTGGCGAAGAAGGATGAATCGGGTGTTTACCAGTGGAATGTGATTTTGCAGGGCACTGATGCCGAGACGGTGTTCTTCGATTATTAAGATCAAAAGATCGCAGCCTGCGGCAGCTCCTACATGATCGTTCCCACGCTCTGCGTGGGAACGATCAATAGATCACCACCCCCCCCCCTGTGGGAGCGGGCTTGCTCGCGAAGGCGGAGTGTCAGTCGACAGATGTATCACCTGACACACCGCTTTCGCGAGCAAGCCCGCTCCCACAGGTGAAAACTGTGTTGCATATGGAACTGTGGAACGGGACTGTTGCAAAGTATGTCTAGACTCTCACTGTCCCTATCGAGTGAAAAACAATGACAACCACCACCTCCCATTACACCGGCGAAGAGCGCAGCAAGCGCATCTTTGCCATTGTCGGCGCCTCGTCCGGCAACCTTGTCGAATGGTTCGACTTCTACGTATACGCCTTTTGCGCGATCTATTTCGCCCCGGCGTTTTTCCCCTCCGATAACCCGACGGTGCAACTGGTCAACACGGCTGGCGTGTTCGCTGCCGGCTTCCTGATGCGTCCGATCGGTGGCTGGATTTTCGGCCGGATCGCTGACAAACACGGCCGCAAGAAATCCATGCTCATCTCGATTCTGATGATGTGCTTTGGCTCGCTGCTGATCGCTTGCCTGCCGACCTACAACAGCATTGGCGTCTGGGCGCCGATCCTGTTGCTGTTCGCGCGTCTGCTGCAAGGCCTGTCGGTCGGCGGTGAATACGGCGCCACCGCGACCTACATGAGCGAAGTTGCGCTCAAGGGCCAGCGCGGATTTTTCGCCTCGTTCCAGTACGTGACCTTGATTGGTGGGCAACTGCTGGCGGTGTCGCTGGTGGTGATCCTGCAACAGTTCCTCACCGAAGAAGATCTGCGTGCTTACGGCTGGCGGATTCCGTTTGTTGTGGGTGCAATTGCGGCGGTGATTTCGCTGTTCCTGCGTCGCTCGCTGAAAGAAACCACCAACAAGGAAACCCGCGAACACAAAGACGCCGGCAGCATCCGCGCGCTGTTCCGCGATCACAAAGCCGCGTTCATCACCGTGCTCGGTTACACCGCCGGTGGCTCGCTGATTTTCTACACCTTCACCACGTACATGCAGAAATACCTGGTGAACACCGCCGGCATGCACGCCAAGACCGCCAGCTACATCATGACCGGCGCGCTGTTTCTGTATATGTGCATGCAGCCGCTGTTCGGCATGCTCGCCGACAAGATCGGTCGACGTAATTCGATGCTCTGGTTCGGCGCGCTCGGTACGCTGTTCACCGTGCCGATTCTGTTGAGCCTGAAAAGCGTCAGCAGCCCGTTCCTTGCGTTTGTGCTGATCACCGTGGCACTGGCGATCGTCAGTTTCTACACCTCGATCAGCGGCCTGGTGAAAGCCGAAATGTTCCCGCCGGAAGTCCGCGCCCTCGGCGTTGGTCTGGCGTACGCGGTGGCGAATGCGATCTTCGGTGGTTCGGCGGAATTCGTCGCGCTGAGCCTGAAGAACATCGGCATGGAAAACTCCTTCTACTGGTACGTGACGGCGATGATGGCGATCGCGTTCCTGTTCAGTCTGCGCTTGCCGAAACAAGCGGCGTATTTGCACCACGATCTCTAACCCGATGCGCGCGGGCCGTGATGGCCCGCGCCGGCAAGGATTTTTATGACTCAGCGACCGGGCAATCAATTGTTCGATGCCTACTTCACTGCCCGCGATATGCGTGAGGTGTTCTGCGATCAGGGCCGCGTGCAGGCGATGCTCGACTTCGAAGCGGCGCTGGCCCGGGCCGAGGCGCGGGTCGGGTTGATTCCTGCCTCTGCGGTGGCGCCGATTGCGGCGGCTTGCAACGCTGGTCTGTATGACTTCGCGGCGCTGGGCGAGGCGATTGCCACGGCCGGCAATTCAGCGATTCCGCTGGTCAAGGCGTTGGGCAAACAGATTGCCGCGACCGATGCAGAAGCCGAGCGTTATGTGCATTTGGGCGCGACCAGTCAGGACGTGATGGATTCCGGGCTGGTGCTGCAATTGCGTCAGGCGCTGGAACTGATTGAAAGCGATCTGGCGCAATTGGCCGATTCGCTCGCTACCCAAGCGCAACGTCATGCAGCGACGCCGCTGGCCGGACGTACCTGGCTGCAACATGCGACGCCGGTCACCCTCGGCATGAAAATCGCCGGATGGCTGGGCGCCGTGACTCGCAGCCGTCAGCGTCTGCGCGAACTCGAACCGCGTCTGCTGGTGCTGCAATTTGGCGGCGCCTCGGGGACGCTCGCGGCGTTGGGTGAGCAGGCGATGCCGATTGCCGAAGCGCTGGCCGAAGAACTGCAACTGACCTTGCCCGAACAACCGTGGCACACCCAACGCGATCGCGTGGTGGAGTTCGGCGCGGTGCTCGGTTTGATCGCCGGCAGCCTCGGCAAATTCGGCCGCGACATCAGCCTGTTGATGCAGACCGAAGCCGCTGAGGTTTTCGAGCCATCAGCGCCGGGCAAGGGCGGTTCGTCGACCATGCCGCACAAACGCAATCCGGTTGGTGCAGCGGTGCTGATCGGTGCGGCGACGCGTGTGCCGGGTCTGGTCTCGACGCTGTTCAGCGCGATGCCGCAGGAGCACGAACGCAGCCTCGGTTTGTGGCATGCCGAATGGGAAACCTTGCCGGAAATCTGCTGCCTGGTTTCCGGTTCGCTGCAACAGGCGAAATTGCTCGCTGAGGGTCTGGAAGTCGACGCCGAACGCATGTCGCGCAATCTCGAATTGACCCAAGGGCTGGTGCTCGCCGAAGCGGTGAGCATCGTCCTCGCGCAACGGGTCGGCCGCGACACCGCGCATCATCTGCTCGAACAATGCTGCAAACGCGCGGTGGCCGAGAAGCGTCATTTACGCGCAGTGCTCGGTGACGAACCGCAAGTCACCGCCGAGTTGAGCAGCGCTGAACTCGATCATCTTTTGAACCCCGCCCATTACCTCGGCCAGGCGAAAACCTGGGTTGAGCGTGCGGTGGCCGAACACAACGCATTGTCTGTCTGAAAGGAGAGGGCTGTGGCTTTCGTTCAACTCGCCGATGGCGAACTGCACTATCAAATAGAAGGCCCGGTCGATGCACCGGTGCTGGTGCTGTCCAACTCGCTGGGCACTGATTTGCACATGTGGGACGCGCAGATGCCGGTGTTCACCGAGCATTTCCGCGTGCTGCGTTTCGACACCCGTGGTCACGGCAAATCACTGGTTACGCCGGGGCCGTACAGCATCGAGCAACTCGGTCACGACGTACTCGGTTTGCTGGATGCGTTGCACATTGATCGCGCGCATTTCTGCGGGCTGTCGATGGGCGGCCTGATCGGGCAGTGGCTGGGGATCAATGCAGGTCATCGTCTGCACAAGCTGATCGTGTGCAACACGGCAGCCAAAATCGGTGATCCGTCGGTGTGGAATCCGCGCATCGAAACCGTGCTGCGCGACGGCGCGGCGGCGATGGTTGCTCTGCGCGATGCATCGATTGCTCGCTGGTTTACCCCGGATTTTTCCGCTGCACATCCGGCCGCAGCCAAGCAGATTACCGACATGCTCGCGGCCACCTCGCCTGAGGGTTACGCGGCCAACTGCGCGGCGGTGCGTGATGCCGATTTCCGCGAGCAACTGGCTTCGATCAATGTGCCGTTGCTGGTGATTGCCGGCACCGAAGATGCGGTGACGCCGCCGGCCGGTGGGCACTTCATTCAGGAGCACGTGCGCGGTGCCGAGTACGCCGAGTTCTATGCGGCGCACCTGTCGAACGTGCAGGCCGGTGCTGATTTCAGTGATCGCGTATTGGCGTTTCTAAACGCCTGACAAGGGGATTTTCGTGGACGAGAAACAACGTTACGACGACGGCATGCAAGTGCGCCGCGCGGTGTTGGGCGATGCGCATGTCGATCGCAGCCTGACCACGCTGACCGAGTTCAACTCGGAATTTCAGGAGATGATCACCCGGCATGCCTGGGGCGATATCTGGACGCGTCCGGGCTTGCCTCGGCACACGCGCAGTTTGATTACGATCGCCATGCTGATCGGCATGAACCGCGAAGGCGAACTGAAACTGCATTTGCGCGCGGCGGCTAATAATGGCGTGAGCCGCGGCGAGATCAAGGAAGTGATCATGCAGAGCGCGATTTACTGCGGGATTCCGGCGGCGAATGCGACGTTTCATTTGGCGGAATCGGTGTGGGATGAGTTGGGTACCGAATCCCGCGAGTGACGGTTGAAACCGAAAAAGATCGCAGCCTTCGGCAGCTCCTACATTTGGAATGCGTTCCCCTGTAGGAGCTGCCGAAGGCTGCGATCTTTCGCTCTTCAAACCTTGGCAACAATAAATATCCGCTTGAACGCAAACAACGTATGCCCGTCCGCCTCCTGCGGATACTGCGCGTGCACCCGCATCAGATAGTGATATATAAACCGCGCCTGCTCCGCTGAATCCAGCGCCTGCATCACCGGCCGCAGCGCCGACACTTTCACCCAGTCATACACCGGCGATTTGCCGTCGACCACCTGCAACTGCTCGGTCTCCCAGATATCCAGCGACGTGGTCAGCGGCGCCAGCAAACGGTAGTAATCCTCCAGCGCCAACAACGGCCGCGCCGCCATACGCTGGCGCAGTTCCGGCGTGCCCAATGGCGTGCCGCCGACACCGCCGTCTTCGAGGGTTTCCAGCATCAGCCGATACCACAACGCATCGCGCCAGTCCGGCATATGCGCGGCCAGGCAGCCGGCGGCGTTGAGCTGGCCGAGCAGGCGCGGCAGCAGCGTTTCATGACCATTAATAAAGTGCAGCACGGCGGCGGCGAATAGCAGATCCGCCGGTTGTTCAGGCTGCCAGTCGAGCAGGTCGCACTGTTGCCATGAGGCGTTGATCGGCAGGGCGCGTGCCTCCTCGAGCATTTGCGCTGAACTGTCGATGCCCAGCAAATGCGCCCGCGGCCAGCGCTCGGCCAACAACCGCGTGGCGATGCCGGTGCCGCAACCGAGGTCAACCATACGTTTGGGATGGTGCAGGTCGACACGGTCGAGCAATTCATTGACCGGGCGTTGCCTGAGGCGGGAAAACTGCTGGTACGCCTTGGCGTTCCATTGGGTGGTGGCTTCCCCTGCCGTTTCAAGTTTGACGCTCATGAGGTGATCCTCTCTGGCGAATTACAGTTGTCTTCCGATGATGTTGAGGGTTTTCAGGACAACTGCCACACCTTTGCGCGTATCCGTATCGTTCAACAGTTTGAGCAAGGCAAAGACGCTCAGCGATTCGGGCAGTGCCGCAGCTTCAGCTTTGGCCTGGCGCAAAGTGTTACTGGCTGCCCAAGTGGTTGCCGTGGCGGATTCGAACGCCTGCGCGAGCTTTTCCACCATCGCCGCATCCGTCACGTCGATCAGATCGGAAAGCAATGAAAGCAAGTCCACGAGGTTTTCCAGTCTTCCACCGTCAACCAACGGTTGCAGTTTGGCCATGAGGGCGGTGAACCCAGGCGTGGCCGAGATTTCTTCAGGCATATTCATCTGTCATCACTCCTCCCTGTGCAGGGTTAAAGCATGCCTCGGGCCACAGCCCAGTACAGGCCGCGATTGAAACCGTTTCTGAGCAGACCGCCAAGTTTGGTGGGCGGTGTCGGCTGTACATCGTGGGAATAGTCGTACCAAAGAGGCATCCCGGCATTCAGCCCCATTTGCGCCACTGCCTGAACCCGACCGTCATAAACGCTGTTGGGGGCTCCCAAGCGAATTTCGGCGGTGATGTTGTTGGCGATGACGGGTGCCTGGTTATGGCATGCACCACCCGCCTTGCTCACTGGAAGATCTACGGTGTCGCCGATCACATAGACATTTTGCAGGCCATAAACCTGCAGCGTTTCATGATGGGTCGGCAGCCAGCCCTCATCATTCGGCGCTTGTGAGGCGCCGGACTCCCGAACCGCTTTAACTGCACAGATCGGCGGGGTAGCCATCAGGATGTCGAATGGTTGTGCATCACCTTCGGCTGAATAGGCGACTTTTGCGTCGGGGTCGACCTTGCTCAGAGTGAAGCCGCGCTGAAAGTGGATACCTTTCTGTTCAAAAATGTCCGGCAGGATTTCGCCCGTGGGCCGTTGCAGAAACAGGCAATTACGCAAGAGTTGGGCGACGGTAGGGTAGGTGTAAATGATTTCTACCTTGTCACGGACACCTCGGCGACGCAGGAAATCATCAAGCATCAATGTCGTTTCTACCGGAGCAATGCCGCACTGGTGAGGGACATTGGGTGTTTGCGGAAAAGATACCGTAATGAAAATCCGGCCTTTTTCGATGGTGCTCAGCCTTTGTGCCAGTTGACGGGCGGGTTGGTATTGATAGAAGTGATCGCCAGCCTCCTGCAATCCCTCAATGCGTTCAGGTGCAGGCTCGCAGCCAGTGGCGATGACCAGAAAATCATAGTCATAGCGTTTTGCGCTACGGGTTTTCAGGTACTGGCCAGGAAAATCGAAGTGGGTGACTTCTTCAACGTTAAAGTGGATTTCCGGGCGTAACAGTGAACGTTCCGGGCGTTTGAGTTCTTCATTGAAGAACTGATTAAACGCTACGTACATGAACGCCGGTTTGTAGAAGTGATCGGGGGAATTGGATAGCAGGGTGATCGAGACGTCGCCGCGAAGGATTTCCGGATACAGCTTGCCGGCCAGTTGATTGGCCAGCATGGTTCCGCCTACACCGCCACCGACGATAACTATTCGCTTATTCATACCTGACCTCCGAGGTCATGGCAGCTTCGCGTACAGCATCCGGAGATAACGGAAGAGAAAAAGGGCTCCTACTTCGGACTGGAGAGAGTAACCACTTAATGACTTTATCTGTGTTCGTACAATCCGCCAGTCGATACGACCGACGGAGTGCCTTAACGAGCCACGCTATTGAAGTGACCGTTCGCTGATCACAAAAGGCTGATCGGGTAACTGACAATCAAACGATTCTCGTCGAATTCGTTATTGCTGAAATCCCGGCGCATGGTCGAGTTGCGCCATCTGACGTTGAGATCCTTGAGCGTGCCGCTCTGCACGGTGTAGCCCAGTTCCGATTCGCGGCCCCATTCCTTGCCGTCAGTGATGGTGCCGGTGTGTACGTTGTCGCCGCTGATGTAGCGGTTCATCAGGGTCAGGCCGGGCACGCCCAACGCGGCGAAGTTGTAGTCGTGGCGCAGCTGCCACGAGCGTTCCTGCGCGTTGTCATAACTGGCGTTGTAACTGTCGTTGGCCAGTGTGCCGCCGCTGGTGCCGTTGACCCGCATCCACGCGCTGTCGCCGGTGAGTTTTTGCAGGCCGACGTAGAAGGTGTTGCCGCCGTATCGGGCCGAGAACATCCCCGACCAGGTCTTGTTGTCGAGATCGCCGGCGCGCGCGCTGCCGTCGTCCTTGCCGTAGAAGAAACCGAGGTTGGCGCCCAGCGTCCATTCGCCCAGCGGTTGGCTGTGCGTCAGGTTGACGTATTGCTGGCTGTAGATGTCCTTGAGTTCAGCGTTCCACAAGCCGATCTGTGTGCGTTTTTCGTTGAACACATATTCGCCGCCCTGAAAGTTGAAACGATCCGAGGTGAACGCCGCTTTGCCGGTCATCGACATGTCACTCATGCTGCTGTCGTCGCGCGGGCTGTTGGCGCGGAACTGGCCGCCGTAGAGGGTCAGTCCGTCGATTTCTTTCGAGGTGATCTGGCCGCCACGAAAGGTTTGCGGCAGCGAGCGACCGTCGTCCGAACGCAGGATCGGCAGCACTGGCATCCATTCGCCGACCTTCACTTCGGTCTGGGAAAACTTCGCCTTGAACGCAACGTTGGTGCGGCCGAAGTTATCCGCCGGGCGACCGTCGTGATCCAGTGGCAACAACTGCGTGCCGCCCGTGCCTTTGCCGCCATCGAGTTTCAACGAATACAAACCCAGCACGTCCATGCCGAAGCCGACGGTGCCTTGGGTGAAGCCGGATTTGGCGTCGAGGATGAAGTTCTGCGTCCACTCTTCAGCCTTGCCCTGCGCCTTGGTCGGGTTGGTGAAGTTGCGGTTGATGTAGAAGTTGCGCAGGTTGAGGTTGACCTTGGCCCCTTCAATAAACCCCGCTTCTTCAGCCGCGACGGGGAGGGCGGCACCCGCCAGGGCCAGCGCGATCAGGCCGGGAAATGCGTAGGGCGCAGGGGAGGTGGTCATAGCTGGGTCTCTCTTGTTTTTTTGAGGCAAACGGAATGCGCTGCGGCCGTTTTTGTGGCGCAGAAATGCGATGGATTCAGGGGGCGGAGCGGCGGCGATCAGCCGGACGGAGCTGGGCGTGGGAGCATGTGGCGAACCTGTTGTTATTGGTTTTGTGGCTCGAATGGTGCGGGGGGCGGATGTTTTGATTCAATTGGTAAAAGCGGGTTTTGGGCGATTATCGAACAGCATTGAAGATCAAATGATCGCAGCCTTCGGCAGCTCCTACAGGGGATCGCATTTCAAATGTAGGAGCTGCCGAAGGCTGCGATCTTTTGATCTTCAGGCAACAAAAAGCCCACCAATCGGTGGGCTCCTTGTGTTCAGCAGATGATCAGAACAATCTCATCTTCGGCGCTTCTTCTTTCACCGGCTCGTTCTTCGCAGTTTGCGAATTCCAGCCGCCACCCAGGGCCTTGTACAGGTTGACCGCACTGGTCAGCTGCGCGAGGCGGTCGGTGATCAGCGCTTGTTGCGCGCTGAACAGCTGACGCTGGGCATCGAGGAAGGTCAGGTTGCTGTCGACACCGATGCGGTAACGACGCTCGGCCAGGCGGTAGTAATCCTGGTTGGCCTGAACGAAGTCACGCTGCGCTTGCAGCTGCTCGGTGTAAGTCTGGCGGGCGGCCAGGCCATCGGCGACTTCCTGGAAGGCGGTTTGAATCGACTTCTCGTAGTTCGCCACGCCAATGTCCTTCTGGATCTTGGCGTAGTCGAGGCTGGCGCGCAGGCTGCCGGCGTTGAAGATTGGCAGGTTGATCTGCGGCGAGAACAGCCATGTGCCCGAACCACCCTTGAACAGACCGGACAGATCCGGGCTCAGGGTGCCCGCGTTGGCGGTCAGGCTGATGCTCGGGAAGAACGCTGCACGGGCCGCGCCGATGTTGGCGTTGGCCGCTTTCAGGTTGTGCTCGGCTTGCAGAATGTCCGGACGACGTTGCAGCAGATCCGATGGCAGACCCGGCGGTACGTCGCTGAGCAGATCATCCGACAGCGGTTTGGCCGCTTGCAGGTTGGCCGGGATACCGGTGCCGAGCAGCAGGGTCAGGCTGTTTTCGTCCTGAGCGACTTGGCGGGTGTAGCGCGCCAGTTGTGCACGGGCGTTTTCCACCGAGGTACGCGACTGCGCCAGATCCAGTGCCGAAGCGACACCGACTTCGTTGCTGCGGCTGGTCAGCTTGTAGCTTTCTTCAAAGGCACCGAGGGTGTCTTGGGTCAGCTTGAGCAGTTCCTTGTCCGCTTGCCAGGTCAGATAAGCATTGGCGACGCTGGCGACCAGACTGATCTGGGTGCTGCGACGCGCTTCTTCCGTGGCGAAGTATTGTTGCAGCGCTTGCTCGCTCAGGCTGCGAACGCGACCGAACAGGTCGAGTTCGTAGGCGCTGATGCCAACGGTGGCCGAGTACGAGCTGCTGATCATCGACTCGCCGGTCTGCGAAGCGCGTTCCGGAAGACGTTGACGGCTGCCGGAACCATTGGCCGAAATCGCCGGGTACAAGTCAGCACGCTGAATGCGGTATTGAGCCGCGTAAGCGTCGATGTTCAGTGCCGCGACACGCAGGTCGCGGTTGTTTTCCAGCGACACCTGGATCAGCTGTTGCAGGGCAGGGTCGTGGAAAAACTGCTTCCAGCCCTGCTCGGCAGCGGCTTGCGCCGGTGCCTGGGCCGGCGAGTACGCCGGCCCTTGCGGGTACTGACCTGCGACCGGAGCCTCAGGCTGCTGATAATCAGGTATCAGCGAGCAACCGCTCAGCACGAAGGCGGCGACTGCGATGGAGAGTAGCGACTTGCTCATTGGCCAGCCTCTTTAGGAGTTTCTTTAGCTTCGTCATCTGGATCGGCGATTTTACGCTGGCCGATGGACGAAACCGTAACGAAGAACAGTGGAACCCAGAAGACCGCCAGGATCGTGGCTGTGAGCATACCGCCAATTACGCCGGTACCGATCGCGTGTTGGCTGCCCGAACCGGCACCGGTGGAGATCGCCAACGGTACAACACCGAGGACGAAGGCCAGCGACGTCATGATGATCGGTCGCAGACGCATGCGGCAGGCTTCGATCGCCGCATCACGCAGGCTACGCCCTTGTTCATGCAGTTCCTTGGCGAACTCGACGATCAGAATGGCGTTTTTAGCCGCCAGACCAATGGTCGTCAACAGACCCACCTGGAAGTACACGTCGTTGGACAGACCGCGCAGGCTGGTGGCCAGCAGCGCACCGATGATCCCCAGCGGCACCACGAGCATAACGGCGATCGGAATCGACCAGCTCTCGTACAGCGCCGCCAGACACAGGAACACCATCAGCAGCGACAGGGCGTACAGCGCCGGCGCTTGCGAACCCGACAGACGTTCTTCATATGACAGACCGGTCCAGGAGATACCGACACCCGCCGGCAGCTTCTTGGCGATCGCTTCGACTTCGGCCATCGCATCACCGGTGGAGTAACCCGGCGCCGGAGAACCGAGGATCTCCATCGCTTCTACACCGTTGTAACGCGCCAGTTTCGGCGAACCATAGATCCACTCGCCCTTGGCGAATGCGGAGAACGGCACCATGGTTCCGGCGCTGTTGCGCACGTACCATTTCTTCATGTCTTCGGGGCTCATGCGAGCACCGGCCTGACCTTGCACGTATACCTTCTTCACACGACCACGGTCGATGAAGTCGTTGACGTAGCTACTACCGAAGGAGATGGACAGGGTGCTGTTGATGTCGGAAATGCTCACACCCAGGGCGCGCGCTTTCTCGTCATCAATTTCCAGGTGGTATTGCGGCTCGTCGTTCAGGCCGTTCGGACGTACCTGGTAGAGCACCTTGCTCTGCGCGGCCAGACCGAGGAACTGGTTACGCGCTTCCATCAACTTGTCGTGACCGATACCGGCACGGTCTTGCAGGAACACGTCGAAACCGGTGGCGTTACCCAGTTCCAGTACCGCTGGCGGGGCGAAAGCAAACACCATCGCGTCGCGGAAGGTGAAGAAGTGCTGCTGCGCACGCTGGGCGAGGGCAAACACGCTGTTGCTGGCGTCACGCTCGTCCCACGGTTTGAGCATGATGAACGCCAGACCCGAGCTCTGCCCACGACCGGCGAAGTTGAAGCCGTTCACGGTGAACACCGAGGCCACCGCACCGGACTCTTTCTCCAGCAGGTAGGAACGCATTTCGTCGATGACGACTTGGGTACGTTCAGCACTGGAACCGGCCGGGGTTTGCACCTGGGCGAACAGTACGCCCTGGTCTTCTTCCGGCAGGAACGCGGTCGGAATGCGGGTGAACAGCCAGATCATGCCAACCACGATCAGCAGGTACGCCAGCAGGTACGGGGCTTTGCGCGACAGCATGTTGCCAACGCCGCGCTCGTAGCTGCGAACGCCACGGTCGAAGTTACGGTTGAACCAGCCGAAGAAGCCTTTTTTCGGTGTGCCGTGCTCGCCCTTCGGAATCGCCTTGAGCATGGTGGCGCAGAGCGCCGGGGTGAAGATCAGCGCAACCAATACCGACAGGGCCATGGCCGAGACGATGGTGATCGAGAACTGCTTGTAGATCACACCGGTGGAGCCGCTGAAGAACGCCATCGGCAGCAATACCGCCGACAGCACCAGCGCAATACCGACCAGTGCGCCCTGGATCTGGCCCATGGACTTTTTGGTCGCTTCCTTCGGTGACAAGCCTTCTTCGCTCATCACCCGCTCGACGTTTTCCACCACAACGATGGCATCGTCCACCAGCAAGCCGATGGCCAACACCATACCGAACATGGTCAGGGTGTTGATGCTGAAACCGAACGCCGCGAGGATGCCGAATGTACCGAGCAATACCACCGGTACAGTCATCGTGGTGATGACGGTGGCGCGGAAGTTTTGCAGGAACAGGAACATCACCAGGAACACCAGCACGATCGCCTCGACCAGGGTTTCAACCACACCCTTGATCGACTCGGTCACCACCGGGGTGGTGTCGTACGGGAACACCACTTCCATGCCTTCCGGGAAGAACGGCTTGAGCTCGTCAATCGTCTTGCGCAGGGCTTTGGCGGTGTCGAGGGCGTTGGCGCCGTTGGCCAGTTTCACCGCCAGACCGGACGACGGCTTGCCGTTGAACTGAGCCGAAATGGTCGAGTTTTCGCCACCCAGACCGACATCGGCGACGTCACCAATGCGAACTTGCGAACCGTCCTGATTGACCTTCAGCAGAATCGCCTTGAACTGCTCGGCAGTCTGCAGACGGGTCTTGCCGATGATCGTGGCGTTCAGTTGCTGGCCAGGCAGCGCCGGCAAACCGCCGAGCTGACCGGAGGAGACCTGGACGTTCTGCGCCGAGATCGCGGAGCTGACGTCGGCCGGGGTCAGGTTGAATTTGTTCAACTTGGCCGGGTCGAGCCAGATGCGCATCGCGTACTGGGCACCGAAGACCTGGAAGTCACCGACACCGGCGGTCCGCGAGATCGGATCCTGCATGTTCGACACGATGTAGTTGGACAGGTCGTCCTTGGTCATGCTGCCGTCACGCGATACCACGCCGATCACCAAGAGGAAGTTTTTCACTGCCTTGGTCACACGGATACCTTGTTGCTGCACTTCCTGCGGCAACAGCGGGGTGGCCAGGTTCAGCTTGTTCTGAACCTGAACCTGCGCGGTGTCGGAGTTGGTGCCTTGCTCGAAGGTCGCGGTGATGGTCATGCTGCCGTCGGAGTTACTTTCCGACGACACATAACGCAGGTTGTCGATACCGTTGAGCTGCTGCTCGATGACCTGGACCACGGTGTCCTGCACGGTTTGCGCCGAAGCGCCCGGGTAGGTCACGGAGATCGCAATGGCCGGTGGCGCAATGCTCGGGTACTGGTTGATCGGCAATTTCAGGATCGAAAGTGCCCCGACCAGCATGATCACCAGGGCAATTACCCAGGCGAAAATCGGACGGTCGATGAAGAATTTTGACATGAGTTACTCCCCTTTGCCGCCAGCGGCTTTGTCAGCAGGCTGAGCGGGGGCCGGGTTCTTTTTCGCTACGTTGGTGGCTTCGGTCGGGTTCACTTGCACGCCCGGACGAACGTATTGCAGGCCTTCGGTGATTAGACGATCGCCGGCTTTCAGGCCGTCTTCGATCAGCCACTGGCTGCCGACGGTGCGGCTGGCCTTGAGCTGACGCAGCTCGACCTTGTTGTCGGCGCCAACGACCAGTGCGGTCGGGGTGCCTTTGAGGTCGCGGGTCACGCCTTGTTGCGGTGCCAGAATCGCTGCAGCGTTAACACCGGCCTGCAATTGAGCACGGACGAACATGCCCGGCAGCAGGGTGTGATCCGGGTTCGGGAACACGGCGCGCAGGGTCACGGAACCGGTAGTCGGGTCGACCGACACTTCGGAGAACTCCAGCTTACCGTCGAGCTTGTACTGGCTGCCGTCTTCCAGGGTCAGCTTGACCGCTGCCGAGTTCTCGCCGGATTTTTGCAGACGACCGCTTTCCAGCTCGCGGCGCAGTTCCAGCAATTCAACCGAAGACTGGGTCACGTCGACGTAAATCGGATCCAGCTGCTGGATCGTTGCCATCGCATCGGTCTGGCCATTGTTGACCAGCGCACCTTCGGTGACCGAAGAGCGACCGATACGGCCGGAGATCGGCGCGTAAACCTTGGTGTAACGCACGTTGATCTGCGCGCTCTGCAACGACGCTTCCGATTCCATGCGGTTGGACACGGCGGTGTCGTATTCCTGACGGCTGACGGCTTGTTCATCGACCAGTTGCTTGTAGCGATCGGAGATCGACTTGGTCGAACGCAGGTTGGCTTCGGCGCTTTTCAGGGTCGCTTCGTACACGGCTGGATCGATCTGATACAGCTGCTGGCCGGCTTTGACGTCGCCGCCTTCCTTGAACAGACGCTTGAGAATGATGCCGTTGACCTGTGGTCGAACTTCGGCAACGCGGAACGCGCTGGTGCGGCCCGGCAGTTCCGAAGTGAGGGTAAAGGCTTGTGGTTGCAGGGTAACGACGCCGACCTGAGGGGGCGGAGCGGCCGGTGCCGCTTCTTCCTTTTTACATCCGCTGAGCAGCGATGCCAGGGCGACGGCAGTGACCAGAGCGGTAACAGCTGGCTTGAATTGCATGAAAATCCTCGGGTCAGGCGCGCAAAAAGCGCACAAGAAGTGTGGAAGGGTAAAAAAAGGGTACCGGGTGGATAAGTAGCTTGCTAAGGAATATACTTACGTTCATGGTTGTTTGTAAACACCTTGGCGTCGTACCCACCCTGTTACAAAAGTCGTCGCAAGGTAAGAAATTGTAGGCCGGGGAGCCGATCCGCGAGAGATCACCCCCTCTTTATTCAGCGGATATTCAGCCATCCCTGAAACATCCTGTTTGAGGTTTTACTGCCATGGTCCGTCGTACCAAAGAGGAAGCTCAGGAAACCCGCAACCAGATTCTGGAAGCGGCGGAGAAAGCCTTTTATGAAAGGGGCGTCGCTCGTACGACGCTGGCGGACATCGCGACCCTTGCCGGCGTCACGCGTGGCGCTATTTATTGGCATTTCAGCAACAAAGCCGACCTGCTTCAGGCCATGCTCGACACCCTGCACGAAACGCTGGATGAACTGGCCAAGGCCAGTGAAAGCGAGGACGAACTCGATCCGCTGGGCTGCATGCGCAAGCTGTTGATTCATTTGTTTCATCAAATTGCACTGGACCCGAAAACCCGGCGTATCAACGAAATTCTGTTTCATAAGTGCGAATTCACCGATGAAATGTGCGATTTGCGCCAGCAGCGCCGGACGGCCAGCCTCGAATGCAATGATCGCATCGGGCTGACCCTGCGTAATGCGGTGAATCGCGGCCAGTTGCCGGAAGATCTCGACACTGCCCGCGCGGCCATCAGCATTCATGCCTATATTGATGGCCTCCTGTACGGATGGCTTCTGGCACCGGACAGCTTTGAACTGCATGCCGAGGCCGAGCGTTGGGTCGATACAGGGTTGGATATGCTGCGCCTGAGCCCTAGCCTGCGCAAATGAAACAAAATGCGTAATTGGCACAGCTTATGTCAATTGGCGCGGGCGAAAACGCCGTTTTTCACCCACGCGGTGCAAAACAGGCTGCTTTTATATACGTATAGGCTTTCCGATGACAGCCAGCGGGCTACGTATTTTGTAGGGAATTTGTTTCGATCACGTTAATCACGGGTGCGCTTTACCTGGACGGGTGGTTATCGGGCCGGATTTCTGGAAAGCGGCATTTGGCCGGATTGAACTGAAACACTATGGCCGCTTTAACTGATGCTGATGATCACACTGTAGCTGTAAGGTTTTTCGGATTGCTGTCGCGATATCCTGGATGTTACTTTGATTGGACTGGTATTTAGCACCACAGCGCTGTGACGTCGATCAGGTACTTCCTGTGGATTGAAACTAAAGGGGTCGTACGGCTTATTAATTTTTAAAGATGTTGAGAACTCAAAAGTTTCATGTTCGCTTGCAAAAGTAAAATCATGATCTACTTTTGTCGAACGCGTCGATTTTCCGCCTATGCGTTTAGGTATTTCACTGCGAAGTATGAACGAAGAGTATTGGAAGGGTTCGATTGTGTAATCTTCCAGATCATGTTCGCTGGTGTCCCAGCTGGAGCCGGTGAGCTTGAATGTGCGGTAGGCACCGTTATAGATGTACACGATGACACTGGTGTGGGATTTGATTCGGCTCACTGCATCCCAGTCTTCCAGCTCCTGCTGTTGGGTTTCTTTAACGAGCTCATTGAAACGGTTTTTTACTTTTTGATCGGTCTCGAAGACGGCCGATAGGTTGTTGGATAATTCCTCAAAGCTTGAAGATGAGGAAAGAGACTGGAAAAAGTGGTTGATGCTTTGGGTTAATTCTTCAGAAGAGTTTATTTTGTCCAGTGTTGATTGTTCCGAAGTCTCTGTCGGGCTGTTGTTTTCCATGATGCAAACACCTTTGATTGATTTGAGAGATGGAAAATATCAGGCATTTTTCAAACTTTCCTGTTAGCTGTGTAATGGTTGATTTCGTAATGTAAGACGTTAAGTCAATAAAAAAGCCCCGGCTCTTTCGAGTCGGGGCTTTTGGGCTTTGACGATATTACTTACAGCGTCGGATAGTCGATGTAACCGACCGGCCCCTTAGCGTAGAACAACTCCGGACGCGCTTCATTCAACGGCGCATCAGCCTGCAAACGCGCCGGCAGATCCGGGTTGGCAATAAACGGCACGCCAAACGCCACAGCGTCAGCCTTGCCACTCGCCAGCCACGCGTTGGCGCTGTCCTTGGTGAAGCGTTCGTTGGCGATGTACGGGCCACCGAAAGCTTCTTTCAGTTGCGGGCCGAGGCTGTCGGCGCCTTCTTTCTCACGGGAGCAGATGAACGCGATACCGCGCTTGCCCAGCTCACGCGCGACGTAGGTGAAGGTTTCGGCCAGGTTGTCGTCGCCCATGTCATGGGAGTCGGCGCGTGGTGCCAGGTGCACACCAACGCGGCCAGCGCCCCAGACTTCGATCGCAGCGTCAGTCACTTCCAGCAGCAGGCGCGCACGGTTTTCCAGGGAGCCGCCGTAGTGGTCGGTGCGCTGGTTGGTGCTGCTTTGCAGGAACTGGTCGAGCAGGTAACCGTTGGCGCCGTGGATTTCCACGCCGTCAAAACCGGCGGCTTTGGCGTTCTCGGCACCGGTGCGGTAGGCGTCGACGATGTCGGCGATTTCAGCGGTTTCCAGTGCGCGTGGTGTTGGGTAGTCGGCCATTGGACGAACCAGGCTGACGTGACCTTTTGGCTGGATGGCGCTCGGTGCAACCGGCGCTTCACCGTTGAGGTACGACGGATGGGAGACGCGGCCGACGTGCCACAGTTGCAGGAAGATCTTGCCGCCAGCGCCGTGAATGGCTTTGGTCACATTGGACCAGCCGCGCACTTGGTCGTTGGACCAGATGCCCGGGGTGTCCGGGTAGCCAACGCCCATTGGCGTGACCGACGTGGCTTCGCTGAGGATCAGGCCGGCGGAAGCGCGCTGTACATAATATTCAGCCATCAGCGCGTTCGGTACGCGGCCTTCATCGGCGCGGCAGCGGGTCAGCGGGGCCATGATGATGCGGTTGGCCAGTTCGACGTCGCCGAGTTTGATGGGATCAAAAATAGTTGCCATGTCTACAACCCTCGTAAAAGTGAAAGTTAATCAGTGAGTCGCGGGGGCCAGATCGGCATTGCCGTTCTGACGGAAAGTAATCAGGGTCACCAACAGCGCCAGTACCGCGAGGGCACCGCCGGCGAGCGGCACGCTGGTCAGGCCGTAACCGTGGGCGATGACGCTGCCGCCGACCCAGGCGCCGAGGGCGTTGCCGACGTTGAAAGCGCCGATGTTCAGGGTCGACACCAGGTTCGGTGCGGCTTTGCCGAAGGTCACCACGTTGACTTGCAGGGCCGGCACGGCGGCGAAGCAGGCGACAGCCCAAAGGAACAGGGTGATTTCAGACGGAATCAGCGCGACGCTGGTCCAGGTCAGCACGGTGGAGATCACCGCCATGGCGATGAACACGCCGATCAACGTGGCGGCCATGCCTTTGTCGGCGAGCTTGCCGCCGATGATGTTGCCGACAGTCAGACCGAGGCCGATCAACATCAGCGTCCAGGTCACGCCACGTGGCGAGACGCCGGTGACTTCGCCAAGCAGCGGCGCCACATAAGTGAACACGGTGAAGACAGAAGCGGCGAACAGCGCGGTCATGCTCAGCGACAACCAAATCCCCGCACCTTTGAGGGCGGCGAGTTCGGCGCGCATGTCGAGTTTTTCTTCATCACGCTTGGCCGGCAGGAAGCGGATCAGGCCGATCAGCGCGATCACGCCAATCACGGTCACCGCCCAGAAAGTCGAGCGCCAGCCGTATTGCTGACCCAGCGCAGTGCCCAGTGGAACGCCAAGCACGTTGGCCAGGGTCAGACCGGTGAACATCAAGGCTACGGCCGAAGCACGTTTGTTGGCCGGCACCAGATTGGCGGCAACGACCGAACCGATACCAAAGAAAGCGCCGTGGCAGAGGGCAGTGACTACACGGGCGAACATCAACACGTTGTAGTCACTGGCGATGGCGCAGAGCAGGTTGCCGACAATAAAAATGCCCATCAACGCGACCAGTGCCGCCTTGCGCGGCAGTTTGGCGGTGGCCAGTGCCATGAACGGCGCACCGATGGCCACGCCCAAGGCGTAACCAGTCACCAGCCAGCCGGCGCCGGGGATCGACACACCAAGGTCGGCCGCCACATCGGGCAACAGGCCCATGATGACGAATTCGGTGGTGCCGATGGCAAAGGCGCTCAAGGCGAGGATGAGTAGCGAGAGGGGCATGCGGGTTTCCTTGTCGGCTGGCTGACGTTAAGGGTCAGAGCTCTTTACTGAGGGTGCTGAGGAACGCCTGGATCACGTCCTCGTTACGTTTGAAAAAGTGCCACTGCCCGGCCTTCTGGCTGCTGATCAACCCGGCGCGTTGCAACGTCGCGAGGTGGGCAGAAACCGTCGACTGCGACAGGCCGCAGCGCTGATCGATCTGCCCGGCGCAGATGCCGTACTCGTGGTTGTGCAACTGTTCCGGGAATTCGCCTTTCGGGTCTTTCAGCCAGTTGAGGATGTCTCGCCGTACTGGGTGCGCCAGGGCTTTTATTATTTCGTCGAGGTCAAGGTTCATGGCAGGGTGCTCGGTTGTGTACAACGCTATATCGCGATGAGGCGAACTTTAAATCGGTACTTCGCGATATACCAATATGATTTCGGTCTGATGAGCACGCAAATCGGTATATCGGGTTATAACGATATGGTGAGGTGTCGATTGCAGGGCGCGGTGCTAAGCTGCGCCCATGAACTATCTCGCACATTTGCACCTCGGTGGCCAGCGCCCTGGGCAATTACTCGGCAGCCTCTATGGCGACTTCGTCAAAGGGCGGCTGCAAGGGCAGTTTGCGCCGGAGGTGGAAGCGGCGATTCAGCTGCATCGACGGATTGACGTGTTTACCGATCGCCATCCCTTGGTGGATGTCGCGTTGGGGCGGTTTACCGAAACGCGGCGGCGTTATGCCGGGATCGTGCTTGATGTGTTTTTTGATCATTGTCTGGCGCGGGATTGGCGGTTGTATGCCGATCAGCCGCTGGAGGTTTTCACGGCTGATGTGTATCGGGTGCTGACCCACGAGCGGGAGCTGCCCGAGCGACTGGCGAAGATTGCGCCGCACATGGTTGCCAATGACTGGTTGGGTTCGTATCAGGAATTTGAAGTGCTGGAACAGGTGTTGCGCGGGATCTCGCGGCGGTTGAGCCGGCCCGAGGAACTGGCGGGGGCGATGCAGGAATTGCGGCGGTTGTATGAGCCGTTGAGTGAAGATTTCAGATTGTTCTACCCACATCTCCAGGACTTCGCCCAAAACCCCCAGACACCGAATATCTAATGTAGGAGTGAGCCTGCTCGCGATAGCGGTGGGTCAGTCACGTTGATGTTGCCTGATGTACCGCTATCGCGAGCAGGCTCACTCCTACAGGGGATTTGTGTTTCAGGCAGTTCTCCAGGATTTTGCTGGGTTGCGGGATTAAGCAAGATCAAAAGATCGCAGCCTGCGGCAGCTCCTACAGGGATCGGTGTAGGAGCTGCCGAAGGCTGCGATCTTTTGCTTTTCAAGCGGCGATCAGGTCGCCGGTGCGACGCGGTTCGGCAGGTTTCGCCACCTCACCAAACAACACCTTCTGCACCGCCTGCTGCGCTTCAAATGCCAGCGCCGCACGCTCGCGCCCCTGACAGGCAATCGGCTGGAGCAGGTGCACTTCAACGTCGCCGCAATCATTGCTGAACAAACGCATCAAGTGCGAAAGCAAATCATCGTCACCAATAAACGGCGCCAGCGCATCAATCTCGCCATCACGCAGATAACGAATCGCCACCGGTTGCAGCATCACCTCGGAATCAATCGCCGCCGACAACAAACGACCATGAAAGGTGCGCAACGAGCGGCCATCCGTGGTGGTGCCTTCCGGGAACATCAGCAGCGGATGCGCGGTTTGCAGGTGACGGGTCATCTGCTTGCGGATCAACTGGCTATCGCCCGAACCGCGACGGATAAACAGACTGCCAGCCTTCGCCGCGAGCCAACCGGCGACCGGCCAGGTGCGCACTTCAGCCTTGGACAGAAACGACAGCGGCGTGAGCATGCCGAGCAGCGGAATATCCGTCCACGACACATGATTGCTCACCCACAACATCGGCTGCTTCGGCAGCTCGCCGTGCACGGTCATGCGAAAGGGCAGGGCATTGCCCAAGCGCGCCATGAAAAAGCGCGACCAGCGCTGGCGACGTTCCATCGAATGCGCCAGACCCATCCGTTCAAAAACGCCGAAGACACCGGCCATGGTCAGCCCCAGTGTCACCACGATCAGCACTCGCGCAATCCGCGCGTACACCCGCAACCGGCTCATCACACGGCCGCCTTGAAGTGCTTGGCGTAGCGCGGGCAGAGTTCGTCGCGCTTGAGCAGGATGAATACGTCGGCGACCTGAAAATCTTCGTCCCAGCACGGCTCGCCGCAGATCTTCGCGCCCAGACGCATGTAGGCCTTGAGCAGCGGTGGCATTTCCGCGATTACGTTCGATGGAATATCCAGCGTCGGCAGCGGTTTCTTCGGTTCGGCGCGCAGGTGTTCGGTGCACAGATAACGTTCGCGCAGACGCTGCATGATCGCGTGCGCCTGCACGCCGCCGTCCTGCATCGGGATGCTCGCGCAACCCATCAAATAGCTGTAGCCACCCTGATTCAACACTTCGGCCAGCTCGCCCCACAACACCGCGATAGTGCCGCCGTTGCGATACGCCGGGTCAACGCAGGTGCGGCCGATTTCGAGGATCGGGCCTTGCAGATGCGCGAGGCCGTGCAGGCTGAATTCTTCTTCGCTGTAGAACTTGCCGAGGCTGCTGGCGGCGGTGTGATCGAGCAAACGCGTGGTCGCCACCAAACGGCCGGTGTTCAAATCACGCACGCCGATGTGGCTGCAGTGAACATCATAATCATCCATGTCCAGACCCAGTTCCGCGCCTTTCAGCTTGGCGTTGAACTCGCCGCTGAACACGTTGAATCGCAGGGCCTGGGCTTGCTGCAAGGCCTCGGCGCCGATCAGGCGTTCGGCTTGCAGGCGGCGTACATTGCCGTTGTCGCTGATGCGGGCGATATGAGTCATGTGAATCTCCGTACGGGCCTTGAACCCGTCGTGGGTTGCAGCCGATCGACTTTCTTTATGCAGCCGTGTTGTGCAAAGTCAGGCTATGTAGCCCCGGTGTCATCGCCATGAACGTTCGGTGATGCTTATATGACAGCCCACATGGAGCCTCTCATGCCCTGGCCAGATCTGCTGCACAGCCGTGAACGATTGCCCGCCGTTGCTGACCTTGCCGAGGGTTTCGCGACGTTGTTGCAGCAGTTGGGCAACGTCACGCCGTTCGAATTGGCGGTCGCCGGTGGGCGGCGGATGGCGACGCCGGGGCTGGCGTTTCTGGTCGGTTATCAGGCGGCGTTGCGCATGTTGTGGCCAAGTGCGCCGCTGAGCCTTGGCGCTTTGTGTGCGACCGAACAGCGCAGTCTGCGCCCGGCAGACATGCAGACGCGGCTGACGGATTTGCGTCTGAGTGGACGCAAGGATTTCGTCACCGCCGGTGATGCGGCGGATTGGTTGTTGATTGCGGCGCGCAGTGAAGAGCCCGGCGAAAGTCCGCGCCTGAGTCTGGCCGTGGTCTACCCCGGCGAGCCCGGCGTGAGCGTGGAGAAATTGCCGGCGCTGCCGTTGATGCCGGACATCAGTCATGGTCGGCTATTGCTCGATGGTGCGCTGTGTGAGTTGTTGGCCGGGGATGGTTGGGATGCTTACGTGAAGCCGTTTCGCACGCTGGAAGATGTTTATGTGCTGAGTGCGATGACCGCGTGGCTGTATGGCGTCGGGCAGGACAGCGATTGGCCACAGACGCTGCAATTGCGTTTGCTGGCGCTGTTGGCCGGGTGTGCCGAGGCGAGCCGGCAGCCGCCGAATAATCCGGCCGGGCATGTGTTGTTGGCTGGGTTGTTTGCGCAGTTTGATGCGCTCAAGCCTGAGGTTGATCACGCGCTGGCGGTGGGTGGCTCGGAGTGGGCGCAGATGTGGCGGCGGGATCACGGGGTGATGCAGTTGGCGGCGGGGGCTCGGGCTAAGCGATTAGCCAAGGCTTTGGCGGTGGCCTGACTGGCGCCTTCGCGAGCAAGCTCGCTCCCACAGTTGATCGAGTTCCCTCAGCTGGAATGCAATCAAACTGTGGGAGCGAGCTTGCTCGCGAAGGCGGCCGAAAAATCACCACACCCCTGTCATAAACCCCGACTAATCTCAGCAGGTTCATCCCCAGAGCCCCTCACCATGTTCAAAGGCCTGACCCTGCTTCTGCTGCTGATCAGCGCCACCATTCAGGCCGAACCATGGCCCGGTGAGCAATGGCCGACTGGCGCGACAATCACCAATACTCAAGCGCTGGAAAACTACGCCTTCCCACCCCGCGACGACACCAGCCGCAAAGGCATCCGCACCGATGCGCTGCTGATCATCCGCGACGGGCAGATCATCTACGAACGCTACGCCGGCCCGACCAACGCGCAAACCCCGCACCTGACCTGGTCAATCAGCAAAAGCCTGATGGCCGCCGTCCTCGGTGTGGCGTATGGCGAAGGCCTGTTCAAACTCGAAGACCCCGCCGCAAAGTTTTACCCGCCGCTGGCTAAACACCCGGACATCAAACTCGCCGATCTGCTGCACTGGGCCTCAGGCCTCGACTGGCAAGAAGACTACGAATACGCCCCGCTGAAATCCTCGGTGGTGGCGATGCTTTACACCCGTGGTCAGCGCGACATGGCTGCTTTTACAGCGGATCACGACAGCTACGCGCCACCGGGTCAGGCTTTCCGTTATTCCAGTGGCGACAGCAATCTGCTCGCCGCCGCACTGAAAAACATCGTCGGCCCGCAGCGCTATGCGGACTATCCATGGACGGCGCTGTTCGAACCCTTGGGCATCCGCCACGCCGTGTGGGAAACCGATGCGACTGGCACCTTTGTCGCTTCGTCTTACGCCTATCTCACCGCGCGGGATCTGGCGCGAGTGGGTCTGTTGATGGCGCGCGATGGGCGCTGGAATGAACGGCAGTTATTGCCCAAGGATTGGCTCGCGTTCAACCTCAAACCGTTCGCCGGGTACAAGGCGCATCAAGACGAAGCCGTGCCCGGCGGGCAGTGGTGGCTCAACCGTGCGGCGGATGGCGCGGCGTCTCCGTGGCCCGATGCACCGCCCGACACTTTCGCCGCCCTTGGTCATTGGGGCCAGGCGATGTATGTGATTCCCAGCGAGAAACTGCTGATCGTCCGTTATGGCGATGATCGCGACGGCAGTTATCGGCACAACGAGCTGCTCAAACGCGTAATGCAGGCGGTGCGGCCATGAAGCGCTTTTTGCTGTTGCTGCTGGTTTTGTTGCTCGGCTGGATCGTCTATGAGCGCGAAAATCTGTGGGCCTTCCCGGACATCATCAGCGCCTACACCGCCAAGGAATATTGTTCGTGCCGGTACGTGATGAACAACGATGCCGAGTATTGCCGTGGCTACGTAAAACAATGGCTGCCGACCAGCCAGTTCAGCGATGACCCTGCCCGCAAAACCATCACCGTCAGCGGCATGGGGCGCAGCAACAGCGCCCAGTGGCAAAACGAACGCCAGGGCTGCCGCCTGAATCCCTGATCACACCGAATCGTCCCTGTAGGAGTGAGCCTGCTCGCGATGGCTGTGTGTCAGTCAACATAATTGTTTCTGATACACCGCCATCGCGAGCAGGCTCACTCCTACAAGGGGTTGGGTTGATCTCGGAAGCGGGGTTCCACTCTGTGGAACCACATTCGATTGTCCTCGCGCGCGTCTCGCGGTTATCTGGCGGTGAGCACGACCTGCCTTCCAACGTGTCGTGAATTCATTGCGAACAACAAGACCGGGAAAACCCGCGCGAGGAGAACCGTCATGACCCGACATCAGCACATTCTGGCCTGGCTCAGCGACGTTGCCAGCGACCTGCACGCCACCCGCCAGGACATCCACGCCCACCCCGAACTCGGTTTCGAAGAAAGCCGCACCTCGGCGCTGGTCGCCAAATCCCTCGAAAGCTGGGGCTACGAAGTCCACACCGGCATCGGCAAAACCGGCGTCGTCGGTGTGCTGCGCAACGGCAGCAGCTCGCGCAAACTCGGCTTGCGTGCCGACATGGACGCCTTGCCGATCATCGAAAATACCGGCGTCGCCTACAGCAGCCAGCACAAGGGCTGCATGCACGCCTGCGGTCACGACGGACACACGACCATGTTGCTCGGCGCCGCACGTTATCTGGCGGCGACGCGTCAGTTCGACGGCACCCTCACGCTGATTTTCCAACCCGCCGAAGAAGGTCAGGGCGGCGCCGAAGCGATGCTCGCCGATGGTCTGCTTGAGCGTTTCCCCTGCGATGCGCTGTTCGGCATGCACAACATGCCGGGCCTGCCCGCTGGGCATCTGGGCTTTCGCGAAGGGCCGATGATGGCTTCGCAAGACCTGCTTAACGTGGTCATCGAAGGCGTCGGCGGCCACGGTTCGATGCCGCACCTGACCGTCGATCCGCTGGTCGCTGCGTCGAGTGTGGTGATGGCGCTGCAAACCGTGGTCGCGCGCAACATCGATGCGCAGCAAGCCGCGGTGGTCACCGTCGGTGCACTGCAAGCGGGGGAGGCGGCCAACGTCATTCCGCAGCAGGCGATTCTGCGTCTGAGCCTGCGCGCACTGAATGCCGATGTGCGCGAACAAACCCTCAATCGCGTGCGCAACATCATCGAAACCCAGGCGCAGAGTTTCGGCTGTACTTCGACAATCGAACATCGCCCGGCCTATCCGGTGCTGGTCAACCACGCTGCCGAAACCGAGTTCGCCCGCAACATTGGCGTCGAATTGGTCGGTGCTGATGCCGTCGATGGCAACACGCCAAAATTGATGGGCAGCGAAGACTTCGCCTGGATGCTCCAGCGTTGCCCCGGCGCCTATCTGTTTATCGGCAACGGCGTGTCGCGGCCGATGGTGCACAACCCCGCCTATGACTTTAACGACGACATCCTGCTGACTGGCGCCGCCTACTGGGGCGCGCTCACCGAGAGCTGGCTCAAGCCGGCCTGATTTCTTCACGTTCTGCTGCCGCTGAATCCCGAGCGCACCGGCGCACGGGCTCACCCAACAGCTTTTGGAGAATCTCCCATGCAGGCTTCAGGCACAGGTGTTTCGCGTACCCGGCAAGTGGTCGCCGCCGTGATCGGCAACGCGCTGGAATGGTATGACTTCATTGTTTACGGCTTTCTGGCGAGCATCATCGCCCGGCAATTCTTCCCCTCCGAAGACAGCTACGCCTCGCTGCTGATGGCGCTGGCGACCTTCGGCGTCGGCTTCTTCATGCGCCCGGTGGGCGGCATCCTGCTCGGCATGTATTCCGACCGCAAAGGTCGCAAAGCGGCGATGCAGATGATCATTCGTCTGATGACCGTGTCCATTGCAATGATCGCTTTCGCGCCAAGTTACGCCGCCATCGGCATGGGCGCGCCGTTGCTGATTGTGGTCGCGCGGATGCTCCAGGGCTTCGCCACTGGCGGCGAATACGCCAGCGCCACGGCGTTTCTGGTGGAAAGCGCGCCGGCCCATCGCAAAGGTTTGTACGGTTCGTGGCAACTGGTCGGGCAATGCCTGGCGGTGTTTGCCGGCGCGGCGATGGTGGCGTTGGTCACCCACCTGTTTACCCCTGAGACGCTGGACAGTTGGGGCTGGCGGATTCCGTTCGTGCTCGGCCTGTTGATCGGCCCGGTCGGCTTGTGGATTCGCAAGCACATGGAAGAGCCGGAAGAGTTTCTCGAAGCGCGCAAAAAAGCCAAAGGCGCAGCGCCGGGCCTCTGGCAAGTAGTTCGCGAACATCGCCGCAGCCTGCTGGTTTCGATGGGCCTGGCCAGCGGTGCGACGGTGGCGTTTTACGTGGTGCTGGTGAACATGCCGACCTTCGCCCACACCAACCTCGGCTTGCCGCTGGATCAGGTGTTGCTGGTGCAGATGCTCGCGGTGGCGCTGATGACCGTGGTGATTCCGTTCTCCGGCGCACTGTCGGATCGCGTCGGCCGGCGACCGGTATTGATGGCCTTTACCCTGGCGTTTTTCGTGATGATTTATCCGCTGTACGTGTGGGTCGCGGCAGCGCCTTCAATCGAACGCTTGCTGGTAATGCAACTGCTGCTGTGCGGCGCGATTGGCGGCTTCTTCGGCCCGGCACCGACGGCGCTGGCCGAGCAATTTCCCATCGAAGTGCGCTCCACCGGCGTGTCGATTGCCTACAACATTTCGGTAATGGTGTTCGGCGGTTTCGCGCCGCTGATCGTGACCTGGTTGAGCAAGGTGCTGGAAACCCCGGTGGCGCCTTCGTTTTATGTGTTGTTCGCTTGCCTGCTGACCTTGCTCGGGATTTATTGCATGCAAGAGGCGCCCCGCGCCAAAGCCCCCAGCGCGCTCAACCTTGGAGTGAAATCTTGAGTCCGTTAGCCATCGATCCGATTGTCGCGCTGGACGCCGATGCGTTGTCCCGCGCGATCCATGCCCGCAAAGTCTCGTGCCGTGAAGTGATGCAGGCGTATCTGCAACACATCGAGCGTTTCAATCCGCAGGTCAACGCGCTGGTGTCGTTGCGTCCGGCGGAGGAGGTTTTGCGCGAAGCCGATGAATGCGATCGGCAACTCGATCGCGGCGAATCCCGAGGCTGGATGCATGGCATGCCGCAGGCGATCAAGGATCTGGCCGCCACCGCTGGACTGCGCACGACCATGGGTTCGCCGTTGTTCGCCGAGCAGGTGCCGCAGCACGATGCGATCAGCGTGGCGCGGGTGCGCGAGTGCGGCGCGATCATCATCGGCAAGAGCAACGTGCCGGAATTCGGCCTCGGCTCGCAGACCTACAACAACGTGTTCGGCACCACCACCAATGCCTACGATGCCAGCCGGAATGCCGGCGGCAGCAGCGGCGGGGCGGCGGTGGCGTTGGCTCTGCGTTTGCTGCCGGTGGCCGATGGCAGCGACATGATGGGCTCGCTGCGCAACCCGGCGGCGTTCAATAACGTCTTCGGTTTTCGCCCATCCCAGGGCCGCGTGCCGCATGGGCCGACGCCGGAAGTGTTCGTCCAGCAACTGGCCACTGAAGGGCCGATGGGCCGCAGCGTCACCGACGTCGCACGATTGCTGTCGACGCAGGCTGGTTACGACCCTCGCGTACCGCTGTCGCTGAAAGATCAGCCGCGCAACTTTGCCGAAGGCCTGCAACGGGACTTCAGCGACGTGCGCATTGGCTGGCTCGGCGACTACAACGGCTATCTGCCGATGGACGATGGCGTGTTGAGTCTGTGCGAGTCGGCGCTGGCAGATTTCACTGCGCTGGGCTGTCAGGTCGAAGCCTGTCAGGCGAATTTTTCCATGGAGCGTTTGTGGCAAACCTGGCTGACCCATCGGCACTTTCTGGTGCAGGGCAGTCTGGGTGCCGCGTATGCCGATCCGCACAAACGCGAGTTGCTCAAACCGGAAGCACAGTGGGAAGTCGAGGGCGGTCTGCGTCTGAGCGCTGCCGATGTCTACAAGGCCTCGGTCGACCGCAGTGAGTGGTATCGCGCGCTGAGTGAATTGTTCGAACGTTACGATTTCCTGCTGTTGCCTACCGCACAAGTGTTCCCTTTTGATGCACAACAGCCATGGCCGCGCGTGGTCGGTGGGCAGACCATGGATACCTATCACCGCTGGATGGAGGTGGTTATCGGCCCGACGTTGGCGGGGTTGCCGAGCATCAGCGTGCCGGTCGGTTTCAACCCGGCGGGGCTGCCGATGGGCCTGCAAATCATTGGCCCGGCGCAGGCGGATCGCGCGGTTCTGCAACTGGCGTATGCCCATGAACAGCTGACCCGCTGGGTCGAGCGGTGCCCGCCGACATGCCTGCAATCGGCTTGAGCGGCCCGCATTTTGCTGCAAAAAGTGTTCATCCATCTGTGCGCAGGGAGATCGAACACATGGGCAGCAAAACAGATACCGGCAGCGTGCGTTCGGTCGAACGAGCGCTGGCGATCGTCGAATTGCTCGGCGAGCATCAGGCGCTGGGGCTGGAGGAATTGCACTACCTCACGAGTCTGCCGAAGGCCACGGTGTCACGCATGCTCGCGACGTTGCAGGAGCAGGGCTGGATCTATCGCGGCTTGAGCGACCGGCGTTACCGCTTGTGCGCCAAGCGTCTGTTTGGTGATCGTCAGCAACGTTTCAAACGGCATCTGGTGGAGAGCGCGGCGCCGATGCTGGTGGAGTTGTGCGAGCGCACCGGGCTGGTGGCGGATCTGTCGTGCTTTGATGGCGAGCGCGTTGAAGTGATGGAAAGCGCGATTCCGCAGGTGTTGCGCAAGCGTTATCCGAACAACTGCCAGATCGTCGGGCATCACGCGAGTTTGTTTCATTCGGCGATGGGCCGGGCGTGCCTTGGTGAGTTGGGCAGTGATGAGGTCGAGCGGCTGGCCGCGCGTGAGCAGTTGAGCGCGGAAAGTTTGTTCAGTGCGACAGAGCAGGCGTTGCAGCAGGGCTTTGGCCAGCGCACGGAAGGTTATTGGGAGTACCCGGTGCGCCTGCCGTTTCTGATTCGCGCGGTGGCGTTGCCGATTCGTGCTGAAGGGAAATTGGTGGGCAGCATGGCGCTGCACTGGCCGATGGATCAGGCGCCGGTGGAGCGGGTGTTGAGCCTGCATTTGAACAGTCTGGCGGCGACGATTGGCGATGTGCAGCAGGTATTGGCCTGACAGCCAAAAGATCGCAGCCTGCGGCAGCTCCTACAATATTTGAAATGCATTCCCCTGTAGGAGCTGCCGCAGGCTGCGATCTTTTGATCTTGATGTTTGCAATAACCCCATGGCCAGTTAAGGTTCGTGCAGGTTTATCGGCCCCACGAGTCCTCAATGTTCAACCGCTCCCTCATTGCATCCCTGTCCAGCCTGCTGCTCGCCGCTGTCGCGTTGCCGGCGCAGGCCAATTGGTATCTGGACGGCGAGTCGTCGCGGCTGTCGTTCGTCAGCACGAAAAACGCCAACATTTCTGAAGTGCAGCGCTTTCTGGTGCTGCACGGCAAGGTCGACCCCAACGGTCGCGCCGAAGTCGAAGTCGAGCTGGACTCGATCAACAGCGGCATCCCGCTGCGCGATGAACGCATGCGCAAGGAGCTGTTCCAGATCGAGCAATTCCCCGAAGCGACCATCACCACGCAGATCGACCTGCGCCCGATCAACGATCTGGCGCCCGGCGCGCAGCTGGAATTGCGCTTGCCGCTGACGGTCAACCTGCATGGCAAACAACACGAATACCCCGCCGAATTGCTGGCGACGCGGCTCGATGATCGACGCTTTCAAGTGGTCACCCTCGAGCCGCTGGTGATCAACGCCGAAGATTTTGATCTGGCGCCGGGCCTGGAAAGCCTGCGCAAACTCGCCGACCTGTCGGCCATCAGTCTGTCGGTACCGGTGGGTGCGGTGCTGATTTTCACGGCGCGCTGACATGCGCGGCGCGGTGTTCCCATGGCGTGACGGCAACCGGTTCGAGCTGTTGATCGACGGCCCGCAATTCTTCCCGCGCATGCTCGAGCAGATCGCTGGCGCGCAGGAGCAGATCGAGCTTGAGCTGTATCTGGTCGAGGCCGGCGCCTGTGCCGAAACCATCGTGCAGGCACTGGTGCTGGCCGCCGAGCGTGGGGTGCGCGTGCGTTGCCTGTTCGATGATTACGGCAGCCTCGCCTTCACTTTCAATTTGCGCCAACGCCTGACCCATGCCGGGGTTGAACTGCGTTTCTACAATCGGCTGAACTGGCGGCGCTGGGTCGGTAATTTCTATCGCGATCACCGCAAATTGCTGCTGGTCGATCAGCGTCTGGCGGTGGTTGGCGGCACCGGTGTCACCGATGAATTCTGGACGCCGGGGCACGACACCAGCGAATGGCACGAAGTGATGGTCGAGATCAGCGGGCCGTTGGTGATCGACTGGCAATTGCTGTTTGATCGTCAATGGATTGCCAACCGCTACCGCCGCGCCTGGCGTCCGGCTGCGCATTTCGGTCTGCCACGGTTGCCGCGCGTGCCGGACAAGGGCGAGGGCATGGGCCGCGTGGCGTATGCCGATGCCCGCCAGCATCGCGATATTTTGCAGTCGTTGTTCCGCGCGTTGAACAGCGGCCAGCAACGTATCTGGATGGCCACGCCGTATTTTCTGCCAACGTGGAAAATCCGCCGCTCCCTGCGCAAGGCTGCCGCGCGTGGTGTCGACGTGCGTTTGCTGCTGACCGGGCCGCGCACCGATCACCCGTCAGTGCGTTACGCCGGGCATCGCTACTACCCGCGCCTGCTCAAGGCCGGGGTGCAGATCTTCGAATACCAGCCGTGCTTTTTGCATTTGAAAATGGTGCTGGTGGACGATTGGGTGAGCATTGGTTCGTGCAACTTCGACCATTGGAACCTGCGCTTCAATCTGGAGGCGAATCTGGAGGCGCTGGATCCGTCGTTGACGGCAGCGGTGGAGGCGAGTTTTGTGAAGGACTTCGGGCTGAGTCAGCTGGTGAGTCTGGAAGAGTGGCAGCGTCGGCCGTTGTGGCGGCGGGTGAAGCAGCGGGTCTGGGGGTGGGTGGATCGGGTGGTGGTGAACATCCTCGATCGCCGCGGGTAGAGCGAGATCAAAAGATCGCAGGCTTCGGCAGCTCCTACAGGGTGTACACCATTGATCGTTCCCACGCTCTGCGTGGGAATGCAGCCCGTGACGCTCCGCGTCACTGGACGCGGAGCGTCCCTTGAGGCATTCCCACGCGCAGCGTGGGAACGATCATCGGGGCAAAACCGGTTACAGCAGTTCAAAGCTCTGCTGTGTGACGTCCTGCGAATCCAGGCCGATCTGTACGTTGAACTTGCCGGGCTCGGCCGCGTATTTGAGCTGGGCGTTGTAGAACTTCAGGTCATCCTCGGTGATGGTGAAGTGCACGACTTTCTGTTCGCCGGCCTTGAGCATGATTTTCTGGAAGTTCTTCAGTTCTTTGACCGGACGGATCATCGAGCCGGTAACGTCCTGAATGTACAACTGCACCACGGTTTCGCCGTCACGCTTGCCGGTGTTTTTCAGCATGACGCTGGCGTCGAGCTTGCCGGTGGCGTTCAGCGTGGTCGACGACAGCGCCATGTCGCTCAGGGCGAAATGGGTGTAGCTCAGGCCATAACCGAACGGGAACAGCGGCCCGGTGGTGTCATCGAAATACTGCGAGGTGTAGTTGCCCGGTTTGCCCGGCGTGAACGGCCGGCCAATGCTCAGATGGTTGTAGTACGTCGGGATCTGGCCCACGGAACGCGGGAAGGTCACCGGTAGCTTGCCCGACGGGTTGTAGTCGCCGAACAGCACGTCGGCGATGGCGTTGCCGCCCTCGGTGCCGCTGAACCAGGTTTCCAGAATCGCGTCAGCCGATTGGTTCTCTTCAAGAATGGTCAGCGGGCGGCCGTTCATCAACACCAGCACCAGCGGTTTGCCGGTGGCTTTCAGCTCGCGGATCAGCTCGCGCTGGTTTTCCGGGATGTTCAGGTCGGTGCGGCTGGACGATTCGTGGGACATGCCACGGGACTCGCCGACAGCGGCAACGATCACGTCAGCGTCCTTGGCCGCTTTGACCGCTTCGTCGATCAGCACGTTGGCCGGACGCGGGTCATCGACCACTTCCGGGGCATCGAAGTTGAGGAAGTTCAGGTAATCCAGCACCTTCTTGTCGCTGGTTATGTTGGCGCCACGGGCGTAGATCAGGTTCGCCTTGTTGCCGATCAGCGAGTTCATGCCGTCGAACAGGGTGACCGATTGCGTCGGTTTACCCGCCGCTGCCCAACTGCCCATCATGTCGATCGGCGCTTTGGCCAACGGGCCGACCAGCGCGACTTTCGCGTCTTTCTTCAGTGGCAGGGTTTCGTTCTGGTTCTTCAGCAGCACCAGGCTGCGACGCGCGACGTCGCGGGCCTCGGCGCGGTGCAGACGGCTTTCGGCGTAGGTGTCGGCCGGATCGTCTTCAGCCTTGCCGATGCGCAGGTACGGATCCTTGAACAGGCCCATGTCGTACTTGGCCGCGAGCACTTCACGCACGGCGTTGTCGATGTCTTTCTGTTCGATCTCGCCGGACTTGAGCAGCCCCGGCAGCTCTTTGCCGTAGAGGGTGTCGTTCATGCTCATGTCGATGCCGGCCTTGATCGCCAGCTTCGCCGCTTCACGACCGTCGCGGGCGACGCCATGTTTGATCAGTTCGAAAATCGCGCCGTGGTCACTGACCGCCAGGCCTTTGAAGCCCCAGTCGCGACGCAGCAGATCGTTCATCAGCCAGGTGTTGGCGGTGGCCGGAATGCCGTTGATCGAGTTCAGCGCAACCATCACGCCACCGGCGCCGGCATCAATCGCGGCGCGGTACGGCGGCAGGTAATCCTGGTACATCTTCACCGGACTCATGTCGACGGTGTTGTAGTCGCGACCGCCTTCAACCGCGCCATACAGGGCGAAGTGTTTGACGCTGGCCATGATGCTGTCGGCCGCGCTCGGGGTGGCGCCCTGATAGGCACGCACCATGACGCCGGCGATGCGCGAGGTCAGGTAGGTGTCTTCACCGAAACCTTCGGAGCTGCGGCCCCAGCGCGGGTCGCGGGAGATGTCGACCATCGGCGCGAAGGTGATGTCGAGGCTGTCGGCGGCGGCTTCTTTGGCAGCCACGCGGCCGGATTTGCCGATCGCGTCCATGTCCCAGCTCGAGGCGAGGGCCAGCGGAATCGGGAAAATCGTCCGGTGACCGTGGATCACGTCGTAGGCGAAAAACATCGGGATCTTCAGACGGCTGCGCATGGCGGCGTCCTGCATCGGGCGGTTTTCCGGGCGGGTGATCGAGTTGAACGTGCCGCCGATGTTGCCGGCGGCGATCTCTTTGCGGATCAACTCACGAGGCATTTCCGGGCCGATGCTGATCAGGCGCAACTGGCCGATCTTCTCGTCGAGGGTCATTTGCTTCATCAGGTTGCTGATGAACGCGTCCTTGTTTTCCAGGGGTACCGGGGTCGTGGCGGCCAATACTTGATGACTGGCCAGGCTGACGAACAGACCCAGCAAACACAGCTTCTTCATGAATGTTTTTCTCAAGGGCCCAAGCGGCGATGCAACGCCGGCCAGCCAAAATTTAGGGAGCGACTATTGTTGTTCGGGTGCAGGCTCAAAAAACCAGAGCCAAAAACGACAGCCGACACTGCGGCAGCGTGATCGCGCAGGGCACTTTTTAGCCCATTGGCGCGTCGTAATCCAGCGGCGCGGCCGATTATGCCCCAAGAGCCGGCGCAGAGTGTTTCGCGCTCGGTTTTTATAATGAAATGTGCCAAGGAGCATCACTGCGATGAATGTAAGCCCAACCAATCGCTCGCGTTTGCAGGTCGTCACCCTGCTGATGCTGGCCACGCTGTTGACCGCGTGCGGCATCAACAATATCCCGACCCTCGACGAACAGGCCAAAGCCGCGTGGGGGCAAGTGCAGAACCAGTACCAGCGGCGTGCCGACCTGATCCCCAATCTGGTGGAAACGGTGAAGGGGTACGCCAAGCATGAAGAAGAAACCCTGACCGCCGTGATCGAAGCGCGGGCGAAAGCCACGTCGATTCAGGTCGACGCCAGCACCCTCGACAATCCCGAGAAGCTCAAGCAGTTCCAGCAGGCGCAGGATCAACTGACCGGTGCGTTGAGCCGTTTGATGGTGGTCTCCGAGCGCTATCCGGATCTGAAGGCCAACCAGAACTTCCTCGCCCTGCAATCGCAACTTGAGGGCACGGAAAACCGCATCGCCGTGGCGCGCCGCGATTTCATTCTGGCGGTGCAGAAATACAACACCGAAATCCGCACCTTCCCCGGTCGCCTTTGGCACAGCGTGATGTACAGCGACCTGCCGATCCGCGAAACCTTCGAAGCCACCACGCCGGATGCCGATAAGGCACCCCAGGTCAAATTCTGAAAACACACCTGTGTAGGAGCTGCCGAAGGCTGCGATCTTTTGATTTTGACCGTAAGAACAAGATCAAAAGATCGCAGCCTGCGGCAGCTCCTACAGGGATTGGTGGGGGTAATAGATGCGTGTGTTGAAGATGGGGCTGGTGTTGCTGTTGTGGGTTTTCGCCCTCAGCGCCCGGGCCGAGTTGACGTTCCCGGCGCTGAGTGGGCGGGTGGTGGACGAAGCGCAGATGATCGAGCCGTCGGTGCGCGCGCAACTGGGCCAGCAGTTACAGGCCCACGAGCAGGCGACCGGCGAGCAATTGGTCGTCGTCACCGTGCCGGATCTGCAGGGCACCACCATCGAGGATTTCGGCGTTCAGCTCGGCCGGCACTGGGGCATCGGCCAGAAGGACAAAAACAACGGCGCGCTGCTGATCGTCGCCCGTGACGAGCGCAAACTGCGCATCGAAGTCGGTTATGGTCTGGAGGATCGGCTGACCGATGCGCAGTCGTCAGTGATCATCCATCAAGTCATCACGCCCGCGTTCAAGACCGGTAACTTCAGCAAAGGCATCAGCGACGGCGTTGCAGCGATGCTGGTGGTGCTCGGCGGCAATCCGCTGGACGAGCCGTCGACGGTGTATGAATCGAGCGGTGATCCGTCCGATGATTTCATCTCGCGGCATCCCGGTTTGTTCGTATTTTTGGTGATGTTGTTCATCCTGACCGTGTTTGTCTTCCAGATGCTCGGTATCCTGCCCGCCGGCCGGGGCGGTGGTGGCGGAGGCGGCTTTGGCGGTGGAGGTTTTGGTGGCGGCGGCGGTGGAGGCGGGGGCTTCAGCGGCGGCGGGGGCAGTTTCGGCGGCGGTGGATCGTCCGGCGGCTGGTGACATTAAAAGAATAATGAGCAGGCACTTTTCAACATGGCATTACTGACCGAACACGAACAACGCAAAGTCGCCGAAGCGATCGCCCGGGTCGAGCGCGACACCGACGCCGAACTGGTGACAGTGCTAGCCGCCCGCGCCGACGACTACGCGTACATCCCGCTGCTGTGGGCGAGTTTGCTGGCGCTGGTGGTGCCGGGCGTCGTGCATTACCTGACCGGCTGGCTGACCATGCACAGCCTGCTGCTGGTGCAGTGGGGCGCGTTTATCGTGCTGTGCCTGCTGTTTCGTTTGCCGAAAATCACCACGCATTTGATCCCGCGTCGCGTGCGCCACTGGCGGGCGTCGAACCTGGCGCGACGGCAGTTTCTCGAACAGAACCTGCATCACACGGTGGGCAGCACCGGGATGCTGATTTTTGTCTGCGAGGCGGAGCGCTATGTGGAGATTCTGGTGGATGAGGGGATTTCCAAGCGGCTGGATAACAAAAGTTGGGATGTGATTGTCGCGGCGTTTACCGAGCAGGTGCGGCATGGGCGCACGCTGGAAGGGTTTGTGACGTGCATTGAGGCGTGTGGGGAATTGCTCAAAGTGCATGTGCCGGTGACGCAGGTGAGGAACGAATTGCCGAATCGGTTAGTGGTGTTGGCCTAGATCAAAAGATCGCAGCCTTCGGCAGCTCCTACATTGGCCTCTGTAGGAGCTGCCGAAGGCTGCGATCTTTTGATTTGTGCCGTTCGGTAAATAAGAGCGTGTCCCCAACCCCCATCCCCCCTAAAATACCCGCCATTCCCGATTTCGCCCGTCCGAGGCCGCTTTTTCATGTCCGTTACCGCCCCGTCCACCCAGCCCGCGCCCGATCACCACGCCCAGTTCATCGAGCTGCTGCAAACCAGCCTCGAGCAGAACGGCTTCATCAAACTGGTGCTGGCCAAGTACGTCGGTGAAGAGGCGGAGCTGCAGCGGGTCATCATCAAAGCGGTCACCGTCAAAGCGCAGCCGAACCTGTCCTTTGTCTATCGCTACAAAACCCGAGACATCACCAAAAATCTGCCGCTGAGCGAAGGCGTGGCGACGATTGCCGCGCTGTTGCCGGCCTCGTTCAAAAATGCGCATTTACTCGCCGTGACTGACGAAGCTCAGCTCGAATACAGCAAAAAGGGCAAGAGTTCGCTGTTCAAGAGCAAACCTCAGCAATTGCGTGAAGCACCGTCCGCCGAGCACAACCGTGAGAAAAACCGCTTTCTTGAGCTGAGCCGACCGTTCCTCAAAGACTTGGGTGTGACCAACGCGCAGCAAGAGCTGATCCCGGCGATGTCGCGTAAGTGGAAGCAGATCAACAAATTCATCGAAGTGTTCAGCCATGCGCTGACCACCTCGCCGCTGGCGCTGGACAAACCGGTGCGCGTGGCGGATTTCGGCTCGGGCAAGGGCTATCTGACCTTCGCGATTCACGATTACCTGCGCAACACCTTGAAGGCCGAGGGCGAAGTCACCGGCGTCGAGTTGCGCGAAGAAATGGTCAACCTGTGCAACGCCGCCGCGGCGAAGCTTGATCATCCGGGGCTGGTGTTCAAGTGCGGTGACGTGCGCAGCGTGGCGCCGAGCGAACTGGACGTGATGATCGCTTTGCATGCCTGCGACATCGCCACTGACTACGCGATCCACACCGGCATTCGTTCGGGGGCGTCGATCATCATGTGCTCGCCGTGCTGCCACAAACAGATCCGCCTGCAAATCCAGAGCCCGGCGCTGCTCAAGCCGATGCTGCAATACGGTTTGCACCTTGGTCAGCAGGCGGAAATGGTTACTGACAGTTTGCGGGCGTTGTTCCTGGAAGCATGCGGTTACGAGACCAAGGTGTTCGAGTTCATCTCGCTCGATCACACCAACAAGAACAAGATGATTCTCGCGGTGAAACGCGCCGAGCCGGTCGATCCGGCTCAGCTGTTGGTGAAGATCGAAGAGTTGAAAGCGTTCTACCACATCAGCGAACACTGCCTGGAAACCCTGCTGCGCGCCGACGGTTACCTGGCCTGACGATTATTGCCCTGGAATACACACCCTGTAGGAGCTGCCGAAGGCTGCGATCTTTTGATCTTAAAAACAAAATCAAAAGATCGCAGCCTTCGGCAGCTCCTACATAATCAACCGTTCAACCGTTCAACCGTTCATACGGTGGCAATGCGGGCCGGTTGCACGGTGGTTTTGCTCCCGAGCATGACGGTCGCAATCACCCCGCAAGCAAACACCCAGGTAATCGGCTCGACGTGCTCGCCAAAGAACAGCGCCGAAAACGCGATGGTGAAGAAGATCTGCAACAACTGGATCTGACTGACCCGAGCGATCCCGCCCATCGCCAGTCCGGCGTACCAGGCAAAAAATCCAAGAAACTGCGAAAACAGTGCGACGTAACCAAACGCCCACCAAGCCTTGGCCGACACTGCGCCGTGATGTTGCAGCGCCAAGTAAACCACCGGCCCGATCAACAACGGCGTCGACAGCACCAGCGCCCAGCAGATCACCTGCCAGCCGCCCATTTCCTTGGCCAACCGGCCGCCCTCGGCATAACCCAGACCACCCACGGCAATTGCGCCGAGCATCAGCAAATCCCCCGCCTGAATACTCCCAGCCCCGGTGTACAACGCGTAACCGAGCACCAACGCACTGCCCAACGCGGCGCAGGCCCAGAAGGCTTTTGACGGACGCTCATGAGACAACCACGCGGCATACAGCGCCACGCACAGCGGCTGCAAACCGTTGACCAATGCCCCGTGCGACGCCGGCAGCGTTTGCATGGCCCACGCCGACAACACCGGGAAACCGAGGATCACTCCGGCGATCACCAGGCTCAGGCCTTTGACTTGCTGCCACGTTGGCCACTTCTCACGGCGCCACAACAAAAGCATCGCCGCCGGAATCGCCGCGAACAACGCGCGACCCAAGCCGTTGAGCAGCGGATGCAGTTCCTGCACCACGATGCGGGTGAAGGGCAGGGTGAGGCTGAAGATCACCACGCCGAGCAGACCGAGGGCCATGCCGGTGTTTTCGCGCGAGGACATGAGGGGAGACCAGAATCGTAGAGAATTGGGAATGACCTCATCAAGCCATAAACCGGGGGCTTGTGGCTGTTACAGCTAGGCACGGACTTAGGCGTACAGTTGCGGGTAATCCCCGCAACGTAGGAGCTGCCGAAGGCTGCGATCTTTTGATTTTGTTTCTAACGGCAAGATCAAAAGATCGCAGCCTTCGGCAGCTCCTACAGTTATCCGAATCCGAATCCGAATCCGAATCCGAATCCCAATCAGTGATTGCGTGTAGTAGTCAGTTATTACCTGCCTCTCCGGATAAGGTCTACCTTCAATACTCCCAAGCATTCCCTCCAGAGGAGTCCTCCCCATGGCCGCGAAAAAGATTCTGATGCTGGTCGGCGATTACGTCGAAGATTACGAAGTGATGGTGCCGTTTCAGGCCCTGCAGATGGTCGGGCACACCGTCCACGCCGTGTGCCCGGACAAGGCAGCCGGTAAAACCGTACGCACTGCGATCCATGACTTCGAAGGCGACCAGACTTACAGCGAAAAACCCGGTCACCTGTTTGCCCTCAACTTCGATTTCGCCAAGGTCAGCGAGGCCGATTACGACGCACTGCTGATCCCCGGCGGTCGGGCCCCGGAATACCTGCGTCTCAACGAAAAAGTCCTCGACCTGGTGCGCGCCTTCGACAAGGCCGGCAAACCGATCGCCGCCGTCTGCCACGGTGCTCAGTTGCTGGCAGCGGCCGGCGTGCTCGAAGGTCGCGAGTGCAGCGCCTATCCGGCCTGCGCCCCGGAAGTGCGACTGGCGGGCGGTACGTACATCGACATCGCCGTGACGGATGGCCACGTTCAAGGCAATCTGGCCACAGCCCCGGCATGGCCGGCGCACCCGAACTGGCTGGCCGGTTTCCTCGGCTTGCTCGGCACTAAAATCACCCTGTAACGAGGATTCGCCGATGTGCGAGCTCTACGTCAAGGCCGACCCGATTCTCTACGAATCACGCTCGCGCTCGCTGCGCATCTGCGGCGTGGTGACGACGTTGCGTCTGGAGAATCAGTTCTGGGACATCCTCAGCGAGATCGCCGAGGTCGACGGCATGACCACCAACCAGTTGATCGCCAAGCTGTATGAAGAGGTGATGGATTATCGCGGGGAGGTGGTGAATTTTGCGTCGTTCTTGCGGGTGAGTTGTACGCGGTATTTGAGTCAGCGGCGGGTGAGTGCGCCGGAGTTGTCGGTGGTGCGGGCGCAAGTGAAATAGTCCAGACCGGGTTGACCCTATCGCTGGCAAGCCAGCACCCACAGGTATCGTGTGTGCCTCGAACCCTGTGGGAGCGGGCTTGCCCGCGATGGGGCCGGTATAGGCGACAGATACGCTTGGCTGGTCTTTACTCTGAAGCGCGAAATCTCTTAATTGCCCAGGAGAAACGAGCATGTCCGGATGGTACGAGTTGAGTAAAAGCAGCAACGGCCAGTTCAGGTTCGTCCTGAAAGCGGCGAACGCCGAAACGATTCTGACCAGCGAGCTATACACCACCCGCGCGGCGGCCGAAGGCGGCATCGCCTCGGTGCAAACCAACAGCGCGCTGGATGACCGTTACGAAAAAAAATCGACGAAGGACGGCCATCCGTACTTCAACCTCAAGGCGGCCAACCATCAGATTATTGGCAGCAGCGAGGCGTATTCATCGGATGCGGCGTGCGACAAAGGCATCGCCAGCGTCAAGGCGAACGGGCCGACGAAGGCGATCAAGGACAAAACGTTGCCTGTCCTATAACCCTCAATACCTGGCACTTGTAGGAGCAAGGCTTGCCCGCGATGGCGGTGTATCTCTCAACATCAATGTTGAAGGATAGGGCCTCTTCGCGGGCAAGCCTTGCTCCTACGGGGTTTTGCGTTTTTGCGGGAGATCAGCGCAGGAGTTCAGGATCGTGCAGTTGGGTCTGGCCCGCCGCACACATCCCCTGTAGGAGCTGCGGCACGCTGCGATCTTTTGATTTTGAACTTGTAAAAATCAAGATCAAAAGATCGCAGCGTGCCGCAGCTCCTACAGGGGTTTTGATTGCCGGGGGATCAGCGCAGGGTTTTCAGGATTGCTTGTAGTTGGGTCTGGCCTGCAGCGCTCAATGCAAATACCGGCAGGCGTGGATCACCCACTTCCAGCCCGGTCTGGCGTAACCCGGCCTTGATCGTCGCCGGCAAGCCGCCCTTCAGAATGAAGTCCAGCAGCGGCAACTGGCGATAAAACAGATCCCGCGCGCGATCCAGATCGCCCGCCATCGCTGCGTCATACAGATCCAGATTCAACTGCGGAATCAGGTTCGGCGCTGCCGTGCACCAGCCCTTCGCCCCGGCCGCGAATGCTTCCAGTGCCAGCGGATTGCAGCCGTTGTAGAACGGCACCTGGCCTTCGCCGAGCAATTGCAGCTTGTGCATGCGCTGAATGTCGCCGGTGCTCTCCTTGACCATGGTCACGTTTTCCACGGCATTGACGATGCGCAGAATCAGCTCGACCGACATGTCGGTGCCGCTGGTGGCCGGGTTGTTGTAGAGCATGATCGGCACGCCGATGCTCTCGCCAATCGCGCGGTAGTGGGCGAGGATTTCCGCTTCGGTGAGTTTCCAGTACGAGGCCGGCAGCACCATCACCACGTCGGCGCCATGGACTTCGGCGAAGCGAGCGCGGCGCACGGCTTTGGCGGTGGTCAGGTCGGACACGCTGACGATGGTCGGCACACGTTTGGCCACGTGCTTGATACTGAATTCGGCGACTTGATCCCACTCCGCATCGCTCAGGTAAGCGCCTTCGCCGGTGCTGCCCAATGGCGCGATGGCGTGGACGCCGCTGGCGATCAGGCGGTCGATCGATTGGCCGAGTGCTGGCAGATCGAGCCCTTCGCCATTGGCGCTGAACGGGGTGATGGTGTAGCCGATGATGCCGTGAATGTTGGACATGGGAGCGTCTCCGTAATGAGGTTTCAGTTCAGGCAATCGGCGTGTTGGCGCAGGTTCTGCCGAGCGTAATAGTTGAAGGCGGCGGCGTGGCGTTTTGGCTTGGCGATCCAGTCATGGGCTTCGCGGCCCAGCGCGGGGATGATCGGTTTGATCGTGCCTGCCGCCATCGCCAGCAACTGCAACCTCGCCGCACGTTCGATCAATTGGGCGATGACACACGCCTCTTCAATCGTCGTGCCGGTCGACAGCTGACCGTGGTGCGAAAGCACAATCGCGCGTTTGTCGCCCAGCGCACCGGCGATCAACTCGCCTTCTTCATTGCCCACCGGCACGCCCGGCCAGCCTTCGAGAAACGCGCAGTCGTCGTACAGCGGGCACAGATCCATGTGGGAAATCTGCAGCGGCACTTCGAGCATCGACAACGCGGCAACGTGCGTCGGGTGGGTGTGGATGATGCAGTTCACGTCCGGGCGAGCGCGGTACACCCAACTGTGGAAACGATTGGCCGGGTTAGCCATGCCGTGACCTTCGAGAACCTCCAGATCCTCGTTGACCAGCAGCAGATTGCTCGCGGTAATTTCGTCGAAACCCAGGCCCAGTTGCTGAGTGTAATAGGTGCCGGGCTGCGGGCCACGGGCAGTGATTTGCCCGGCAAGGCCGGAGTCGTGACCATTCTCGAAAAGAATCCGGCAGGTCAAAGCCAGCTTTTGCCGGTCTGTCCACGTATTATCCGCAAGGCTTTTTTGCATCTGGGTCAGCGCTTGCTTGACCAGTTGGTCTTTGGGTAGTGCTAATGTCTTGGCCATGTCTGTGTCCTTTGGGTGATTGCAAATGACACGAAAGAGGCTATATGACACAAAGTGTCATTGGCAAGCACAAATCGTCGCTTCCTTGATGGAATAACCGCTGCGCATGTCTATCCGTTTGAAATTATTGAGAAAAAAACTTGGCGTAACCCTTGAAGCACTGGCCGAAAAATCCGGCATGACCAAGAGTTATCTGTCGAAAGTCGAGCGCGGGCTGAACACCCCGTCGATTGCCGCCGCGTTGAAACTGGCGAAAGCGCTGAACGTGAAGGTCGAGGAATTGTTCTCGGAAGACAACGTCAGCCTCGACAGCTACAGCCTGGTGCGCAGCCACGAGCGGCAATCACTGGCGGCGAATGATCAGAGCCCGGGTTATGCGGTGCTGGCGCATCAGGTCAGCGAGCGCAATTTGCTGCCGTTCATCATCTATCCGCCGAGCGAATTCAGCGACAAGACCTTCAAGGAGCATCTGGGCGAGGAGTTTTTGTTCGTTCACGAAGGGCAGGTGGAAGTGGATTTCATGAACGAGAAAGTGCTGCTGCAACGCGGTGACGCGCTGCACTTCAATGCACAGAAACCGCACCGAATCCGGTCGGTAGGGGAGGTGCAGGCGCAGTTGCTGGTGGTGGTGCACAGCGCTGAGGAATGAACCCTGAAATCAAAAGATCGTCCGAACGCGGCCCGAGCCTTCGGCAGCTCCTACAGGGGAACGCATTGCAGCTGTAGGAGCTGCCGAAGGCTGCGATCTTTTGATCTTGCTTCAAACCTCGACCGGCACCGACAATTTCGGACTGCCCAGCGCATGCGTCTTCGCATCAAAAAACCGCAACTCAGCCCCCGTCCCGTCAAACACCTGCGCGTAGTGCCGCTTCTGATGCTGCACAAACGCCGCACTGCGCGGATAGATCGAGATGGCCACAGTCTTCGGTTTCGCCAAGCGCAGCGCCCGCACAATGTGCGCATCCTGCTCGGCCAACGCGTGGCCAAAGATGCACAAACTGTCGCCATGCCCGAGCAATTGCTCATAACAGAACGACAGATAATCCGAGCTGCGAATGGTTTTGAGCTTGTCCGCGCTCGGCCCTTCCGTGACGAACAGCGGCACGTCATCCAGCGTCTTGATCGTATTGTTGATCGCGAAGCTGCCGAGCAGCGTGCCCTCGGTCGAGGTCAGTTTGCGCGCGGTGCCGTCCTGATTTCGCACCAGGTGCAGGCCACCGTGCAGGTACAGCAGACGCGGTTTGTCAGTGGCGCTTTCGGCCAGATCGAAACTCGCGTTGGCGCCGTTGAACAGGTCGTCGATGGCATCGCTTTGGTGTTGCAGCGCCCAGTAGTTGAGCAAGTCGTAATTGGTGGTGAACACTGTGCGATAGCGCGCCAGTTCTTCATTCAGCGTCGCCAGCGTCGAGGCTTTCACCAGGCGCCACGGAATGTGCACGGCGTGCACCGTGTTGATCAGCGCTTCTTTGATGGCGTAGTAGCGATTGCGCGGGGCGGCGGAGCTGACGGCCAGCGCCTTGTTGACCCGGCTGGTGGTTTTCAGCGCGCCGAGCACCTGCTCGAAACTGCGCGTCTGCATGGCGTCGAACACCGCCAGTTCCGACGCACTCAGCGGTTTCTCCTCCACGGTGCGGGCGTTTTCGAACAGCGAGTCGTAGCCGAAATCGTCCCACACCGCGCGGCTGGCGCCATTGCCCACCAGCAGGCCGTTGAACTCGGTCGCGGCGCGCAGGGTGTTCCAGTCTTCAAGGCTGGCGTCGACATCCAGAAAATCGGTCATTGCGTAGGCGGTCTCAAAACATAGGGGCTGATGGGCGGCGACTTTATCACGAGCGGGCATTGAGCCAGATCAACATCGGCGCTGACCGATCGGTCGATGCTGTGCTTATCCGCTGAATCGCAGCAGTCGATTCGGCCCCTGTCAGGAGACGCGCGCATGACCAGCACCTTTTTCATTCCGGCGGTAAACATCATGGGCAACGGCTGCCTCGACGAAGCCATGGTCGCGATCCGCAACTACGGTTTTCGCAAAGCGCTGATCGTCACCGACGTGGGTCTGGCCAAGGGCGGCGTGGCGACGATGGTTGCCGAGAAGCTGGCCATGCAGGACATCGATTCGGTGATTTTCGACGGCGCCAAACCGAACCCGAGCATCGCCAATGTCGAATCCGGGCTGGGTTTGCTCAAGGAAACCCGCTGCGATTTCGTCGTGTCGCTGGGCGGTGGTTCACCCCACGACTGCGCCAAAGGCATTGCCTTGTGTGCGACCAACGGCGGGGAAATCGGTGATTACGAAGGTGTTGATCAATCGAGCAAGCCACAACTGCCGCTGATCGCGATCAACACCACCGCCGGCACCGCCAGCGAGATGACCCGTTTCTGCATCATCACCGACGAATCGCGTCACGTGAAAATGGCCATCGTCGACCGCAACGTCACGCCGCTGCTGTCGGTCAACGACCCGGAACTGATGGTCGCCATGCCCAAAGGCCTGACCGCCGCCACCGGCATGGACGCATTGACCCACGCCATCGAAGCTTACGTCTCGACCGCCGCCAACCCGATCACCGATGCCTGCGCGTTGAAGGCAATTACCCTGATCAGCAACAACCTGCGCCTGGCCGTGCGCGACGGCACAGATCTCGCCGCGCGGGAGAACATGGCCTACGCGCAGTTCCTCGCCGGCATGGCTTTCAACAACGCCTCGCTCGGTTTTGTGCATGCGATGGCGCACCAGTTGGGCGGTTTCTACGACTTGCCCCACGGCGTGTGCAACGCCGTGTTGCTGCCGCATGTGCAGACCTTCAACGCGCTGGTCTGCGCCGATCGCCTGACCGATGTTGCCCACGCAATGGGCGCCGACATTCGTGGCTTCAGCCCAGAGGAGGGCGCGCAAGCGGCGATCACCGCGATCCGCAGCTTGGCCAAGGACGTCGACATTCCGAGCGGTCTGCGTGAACTTGGCGCCAAGCTCAGCGACATCCCGATCCTCGCCACCAATGCACTGAAAGATGCCTGCGGCATTACCAACCCACGCGCGGCGGATCAACGGCAAATCGAGGAAATCTTCCGCAACGCCTTCTAACGCTTGCCATCCCCCGGCGCGAACTTCACGCAGAGCATCGCGCCGACGGCCAGCAACGTGCACAGCAGCGACAACGGCCAAGCCTGTGGACTGGCGATCAGACTGGCCATCGCGCCGATGATCGCCGCCATCAATTGATGGATAAAACCGCTCAGTGCCATCGCATAAGCACCGGCAATCGGCGCGCCATCGTTGGCGCGTGACAGGCTGATCGGGTAGTTCAACGACTGCCCGAACACCGCCACGCAATACGGCAGCCAAAACAGCAACGCGATGGAACTGGCCGCCAGACTGCCCAGCAACATCACGCCGCTACCGGCCAATACCAGACCGACGCCAACGGTCATCAACCACGTCTGACCGGTGCGCAACACGAAGTGATTGACCGCCAGCGCACCCAGAAAATACGCCGCGCTGATCGGCCAGCCGAGCAAGCCGTAATCCACTGTCGACCACCCGAACGGCCCCTGCAAAATCAGAGGCGCTGCGGTGTTGAAGGCGATGATCACGCCGTAGCCCAAACCACCGGCCAGCGCCGGCAAAAGAAATGCCCGATGCAACAGAATCTGCCGATAAGCCGACCATGGCGAAGCGCTGACTGGTTCGTCAGTGACAGCAGGGAAAGCCACCCGCGAGACGATCAGCGCCATCACCAGGCAGACCACGCCGAGCAGGTAGAAAATCGCCTGCCAGCCCAGCGTCACCTCGATGATCGAGCCCAAGTATTGGCCGATGCCCAGCGCCACTACGAACGAGATCGAAATCCACGACAACGCCTTGGCCAGCAGATCGCCGCGAAAGCTGTCGCGGATCAGCACCCGCGCCATCACCGAAATACCGCTGGCGCCGACGCCTTGCAGCAGTCGCAGCAGCAAAAACCACTCAAGCGTCGAACCCAGCGGCAAGGCCAGATTGGCCAGGCCGTAAATCGCCAGCGCCGCCAGCAACACCGGTTTGCGGCCGATGCGCTGGGCCAGACTGCCCCAGAACAACATCGGCAGCGCCATGCCGATCAGGTACAGCGACAAGCCCCACGACACCTGCGCAGGATCCGCCGCCAGATAGCGGGCGATTTCCGGCAGCGCCGGCAAATAAATACTCATGCCCAACTGGGCGAGAAAAACCGTGCTACAGGTGATCAGGAGAGTGACGCTGGCGTTCATGATTCGTCCCTGTTTTCAGTCGTCGAGATCACAGCGGTGGGTGCGTAACAGCTCGGTGATCAGTTCACAGAAGCGCCGAATCAGCGCTGGCGGCATGTCCGCGCGCAGCGTAATGCGGATGGCTGCCTTGCCTTGTGCGACCACCGGAAAAAACACCGCACTGGTGAAAAACCCCTGTTCGGCCAGTTCGCTGGCCACTCGATTGGCCACCGCCGCCTGCCCGCATTTGATCAAGCGGATGGCCATGTTGCTGTGGCATTGATCGGTGCTGATCAGGCTGTCGAAGAGGCGGATATTAGCCTGAAGATTGCTTTGCAGCGCGGCGAATTCGGCGCTGCGATGCAGGCGGATCGACGCTCTGCCGGCACCGATCGCCGCGCAGTTGAGACTCTGCGACCAGTTGCTCGGCCCGCCGTAACGCTGGATCAATGTTTTCTGCCGCTCATTGCCCAGCATCACCAAACCGCCGCTGGCGCCAAACGACTTGGCCAGCGACGCGACGATCAGGCAATCCTCTTCCAGCGCCGCCACCCGTGGCCGCACAAGCCCGGCGCCGTGCTGACCGACCGCCGACAACGCGTGGGAATCATCCAGATACAGAAATAGCCCGTAGCGATCCTTCAGATACAACAGACCTTCCATGTTGGCGACGCCGCCCATGCTGTACGCGCCGTCAGCGACATACGCCACGCGACCGTGTTGCTGGCAGGTGCGTTCGAGAAAATCCATGTCGTTGTGCGGCGCGGTGACCACGCGGGTTTCATCGGCGCACGCGGCTTTCAAATGATTCATCGAGTAGTGCGCGTGGCGGTCGAATACCATCACCGGCGGCTGACCTTCGGTGAAGATGCCGCTGGCCAGCAAGGGCAGGATTCCGGCGCTGGCGGCGCTGCACGACAAGGTGCTCAGGCACACCGTGTCAAAGAGTTGTGACAGCTCGTTTTCGTACTGCTCGAGAATCGCCAGTTTGCAGCGGTTCTTCGAATTGGCGACGCGCAAGCTGCCGGTTTCACGCAGGGCGGCGATGGCGCCTTCGAGCAGGGCGGGGTGATGATCGAGCCCCAGATAAGAGGTCGTGCAGAAGTGATGGAATTCACGCCCGTACTGATCGAGCAAGTGATTAGGGCTCTTAACTTCGACATTGAGACCGGCGACTTTGCCCTGTTCGGCGATGTCCCAATCGTAGTCGGCGAGGGCAATGATCTTGCGGAAATTGGAATACAGATTCGGGGTGTGCAACGGAAGATTCACAGGCGACATTCCTTGAGCGTAGCGATCCATGGGGTGTTGCAATTTGTGTGTGTTGCCAGACTTTACAGAGCGAAAAGTCGGACAAAAATAGGCCGATTCCGCGAATCCTGAGAGGCAACAGAGTTTTGTTTGTAGGGCGAAGCCACGAACGTCGGCGGATTAATCACATGTCTGACTTCAACGAAAACCGGGCTATCCTGCCGACTCGAATGTCCCCGCCAGCGAGACTTCCATGCTGCAAAAAAGCCTGATTCGCCGCCTCGACCTGATCACCCTGCAACTGTTTGTCGCCGTGCATGAAGAGGGCACGCTGACCCGCGCCGCCGCGCGCGAAGCCATTGCGGTGTCGGCGGCGAGCAAGCGCTTGATGGAATTGGAAGAGGCGCTGGGCATCAGCCTGTTCGTGCGCCAGGCCAAGGGCATGACGCTGACGCCGGCGGGGGAAACGCTGCTGCACCATGCGCGGCAGATGTTGTTTAACGTCGAGAAGATGGGCCTGGAACTGGGCGAGCACAGCCACGGTGTGCGCGGCTATGTGCGGATGCTGGCGAACCTGTCGGCGATCATTCAGTTTCTGCCGGAAGACTTGCGCGACTTTTCCGCGCGGCATGCGCAGGTCAAGACTGACCTTGAAGAACGGCCCAGTGCCGGGGTGATTCAGGGTGTGCTCGATGGCGTCGCGGATCTCGGTATTTGTTCCAACGACAGCGACATCAAGGGCCTGCACAGCGTGCTGTACCGCGAGGACAAACTGGTGGTGGTGATGTTGCCGGAGCATCCGTTGGCCGCGCGTGAATCGGTGGCTTTTGCCGAAACGCTGGACAGTGATTACGTCGGGTTGCACGCGGCCAGTTCGATCAACATGCGCACCCACGCGGCGGCGCGGCAGGCGGGCAAGGTGCTGCGCATTCGCATTCATGTGCCGGGGTTTGATGCGGTGTGCCGGATGGTGCAGGCCAACATGGGCATCGGGATTTTGCCGCAGCGGGCGTATGAGTTGTTTGGTCAGGCGCTGGGGCTGCACGCGGTGCCGTTGACCGATGACTGGTCGGATCGCGCGTTGATTGTGGTGGTGCGCGATGAGGCGGGGTTGTCGCCGGTGAGCCGGTTGTTGTTTGAGCATTTGCGTGGCTGATATACCCATCATCTGCCTGGCTGAAATGCCCCTGTAGGAGCTGCCGAAGGCTGCGATCTTTTGATCTTGCCCTTGAAACAACAGATCAAAAGATCGCAGCCTTCGGCAGCTCCTACAGGGGCGGTGCGTTCGCATTTCGCGAACACCCTTTGCCGAACGAAGGTTGGATTCCTCCACCATCACGCCTCTAGTCTTGCCGGCATATTCCAAGAACAAGAGGTACCCCGCGATGACTGCCCCCCTGAGTGCGATCAAAGTGATCGAAATCGGCACCCTGATCGCCGCGCCGTTTGCCGCGCGCATGCTTGCCGAGTTCGGCGCCGAGGTGATCAAGATCGAAGCCATGGGTCAGGGCGACCCGCTGCGCAAATGGCGCAAGCTGCACGAAGGCACGTCGCTGTGGTGGTACCTGCAATCGCGCAACAAGCAGTCGCTGGCGCTCAATCTCAAATCCCCGGAAGGCATCGAACTGGTCAAGCAACTGGCGACCGACGCCGACGTGATCATCGAAAACCTGCGCCCCGGCGCGCTGGAAAAACTCGGCCTCGGCTGGGACGTGCTCCACGCGCTCAATCCCAACCTCACCCTCGTGCGCATCTCCGGTTATGGCCAGACCGGCCCCTACCGCGATCGCCCCGGTTTCGGTGCGATCGGCGAGGCGATGGGCGGCATCCGCTACACCACCGGCACCCCCGGTTCGCCGCCGGCGCGAGTGGGCGTCAGCCTCGGCGATTCGCTGGCATCCTTGCATGCGGTGATCGGCGCGTTGATGTCGCTGCTGCGGGTCAAAACCGGGCAGGGCGGTGGCCAGATCGTCGATGTGTCGCTGGCCGAAAGCGTGTTCAACGTCATGGAAAGTCTGGTGCCGGAATACGACATGCTCGGCCACGTTCGCGAACGCAGCGGCGGCGCGTTGCCGGGCATTGCACCGTCCAACACGTACCTTACGGCTGACGGCGCTTACGTGGTGATCGCCGGCAACAGCGATCCGATCTACAAGCGGTTGATGCAAACCATCGGTCGCGATGATCTGGCTGACGCCGAAGAATTCGCCCACAACGACGGCCGTGCGGCCAAGAGTGGCATGCTCGACGCCGCGATCACTCACTGGACGAGCAGCCTGCCGATCAACGACGTGCTCGCCGCCCTCGAAGCTGCCGAAGTCCCGGCCGGGCGCATCTATTCGGTGGCCGACATCGTCGCCGATCCGCACTATCAGGCGCGCGGCATGCTGCTCGACGCCGAACTGCCCGGCGGCGCAACCGTGAAGATGCCCGGTATCGTGCCGAAACTCTCGGAAACCCCCGGCGGCGTGAACTGGTCTGGGCCGACCCTCGGCCAGCACACCGCCGGTATTCTCGCCGGTCTCGGCCTGACTGAACTCGACATCGAACGCCTGAAAAGCCAGGGAGTAGTGCAATGATTTCCGACTATTCGCAAACCTTGATCGTCCAGGAAGTCTCGCCTCGCGACGGCTTGCAGATCGAGCCGACGTGGGTGGAAACCGTCGACAAAATCGCGCTCATCGATCAACTGTCGCTGGCGGGTTTCAGCCGCATCGAAGCCGGCTCGTTTGTGTCGCCGAAAGCCATTCCGGCGCTGCGTGATGGCGAGCAGGTATTCAAGGGCATTCAGCGTCAACCGCAGGTGATTTACGTCGCGCTGATCCCCAACCTCAAAGGCGCGCAGCGCGCATTGGAGGCGGGCGCAGATGAGCTGAATCTGGTGATGTCCGCCAGTCAGACGCACAACCTCGCCAACATGCGCATGCGCTGCGAGGATTCGCTGGCGGCGTTTGCCGACATTGTTGCTTTTGCCGATGGTTCGGGTGTGCGGCTCAACGGCAGTATCGCGACGACGTTCGGTTGTCCGTTCGAAGGCAAGATTGACGAGGATCGTGTGTTGCAGATTGTCGACGCTTATCAGGAACTGGGCATTCAAGGCATCACCCTCGCCGACACCACCGGTATGGCCAATCCGCGTCAGGTGGATCGCTTGGTACGGCGGGTTTTGCAGCGGGTTTCGACGGCGGATCTCACCCTGCATTTCCACAACACCCGAGGTTTGGGGTTGTGCAATGTGCTGGCGGCTTACGAGGCTGGCGCCCGACGTTTCGATGCAGCGCTGGGCGGTCTTGGTGGCTGTCCGTTTGCACCGGGGGCGTCGGGCAATATTTGCACTGAAGACTTGGTGAATTTGTGCGATGAGATCGGCATTCATACCGGCATCGACTTGCCGCTGCTGTTGAAGCTCTCGCGCGGATTGCCGGATCTCCTCGGACACGAAGTCCCCGGCCAACTGGCCAAGGCCGGACGCAATTGCGACCTGCACCCGATCCCCACCTGAATCCCCCTCTGTAGGAGCAAAGCTTGCTCGCGAACGCGGTGTGTCATTCAGCAGTGATGCGACTGCCCTGACGCCTTCGCGAGCAAGCTCGGCTCCTACAGGAACAGCGTCATAACCAGACAACAAAAACAATCGGACGCCCACCGGCAGTCCGCCTGGAGAAAAGCTATGAGCCTCAATGTAATGGAGGCGGGCGCGAGCTCGTCTGTCGATCACGACGCCGAAAAAGCCCTGGTCAGCAAAGTCGCCTGGCGCCTGATGCCGTTGATCATGGTCTGCTACCTGTTCGCCTTTTTCGACCGCATCAACATCAGCTTCGCCAAGTTCCAACTGCAAGCCGACCTGAGCCTGAGCGACACCGCTTACGGCCTCGGCGCCGGGCTGTTTGTGGTCGGTTACGTGCTGTTCGAAGTGCCGAGCAACATGATGCTCTACAAGGTCGGCGCCCGACGCTGGATCGCGCGGATCATGATGTCGTGGGGCGTGGCGACGGCGCTGATGGTCTTCGTCACCAGTGAATGGCAGTTCTATGCGCTGCGCTTTTTGATCGGCGCGATGGAAGCCGGCTTCGCCCCGGGCGTGTTGTATTACCTGACGCTGTGGTTCCCGCAGCACTTCCGTGGACGCATCACTTCGATGCTGTTTCTGGCCTCGGCGTTTGCCGGTCTGGTCGGCGCACCGTTCTCCGGGCTGGTGCTGGAACACCTCGACGGCGTTCTGCAAATGCGCGGCTGGCATTGGCTGTTTCTGCTCGGTGGTCTGCCGTGCATCGGCCTAGGGTTTCTAGTGCTGACGCTGCTCAAGGATCGCATCGAGGACGCTCACTGGCTGACCGCTGACGAGAAAAAATTGCTGTCCAGCCGCATCGCCCATCACGAACCGCACAAGAGCGGCGGTTCGTTGCTGGCGGCGCTACGGATTCCGGGTTTTCTGACCTTGGGGCTGATCTACTTTCTGATTCAGGTCGCGTCTTACGGACTGAATTTCTGGGCGCCACAACTGATTCGCAGCGCCGGTACCGAGAGCCCGGTGATGATCGGTCTACTGACCGCCATTCCGTACATCTGCGGTGCGATCACCATGATCGTGATCGGGCGGTTGTCGGACGCAACCGGCGAGCGCCGCAAGTTTGTCGCGGGGTTGGTGGTGGTTGGCGCGATCGGATTCTTCAGTGCGGGGATTTTTGCTGATCACACCACGTTCCTGATCGTCGCCCTCGGCTTGCTCGGCGCCGGCATCATCGCCGCTATTCCAAGCTTCTGGACGCTGCCACCGAAGTTGCTGGCCGGTGCCGGCGCAGGTGCGGCGGGCGGGATCGCGGTGATCAATACGCTGGGGCAGTTCGGCGGGATCGTCAGCCCGGTGATGGTCGGGCGGATCAAGGATCTCACCGGCAGCACCACGCCAGCGCTGTATGTCATTGGCGTGGCGGCGTTGATCGCAGCGGCGTTGTTGCTGTGGGGGTTGCCGCAGAAATTGCGCACGCTCGATAAGTACTGAACCGCTGAAATGATCGCAGCCTTCGGCAGCTCCTACAGAGTGCGAATCCAATCCTGTAGGAGCTGCCGAAGGCTGCGATCTTTTGATCTTTATTGCGGTGCCAAGACTCTTCCCGGCGAATTGCCAAACTGAATCAACACCACCCCCGCAATCAACAACACCGCGCCAAACAGCCGAGGCAATGTCAGCTGTTTCTCCACCAACCCAAACAAGCCAAAGTGATCCAGCAGCATCGACGCCAGCACCTGACCCGCCAGCGCCAACGCCACAAACCCCGAAGCCCCGAGCTTAGGCAGCAACACCACCGCCAGCGCCACAAAACAAACCCCAAACGCACCACCTGCCCACATCCACATCGGCGCCTTGCTGATAAACGCCAGCGACGGCAGCGGCAACCGCAACGCCAAAATCACTGGCAACAACACCAGCACACTCACCAGCAACGACGTCAACGTCGCCCACAATGGATGGCCCAATCCGCGCGCCAGGTTGCTGTTGATCGCGCTCTGAAACGGCACCACCGCCCCGGCAAACGCGGCCAACGCCAACAGACCGGCCCACTGCAACGTACTCATGATCATTCTCCAACAGGTTTTGCTGGACTCTAGAGTATTCGTCGCGCAGATTTAAATTCCGTTTCGTCATCCAGAACATGCATCAAATGAATGATCTGCGCCGCATCGACCTCAACCTGCTGGTGATTCTCGACGCCTTGCTCAGCGAGCAGCACGTCACCCGCGCCGCCGAGCGCCTGCACCTCAGCCAACCGGCGGTCAGTCATGCGCTGGCGCGTCTGCGCGATTTGCTCGGCGACCCGCTGCTGGTGCGCGCCGGCGCAACCCTGGCGCCCACCGCACGAGCGCTGGAACTGGTCGCGCCGCTCGCTGAAGCCCTCGCTCAAGTGCAATCGCTGCTGGCACCAAACACCTTCGATCCCGCCAGCGCCCGACGTACCTTTCGCGTGGCGATGTCGGACTACGGCGCGGCGATCATCCTCCCCGATCTGATCCGGATCCTGCGCCGCGAAGCGCCGGGCATCGACCTGCAAATCAGCCACGCCAGCCGCGAAGGCATGCTCGAAGGCGTGCTCAATGGCGATATCGACCTCGCCGCCGGCGTCTTCCCGGAAATGCCCCATGAATTGCGCAGCACGCTGCTGTTCGAAGAACGCTACGTCTGCCTGCTCGACCGCCAGACCTTGCCGGCCAACGGCGTGCTCGATCTGCCCACCTACCTGTCGCGCCCGCATGTCTTGCTGGAAATGCGCGGCAGCGGCACACCGGAAATCGAGCGAGCCCTGACCTCCCTGCGCGAACGCCGTCGCGTCGCGATCAGCCTGCCGCACTGGAACGTCGCGCCGCAGTTGATCAGTGGCACGGATTTGATTCTCACCGTGTCATCGCGCAGCGTGCGCGATTTGGTGCATGGGGATTTGATTGTTGTGCCGCCACCGTTTGATATTCCGCCGTTTACGTTTGTGCTGGCCTGGCACAAGCGACGGGGTGGGGATCAAGCGTTGAATTGGTTGAATCGGAAGATTGAGGAGGGGATAGTGCGCGGCTGAACAGTCATCAAGGAACGGGACGTGGCAGTGAAGTCTGAACCTTACTTCCGAATACCTCAGAGGTTACTGAACCGATGCTCACCGGCCTCAACCACCTGACCCTCGCCGTCAGCGATCTGAACCGCAGTCTGGCGTTTTATCGTGACGTATTGCAGTTGCGCGTCGAGGCGACGTGGGACGCCGGTGCCTATCTTTCGCTTCCGGGACTGTGGCTGTGCCTCTCGTTCGATCCATTACGCACTAGCGAGCCGGGCGCCGACTACACCCATTACGCCTTCAGCCTCAACGCTGCGGATTTTGCGCTATTCGTACAAACGCTAAAAGCAGCAAACGTGCGGGAATGGCGCGATAACCGCAGCGAAGGTGCGTCGTTCTATTTTCTCGATCCGGATGGCCACAAGCTCGAAGCTCACGTCGGCGATCTGGCCTCGCGACTCGCAGCGTGTCGGCAGAAACCGTACGCCGGCATGCGTTTTTACGACGGGCAGTGATCAGGCGCAATCGGCTGATATAGACTGGCCGCCACGTGTTCTGGCGCTTGCAGGTTTTCCATGACTCTATCGTTGCTAATGGCCGTTCTGGCCTCGGGTTTCATTTACGGCATCACGCCGGGGCCGGGTGTGCTGGCGGTGTTCGGTATTGGCGCGGCCCATGGGCGACGGGCCGGGGCGGGGTTTCTCTGCGGGCATCTGCTCGGCGATGTGGTCTGGTGCAGCACGGCGCTGATCGCGATTGTTGGCGCTCGGGAAATCGGCAGCACGGCATTCGACGTGCTCGGCGTGCTCAGCGGTCTGTACTTGTTCTGGCTCGGCTGGCGCGCGGTGCGGGCGCAGCGACGCAATGCGGACGAACCGCAGGGCGCGGCGCGCAATCCATTCTGGCACGGCATTCTGTTCGGGCTGACCAATCCCAAGGCGTACCCGGTGGCGGTGGCGACGTTTACTGCGCTGCTGTCGAGCCGTGCCGAGCTGCTCAACTGGTCGATGCTGCCGGCGCTGATCGCCCTGAGCTTCCTTGGCGGGCTGCTCGCCTACGCTATTCTCATCGGTGTTGTCGGCGCGCAGCGGGTGCGCACGCTGTATCAGCGCCACGAGTTGCTGATCACCCGGTTGTGCGGGGTGATGTTCATCGGTTTCGCCATCAACGCGTTGGTGCATGCGTTGCCGGGGCTGATGCCGAACAAGGCTTGAAGGTGACTGTACATCGCGCAGCGCGGCAATCATCGGGCGCTGCATTAGCTGATTGCGCTTCACCGTTCGTCAGTGCAACGACAACTTTTCTAAACCTTTGCTGGCCAGAAAATTCTCAATCTAGGCGGGCACCTGCTCGCCACGATCATTACCAAGAGGTAGAGAATCATGCCTAATTCAAGAAACTCGAACTCGGGAAACTTCGCTAACGATCGAACGAAGGCGTCTGAAGCCGGTCGCAAAGGTGGGAAAACCACTACAACGACTGTCGACAAAGACCCTGCGAAAACAGAAATGGGCCGCAAGCCCGGTCAGAAATCGAAGTAGTCAGTGAAGTCGTTTTGATTGAGAGGCGGGGGCGTAAGCTCCCGCTTGAATTTTGAGAAAAGGAGGGCGCGACCATGAGCCGGATGGCCACCCGTTTACGCAATTTGAGTGTTGTTTCGCTGTTTAGCCTGTGCGCCACCAGTGCTTATGCCCAGTCGCCTGCCGATTTCATCAACGATGCGTCGGCCAAAGGCATGGCTGATATCGAAGCCAGCCGCTTGGCCCACGGGAAAACCGAATCCAAAGAGGTCAAGGATTACACCATCGTCGTCATTAATGACCGCACCACGGCCAATCAGCACCTGGCGAAAATTGCCAAGAAGCTCGACCTGCCGATCGCGCCGCGCGAAGAAATCGCCGACAAGGCCAAAGAGCTGATTCCAGAGGTGAAGGACGGCGCGACGTTTGATCAGGCCTATGCCGCGAGTCAGGTCAAAGCCACCGAAGAGGCCATTCAGCAAATCGAGCAGGAAGCGCAGACCACTGATGTGCCGGAGATCAAAGCCTTCGCCGACGAGACCCTGCCGAAACTGCAGAATCACCTGGAAATGGCGAGAGCCTTACAGGCCAGCCGCTAATCTCACAGACAACACAGATCCCCTGTGGCGAGGGGATTTATCCCCGCTCGGCTGCGCAGCAGTCGTTAAACCATTCAATGCAGTGTGTCAGGTTGAATTCGGCAGCAAGAAATGGGGCTGCTTCGCAGCCCAACGGGGATAAATCCCCTCGCCACAAGTGTTTTTATTCGCCCGATAAACCTAGCACTCATTCAAATCCTGCTTCGACTTGCTCTTCCCACCCAGCCCTTCAAGGTTAAACACCTCGCCCTCGCCCAACGAGCGGTAATGCCTGCGCAACGCCTCCAGTTGCTTCAAATCCAGCGCTTCCAGCCCGAGCATCGCGTTCTGCGCTTCCTTGGTCACCAGCAGCAACTCATCAATCTTCAAATGCAGAATGTCGGTGTCACGGTTCTGCGTGTTCTGGATCAGAAATACCATCAGAAACGTGATGATCGTGGTCGAGGTGTTGATGATCAGTTGCCACGTATCGTTGTAATTAAAGATCGGCCCGCTCAACCCCCACAGCCCAATCAGGATCAACGCCCCCATAAACGTCTTCGGGCTACCGGCCCACAGAGCAAGCTTCTGGGAAATCTTCGCGAATTTCATAGCCGTATTCCTTATTGGGGGGAGTGCATGAAATTCAGACACTGACGGCGTTGTGAAAATTCTACTGACCCCTGTTGCTCTCGATAAAAGCTCAGCAGTGTTTGGACTACCTGTGGGTGAAACTTTCATTGTGCAGGTTTGTGTCTAGTATCAAGTGGCGATCAAATTGCCAGTAGGGCATTACACGGATAGAAATCACGCAAGAGGTAGCTCATGGAATTCTTCGAAAAGTTAGCCAGCCTCGCCGCCAAGGTACGGTTGCAGAGCGCCGCGATACAAACGGAGGAGGCTACAAAAAATGCCTTCGTCATGCCGTTTATCAGTACGGTTTTGGGTTATGACGTTTTTGACCCGACTGAGGTGATGCCCGAATTTGTCTGCGATGTTGGTACGAAGAAGGGCGAGAAAATTGATTACGCCATCATGAAGGGCGGCGAAGTACAGATTCTCATTGAATGTAAAAAGATCGGCGAGCCTCTGCACATCAATCATGCTTCACAGCTGTTTCGTTACTTTCATGTCACCAGTGCGCGGATCTCCATCTTGACGAATGGCCAGGTCTACAAGTTTTTCACCGACCTGGACGCGCCAAACAAAATGGATGAAAAGCCATTTCTAGAGCTGGATCTCCTCGACATTGATGAGTACTCCGTGCCTGAGCTTATCAAGCTGACCAAGTCCGCATTTGATGTTGACTCCATCATCAACGCCGCAGGGGAACTGAAATATGTTAGTCAAATCAAGAAAGTCATCGCGGCACAGGTCAGTAAACCGGATGATGATTTCGTAAAGGTTTTTGCTTCTCGCGTTTACGACGGTGTAATCACGCAGAAGGTGCGTGAGCAGTTTCATGAACTGACAAGAAAGGCCGTTGTGCAATTTCTAAATGACCAGATAAATGATCGGCTCAAGTCCGCAATGAGTGGGGCTATTCAGCCAACGCTGGCGTCATTGCCGTCGACAGCTGCTGGCACTGATCCTATAGACCCTCGAGATGAGTCAGATGACAAGGTGCTGACGACCTTGGAGGAACTTGAGGGGTATCACATAGTTCGAGCGTTGGTCAGGTCGGTGGTCGATGCCAAACGCATTGTTCAGCGTGATACACAGAGTTACTTTGGCATCCTTCTAGATGACAACAATCGCAAACCGATTTGTCGATTGCATTTCAATCGTTCCCAAAAGTACATCGGCATCTTTGATGAAGAGAAAAATGAGACTCGTCATCCGATCACCTCGGTCGACGACATTTATGAATATTCGGATCACTTGAAGAAAACGGTCGGTTACTACGACTAACGAAAAAACCGGCCATCGAGGCCGGTTTTTTTGATCGGGGAAAAGACACCGCTTCTAAAGCGTCGATCTGGCATAGGGCGGTTGGGTGCCTGTATCTTGAGCGGACCGCCCAAATGTCCCCGACAGGAGAACGCAATGAGTTGGTCCGCCAAGCAATACGTCGCTTTCGAAGATGAACGCACCCGCCCGGCCCGCGATCTGCTGGCGGCGATTCCCACGGCAGAAGCGCGATCGGTAGTTGATATCGGTTGTGGCCCGGGCAATTCGACGGAGCTTCTGCTGCAGCGTTTTCCTGAGGCGCAGGTCTGCGGGCTGGACAGCTCGCCGGACATGATCGACGCGGCACGCAAGCGTTTACCGCAGTTGCAGTTCGAAGTGGCAGAGATTGATCGATGGGCGGACACCGGGCCGTTTGATGTGATCTTCGCCAATGCCGTGCTGCAGTGGGTGCCGGATCACGCAGCGTTGTTGCCCGCGTTGGCCAACAAGTTGTCGGCGGGCGGCAGTCTGGCGATTCAGATGCCGGATAACCTCAACGAACCGTCTCACCGCTTGATGCGTGAAGTCGCCGCGAATGGCCCATGGGCCGCGAAGCTCGCCGGCGCGGCGGGGCAGCGGACGGACATGGCGAGTGCCAGCGTTTATTTCTCGATGCTGCGGCCGCATTGTGCGCGGGTCGATGTCTGGCGCACGACGTATCACCATCAATTGTCGGGTGGCGCGGCAGGGGTGGTTGAGTGGTTCAAGGGTAGCGGGTTGATTCCGTTTTTGAGTCCGCTGACTGAAGCGGAGCGGGCGGAATATCTGGAGCAATACCTGAGGGAAGTCGCGAAGGCTTATCCGGCGTTGGCGGATGGGTCGGTGCTGTTGCCGTTTCCGCGGTTGTTTATCGTCGCGACTCGCTGAAACGAACGAATGCGTTGTTCGACTGGAGAGCGGCGGCGTTACGTCCGGCGAGCCCCTCACCCCAGCCCTCTCCCAAGGGAAAGGGGGCTGATTTTGGGGCTTTTCAGATCCTGAGTTCGGCTCGATATCGCAGGTCGGCGTAGCTTCGGACGGTTCTTCGGTCAGTTCCTTCTCCCTCTGGGAGAGGGCTAGGGTGAGGGGCTATTCCAAGGTTGAATCCATTCAACGCTGCACCGCGACCAGCATCATCATCGGCCGCTCCCGCTCTTCCGCCAGCGCCGGTTGCGCCGCCACCTCGGCATCACTCGGCCCCCATTCATTGACATGACGAATAGTGAACCCCGCCTCAATCAACGAATTGAGCAGCGTCCCGATCGTACGATGCTGCTTGATCACGCCCTCGGCCAACCAATGGGTCACCCGCTCACCTTCCATCTGATAACTGTCCAGCGGCCAACGCTTGTTGCCCTCGCTATCAACCAGCCACCCCGGATTACGCGGGGCCATAAAAATCGGATGCTCGATGGAAAACACAAAGTGCGCGCCCGGTTTCAACGCCGCATACAGATGAGCAAACAGCCCCGACAAGTTCTTGATGTAGTGCAGCGCCAGTGAACTGTACGCCAGATCAACACTGCAAACCGGCAGGTCGAGCTGCTCAAGATCGGCACGTTCATAACGGATATTCGTCGCCACCGTTGTCTGCCGCGCGCGCTCCAGCATCTTCTCCGAAACATCCAGACCCAGCACATTGGCGGCGCCGCTCTCACTGGCCCAACGGCTGAACCAGCCATAACCACAACCCAGATCGACCACATTCAAACCATGCATGGCCGGCAGCAACGCTCTGAGTGCCGGCCATTCCGGCGCGGCATCAAGCCCGCCGATGGAGCGGTTCATCTGGCTGTAGCCCTGGAAAAACTCGGGATCGTCGTAGATGTTTTGCGTCATGGGATGAGTACTCTTTCAAAATGTCGTCGCAGTGAATGGCTCAGTTCCAATACCCGTTAAGACAAAGACGAATTCAACCCTGCTGCAACACCTTCAAAGCCGCCGACGCGAGAAACCCCGAGCGGCTCTTTTCTTCCGGATGGTGCAACACATACTCATCAATACGATTAAGCAGGTGCCCCGGCAGGGTGATGTTGAGCTTCTGGGCTTTGCCCAAATATTTGACCACGTCGATGTCCACCACCGCCCACGCGCAACCGGCGTATTTCGGATTGGCCACATTCACGCCCAGTTTGCTGGCGGACGGGATAGGCGCACCGTCCTCGGCCAGAATCTCGAAATGGCCTTCGATCGCTTCGCGAGCCATGGCGACAGCATCGTCGAGGTCATCACCTGCGGAAAAACAGCCAGGAATGTCCGGCACTTCCACGCCCCAGGCGTGTTCGTCATCACCTATTGAAATCGCAATCGGATAAAGCATGTGTGTTGTCCTCCATGGCGCAACTGACTGAGTGAGTCAAAGCAGCGCCTGCTGCAAAATACGGATGGCCGTTTTATTGAGCAAGATCCTTCTTCGGATGCGGCACAGTGACCAATCCGGGTTTGCTCGGATGCTTGAAGTGATGGTGACTGCCTCTGATCCGCACCAGATACCAACCGTCTGCGACGAGTTGGCCGATTAAAAAACGGCTATTCACAACACCTCCTTGTGGTGTGCTTGGTGGTTACTATACCTACTGGATTATCGTGATCAACATGCTAATCCCTGTGCGGTCATCGTCCTTTGATGGGCGCATCGGCTTAGTGCAGTCTAGGTAAGGCTCAGGGGAGGGTAAGGAGGGTGTGTTTCAAGGATTTGCGCTCGAGTTTTTTACCAAACCCCAAACACAAAAAAACCGGCCTTTAAAACCGGTTTATCTTGCAGACAGAAGCATTCAAGCCCCTGCAAGCAAGCTCTCGTAGGGGATTCGCAAGCCTTCATGCAAGCGCTTGATCATCGACAGGCTCAGTTTGCGCTTTCGATTCAATACCTCGGATACGCGTCCACTGGTGCCAATGAACGGTTCCAGATCACGTGGCGTCAACCCCTGCTGTTCCATGCGAAATTTAATCGCTTCAATCGGGTCGGAAGGTGGCATTGGAAAATGCTGGTCTTCGTACTTCTCGATCAGCAATGCGAGAATTTCCAGCTCGTCGCCCTCAGGCGAATTGAGTTCGGCGCCCCACAGCTGCTCCATGCGTACAAACGCGGCGGCGAGGTCTTCCGGACTCCGAATGGGTTTGATGTTCATTACACGGTCTCCGCGTTGATCTGGTCATATTGGGCATGGCTGCCAACGAAGCGGATGAAGCCGAGCTGCCGTTGATAGTCGATCGCCAAAATCACTCGATACTTGTTACCGCCGACATTGAACACCACTCTCGCGCCTTTAAGGACGCTTGCGGTTCTCAACTCGGCTTTAACCTCCTGTGGCGTACGGTATTCGGCCTTTTCCATGTGGCGATACCATTCAACAAGCGGTGTCTCGGAGTCAGCGAAAGCAGGATGGCTTTCCCAGAATTGCCGCAAAGTTGATCTTGCCATTATCCGCATCCATGCCTCCTCCCGTTTTGGGAGATGTTAGTCGTCAATGTCCAGTGATGCAATCACTGATGTCAAAGGAACAGGGCGAGGTTGCAGCCCCAGCTTCAGGTTAGAAGGCATCTGAACTAGAAAACCGAGGTTTGTTTTGCAAGGAGTGACAAGACGAGGCGAGGAGAGAAAACCTACGGAATATCGAACTCTACAAACCCCGGACACAAAAAAACCGGCCCTATAGGCCGGTTTTCTGTATTCCTGCATCCCCCGTCAAAAAATCACGACGTGAGACAAAATCTGATTGGAGCGGGTAGAGGGAATCGAACCCTCGTCGGAAGCTTGGGAAGCTACTGTTCTACCATTAAACTATACCCGCTCAGAGCGGCTGACTTTGTACCAGACTCGGCCACGGATTTGAAGTTTCTTTTGCAAAATAAGCCTTTGAATCGTTGAAAACGGTCAATCGCGGACGAGCGCTGCGGGTCGCAAATCAAAAGCTCAACCCTGCAGGCTCGTGCGCGACGACACTTTTTCAAATAGCCAATGCATGTTGATCCTGAACAAACGAGTAACGCGTTCGGCTGGTTTGCTGCGCCGGTTTCAGAAAGCCGAGCAAGGCGTTCTGGCTATCGCGGCACGCCGCTTTGTGCTCCATATCGAGAAAATGCCCGGTGGCTTGCAGGGTGGTGAAGGTGCTCTGCGCGACGTGGTTGCCGAACAGGCGCGCATCGTCGGCGGCGGTGTATTCGTCCCATTCGCCGTTTAAAAACAGCACTGGCACGTTGATCTTTTTCGCCGCGTTCAAGTAGCACTGGCGGTCGCTGTGCAGCACGTCGCTGATGTGGAAATGCATCTGTCCGTATTCGTGCTCGGCCAGGCTGCTGACATGGCGGTAGTTGAAGCGCTTGAACAGCGAAGGCAAATGTTTGCCGATGGTGTCGTTGACCAGATGGCCGACGCTGTCGCCGTCGCGCTGGCCGAGGTAGTCGACGCCACGTTCAAGGTAGTCGAGCATGTGCGCGTTGATCACCGGCGAGAACGAGCTGATCACCGCCCGTTCGATACGCCGAGGCTGGTGGGCGAGGGCGACCAGAGTCGCAGCACCGCCCCAGGAAAACGACAGCACGTGCTCGGCGCCAAAGTGGTCAATCAGCTCCAGCAGGATTTGCCCTTCGACTTCCTTTGTCAGATGTTTCTCGTGGCGGTTGTGGGCTTTTGACCGACCCGCGTAGGGTTGGTCGTAGCAGACCACGTTGAATTGCGGGTGCAGGTTCTTCACGGTTTGTGCAAACGACGCAGTCGTGGCCATCGAGCCGTTGACCAGAATGATGGTCTTTTCTGCGGCGTCTGCGCGATAGAACTCCGTGTAAACCCGATACTGACCCTGTATATCCAGCACAGCGATTTCTGGCCTCATGTCATAAGACTCCTGGCAAGCAAGCGGGTATGCGCGCAATGGTGAGATTGCACGAGCTTTGTGACAGGTAGGCATACGCCTGGAATTTGCTTGGCCCATGTCGATCCGATAAGGCAGGTCGACGGGTATTGTTATTGGCGGGCAGTTTGTCGGCTGAGGCGCAGCCCTTGGGGCTGACGACCGACAAAAAGTTTCTTAGAGGTATGTTGTGACTCGTCGGTCACATTTCGGCCGACGTCCTGATTCAAGCAGGGGAGGCAGGATCGCGCAAGTGCCGTTGGTAAATTGTTCGACAACTTCTGCTGAGCGGTCGCGGGCTTAGAACAAATGAATCTCTTCGGTGCGCAAAGCGCGGTACTCGCCCGGTTTTAGCGCGTCATCAAGCTGCAACAGCCCCATGGATTCACGGTGCAAGCGCAGGACTTTGTTGTTGAAGAAACCAAACATGCGCTTCACCTGATGGTAACGCCCCTCGACGATGCTCAGCCGCGCCGAGCGTGGGCCGAGCAGCTCCAGTTGCGCCGGCTGCGTGGTCAGATCCTCGAACGCGAAGTAAATCCCCTCGGCAAAGGTGATCGCATATTCCGCGCCAATCTCCTGCTCGGTCTCGACGTAATAGACCTTCGGCAGTTTGGTCTGTGGCTGGGTCAAGCGCCGCGACCACGCGCCGTCGTTGGTGATCAGCATCAGCCCGGTGGTGTTGAAGTCCAGACGCCCGGCGATATGCAGGTCGTCCTTGTCCGGTTCATCGATCAGGTCGAGCACAGTCGGATGCTGCGGATCGCGGGTGGCGCTGACGCAGCCGGGCGGTTTGTGCAGCATGAAATAGCGCGCCGGTTTGCCGACTTGCAGCACTTCGTCATCAACCTCTACGCGACTGAACTCCAGCACCTCGCTGTGCGGATCGCTGACGACTTTTCCGTCAATCCGCACGCGCTTTTCCACCAGCAACAGGCGCACCTGCTGACGGTTGAAGCGCGGTAGATTGCTGAGGAAACGGTCGACGCGCATGTTCAGTGTTCGATCAATGAAGGGGCGCGCATCTTACGGGATCGGCCGCTTGGCCGCTTGCAGTTGCGCCTCGACCTGCGCGCAACGCGGGCACAGGCAGGATTGGTTGCGCAGTGCTGGCGGCAGCGCTTCGAGCACGGCCGGGTCGATGCTGACGCCATAGCACCAGCATTCGCGGTCGGCAGTGCGCGGGTCGGCCAGGCTGCAGTCGTTGCGGGCGCCGCAGGCCGGGCAATGGTCGGGTTTAACGTCGGAATCAGGCATAAGTCGAGTGAGGCATTTCCACGCAGGTGCGGTTGCGGCCGGTTTGTTTGGCCCGGTACATCGCATGATCGGCCCGCGACAGCAGACTGTGCAAGGTGTCATCGCGTTGCAGGGTGGTGGCGCCGATGCTCACCGTCAGATTCAAGGTGTGACCGTTGTAGGCATATTCCTGTTGTTCGACATGCTGGCGAATTTTCTCGGCGATGTTCTGACCGGTGTCGCCGTCGGTGTCCTTCAGCAGCACGATAAATTCCTCACCGCCCCAACGGCAGACGATGTCGGCGTGGCGCAGGCAACTTTGCAGATCGCGGGCGAAGCCAATCAACACCTGGTCACCGGCCATGTGCCCGTAGGTGTCGTTCAGCGCTTTGAAGTGATCGAGGTCGATCAGCAACGCCGTCAGCGGTTTGGTCTCGCGTTGTGCTTCGTGCAGGGCTTGCGCGGCGAGCAGGTCGAAGCCGCGACGGTTAGGCAGTTCGGTGAGGCTGTCGAGGGTTGCCTGCGCCTGGATCTTGCGCTGATAGCGTTTGATCACGCGATTGAGCAACGCCAACACGCTCAGCGTCACCAGCAAGCAGATCAACAGATTGAGATAGAGCGACTGACGGATTTCGCTCAACGCACCGTCTTCGCGTTTATCGACGAACAGGTACCAGTTCAGCTCGGGAATGAAGCGCACGTTGAGAAAATGTCCCTGGCCTTCAGCGGAATACTCATAGCTGCCGCTGTGCGGTTTCGGCAACTGACTGACCAGACTTTTCATGCTCTCGATTTCGCCAAGACTCTGGCCGATGTGCGCGCCTTCCGGGCCGCCCTCGGCGCCGGTCAACACCAGTCGGCCGAAGGTGTCGACAAAGTACACGCTGCGTTGATAGCGCTGCTGGTATTTGTCGATCAACTTGATCACTGCGTCGACGGTCAAACCGACGCCGGCCGCGCCGATGAAACGCTCGTGGTAGTCGTAGACTTTGTAGTTGATGAAGAAGGTCAGGTTGTCCTTGTTGGCCAGATCGGGGTCGACGTTGATCTCGTACGGATCCTTCATGTCGCGCACGCGGAAGTACCAGGCGTCGCGCGGTTCTTCGACTTTGATCTGCTTGAGCACGCCTTTGGCGTGGTAGTAGGTGAGGGTGCTATTGGAGACGAAAAACGCGGTGTAGGCGCCGTAATGGGTCATGACCTCGTTGAGGTAGCGGGTCATTTGCTCGGGGTTTTGTTCGCCGTTGACCACCCAGTCGCGCATGAAGGTGTCGCGGGACATCATCGAGGAAATCAGGATCGGTCGGACGAGGTCTTTCTGGATTTCCGAGTAGACCGTGTCGGAGGTCAGCGGCAGCTCGGTGTTGACGATGTTGTCGCGGATCGAGGCGCGCGAGGCGTAGTAGCTCAGCAGGGACGTGGCAAGGAAACCGGCGCCGAGCAGGGCGATCAGCGTGAGTACCAGCGAGCGTTGGGAGTACAGCGCAGATCGATGCGGCATGGCAGTTCCGTTGGCAGTGGCCCGATGGCATGCATTCTAGTGGGACTGCGGGGAAATAACTGCTCCATGTGCGGCGCGAATGGTCGTTCCTGTATTTCCCTGTTGCTACGCTGTCCTTGTAGGAGTGAGCCTGCTCGCGATAGCGGTAGATCAGTCACATCTTCGGTGAATGTCATACCGCTATCGCGAGCAGGCTCACTCCTACAGATGGCGGTCAGGCCAGGGTTTTCAGGTAGGCCTGCCAGCCGCCGAGGTGGCTGATGTCTTTGGCGCCTTCAAGACCATACGGCTCACAGATAAACCCACTCTCCCAGCGCCCATCCGCCAATTGCACCTTGCCCAATCCCAACGGCGCCGGAATCCCCATCAGAAACGAACCCAACTCGCTGCTCGGCAACTCCCACACCTCCACCGCAATCGCCACGCCGCCGTCTTTCACCCGCACCATCCCCGGACGCAATGGCGGGCTGCCGGCCAAGGCATGCAGTTGATAATCCGGCGAGCTCAGCGTCGTTTCCAGCAACCGCCCACCGCGCTGCGTCAGTTGCCAGTTCAACGCCAACCCTTGCAGATGCGCGCCACACACCACTATTCGCGCACGATCATTGCGCGCTACGTTCGCGGGCGTCGGCAATGCAGTGTCCTGCTGACGCTGCATCGCATCCGCCACACTCAACAGATATTGATCGGTAAACACCCGCCCAAACAGCGTCACGCCCCACGGCATCCCGTTAGCCATAAATCCGCTCGGCACGGCGACGGCGGCGTAGTCGAGCAGGTTCATGAAGTTGGTGTAGTAACCCAGTTCCGAATTGCGCAGCACCGGTTCGGCGTGCAGTTCGGCGAGTGTCACCGGGCGGCCGATGGTCGGCGTCAGTACACAGTCGAGACCTTCGAGCGCTTGATCGCACAGCGCTTTCAACGCTTGCAGCCGGTACTGCGCGCGGAAAGTCTGCACGCCGCTCACCGCCGGGGCTTTGGCCAGCACGGCGCGGATCACCGGCAAAACGGCTTGCGGATTCTGTTCCATCAATTCGCCGGCAACGCTGTAACGCTCGGCGACCCACGGCCCTTCGTAAAGCAAACGCGCGGCTTCAAGAAATGGCGTCAGATCCAGTTCAACCGCTTCGCCACCCAAGGCCTTGAGTCGGTCGATGGCATCGCCGAACAACAGCGGCCCTTCGACACAGCCGAAAAACTGCAGATCCTGCGCACGCGGCACGCCGAAACGAAACGGCCGTGGCGCACCAAACGCCGAGCCATCATTCCACGACGGATTGCGGCGACTGTACTCATCGCGCGGATCGATTTTCGCCGTCAGCGCCAGCAACTGGCTGGCCTCGCGCGCCGTTGCGGTAAACGTGGTGACGCAATCCAGCGTACGGCACGCGGGCACCACACCGGCGGTGGAAATCAGCCCTTTGCTGGCCTTCAATCCGAGCAGATTATTCAACGCCGCCGGCACCCGACCGGAGCCTGCGGTGTCGGTGCCCAAGGCAAAACTCGCCACGCCCAAGGCCACCGCCAGCGACGAACCGGCGCTGGAACCGCCCGATGGATATTCCGGCAATACGCTGTTCGGGCAGGCGCCATAAGGCGAGCGGCTGCCATTGAGCCCCGTGGCAAATTGATCGAGGTTGGTCTTGCCCAGCGGAATCGCGCCCAACGCGATCAGTTGCTCGACGATGGTCGCCGAGCGCTCCGGCACATAAACAAAATCCGGGCACGCGGCGGTGGTCGGAATGCCGGCCAGATCGATGTTGTCCTTGATCGCAAACGGCACGCCGTACAGCGGCAGACTGTCGAGATCACGACCATCGAGGGCCGCCAGATAGGGCTCCAGTTCGGCGACGCTGAGCAGGTGGATGAACAGGTGATAATCCGGGTTCAGCGCGGCTGCTTTGTCGCGCAGTGTCGGCAGCAGTTGACGCGGTGTGGTGTCGCCATTGCGGTAGGCCTGGCGCAGAACATCGAGTTGCAGATTCATGGGTTGATCCTTATTCAATTGGCTTCAGTCGAGTTCCAGCACCACGACCCGTTGTCCCGCACGCACCGCCGAACCGGGTTGCACACGGATCTCGCGCACGACCCCGGCCATCGGCGCGAGCAGCGGAATCTCCATCTTCATCGACTCGAGAATCACCAGCACATCGCCGGCCGCAACACGGCTGCCAGCCTCGACCTGCACCTGCCAGAGATTGCCGGCGATGTGGCTGTCGACGCTGTGTTCACCCTCCGCCAGCAGCGCGTCCTCGCTGGATTCGACCACCGCTTCTTCACTGTCGAAATGCGCCTGACCACTGGCGATCCAGCGTTCGCGTTCGGCATTGAAGGCACCCTGTTGCTGAGCGCGAAAGGCGCTGATGCCCTCGGCCTCGCGACTGAGAAACGCTTGATAATCGGCGAGGTTGAGTTGGCTGTGTTCGATGTTCAGATCGAAGCGGCCCAGCGGAAAATCGCGGCGGATGCGCAGCAGTTCTTCAGCGCTGACCGGGTAGAAACGGATCTGATCGAAGAAGCGCAGCAGCCACGGTTTACCGTCAAACGCCGCCACTTCGCGGTAGCGATTCCACATCTGCAGGGTACGCCCGACAAACTGATAACCGCCGGGGCCTTCCATGCCGTACACGCACATATAAGCGCCGCCGATGCCCACCGAATTCTCGGCCGTCCAGGTGCGCGCCGGGTTGTATTTGGTGGTCACCAAACGGTGGCGCGGATCGAGCGGTGTGGCCACCGGCGCGCCGAGGTAGACATCGCCGAGGCCCATCACCAGGTAGCTCGCATCGAATACGGTGCGCTGCACTTCGTCGAGGTTCGGCAGGTCGTTGATGCGGCGGATGAACTCCAGATTGCTCGGGCACCACGGCGCGTCCTTGCGCACGGTGGTCATGTATTTCTCGATCGCCAGTTGGCAAGCCGGATCGTCCCAGGACAGCGGCAGATGGACGATGCGCGACGGCACTTGCAGGTCGTTGGCGGCGCACACCGCGTCCCATTCGCCGGCGATGATGCCGAGCAGATCGGCGAGCGGCAGTTGCTCCGGCTGGTAATGGATTTGCAGCGAGCGAATGCCGGGGGTGAGGTCGATCACGCCGTGCAGGGCTTTGTGTTCCAGCGCCTGCATGAGGGCGTGGGCGCGGAAGCGCAGGACGAGATTGAGCTCCGGCTCGCCGATTTCCAGCAATAGATGCGTATCCCCAGAGGCACGCGCAACAAGCCGCACATCCCCCTGACCCAACGACAACACCACTGGCGACAAAAGCCCCTGTAGGAGTGAGCCTGCTCGCGATGAAGTTGATGCGGTGTCTGATCTGGCCTCTTCGCGAGCAGGCTCGCTCCCACAGTGGGAATCCCATTTCAGGGCGAGGTTGCGGGCGGTTTTGAGGTCGATCGGGATGAACTGGATTTTATCGCCCGCCTTGAGCTGCCCCAGTTGCCACAGATCCGCCTCGATCACCGTCACCGGGCAGACAAATCCGCCAAGGCTCGGGCCATCCGGGCCGAGGATCACCGGCATGTCCCCGGTGAAATCCACCGCGCCAATGGCGTACGGATTGTCGTGAATATTCGAAGGATGCAACCCGGCTTCACCTCCGTCCGCCCGTACCCATTCCGGCTTCGGCCCAATCAGCCGAACACCGGTGCGGCTCGAGTTGAAATGTACTTCCCATTGGGTTTCAAAGAACGTGCCGATGTAATTTTCGGTGAAATATTCCGGCGCAGCGTGCGGGCCGTAAATCACCCGAATCTGCCGCACCGCAGGTAACGCGGTGACGTGTTCTTCAGCCAGTTGTTGACCGCTGCTGCGATCACTCAAAGCAGGCACATGCAACACATCACCCGCGCGCAACGCGCGACCACCGTGGCCACCAAACTGACCCAACGTGAAAGTGCTTTTGCTGCCCAGATAATCCGGCACCTGCAAGCCACCGCGCAGGCACAGATAGCTGCGCGCCCCGGCACCGCTGATGCTACCCAGATGCAACGTCGCACCCGCCGGGATCAGCAGGGCGGTGTTCATCGGCACGCTGTCACCCTCAAGCGTCAGCGCGATCGGCGCACCGGTCACCGCGATCACCGCTGCACAATTGAAGCGCAGCAGCGGCCCGCTCATGGTGATTTCCAGCGCCGCCGCGCCTTCAGCATTGCCGAGCAAGCGATTGCCCAGACGCAGCGCGCGGCTGTCCATCGGCCCCGACGGCGGCACACCGACCGCCCAGTAACCGAGGCGGCCGGGATAGTCCTGCACGCTGGTTTGCGTGCCTGCGCTGAGCACTTCAAAAGTGTTGGCGCGATAGTCCAGACCTTCCAGACAACGCGTCCACGGCTCACCGCTGGCGAACGGCGTGTCGAGGAGAATCTGCCGCAGATAATCACGGTTGGTTTCCACGCCGTACAACAGACTGTCGCCCAGCGCTTGATGCAATTCGGCCCGTGCCTGCTCGCGGGTGGGCGCCCAGGTAATGACCTTGGCGATCATCGGATCGAAATACGGCGGGATCTCGCAACCCGCCTCAACCCACGTGTCGATGCGCAGTTGAATACCGTTGGCCGGCGGAAACTGCACCGCCGCCAGCAGGCCCGGGCTCGGCTGAAAATCACGCCCCGGATCTTCCGCATACAGCCGCGCCTGAATCGCATGGCCTTCGGGTTTCAACTGACGAGACAACTCGCTCAGCGGCGGCAGATCACCGGCGGCCAGCTCCACCATCCAGCGCACCAGATCCACGCCCCAGACCTGTTCGGTGACACCGTGCTCGACCTGCAAGCGCGTGTTCACTTCGAGGAAATAGAAGCGCTGCGCCTCGCTGTCGAAGACGAATTCCACGGTGCCGGCGCTGCGGTAGTTAACGGCTTTCGCCAGTTTGATCGCCGCCGCGCACAGCTCTTCGGCCATGCCGTCGGGCAGGTTTGGTGCCGGGGTTTCTTCGAGGACTTTCTGATTGCGCCGTTGCACCGAGCAGTCGCGCACGCCGAGGGCGATGACTTCACCGCGACCATCGCCGAACACCTGCACCTCCAAATGGCGGGCGCGCTGGATGTACTTCTCGATGAACACGCCGGCGTCGCTGAAGTTGTTCTGACCGAGGCGTTTGACTGCCTCAAACGATTCGCTCAATTCGCTGGCGCTGCGGCACACGCGCATGCCGATGCCGCCACCGCCAGCGGTGCTTTTCAGCATCACCGGGTAGCCGACTTGTTCGCCAGCGATCAGCGCGGCGTCGAGGCTGTCGAGCAGTTCGGTACCTTCGAGCATCGGCACGCCGTGTTGTTTGGCCAAGGCGCGAGCGGTGTGCTTGAGGCCGAATACGCGCAGTTGCTCCGGTGTCGGGCCAATGAAGGCGATGTTCTGCGCCTCGCACGCTTCGGCGAACGCGGCGTTCTCGGACAGAAATCCGTAGCCGGGATGGATCGCCGTGGCACCGCTGTGCTTGGCGATGGCGAGGATCTTGTCGACGGCCAGATAGGTGCCGGCAGCGGCGCCTTCACCGAGACTGTGCGCTTCATCGGCTTGCAGGATGTGCAGGCTGGCGGCGTCGGCTTCGGAGTACACGGCCACGCCTTTGACCTGCAATGAGGCGAGGGTGCGCAGGATGCGGCAGGCGATGGCGCCACGGTTGGCGATGAGGATTTTTTCGAACATGGCATAACCCCTGAAGGGGAAGCGGGCCGTCCCGCCGTTTTTCGACAGACATCCGGGCCGTCCCGGATGACTTAAATCCACGCTGCACCTGTAGGAGCTGCCGCAGGCTGCGATCTTTTGATCTTGAATTTTCAAAAAGCAAAATCAAGAGATCGCAGCCTGCGGCAGCTCCTACAGGGGAGCGGTTATTTGATGCACTGCCCGGAACGTGCCTGGCACAGGGCGAAAAGCACGCGGCGTAAACGGCGGATAGTCAGTTCCATACCAGCAGCTCCGCAGGTGTCGGGTTGTAGGCATTGCACGGATTATTCAACTGCGGACAATTGGAAATCAGCACGATCACGTCCATCTCCGCGCGCAAATCCACATACTTGCCCGGCGCCGAAATTCCGTCTTCAAACGTCAGCCCGCCGTCCGCCGTGACCGGCACATTCATGAAGAAATTGATGTTCGGCCCGATGTCGCTTTTGCCCAAGCGTCCGTCATGCACACAGGCGCGCAGGTAGTTGTCGCGGCAGCTGTGCATGTAGCGTTTTTCCAGGGCGTAACGCACGGTGTTGCTCTCTTGCGCGCACGCACCGCCGAGGGTGTCGTGGCGTCCGCAGGTGTCGGCGACGATGGTCAGCATCGCGTGGCCGAGGTTGGAATAGAGCACGCTGCCGGTGCTCAGGTAGACGCTGTTCTGCCGGCGCAAAGTGCGTTGCACGTCATAGCGTTCCTTGGGATTGGCGACGCTGTAGAACAACGTATCGACCGCTTGATTACCTTCCAGATCAAGGATGCGCAGGGTCTGCCCGGCCTTGACCTCCATCAGCCACGGCTCACCGGCCGGGATCGTGGCGCGGTACACCGCAGCGTCGGGTTGTTTTTGCGAAGTGGCGATAGCAACTGACATGGCAGCGATCCTCAGGCGAACAAACGGTCGGTGTTGACAAAGCCGCGCTCATTTTCCGGGCGCGAGGTACGGCAGTGTTCGGCGACGCTGGCGTCGGCGTTCATGCAGCTCAGCTTCAGCGGTTTTGGTGCATATTCCGGCGCCGGATCCATCGGGTGCTGCAGCGCGGTGAGCACCACCAGCGTGTCCATCGGCGCGTACAGTTCGATGTAGTCGCCGGCCTTGGAATTGCCCTCGACGAAGTGGAAACGCCCGGCCTCATCGACGTTGACGCGGCTGAACAAATTGAGGGTCATCAACAGGTCGGACAGGCCCAAACTCCACTTGCCGAGTTCCACCAACAGGTTGTCGGTGCCGTTGCGAAAGAAGCCGTTGCGCAATTCCTGATAGCGGCCCTGACCGTACTTTTCTGCGACCTCTTCGGCGCAGAGCACACCGCCGAGGCTGTCGCTCCAGCCGCACGTGTCGGCAGTGATTGCGGCCAGCACGCGGCCCATGTCCGAGTACAGGCAGTGACCGCTGGTGAGCTTGGCGGTGTGTTGGCATTTGAGGCTGTCGGGCAGGTTCAGCCTCTCGGTTTTTTCTTTGGCGTTGAGCAGGGTCAGGCTGACGTTGGCGCCGCCGCGCAGGTCGGTCAGGCGCAGCAATTGGCCGCGCTTCAACACGAAGGAGCGGTGGCCGCCACCGGGGAGCATTTCTTCGGCGAAGGGTGGAAACAGTTGAGTCGAATCAGTCATCGGCTTATTCATCAGAGCAGTCCTCTCAAGCGGTGCGAAGGGCGCCTGCCAGTGGCAACGGCAGGGCGTCGACGGCGGCGCGTTGGGCGCGGCGGTCGCTGTTCAAAGGGATGTCGTAGGTGATGCGTGCGCCATAGGCGCCGGGGGCATGCGGGTCGAGGCGCACCTTGTCGAACACCAGCAGACGGGTGCCGAGGCTGAAGCCTTCGGACAGATCATGAGTGACCATGAACACGGTCAGTCTGGTCTCGCGCCACAGCTCCAGCAGCAAGGCGTGCATGTCTTTACGGATGCCCGGATCGAGCGCGCCGAACGGCTCGTCGAGCAGCAGCACGCGCGGTTTCATGATCAGCGCCTGAGCAATCGCCAGCCGCTGCTGCATACCGCCGGACAACTGCGCCGGGTACTTGTCCAGCGCATGACCGAGGCCGACTTTGTGCAGCAGCGCCGCAGCCTGTTCGCGCGCGTCACGTTTGCCGCTGCCGAACAACCGCCCCAGCAACGGCGCACGCGGCAGTTCAAGGCCGAGGGCGACGTTGTCGAGCACGTTCAAATGCGGGAACACCGAGTAGCGCTGAAACACCACGCCTCGGCTGGCATCCGGCTCACTGGCCAGCGCTTGACCGTCGAGCAGAATCTCGCCGCGACTCGCCGTTTCCTGGCCGAGCAACAGACGCAGGAAGGTCGATTTGCCGCAACCGGAGGCGCCGACCAAGGTGCAAAATTCACCTTCGTTGACATTCAGGTTCAAGCCTTCGAGCACCACTTGATCGGCGTATTGCTGCCAGACATTTTTCACGGTGATGAAGCTCATTTGGCCGCCCCCTCATACCAAGGGAACGCCCGCCGCGTCAGGTATTTCAGGCCCCAATCCATCAACCAGGCGAGGAGGGTGATCCACATCACGTACGGCAGAATCACGTCCATCGCCAGATAACGCCGCACCAGAAAAATCCGGTAGCCGAGGCCGTCAGTGGAGGCGATCGCTTCAGCGGCAATCAGGAACAACCACGCCGAGCCGAGCATCAGCCGCAACGAGATCAGCAAGCGCGGCAACAGTTGCGGCAGCACCACGCGCAGCATCAGCGTCCAGGTCGAGGCGCCGAGGGTCTGCGCCTTGATCAGCAGTTCGACCGGGATTTCTCGGGCACGCTGCTCCAGATCACGAGCAAGCGCCGGGGTGATGCCGATCACGATCAGCATGATTTTCGACAACTCGCCCAGACCGAAAACGATGAACAGAATCGGCAGGATCGCCAGCGGCGGCACCATCGACAACACCGTCAATAATGGCGACAACGGCGCGCCGAACAGCGGCAGTGTGCCGGCGGCGATGCCCAGGCACAGCCCGGCGAGTGCAGCGATGCCGAGCCCAATGGCCAAGCGCCGCAGACTCGACGCGGTGTCCTGCCACAACAGGTAGTCACCGGTGCGGCTGTCGGCATTGAAGGCCAGACGTTTGACCGCATCGGTCATCTGCACGGCGCTGGGCAGCAGTTTGTCGTTAGGGTTGTCCGCCAGGCGCTCGGCCGAGCCCATGAAATAGGCGAACAGCAGCAGAGCGAACGGCAGGATCACCAACAACAGGCGACTGGGGCGATCCGGGTGGCGATTGATCAGGCGCATGGCCAAATCCTCCGTGGCTTACAGCTTGGCGTCGGCAGCCATCTGCACGTAAGTCGGATCGAAACGCAGCTTGAGGTTGCCGGTGTCGCCGCTGGTCACGCCGTTGGCGAAGGCCATGCCGACCGCGCTGGTGTCTTTTGCGCCTTCACCGAGCAAGCCGTGCTGGAAGGAGAATTCGGCGACTTTGCGCATGGTTTCCGGCAGCTGTTGGCTGGTGGCGAAGTTCAGCGCTTCGCTTGGCGTGGCGAACAGTTTGGTGGTGTCGAGTTGCGCCTGGAATCCAGCGAGGTCGGTGCCCGAAGCTTTGGCCATGTGCTCCAGCGCAGCCTTGCTCGCGGCGTTCTTGGCGTTCATCAGATCGACCACTTCGAACCACGCGCCGGTCAGGGCTTTGCCCAGTGCCGGGTTGTCTTTGAGGGTGGCGCTGTTGACCACCATCATGTCCATGATCTCGCCGGGAATCTGGCTGGAATTGAACACTTCGGTCACGCCCGGTTTGGCCTTGATGTCCGAGAGCATCGGGTTCCAGGTCGTCACTGCGTTGACCTGTTCGGTGTTGAATGCGGCGGAGATGTCGGCGTCGGAGGTGTTGACCACTTTCAGGTCTTTCTCGGTGAGGTCAACCGAATCCAGCGCGCGGGCCAGCAGGTAGTGCGAGACCGACAGTTCGACCAGATTGACGTCCATGCCCTTGAGGTCGGTGACCTTTTTGCCGTCGCCCTTGAGGACGATGCCGTCGTTGCCGTTGGAGAAGTCGCTGACAATCAGCGCCGTGCTGTCGACGCCGCCGGCAGCCGGAATGGTCAGCGCATCCATGTTGGTCATGGTGCAGCCGTCGAACTGGCCAGCGGTGTATTGATTGATCGATTCGACGTAATCGTTGAGCTGCACGACGTCGATCTTGATCCCGTATTTCTTCGCCCATTTATCGACGATGCCCTGGCTGCCGGCGTATTCCCATGGCATCCAGCCGGCATAAATCGTCCAGCAGACGCTGAAGTGATCTTTCTGAGCGGCGGGGGCTTGGCTGCTGATGAGCGCAGCGAACGCGGCGGCGAGCAGGGCGGGCAAACGTAATCGGGTCATGGCGGATTCTCCAGTTGATCAAGGGCGGACAGGAAGGCAACGCGGCACCGCGAACGGTGGCTTGTCTCCCGGGCTTTTGTCCCGCCGTGTAACCTCAACTGGAGGTCGCCAACTCTCGGACCAGCCACTCGCGATTGCGAGCCGGAACCCTAGTCAGCCATTGCAAATTGTGGTGCCGCGAACCTGTGATATGACTCCTGCACGGGTTTGCTAAAGCGAGAGGCGTGCCAAGTCACGGAGAGCGCTCTGGCACGGGGCTATGGGATGAACGAGGTTTGAGGCAAGGACGGGGCGGCGCTTTGTGTTGGTGCGCCGATGCACCGCGATGCAGCGTGAATGCCGCTGATCCGATGTCATCTTGCGGCTGGCACTTGGTTTGCGAATGCCAGTCAAAACAGGTGTCAGCCGGCCTGCGCCGACTGCGCTCGCAGGTCTTTCAGGAGGCCGCCATGCTCACTCACAAAACGTTGCGTCGGGTGCTGCTGTGCGCAGTGCTCGGTCTGGGGCTGTCCGGTTGTTATTACTACGGGCCACCCGCCGATGTGTATTACGCACCTTCCTACTATCCCGGTTACTACTCGCCCTATTACTACGGTGGTTATTACGGCCCGCGCTACTTTTACGGCGGCCCGCGTTATTACTACGGCGGGTATGGCTACGGTTATCGTGGCGGTTACGGACGCGGTTATCACGGCGGCGGATATCACGGTGGCCACCATTAATCAGCGGCTGAATGACCGCGTCTGGCGGATGAACAAGCTTTCATAAATCACTTGTTTCAACTTGTTGCAGGGTCGCACCAGATTCGGAAAACGCTGTCTGATTTTTCGACAGTCACCGATTAAATGGCTGTCGCCTGCCAGCGTCGCTGGTACGGCCAACCCGCGGTCCAGGAGGCCGCCATGTATAGACGAATTCTTCTGCTTGCTGCGTTGATGTTTTCGGTTACCGGTTGCGCCCCTTACTCCTACGCGGACTCGTATTACAGCTCCGAGGTTTACACGTCACCGGCACCGGCCTACTACAACACAGGCGGCACTTATTACAACGGCGGCAGCCGCTATTACGCCCAGCCGCGTTACTATCAACCGGCACCGCGCTACTACCAGCAACCGCGTTATTACCAATCGGCGCCGCGCCACTATCAACCGGCCCCACGCTACTACGAAAGCCGTCGCTGGCACGGCAATGACCGCGGCAACTGGGACGGCCACCGTCGCGGCGGTTGGGACAATGATCGCCGTGGTCGTGGCAACTACGACCGACACAGCGGTCGCGGCGATCACAACGGACGTGGCAACCGCTGGTAATCATCCGCAAACAGAAAGCGGCGCATGAAGCGCCGCTTTTTTTGTGCGCGAATTTTAATACTGCGTCAAATCCGCCAACGGGTGCCGACCTTCCCAAACCTTGTGAAAGTGCGCCTCAACCACCGCGTCCGGCACGTTGTTGATGTCCGGCCAGTGCCAGTGCGGTTTCTGATCCTTGTCGATCAACCGCGCGCGCACGCCTTCGCTGAACTCCGGATGCCGGCAGCAATTGAGGCTCAGGGTGTATTCCATCTGGAAAACCTCGGCCAGCGACAGGTGCCGCGCACGAATGATCTGTTCCCAGACCAGATGCGCGGTCAGCGGCGAGCCTTCGCTCATGGTCTTCGCGGCCCGGGCGATCAACGGATCGCTGCTGTCGCGTTGCAGGCTGATGGCTTTCCAGGCGCAGGCCACGTCGCTGACGTCGAGCAATTCGTCGATCTGCTGACGACGCGGCAGCCACTGCGCTTCGGGCATTTGCGCCACGGCTTCCTGTTGTAGCGCTTTGAGCAGACTGTTGAGCTGCCGATCGATCTGTTCCTGCCAGTTGAGCTGGAGCAGGCCTTCGATCAGTTCCGGTTGCTGTTCGTCGAGCAGGAAGCGGTCGGCCAGATCCAGATCGATCGCATCGCGCCCATTCATGTGCGCGCCGGTCAGGCCGAGGAACAAACCGAGCTTGCCCGGCAGCCGCGCAAGAAACCAACTGGCGCCGACATCCGGATACAGACCAATGGTGATTTCCGGCATCGCCAAGCGGCTGCTCGGCGTGACGATCCGCGTGCTCGCGCCTTGCAACAGGCCCATACCGCCGCCCAGCACATAACCGTGGCCCCAGCAGATCAGCGGTTTCGGATAAGTATGCAGGTTGTAATCCAATCGATATTCCGCGCTGAAAAACTGCGCGGCCAGCGGCGGCACTTCTCCGGGGTGGGCACGGCAGGCTTCAACCAGGCTGCGCACTTCACCGCCGGCGCAGAAGGCTTTGGCGCCGTTGCCGCGCAGCAATACGCAGACGATTTGTGGATCCTTGGCCCAGGCGTCGAGTTTGTCGCTCAGGGCGTTGATCATCGGCAGGGACAGCGCGTTCAGCGACTTTTCAGCATCCAGGCTGGCGATACCGATGCGGGCGCCGTCGGTGCCGGTGAGTTCTTCGAAGTGCAGATTCATCGTGACCTCGATCGGGAATTTGAACGATCAGTATGATCGTTGTGGGGGAAAGTGCCGGATCTGCGTCAGATCAATTGACAAGCGTGGTCGGCTTTCCTAGGGTTCGCCCCATTGTTTTTGCCGGGTATGACCATGACTGCTGACGACCGTATCAAACTCGAACCGAGCTGGAAGGAGGCACTGCGTGCTGAGTTCGACCAGCCCTACATGACAGAGTTGCGCAATTTTCTGCAGCAGGAGCGGGCGGCCGGCAAGGAAATCTACCCGCCGGGGCCGATGATTTTCAATGCCTTGAACTCGACGCCGCTGGATAAAGTGAAGGTGGTGATCCTCGGCCAGGATCCGTATCACGGCCCGGGTCAGGCCCATGGCCTGTGCTTCTCGGTGCAACCGGGCGTGCCGGCGCCGCCGTCGCTGGTCAACATTTATAAAGAGTTGAAACGCGACCTCAACATCGACATTCCCACTCATGGCTACTTGCAGAGCTGGGCCGATCAGGGCGTGTTGATGATCAACACCACCATGACCGTCGAACGCGCCAACGCCAATGCGCACAAGGACAAGGGTTGGCAGTTTTTCACTGACCGGATCATTGAACTGGTCAGCGAGCGCCAACCGCATCTGGTGTTCATGCTCTGGGGCGCGCATGCGCAGAGCAAGCAGAAGCTGATCGACGCGACCAAGCACCTGGTGCTGACGTCAGTGCATCCGTCGCCGTTGTCGGCTTATCGCGGGTTTTTGGGGTGTGGGCACTTTAGCCGGACTAACAAGTTTCTTGAACAGAATGGCGAGACGCCGATCGAGTGGCGCTTGCCGCCTGTCGCGTAATCTCGTTCCCACGCTCTGCGTGGGAATGCCTCAATGGACGCTCTGCGTCCGCTTGGGACGCGGAGCGTCCCGGGCTGCATTCCCACGCAGAGCGTGGGAACGATCATGTGGGAGCGAGCCTGCTCGCGAAAAGGGCAACTCGGTTTTATTCGGGATTGCGATTCCAGTACTTGAACAACGGCTCCGCCAGAAACAGCACAAACAACAACCGCATCACCTGCATCGCCGTCACCAGCGGCACTGACAATTGCAGCGTCTCCGCCGTCAGACTCATCTCGGCAATCCCGCCAGGCATCATGCCCAGCGTCAGCGAACGCAGATCCAGATGCGTCAGCGCACTCAACCCTAACGCCGCCAGTGTGGCGATCAACATGGTCAGTGCCGTGCCAATCAACGTCCGCCCCATGAATGAAGGCGCACGCCGAAAGAACTGCCGGTTGAAGTGACAACCCAAGCCGCTGCCAATCAACCACTGGCCAATCTGGCTGCCACCATCCGGCAAACCAATGTGCAGATCCCAGCCAATGCTCACCGTCGCACTCACCAGCAACGGCCCGAACAGCCACGGATTGGGTTGGCGCAATCGCTGCCAAAGCCAAGCGAGCAAACCGCCCGCCGGAAACAGAATCGCCAGCCAGCGCCAATCGACGCTGCCAGCGTGAGAAATCGGGTTGCCGTCGCCGAGCAAATACTTGAACGCCGCCGGCACGCACAGCACCACCACCAACACCCGCAAACTTTGCCCCGCCGCCACATGGCTAAGCATCGCGCCATTGCGCGCACCGAGGTTGACCATCTCGCCGGAGCCGCCGGGCATGCTCGAGAAAAACGCCGTGGCGCGATCCTCACCGGTGCGGCGCATCAACCACACGCCGACCACCGCCGACACACTGGTGACCAGCGCACCGAAGAAGATCAAGCCGAAATGACTGAGCACCTGCTCCATCACCACCGGGGTGAAGTGCAGCCCGATGCCAATCCCGACGATCCACTGACCACACTTGCGGCCGCCAGGAATCTCGGTGAGTTGCCACGGGGTCAGGCAGCGCACGAGGATGATCGCCAGCAACGAGCCGACCATCCACGGCAGTGGCCAGCCGATCTGGCTGGCGAGGTAACCGCCGAGCAGACCGACCAGCGGGGTTCCCCACCAGGATTTCAGTGAGGCGCGATCAAACATCGGCAATGGCGCGACGCGCGACCGAACGTTTGCGCCAGATGCGGATCAGCGGGAAGGCCAGCATCAGCGCGGTCAGCACCCAGACACCGAAGGTGATCGGGCTAGACCAGAGGATCTCCAGTGCGCCATTAGAGATCGACAACGCACGACGCAGGTTCTGCTCCATCAGACCGCCGAGGATGAAGCCCAGCAGTACCGGCGACAACGGGAAGTCGAGCTTGCGCAGGATGTAACCGAAGATGCCGATGCCGACCATCAGGAACAGGTCGAACGTAGTGGCGTGTACCGCATAAACGCCGATCCCGGTGATGATCGCGATCACCGGCACCAGAGCCCAGTTCGGCACGGCAAGGATGCGGGTGAAGATGCGGATCATCGGGATGTTGAGGATCACTAGCATGATGTTGGCAATGAACAACGAGGCGATCAGGCCCCAGACGATGTCCGGTTGTTGCTGGAACAGCAGCGGGCCCGGGGTGATGTTGTACAGCGACAGGGCGCCGATCATCACCGCCGTGGTGCCCGAACCTGGCACACCCAACGTCAGCATCGGCACCAAAGCACCACAAGCCGACGCACCGATAGCGGTTTCCGGAGCAGCGAGGCCACGGGCATCACCCTGACCGAATTTGCCGCTGGCACCGGCGATGCGTTTTTCGGTCATGTACGCCACGGCGCTGGCCAGCGTCGCGCCAGCACCCGGCAACACGCCCATGATGAAACCAAGCAGGCCGCAGCGAATGTTCACCACGAACACCGAAGACGCTTCCTTGAAGTTGAACATCATGCGCCCGGTCGCCTTCACTGCTTCCTGGCCGCGATGGGTTTTCTCCAGCAGCAACAGAATTTCACTGACCGAGAACAGGCCCAGCACCAGCACGACGAATTGAATGCCGTCAGTCAGGTGAATGTTGTCGCCGGTAAAGCGGTAAACGCCGCTGTTGGCGTCGATGCCAACGCTCGACAGGAACAGTCCGATCAACGCCGCAATGAAGGTTTTCAACGGTCGATCACCGGCCATGCCGCCGAGACAGACAATCGCAAACACCATCAACACGAAGTATTCCGCCGGGCCGAAGGCTATCGCCCATTTCGCCAGCAGCGGGGCGAACAGCACCATGCCGCAAGTGGCGATAAATGCACCGATGAACGAACTCCACGCCGACAACGACAGCGCTACACCGGCCAGACCTTTGCGGGCCATCGGGTAACCGTCGAGGGTGGTCATCACGGTCGATGCTTCGCCCGGAATATTCAGCAAAATAGAGCTGATCCGGCCGCCGTATTCGCAACCCAGATACACCGCTGCCAACAGAATCAGCGCCGATTCCGGCGGCAAACCAAGAGCAAAGGCAATCGGGATCAGCAGTGCCACGCCGTTGATCGGGCCGAGGCCCGGGAGCAAGCCAACGACGGTGCCGATCAGCGTGCCGGTCAGGGCCGTGACCAGGTTGTACGGGCTCAGCGCAACGCCGAAGCCTTGGCCCAAATAACCGAGGGTATCCATATCAGTTCTCCAGCACGTCGAGCAGGCCAAGGGGCAGCGGAACGTCCATCACACGGTCGAACAGCAGGTACAGACCGATGGCCATCAGCGTGGTGACTACGATGCTCGGCATCCAGCGACCGCCATACAGGCGCGCCATCGGAATGCCGATGAGGATGCTGCTGAGGATGAAACCCAGCGGTTCGAACAGACCGGCGAACACCAGCAGCAGGGCGACGCAGATAGCAATCTTGGTCAGGGTTTCGCGATCCAGTGGCGGCTCGTCCTCGCTGTGTTTGATCGGTGCCGGGCGAAACACCATGTACAACAGTGCCGCGCCCATCAGGCCGAGCATCAGCAGCGGGAAGGCGCGCGGGCCGACCGGTTCGTAGGAAAAAGCCGCTTGGTACGGCCATGCCATCAGTGCCAGGCCGACACAGACCAGCAACAGCACCGAGGCGAAAATGCGTTGAATAAGCATGGGAGCTCCTGTGCCGCGTCCCCGCAATCGGGAACGCAGCCGCTAGACAGAGGCGATCACTGGATCAGGCCGAACTCTTTGGCCAGCACTTTGTAGTCGGCAACTTGCTTCTTCACGTAGGTGTCCAGCTCCGGGCCGGTCATGGCGAACGGGAACAGTTCACGCTGATCGCGCAGCTTGGCGAACTCGTCGGAGGCCAGCAGTTTGTCGAACGAGTCTTTCCACCAGGCGTAGTCTTCGTCGCTGACTTTTGGCCCCAGGTAGAACCCGCGCACCACCGGCCAGACGATGTCGTAGCCTTGCTCGCGAGCGGTCGGGATGTCTTTCATTTCCGGCTCGTCGAGGCGTTTGTCAGAGAACACTGCGAGCAAACGCATGTCGCCGCTCTGGATGTGCGGCATGGAGTCGGAGATGTCGGTACTGCCGACCTGGATGTGGCCGCCGAGCAGGGCGGTAGCGATTTCGCCACCACCTTCGAGGGCGACGTAACGCAACTCACGCGGGTTGATCCCGGCTGCCTTGGCGATCAGCGCGGTTTGCATCCAGTCCTGGCTGCCGACGGTGCCGCCGGAACCGATCACCACCGAGCCTGGATCTTTCTTCAGCGCTTGAACGAGATCGTCGAGGGTCTTGTAGGGAGAATCGTTTTTCACTGCGATGGCGCCGTAGCTGGTGCCGACGGCTGCCAGCCAACGCACGTTGGTTTCATCGAAACGACCGAACTTGCCTTGGGCCAGGTTCAGCAACGAACCGCTCGACCACGCCACCAGCGTGCCGGCATCGGCCGGACGCTGAGCGACCACCGCGTTGTACGCCACCGCGCCGACGCCACCAGGCATGTAGGTCACGCGCATCGGTTTGCTCAGCAGTTTCTGGTTGACCAGTGCGCTCTGCACCAGTTTGCAGGTCAGGTCAAAACCACCGCCGGGCGAGGCCGGAGCGATACACTCCGGACGTTTCGGTTCGGCCATCAACTGCCCGGCCACTAGCATCATGCCGGCCGCCAAAGCAACTTTACGCAGTGAAAAATTCATTGGTCTCTCCACAGATTTCTTGTTGTAAGGGCTTTTTGTGTAGGAGCTGCCGAAGGCTGCGATCTTTTGATCTTCCGATCACAGCGCCAAGGCATTTCAATCAATTACCAAAGAGCAACGCTATAGCTCACCAACAAACGCACTTCGTCTGCATCGCGAGCCGAGTAATTGGAACGGTAAGTGGCATTCCTCAAACGCACGGCGACATCCTTCAAAGCGCCGCTTTGTACTACATATTTGATCTCGGTGTTGCGCTCCCACTCTTTGCCTTCCTCGCCGGTCTTGAGCTTGATGTTGTCACCGCTCAAGTAGCGGCTCATGAAGGTCAGGCCGGGGATGCCGAGTTTGGCGAAGTCGAAGTCGTAACGTGCCTGCCAGGAGCGTTCTTCCGCGCCGGCGAAGTCGTTGATCTGCACGAAGTTGACCAGGTATGGATCGCTGCCATCGACATACGGGAACGCGCTATCGCCGGACATGTGTTGATAACCGGCGCTGAACTTGTGGCCGCTCAGTGCATAGCTGACCAGACCGTTGAGCGAGCGGTTGTCGATCTCGCCACCACGGGCCGCGCCCTGATCATCACTGACGGCGAAACGCAGATCAGTGGCGAACGTGCCCGGGCCCATCGGCCGCGAGGCGACCAGGCCGAAGAAGTGCTGGTTGTAGACTTCGTCGAGTTGCGCGAAGTGGTAACTGCCGGTGATCTTGTCGGTGAACTTGTAATCGACGCCGCCAAAGTCGAAGTGCTTGCCGGCAGCGGTACCGGCGAAACGGCTGTTCTTGTTGTTGAGGGCAATGTCCTCGAAATCGGTGCTGTCGCGATCCTTGGCTTTCTCCAGTCGGCCACCGGTGAAGGTCAGGTTTTTGATCTCTTTGGAGGTCAGCAAACCGCCTTCAAACGTCTGCGGCAGGATGCGTCCGTCGTTCGGTTTGAGAATCGGCAGCTCAGGAATCAGGCTGCCGATTTTCAGTTCGGTGGCGGAGATTTTCACTTTGCCGGTCAGGCCGAGCTTGGAGTATTCGTCCGCCGCGCGTCCGTCATCGTGGGTCGGCAGCAGGCCGGTGCCGGTGCGATCCGGGCTGGAATCGAGTTTGACGCCGAGCATGCCCAGCGCATCGACACCAAAACCGACGGTGCCATCGGTGTATCCCGATTGCAGATTGAGCATGAAACCCTGGGCCCATTCGTCACGCTTGGATTGCTGGGCGCTGGTGCCATCGCGGAAGTCGCGGTTGAAATACATGTTGCGGGTTTCGAAGGTGGCGCTGCTGTCTTCAATGAAGTCGGCAAAACTCAGCGGCGAAAAACCGGCAAGGGCGGCGGCACTGGCGAGGGCGGTGTGGCTGAAACGGGAAGGGCGAACAGGCGTGGACGCCTGAGGCTGCATGGACGGCATGCGGGTGTACTCCGTTTATTGTTCTTATTGGTCGAAAACGCTTCGTGGCGTTTTTCGTATCGCTGTGTGGCAGCAGCGACGGCAGTCGGGACTGTCCGTGGGCCGACTCTAACCGGCTAACCTTTCACTAACCTTTCAGCTGACTTTCACGGTTTTCGGGCTTCACAGCGGCGGTTGCGGCTGTAAACTCCGCGGCAAAGAGTGGCGTCGGCCATCCCTGAACGAGGTAAAAATCCATGCGTGTCCTGCTCGTCGAAGACCATCTGCAACTGGCCGAAAGTGTTGCCCAGGCGCTCAAGAGCACCGGTCTGACCGTGGACGTGTTGCACGATGGCGTGGCCGCTGATCTGGCCTTGAGCAGCGAGGAGTACGCCGTGGCGATCCTCGATGTCGGCCTGCCGCGCATGGACGGTTTTGAAGTGCTGGCGCGGTTGCGCGCACGCGGCAAAAACCTGCCGGTGCTGATGCTGACCGCGCGCAGTGATGTGAAAGATCGCGTGCACGGCCTCAATCTCGGCGCTGACGATTACCTCGCCAAACCGTTCGAACTGACAGAGCTGGAGGCGCGGGTCAAAGCCTTGTTGCGCCGCAGTGTGCTCGGCGGCGAACGCCAGCAGCGCTGCGGTGTGCTGGCCTATGATCTCGACACACGACGCTTCAGCCTCGGCGAAGAATTGCTGACGCTGACCTCCCGCGAGCAAGCCGTACTGGAAGCGCTGATCGCCCGACCGGGCCGCGTGATGAGCAAGGAGCAACTGGCCGCGCAGGTGTTCGGTCTCGACGAAGAAGCCAGCCCCGACGCCATCGAAATCTACGTGCATCGCTTGCGCAAAAAACTGGATGGTCAACCCGTAGCGATCGTCACCTTCCGCGGCCTCGGTTACCTGCTGGAAAGCCGTGATGCATAAGCCCAGCAGCCTGCGCTGGCGGTTGCTGTGGAACCTCGCTCTGTTGCTGGTGGTTTTGATGCTCGCCAGCGGATTGAGCGCGTACTGGAATGGTCGCGAAGCCGCCGACACTGCCTACGACCGCACGCTGCTGGCCTCGGCGCGCACCATCGCCGCAGGGTTGTCGCAACGCGATGGCAGCCTCAGTGCCGATGTGCCTTACGTGGCCCTCGATACCTTCGCCTACGACAGCGCCGGGCGTATCTATTACCAGGTCAACGACATCCATCAGAAGCTGATTTCCGGTTACGAAAATCTGCCCGGCCCGCCACCGGGCACGCCTCGAACTGATAGTTATCCGGCGCTGGCACGTTTTTACAACGCCACTTACAAGGGCCAAAACGTTCGCGTGGTCAGCCTGCTGAAAGCCGTTACCGAACCGAACATGAACGGCATGGCGGAAATCCGTGTCGCCGAAACCGACGAGGCGCGCGTGAGCATGGCGCGCAGTCTTGCCGCCGATACGTTGCTGCGTCTGGGCATGTTGGCGATTGGCGCGTTGCTGCTCGTCTGGTTCGCCGTCAGTGCGGCGTTGCGCCCGCTGGAGCGTTTGCGCACGGCGGTGGAAGAGCGTCAGCCCGATGATTTGCGGCCATTGCCGCTGGTGGAAGTGCAGCATGAGTTGTGGCCTTTGGTGCGCGGGCTCAACCATTTCACCGAGCGGTTGCGCGTGCAGTTCGAGCGTCAGGCGCAGTTCATTGCCGATGCCGCGCATGAGTTGCGCACACCGTTGGCCGCATTAAAGGCGCGACTTGAGTTGGGGCTGCGCTCGAACGAACCCGAGACGTGGCGCACGACGTTGGAATCTTCAGCGCAAAGCACCGATCGCCTGACTCATTTGGCCAACCAGTTGCTGTCGCTGGCACGTGTTGAAAACGGCGCGCGGGCGATTGCCGAGGGTGGCGCGCAGTTACTCGACCTTAGCCAGTTGGCGCGAGAGTTGGGCATGGCCATGGCGCCGCTGGCGCACAAACGCGGTGTTGCGTTGGCATTGGAAGCGGACGAGCCGGTGTGGTTGCGCGGTGAGCCGACGTTGCTCAACGAGTTGCTGAGCAATCTGGTGGATAACGCCTTGGCGCACACACCGCCGGGCGGCAATGTGATTCTGCGCGTGACAGCGCCGGCAGTGCTTGAGGTTGAAGACGACGGACCGGGGATTCCGCTGGAAGAGCGTGATCGGGTGTTTGAACGGTTTTACCGGCGTAATCAGCAGGTGGCCGGGTCAGGGTTGGGACTGGCGATTGTCGGCGAGATTTGCCGGGCGCATCTGGCGCAGATCAGTCTGCATGATGGCGAGGAGGCGGGGTTGAAGGTGCGGGTCAGTTTTGTTGCCGGGTGATTGCGACGCCTTTGATGGCCTCTTCGCGAGCAGGCTCACTCCTACATTGGAATGCGGTCTCCTGTAGGAGTGAGCCTGCTCGCGATGGCTTCACCAAGGTTTCAGATCAGTAAAACATCGACCGCGATTCTTCCAGATCCACGCACAGCGCTCTGTTCTCCGGATCTATCCCCAACTTCCTGAACGCCGGCACAGTCGTCAGATCAATCCGCGCAAACGGATGATCGGTGCTTTTACGGCAATGCAGATTCGCCACCTGCACCAGATCGACATAATCAATCTGCGTCGAATCGCGTTTGAAATCCTGATAACGCCCCGGCAATTCCACCAGCCGTTCCGGAAACTCCCAGACCCGCAGCAATTTGTCACCGAGCAACGGATGAATGCGGTCGATCACATGGTTGAGGCTGACCGGATCCGACAGCAACTCGTAGTGATCTTCGGCGTAAGTCAGAATTGGCAGCACACCAATCTGATGCACCAGCCCGCCCAGCGCCGCTTGATCCGGCTTGAGCTGGGTGTAACGGCGGCACAGCGCGTAGCTGACCCCGGCGATCTCCAGACTGCTACGCCAGACTTCACGCATTTTCTGTTCGACCACCTCGGAGCGGGCGTGGAAAATCTGCTCCATCACCAGACCGATCGCCAGGTTGCTGCTGTAGTTGATGCCCAGCCGCGTGATCGCGGTGTGCAGGTCGGTGACTTCCTGCGCGGCGCGCAGTAGCGGGCTGTTGACCACTTTGATCAGGCGCGCCGACAGCGCGGTGTCGCGACCGATGACTTTGCTCAGGTCGCTGACACTGATTTCCGGATCTTCGGCAGCCTTGCGAATTTGCAGGGCCACTTCCGGCAACGTTGGCAGAACCAGGTCATCGTTATCGATGGCCTCAACCAAATCCCGTTGGACCTTTTCCGCCAGTTCGCTCATTTGGACTCTCTAGGGTGTTGCAACCAGGCTGCGATCAACGCTGGATTTCGCGGTCGCGATCCAGTTCGTAGGGCAAATCGAGCACTTGCAATGCAGGCCCTTCAAGGCTGCCCAGATGCAGATCGCCCGCTTCGGCAGCTTCGGCCTGCAGCACCGCCAGGAGTTCAATGTTTTGCTCGGCGTTGGCGGCCAGCACCACTTCACCGATGGAGCTGTTGTGGCTCGGCGCGAACAGCTGTGTGCCAGGCTCTGGCAGTTCGCTCGCGTCTAGGCTCAAGCGATACAGGCGACGTTTGAGTTTGCCGAGGTACTGCATGCGCGCGACGATTTCCTGGCCGGTGTAGCAGCCTTTCTTGAAGCTTACGCCACCGACGGCTTGCAGATTGAGCATCTGCGGAATGAACAGCTCGCGCGTGCTCGGCATGACCTGACCGATACCGGCACGGATCTGGCCCAGCAGCCATTGATTCAACGCGGCTTCTGGCAGTGCGGCGGACAGTCTGGATTTGATCGCATCGGCTTGATCGGCCGGTACCCACAGTTCGGCGCGATCCGGCGAGACGCGAATCGCAATCAACCCTTCGTTGCGCACGACACTGTCGGTTTCTGCCGGCAAGTCCAGACCAAGGCTGCTCAGGGTAGCGTCAGCGTGCGCCAGACCAAAACGCACCCAGGCGGCGCTTTCGTCGTTCAGTTTCGATTTGGAGAACACCGCGTATTTTTTCAGATCGGCCAATTGCGGCTCGAGCAACTCACTGGCCATCGCCAGCACCACGCCGTCACCTTCGAGCAGAATGCGGAAACTCGACTGCATCCGGCCTTTCTGCGTGCAGCGCGCGCCAAGGCTGGCCTTGGTGTCACTGAGGTAATTGAGGTTGCAGGTCAGCTGGCCTTGCAGGAATTTTCCGGCATCCGCGCCGCGAACCGCGAGAACGCCTTCATGAGACAGGGTGCAGAAAAAAGCAGAATCGGCCATGGGTCTTCGCAGGGTAAAAAGTCTGGGGCACATCATAAGGGTGCGTTGTTGAAATGGGTAGTTGATAAAGGATCGGTGGTGCCCGACCAAAGCCGACTGTGCGACCCGCTTGGGGGCTGTATACTTGCCGCCAAATTTGAGGAGGGCCCCATGGTCGAACAAGTTGAACTGAATCGCCTCTTTTGGCACAGCCGTCGCGGCATGCTTGAGCTTGACGTGTTGCTGGTGCCGTTCGTGAAGGAGGTCTACGCGACGTTGAATCAGGTGGATCGCGATCTGTATGTGCGTCTGCTGACGTGCGAGGATCAGGACATGTTCGGCTGGTTCATGGAGCGCAGCGAGTCTGAAGATCCGGAACTGCAGCGCATGGTTCGCATGATCCTGGATCGTGTCCAGCCCAAGTAATACGTTCGAATGCCGCTGGCATGCCTCACGGCAGTTGCTGGCGGCGTATCTGTTGGCCCAGGCGTTCGCACTGGGTGCTTTGTTTCTTCTATCTATTCCACTCTGGGCAAGTCTGCTCGGGGCTTCTGCTTGTCTGCTGCATGGTGTTTGGGTGGTGCCACGGCAGATTTTGCTCAGCCATCCAACAGCATTCTGCGGATTGCGCCGTGATGCCGATGGCTGGCAATTGTGGAATCGTGCGGATGGCTGGCAAGCGGTGCAACTGCGCCCGGACAGTCTGGCGCTGCCATTGATCGTGGTGCTGCGCTTTCGTTTACGCGGCGAGTGGCGGGTCAGATCGATCTGTGTGCCGCGAGATTCGCAGGTCGCCGATATGCATCGACGCCTGCGAGTGCGGCTCAAGTTCAGCCGGCGTAGGTGGGCGGTATCAGAATAGTGTCGAGTGCTTCGGGCAGCAGGTTCGGGTAGTCGAGGGTGTAATGCAGACCGCGACTTTCCTTGCGCTCCATGGCTGAGCTGATCATCAATTCCGCCACTTGCGCCAGATTGCGCAGCTCGATCAGGTCGCGGCTGACTTTATAGTTGCTGTAGAACTCGTCGATCTCGTCCAGCAGCAAACGCACGCGGTGCTGCGCCCGTTGCAAGCGCTTGTTGGTGCGCACGATGCCGACGTAGTCCCACATGAACCGGCGCAGCTCATCCCAGTTGTGCGCAATGATCACGTCTTCGTCGGAGTCGGTGACCTGGCTGGCGTCCCAGACGGGCAGGGCGCTTGGCGCATCGATATCGTCGAGTTGCGCAAGAATGTCCGCCGCCGCCGAACGGGCATAGACGAAGCACTCCAGCAGCGAGTTGCTGGCCATGCGGTTGGCGCCGTGCAGGCCGGTGAAACTGGTTTCGCCGATCGCATACAAACCCGGCACATCGGTGCGGCCTTGCTGATCGACCATCACGCCGCCACAGGTGTAATGCGCGGCGGGGACGACCGGGATGGGCTGTTTAGTGATGTCGATGCCGAAACCGAGGCAGCGCTCATAAACAGTCGGGAAGTGGCTTTTGATGAATTCTTCGGGTTTGTGGCTGATGTCGAGATAAACGCAGTCGACGCCCAGACGCTTCATTTCATGGTCGATGGCGCGGGCGACGATGTCGCGCGGGGCCAGTTCGGCGCGCTTGTCGAAGCGATACATGAAGCGTTCGCCGTTGGGCAGCTTCAGATGGGCGCCTTCGCCACGCAGGGCTTCGGTAATAAGGAAGCTTTTCGCTTGCGGGTGATACAGGCAGGTTGGGTGAAACTGGTTGAATTCCAGATTCGCCACGCGGCAGCCCGAACGCCAGGCCATGGCGATGCCGTCGCCGCAAGCGCCATCGGGGTTGCTGGTATAGAGGTAGACCTTGGCGGCGCCGCCCGACGCGAGGATCACGAATCGTGCGCCGTAGGTGTCGACTTCGCCAGTCTTGCGGTTCAGCACATAGGCGCCGAGGCAACGATCGCCTTCCATGCCCAAGCGGCGTTCGGTAATCAGATCAACGGCAACGCGCTGTTCGAGCAGTTCGATGTTCGAACGCTCTTTGGCTTGGGCCAGTAAGGTTTTGAAGATGGCGGCGCCGGTGGCATCGGCGGCATGAATGATGCGTCGATGGCTGTGGCCGCCTTCGCGGGTCAGGTGAAATTCAAATCCACCGTCTTCAGTGCCGGACTGTTCGTCGCGGGTGAATGGCACACCTTGGTCAATCAGCCACTGAATGGCTTCACGGCTGTGTTCGACGGTGAAACGCACGGCGTCTTCGTGGCACAGACCACCGCCAGCATTCAGGGTGTCGTCGACGTGGGATTCGACAGTATCGGTATCGTCCAGCACGGCGGCAACGCCACCCTGGGCCCAGAAGGTCGAACCGTTGGCTAGATCGCCTTTGCTCAATACGGCAATGCGCAAATGACCCGGCAGGGTCAGCGCGAGACTCAAACCGGCAGCGCCGCTGCCAATGACCAGAACATCATGTTGGAATTGTTGGCTCATTACAGGATTCCGCTCAAAGCGACCCGGGTCGGGGGTGGCGCGATTCGCCTGGATCGGCGAGTCAAGTCAGCCACACAGCCCACTAGTATATAGAGGGGTGGGGCGGCACAATAGCCGGGCCTATATGGCATTGTGAAACTACTGTGACGGGAAAAACCGGGTGCTTCGTCGGAAGTTTTTTTCGCCGGTTTTGGGAAAAGACGACTGTATCGGCGCTGAAACAGCCTTTTTCCGCCCAGGGTTGCCCAATGTCGGGTGGGTACGGCTATAAATAATTGGAACTTTTGCCAAAGGCCCAAGATCAATAGTCGGTGCCAGAAACAAGGGACGTGTCGGCTTCAGTGCGGAATCTGCGGTTGGATTCCTGCCCGGCGAAACCGATAACAAGATTATTCGCGCAGCCGGTTCATCCCGTGCTGCGTTTTTCGTGCGTGCCAAATCAGAGCCCGCAGGAAACTTGCCTGGAGGGGGAGAACTTTTGCGAAAAGCCCGAGTCTATGTTTGCAAGTCTGGTCGTTTAGTTATGCAAGTCTCCTTCGGGCTTATCGAGGAGTGTTCATGCTAACCCAGGAAGAGGATCAGCAGCTGGTCGAGCGCGTTCAACGCGGCGACAAGCGAGCTTTCGATCTGTTGGTGCTGAAATATCAGCACAAGATTCTCGGGTTGATCGTGCGTTTTGTGCACGACACCCATGAAGCCCAGGACGTGGCTCAGGAAGCCTTTATCAAGGCGTATCGAGCACTTGGAAACTTTCGCGGCGACAGTGCGTTTTATACGTGGCTGTACCGTATTGCCATTAACACGGCAAAGAACTACCTGGTTTCTCGCGGCCGTCGGCCGCCGGATAGCGATGTAAGTTCAGAGGATGCGGAGTTCTACGACGGCGATCACGGCCTCAAGGATCTCGAATCACCAGAACGTGCGTTGCTGCGGGATGAGATCGAAGGCACCGTCCATCGAACCATCCAGCAACTGCCAGAGGATTTGCGTACGGCGTTAACTTTACGTGAATTCGATGGTCTGAGTTACGAGGACATTGCGAGCGTCATGCAGTGTCCGGTGGGTACCGTGCGCTCCCGGATTTTCCGCGCTCGGGAGGCCATCGATAAAGCCCTGCAGCCGTTGTTGCAGGAAAACTGAGACAGCGGCGATAGCCAAGAGAGGAACGCCATGAGTCGTGAAGCCCTGCAGGAATCGCTGTCCGCAGTGATGGATAACGAAGCGGACGAACTGGAATTGCGTCGAGTGATTAATGCACTTGATGACGTCGAAACCCGTGAGACCTGGGCTCGTTACCAGATCGCTCGGGCAGCCATGCACAAGGATCTGCTGCTGCCACGTCTGGACATCGCTGCGGCAGTGTCTGCTGCGCTGGAAGACGAAACGGCTCCGGCCAAAGTATCCCGCAGCCCATGGCGCAACCTTGGCCGTCTGGCTGTTGCAGCCTCGGTAACTGTTGCCGTTCTGGCCGGTGTTCGCCTGTACAACCAGGACGAAATCGCTGGTGTGGAACTGGCTCAGCAAAGCAACCAGACAACCCTGGCCACCCCTCAGGTGAAAGGCCCGGCTGTTCTGGCAGGCTACAGCGAGAGCTCGGAAGCCACTGGCCCTATGGCCAACGGCGTACTGCAAGGTCAGCCAGGCTGGCACGATCAGCGTCTGCCAGGTTACCTGCGTCAGCACGCTCAGCAGGCTGCATTGAAAGGTACTGAAAGCGCGCTGCCATACGCACGTGCCGCAAGCCTGGAAAACCGTTAAGGAGGATCATGCGCGCCATACCTCTACTTTCGCTTCTGCTCAGTGGCTGGTTCATTGTTCCAGCCCATGCCGATGAGGCCCAGGACTGGTTGACCCGTCTGGGCCAGGCCGAGCAGCAGCAAAGCTTTCACGGTACTTTTGTTTACGAGCGTAACGGTAGTTTTTCTACCCATAACATCTGGCATCGCGTCCAGAACGGTCAAGTCCGCGAGCGTTTGCTTCAGCTCGACGGCTCGGCTCAGGAGGTCGTGCGCATTGATGGACACACTCAATGCGTCAGCGGCACCCTAATCGCGGGGCTGGGGGATTCTCCCAACTCGACCGCTCGTGCCCTGGATCCTAAAAAGCTGAAAAACTGGTATGACCTTGCTGTCATCGGCAAGTCGCGCGTGGCCGGTCGCGATGCAGTGATTGTTTCACTGACGCCTCGTGACCAGCACCGTTACGGTTTTGAATTGCATCTGGATAAGCAGACGGGCCTGCCGCTCAAGTCATTGCTGTTGAATGACAAGGGTCAGTTGCTCGAACGTTTCCAGTTCACCAGTCTCGATACCGACGAAGTCCCGTCCGACAAAGACTTGCAAGCCGATGCCGGTTGCAAGGCTGTGACGCTGGACAGCGACAAGGCCTCCGCCGTCAAGACCGCCCAGGTCTGGCGTTCGGACTGGTTGCCGCCCGGTTTCGAACTGACCAGCAGCACCTCGCACAAAGATCCGCAAACCAAAACACAGGTCAACAGCCTGATGTATGACGATGGCCTGGCACGTTTTTCGGTGTTCCTTGAACCGTTGAACGGCGCGACCGTCACCGACACCCGGACTCAACTGGGCCCGACCGTTGCCGTTTCCCGTCGCCTGACCACACCCGAAGGCGAAATGATGGTGACCGTGGTTGGCGAGATTCCAATCGGCACCGCCGAACGGATCGCCTTGTCGATGCGAAACGACAGTGCCGCCACCAGCAAGCAGTGAGCTGATTCCAGTCACTACCACTTCTTCGTCGAGACGGAGATGAAATGTTTGCTGAGCATTTTCATTTGCAAATAACCCGAAAATTTTTTATAGGTCAGAGCCTCACGGCTCTGGCCTTGTAGTTGTTCCTGGAATAAAAGCGCCAGCCTGTGGTTGCCGGTGATTCTTGTTCCATATCGCTTAAACCTGCTCGTCGTAACGGGAGCTGTATGTCGATACCTAGCTTGAAATCTTATCTGTCCATTTTTGCCACCGTGCTATTGCTCGGTCAGGCGGTGCCTGCTGCACAAGCAGCCGACCTGCCGGACTTCACGCAACTGGTCGAACAAGCGTCGCCGGCCGTGGTGAACATCAGTACCACGCAGAAACTGCCGGATCGCAAAGTGAACCAACAGATGCCGGATCTGGAAGGCTTGCCGCCGATGCTGCGCGAGTTCTTCGAGCGCGGCATGCCGCCTCAGCAGCGCTCGCCGGGCGGTGGCGGTCGTCAGCGTGAAGCGCAGTCGCTGGGTTCAGGCTTCATCATTTCCCCGGATGGCTACATCCTGACCAACAACCATGTGATCGCTGATGCAGACGAAATTCTCGTGCGTCTGGCTGATCGCAGCGAAATGAAAGCCAAGCTGATCGGCACCGACCCGCGTTCCGACGTGGCCCTGCTGAAAATCGAAGGCAAAGACCTGCCAGTACTCAAACTCGGCAAATCCCAGGATCTGAAAGCCGGCCAGTGGGTTGTCGCGATCGGTTCGCCATTCGGCTTTGACCACACCGTGACCCAAGGCATCGTCAGCGCCGTCGGCCGCAGTCTGCCGAACGAAAACTACGTGCCATTTATCCAGACCGACGTGCCGATCAACCCGGGCAACTCCGGTGGCCCGCTGTTCAACCTGAACGGTGAAGTGGTCGGCATCAACTCGCAGATCTACACCCGTTCCGGTGGCTTCATGGGCGTGTCGTTCGCCATCCCGATCGATGTGGCGATGGATGTTTCCAATCAGCTGAAAAGCGGCGGCAAGGTCAGCCGTGGCTGGTTGGGTGTGGTCATCCAGGAAGTGAACAAGGATCTGGCCGAGTCGTTCGGTCTGGAGAAACCGGCCGGTGCGCTGGTTGCACAGATTCAGGATGACGGCCCGGCAGCCAAGGGCGGCCTGCAAGTCGGCGACGTGATTCTGAGCATGAACGGTCAGCCGATCGTTATGTCCGCTGACCTGCCGCACCTGGTTGGCGCACTGAAGGCTGGCGCCAAAGCCAATCTGGAAGTGATTCGTGAAGGCAAGCGCAAGAACGTCGAACTGACTGTTGGCGCCATCCCGGACGAAGACAAAGAACTGGATGCACTGCCGAAGTCTGGCGCTGAAACCACCAGCAACCGTCTCGGTGTTGCCGTGGGCGAGCTGACCGCCGAGCAGAAGAAAACCTACGACCTCAAAGGTGGTGTGGTGATCAAGGAAGTGCAGGACGGCCCAGCTGCCCTGATCGGTCTGCAACCGGGTGACGTCATCACGCACCTGAACAACCAGGCCATCGGCTCCACCAAGGAGTTCGGCGAAATCGCCAAAGCGCTGCCGAAGAATCGCTCGGTGTCGATGCGCGTTCTGCGTCAGGGTCGTGCGAGCTTCATCACCTTCAAACTGGCTGAATAAACCAGCGGCAAGGTGAAAAAGAAACCGCCTCGAAAGAGGCGGTTTTTTTGTGTCAGAAGATTTTGTGTTGCTGGATAAAACTCAGCCCATCATGTCCTTGATCATGCGTTCCTGCTCCATCAGCTCGCGCTGACGGGCATCGATGCGTGACGACAACGGGAAGTTGTTGCCGGCCTTGCGCTTGGCAAAGTCGAGTTGCTGGATCGCCTGACGGTAATCGCCAACCAGCGCGAAGTATTCGGCGCGAGCCTGATGCAAACCGATGATGTTGCCCGACAAACCACGGGTCTCGGCAACTTGGTACCAGACGTCCGGATCGTTCGGCCGCGATTTCAACAGACCTTCCAGTGCTTTCTCGGCATCGGCAGAGCGATTCTGCTTCAACAGCAAATCGACACGCACCTGATTCAGCGGATAGTTGCCCGGATACTGCGTGAGCATGCGGTCGACACGCGACTGTGCGTCAGGCAGACGATTGTTGGTGATGTCCAGATCGACCTGCGCGAGGTTGTAGATGATCTCGTTCGGCGATTTGGCCAGCAGTTGTTTCAGGTTCTCGCGCGCTTCATTGAGTTGGCCACCCTTGATCTGCGCGATGGCCAGACCGTAGCGCGCCACATCGTTTTTCGGGTTCTCATCCAGCTGCGCGCGGAAACGCTTGGCGCCAAGGCCCGGGGTTTCTTCGTAGATCAACTGCACGCGTGCACGAATCAGTTGATAGCGCATGGTGTCTTCGATGCCGCCCGGTTTCGCCTGTTCGGCGCGGTTGCGGGTGTCGGCGATACGCGATTCTGTCACCGGGTGAGTCAGCAGAAATTCTGGTGGTTTTGCATCGAAACGGTACTGACGCATCAAGCGTTCGAACATGGTCGGCATCGAGCGTGGGTCGTAACCGGCCTTTTCCAGATTGAGGATGCCGATGCGGTCGGCTTCCTGTTCGTTCTGCCGCGAGAACGTGCGTTGCGATTGAATCGCCGCTGCCTGGGTGCCGGCGATGGCCGCGATTCCGGCATCACCGCCGCCCGCCGCTGCAATGACGATACCGGCCAGCAGCGCGGCCATCATCGGCACTTGCATGCGCTGCGAGGCTTCGACGCCGCGAGCGAAGTGGCGTTGCGACAAGTGAGCCAATTCGTGCGCCAGTACCGAAGCGTATTCGCCCTCGGTCTGGGCATTGAGGAACAAACCACCGTTGACCCCGACCACGCCACCCGGCGCCGCGAAGGCGTTGAGCTGCGGGCTGTTGATCAGAATGAATTCGAGGCGTCGGTCAGTGACCTGGCTGGTCTCGACCAGTTTGTACACGCTGGACTCGACGTAGTCCTTGAGTTGCGGATCGTTGAGCTGCGAGACCTGGCTGCGCAACATCGCCAGCCAGGCCCGGCCGAGTTGGTATTCCTGTTGCGGTGAGACGATGGCAGAACTGGCGTCGCCGAGTGACGGCAGATCGTCGGCAAAGCCTGGTGAGGCGAGCAGGCAAGCGAGCGTCAGCAGGGTAGGGCGCAGAAAAGTCATGCACAAAGCCTTAGAAGACAAAGACCTTACTGTAGCCGGACACCGGGCCTGCGACCAGATATTCTAGGCAGCTCGACTATCTCGATCGGAGTGACGCAATGACTGACGCTGTAGCCCATGACGTGGAACTGGACGCCAGTGGCCTGAATTGTCCGTTGCCGTTGCTCAAGGCGAAAATGGAATTGAATAAACTGCAAAGCGGCGCGGTGCTCAAGGTGATCGCCACCGACGCCGGCTCGCAACGCGACTTCCGCACCTTTGCCAAATTGGCCGGTCATACGCTGCTGCTCGAAGAAGACGACGCGGGCGTTTACCGTTACTGGTTGAAAAAAGCCTGAAGCCGACAGCGTAAAACAACCTAAGGATTATTGATGTTCAAAGTGTTACGCGACTGGATTCAGCGCTACTTCTCCGACGAAGAAGCCGTGGTGCTGGCAGTGTTGCTGATTCTTGCCTTCACCGCCGTGCTCACCCTCGGCGGCATGCTCGCGCCGGTGCTGGCGGGGATGGTACTGGCGTATCTGATGCAGGGCCTGGTGGTCACGCTCGAACGCCTGCGCGTGCCGGGTGGCGTGGCCGTGGGTTTGGTGTTTGCGCTGTTTATGGGCGTGTTGATGCTGTTTATTGTCGTGGTCATGCCGCTGCTCTGGCATCAGTTGATCACGCTGTTCAATGAACTGCCGGGCATGCTCGCCAAATGGCAGTCGCTGCTGCTGTTGCTGCCGGAGCGCTATCCGCATCTGGTCTCCGACGAGCAAGTGCTGCAAGCCATCGAAGCGGCGCGCGGCGAGATCGGCAAGTTCGGGCAATGGGCGCTGACGTTCTCGTTGTCGAGTCTGCCGCTGCTGGTGAACATCATGATCTATCTGGTGTTGGTGCCGATTCTGGTGTTCTTCTTCCTTAAAGACCGAGCGATGATCGGGCAGTGGGTGCGCGGTTATCTGCCGCGTGAGCGCGCGTTGATTACGCGGGTCGCGCAGGAGATGAACCGACAGATCGCCAATTACATTCGCGGCAAAGTCATCGAGATCGTGATCTGTGGTGGCGTGACCTACATCGCTTTCGTCGCGCTCGGGCTCAATTACGCGGCGCTGTTGGCGTTGCTGGTCGGGATTTCGGTAGTGGTGCCGTATGTGGGTGCGGTGGTGGTCACCGTGCCGGTGCTGTTGATTGCGTTGTTCCAGTGGGGCTGGAGCGATCAGTTCATCTATTTGATGGCGGTGTACGGGATCATTCAGACACTGGATGGCAACGTGCTGGTGCCGTTGCTGTTTTCCGAGGCGGTCAACTTGCACCCGGTGGCGATTATTTGCGCGGTGCTGTTGTTTGGCGGGTTGTGGGGATTCTGGGGGGTGTTTTTTGCGATTCCGCTGGCGACGCTGTTCAAGGCAGTGTTGGATGCCTGGCCGCGCAAGGAACCGGTGGTGGCGCCGCTGCTTTAAAGCAAAAGATCGCAGCCTTCGGCAGCTCCTACAGATTCGATTCCCGATCGCATATTTCGCGATGGCACGACTCCTGTAGGAGCTGCCGCAGGCTGCGATCTTTTGATCTTAGGCCTTGTTCAGTTCCTGAGCAGCAGCCAGAACAGCATCCACATGCCCCGGCACTTTCACACCGCGCCATTCCTGACGCAGCACACCGTCCTTATCAATCAGGAAGGTGCTGCGATCAACGCCCAGGTATTCCTTGCCGTACAGCTTCTTCAACTTGATCACGTCGAACAACTGGCAAACCGCCTCGTCCTTGTCGCTGATCAACTCGAAGGGAAATTCCTGCTTGCCCTTGAAGTTCTCGTGGGACTTCAGGCTGTCGCGCGAAATGCCGAAGACTTCGGTGTTGGCAGCCTTGAACGCTTCATGTTGATCACGAAAGCCCTGACCTTGAGTGGTGCAGCCCGGGGTGCTGTCCTTCGGATAGAAGTAGATCACCACTTGCTTGCCCTTGAGGGCAGACAACTTGACGGTCTGCCCGCTGGTGGCAGGTGCTTCGAAATCGGCAACCGGTTGGTCGATGACAACGGCCATGAAAGCTTCCTTACATTGGGTTCTGTGGGCGCCAAGGCTCGATCAGTGCGTCGAGGTTCATCGCGTCGGAGAAATCGAGGAACTGGTCGCGCAGCCAACTGATCTGGGTGCCTGCCGGCAGGGTCACGGTGAACGTGGCGTTGAGCATGGTGCCGCCGGTCTGTGGCGCCTGATACGTGTCGCAGGTCAGGTTTTCCAGCTCGACGTTGTGATCCATGAAGAACTGGCACAGCTCATTGATGATGTCCGGGCGATACGCCGAACTCACATAAGCCACGTACGGCAGGGCTTGTGGACGATTTTCCAGCGGCGCGCTGCGCACCACGTTGGCGGTGAAAGCGTGTTTCTTCGCCAGGCTCGGCAGACTGCCTTCGAGGCGGGCGAGGGCGTCCCAACTGCCGGTGATCTCGAGGATCAACGCGCTGCACTCGCCGTGGCGAGTCAGGCGGGAGGTGACCACGGCGCAGCGATTTTCATGGCTGGCGCGGCACAGGACGTTAGTCAGCTCCATGGGGTTGGCGCCGAGGGCACTGATGACAAGGAATTGTTCGCGAACTGTGGGGGTGGACATGCAGCATTCCTAAAGCGATGAGCGGTCGGTAGGTGACGGACGCTGGTGGCCGGGGCGCGCCTGTTCTGGCTGTCCATGCAATAGACCCGGCAAGCGCTCGCGGCTCGCTCCACTATAGCGGGAGCGCGTCGATGCGACGCAGGAACGGGGTCTGGGAGGCCGAAAAGGGAGGCTGAAACCCGGCGTACAAGCTGATCGGTACCGATCAAAGTCTGAAGGGTAGCGAAAAGCGCGGCCAAGGGGAATGGCGGCAGCGCAGTACTTCGCTTGTGCAAGCATCTTGGCGCCAGTACCATTACCGCTCTCTTTTTCCGGCAGGAGCGGTTTCATGATTGCGGGCAGTATGGTGGCACTGGTCACTCCCATGGATGCACAAGGGCGTCTTGACTGGGACAGCCTCAGCAAACTCGTGGACTTCCATCTCAAGAACGGCACCCATGCCATTGTCGCGGTCGGTACTACCGGCGAGTCGGCAACCCTTGATGTAGAAGAACACATCGCCGTCATCAAAGCCGTGGTCAAACAGGTTGCCGGGCGCATCCCGGTCATCGCCGGCACTGGCGCCAACTCGACCCGCGAAGCCGTCGAGCTGACCCGCAACGCCAAAGAAGCCGGCGCCGATGCCTGCCTGCTGGTCGTTCCGTACTACAACAAGCCGACTCAGGAAGGCTTGTACCAGCACTTCAAGCACATCGCTGAATCGGTCGACATTCCACAGATTCTCTACAACGTTCCGGGCCGCACGTCGTGCGACATGCAGGCCGAGACCGTGATTCGCCTGTCCACCGTGCCGAACATCATCGGTATCAAGGAAGCCACCGGCGATCTGAAACGCGCCAAAGCGATCATCGATGGTGTGAGCAAAGATTTCATCGTGCTGTCCGGCGATGATCCAACCGCCGTTGAACTGATCCTGCTGGGCGGCAAAGGCAACATCTCCGTGACCGCCAACGTCGCGCCGCGCGAAATGGCCGATTTGTGTGAGGCCGCGCTGAAAGGCGACGCCGACACCGCACGGGCAATCAACGAAAAACTGATGCCGCTGCACAAAGACCTGTTCATCGAAGCCAACCCGATTCCGGTGAAGTGGGCTTTGGTTGAAATGGGCCTGATGCACGAAGGCATCCGCTTGCCGCTGACCTGGCTGAGCACACCTTGTCATGAAACGCTGCGCTCGGCCCTGCGCCAGTGCAGCGTCCTGGTTTAATTGAGGAAGTACAACGCATGAAGCGAATGGCCGGACTTTCCGCACTTGCCTTGATTATCTCCAGCACCAGTGGCTGCGGATGGGTCTGGGGCCCGGAAGGTTATTTCCGTGACCGTGGTAGCGATTACCTGGAAGCGCAACAGACTGCACCGATGCAACTGCCACCGGATGTCAGCACCTCCAAGCGTCTGGATCCGCTGCTGCCGATCCCGCGCAACGTCGCTGATGACACCGCCAAGGGCGAATACGTGGTTCCACGTCCTCAGCCACTGTCGGCCATCGCCGATGCCACCGACTACTCGCTGCAGAAGAGCGGCGATTCGCGTTGGGTCATGGCCCAGCATCCACCGGCCGAAGTCTGGCCAGTGGCGGTGCAATTCTTCCAGGACAACGGTTTCCGTCTGGATGAACAGCGTCCGCAAACCGGCGAATTCACCACCACCTGGCAGCATTCCGATGAGCTGTCCGCGTCGATGGCCAAGCGCCTGAGCGCGGCCGGCGTCGCTACCGACAGCGAAACCCGCGTCCGTGTGCGCATCGAGCCAGGCGTGCAGCGCAACACCAGTGAAATCTACGTGGTCAGCGCCGAGCGTCCTGCCGGCAGCACCGCCGATGTCGATTTCACCAACCGCTCGGTCAACACTGGCCTGGACGCCGCGCTGGTCGACGACATGCTCGCGAGCATGAGCCGAATCTCCGAGAAGGGCGGTTCGGTGTCGATGCTGGCGTCGCGTGATTTCGATACGCCGAGCCGCGTCAGCCTCAGCGAAGACGGCAGCGGCAACCCGGTGTTGAACGTCGGTACTGATCTGGATCGTGCCTGGTCGAGCGTTGGCCGTGCACTGGAACAAGGCGAATGGCGCGTTGAAGACATCAACCGCAGCCTCGGTCTGTACTACATCAACCTGGCCGAAAAAGCCGAGAAGAAAGACGACAAGCCTGGTTTCTTCAGCAGCCTGTTCGGCAGTGCGCCGACCAAGGAAGAAGTTGAATCCCGTGCCGAGCGTTATCAGGTTCGCCTGAGCAAGGTTGGCGAGAACATTCAGGTCACCGTCGAGAAAAACATCAACACCGTCGCGCCGGCTGAAGTGGCGCGTAAAGTGCTGAGCGTGATTCAGGACAACCTGGGCTGATCAACCATGCGTTTTGCCGTTCTCGGCAGCGGTAGCCAAGGGAACGGCACGCTGATCGCCAGTGCTGATACGTATGTGCTGGTGGATTGTGGTTTTTCCCTGCGGGAAACCGAAAAACGCCTGTTGCGCCTGGGTGTGAACCCGGCGCAACTGAGCGCGATACTCGTAACCCACGAACATGCCGACCACGTGCATGGCGTGGGTTTACTGTCTCGGCGCTACAATCTGCCGGTCTACCTCAGTCGCGGCACACTGCGCGGGATGCGCAAACCGATTGAACCCGCAGGCTTGCTGGCCGGCGGCGAGCAACTGCAGATCGGCGCACTGAACATCGGGGTCATTGCCGTGGCCCACGATGCGCAGGAACCGACCCAGTATGTCTTCAGTGATCAAGAGCAGCGGCGCTTCGGCCTGCTGACCGATCTGGGTTCTTACTGCGAGCGGGTGCTGGACGGTTATCGGGATCTCGATGCGTTGATGATCGAGTCCAACCATTGTCGTGACATGCTGGCCCGTGGGCACTACCCGTACTTTCTCAAGCAGCGGGTGGGCGGCGAGCTGGGACATTTGAACAACCATCAGGCGGCTTTCCTGGTGTCCGAGTTGGGCTGGCAGGGCTTGCAACACCTTGTCCTGGCTCATCTGAGCAGCAAGAACAACATGCCGCAGCTGGCCCGGCAATGTTTTGTCGACACCCTCGGGTGCGACCCGGACTGGCTGCAACTGGCCGATCTAGATTCATGGATCGACTGGCGCAACATCGCCTAGCCCACCTACTTAGCAAG
>NZ_JBIUVN010000013.1:125616-132005 GCF_044742965.1 Pseudomonas sp. NPDC087804 | reverse complement strand
CTCCAACGACATCATGCGTTACGCCGAAGAGAGCGATGACGGCAACATCCAGAACATTGATGTCAATGCGATGGAAAAGCACGCCAACCAATACATCTCGCAGCAAATCTTCAACATTCTGACGGCGCAGGCGGTGACGACTGACTACGATCAGAACTATTTCCGCCGCGCCGGCATCGACATCGGTGAGACCATTCGCCTGGATGCCAACGACCTGTTCATGAGTCTGGCCGGCCCGGTGGCGATTGCCTACGCCGAATCGGTGGTGCCGGAAACTCCGCCGCCGAGCAGCGACAAATTCAAGGTGTTCGATAAAGAACCGCAGCGCCTGAACATCGACGATCTGTTCTTCCGCTCGATCGACCTGCCGCACTTCAACAAAGTCACGCAGGCGATTGAAGGCATCAGCCTGCTGCCGATCGAATCCAAGCGTTATCGCGCTTCGCTGGAGCAGTACAAGAATTCCGGCTACGACGCCGCCGCGTTGCACGACCTGCACTTCTTCAAGAATTGCTCGTCGGTGGTCTCGATCGTTTCGCTGCCGAAGGATTACAAGCTGTCGTACATGGATCTGAACCGGTTGAAGACCCACCTCAACAGCCTGTTCCCCAACACCACGCTCAAGCGTTATGCGCTGGTGATCGGCGCCTCGGCCAACCTGTCGTTGACCACATTGATCGCGAAGAGCCCGTGCCTGTCGGATGATTTCCTGACCTTGATCGTCGCCTTCATCAAACGCTGCTTCGCCAAGACGCCGTACCGTTTCGATGAGACGCTGGACAACTCGATTCTCGACTTCATCATTAATGAAGAATTCGACGAAGATCGCATTGATGATCTGCTTAATGAATTCGAGAACCCGGCGAAGATCCTCGACACCAACTGGTACGCGATCAAACCGATGTACGAGAAGAAGTACCGCGAGCTGATCAACGACAAAGACAAGTTTGTCTCGATCAATGACATTCGGTTGTCGCGCGATTGTGTGAAGAAGTCGATCAAGTATTTGCGCGAGATCTATCGTCACCGGATTGGCAAGACCAAGGTTATTTCGCTGAATAACCATACCGGGAAGTCGTTTACGGTCTGATCGAAGACCGCGTCGCGGCAATCGCGAGCAGGCTCACTCCTACAATTGGAATGCGTTTCCCTGTAGGAGTGAGCCTGCTCGCGATGAGGCCATTTCAGACGCACCAATTCTAAATTCAATATCCAGAAACAATTAAGCAGCCCAAAGGCTGCTCTCTCAACTGTTCCCGTTACGTTTACGTCACCGTGATGCCACCCTCGCTTGTGGCCTTTCTTCACGGCAACGTGCCATCACGCTACTCCGCTACACACTTTTCGCTGACCAGCGGACGCACCATCAAGGTGCAACGTCGGCAGAACCCGCCCTTTCCTGGATCAGAATCCACGGCGAAACCACCACTGCCCACAGTTGCGGATCGCGTTCGAAAAGATCCAGCGCCCGCGTTTCAGACAGCTTGGCGACTTTGTCTTCGGCCAGCCAGGCGGCGACTTTCTCGCCATCATCCGACGCCACGGCCTCGGCGGCGGCGATCAAATCCAGGTCAGGGTCGACCCACAATAGGGCGCCCTTGGCGAAGAACGGCTCCAACTCTTTCCAGGTAATAGATGCGGTTTCACCAAGCAGCTTGGCATAGAGGGTGCTAGGTTCTTGATTCATGGGAACTGTCCGGAAAAGAAATCGACGCGAATAATAACGTCGGTGATCCGTCAGCAAAACCCGGTTGCAAAAGGCTGTACCGAACGAAAAGAGCAGGAAAGCCAAGGAATGCTGCTGATTGGGGCATAACCCCACGAACGCCCCGCCGCAATTCTGTCTTTTTCATTCAAAAAAGCGACACCCTCAGGTTTTGCCCCTCGGCGCCCGCTTCCCAGGCTAACAACCGGCGCTCTACACTGTACCGGTACAGTTGCCGGGGGCATTTCCGGAGGGTATCGCAAAGATATCTGACCCGGTTCTGCTGCTACGGCGCCAGAACTCAAAAAAAATACAACAGTAAGAGTGGAGCACTATGACTAAGGCTACTAAGCAGATTTCCAAACTGTTTGCCGCTATGGTTCTGGCCGGGGTTGCCAGCCATTCGTTCGCAGCTGACACCATCAAAATCGGTATCGCCGGCCCTAAGACCGGTCCAGTAGCCCAATACGGCGACATGCAGTTCAGTGGCGCGAAAATGGCCATCGAGCAAATCAACGCCAAGGGCGGCGTCGACGGCAAGAAACTCGAAGCCGTTGAATACGACGATGCCTGCGATCCGAAACAAGCAGTAGCGGTAGCGAACAAGGTCGTCAACGACGGCGTCAAGTTCGTGGTCGGTCACCTGTGCTCCAGCTCCACTCAACCGGCTTCGGACATCTACGAAGACGAAGGCGTGATCATGATCACCCCGGCTGCCACCAGCCCGGACATCACCGCCCGTGGTTACAAAATGGTCTTCCGTACCATCGGTCTGGACAGCGCCCAGGGCCCTGCCGCCGGTAACTACATTGCCGATCACGTCAAACCGAAAATCGTTGCTGTGCTGCACGACAAACAGCAATACGGTGAAGGCATCGCCACCGCCGTCAAATCGACCCTTGAGAAGAAAGGCGTGAAAGTTGCCGTGTTCGAAGGCGTCAACGCCGGCGACAAGGACTTCTCCTCGATCATCGCCAAGCTCAAGCAAGCCAACGTCGACTTCGTTTACTACGGCGGCTACCACCCGGAGCTGGGCCTGATCCTGCGTCAATCGGCTGAAAAAGGCCTGAAAGCCAAGTTCATGGGTCCGGAAGGCGTGGGTAACGACTCGATTTCGCAGATCGCCAAAGACGCTTCCGAAGGTCTGCTGGTAACCCTGCCGAAATCCTTCGACCAGGATCCGGCCAACATCGCCCTGGCTGATGCATTCAAAGCGAAGAAAGAAGATCCGAGCGGCCCGTTCGTGTTCCCTTCCTACTCGGCGGTTGAAGTGATTGCCGGCGGTATCACCGCTGCCAAGAGCGAAGACCCGGCCAAAGTGGCTGAAGCCATTCACGCTGGCACCTTCAAAACCCCGACTGGCGACCTGAGCTTCGACGCCAAGGGCGACCTGAAGGACTTCAAATTTGTGGTTTACGAGTGGCACTTCGGCAAACCAAAAACTGAAGTATCCCCTCAGTAAGGCGCTGCCTGACTGACTGCCAATAAAGCCCACGGCGTGCCGTGGGCTTTGTTTTACGAATGTATGGGCCGCGCTGGCGTGATCCGCCAGTCTCCCCACCTGAAAATCTCAAAACCGTCATCAGCGGTTCGCTGGCAAAACCCGGATTCGAAGTGGATACAGATCCACGGGGCCGGGCGGGAAAATGACTCCACCAGTGAAATGCGTATCAGGTTTTTAGGAGCGTTGTAATGCCTGACCTCTATCACTTCTTCCAGCAGCTGGTTAATGGTCTGACCATTGGCAGCACGTATGCCCTGATTGCCATCGGCTATACGATGGTTTACGGCATCATTGGAATGATCAACTTCGCCCACGGCGAGGTGTACATGATCGGCTCCTACGTGGCGTTCATCGCCATCGCCGGGCTGGCCATGATGGGAATCGACAACGTCCCGCTGTTGATGACCGCGGCCTTCATTGCGAGCATCGTTGTCACCAGTTCATACGGTTACAGCATCGAACGGATCGCCTACCGCCCCCTGCGCGGCAGCAACCGTCTGATCCCGCTGATCTCCGCCATCGGTATGTCGATCTTCCTGCAGAACACGGTTCTGCTGGCGCAAGACTCCAAGGACAAATCCATCCCCAACCTGATCCCCGGGAACATTTCCTTCGGGCCAAGTGGCGCACATGAAGTGCTGATTTCCTACATGCAAATCGTGGTGTTCGTGGTGACGCTGATCGCCATGCTCGGCTTGACGCTGTTCATCTCCCGTTCTCGCCTGGGTCGCGCCTGCCGCGCCTGCGCCGAAGACATCAAGATGGCCAACTTGCTCGGCATCAACACCAACAACATCATCGCCCTGACCTTCGTCATTGGTGCTGCGCTGGCGGCCATCGCGGCCGTGCTGCTGAGCATGCAATATGGCGTGATCAACCCCAACGCCGGTTTCCTCGTCGGCCTCAAAGCCTTCACCGCAGCAGTACTCGGCGGCATCGGCAGCATCCCCGGCGCCATGCTCGGCGGGTTGGTGCTTGGGGTGGCGGAAGCGTTTGGCGCCGATATCTTCGGCGACCAATACAAGGACGTCGTGGCTTTCGGCTTGTTGGTTCTGGTGCTGTTGTTCCGTCCGACCGGCATTCTGGGCCGTCCGGAGGTTGAGAAAGTATGACTAGGAATCTTAAACAGGCACTGTTCAGTGCCTTGCTGGTGTGGGCTGTGGCCTACCCGGTACTCGGACTGAAACTGACCATCGTCGGCATCAACCTCGAAGTGCATAACACCAGTCCGATGATTCTGGCGACCATCGCCATCTGTTCGGTGCTGATGTTCCTGCGGGTGCTGTTCAACCAGCAGATCAGCAAGGCGTGGAAATCCTCGCCGGGTATGCCGCTGATCCCGGCCAAGGCCAGCAACTTCCTGACCCTGCCGACTACGCAACGCTACTTCATCATTGCGCTGATCATCGGTGCACTGGTGTGGCCGTTCTTCGGTTCGCGTGGCGCGGTGGACATCGCAACGCTAATCCTGATCTACGTGATGCTCGGCCTCGGCCTGAACATCGTCGTCGGTCTGGCCGGTCTGCTCGACCTCGGTTACGTCGGCTTCTACGCCGTCGGCGCCTACAGCTACGCGCTGCTGTCGCACTACTACGGCTTGAGCTTCTGGATCTGCCTGCCGATTGCCGGCCTGATGGCGGCGACGTTCGGCTTCCTGCTGGGCTTCCCGGTGTTGCGTCTGCGCGGTGACTATCTGGCGATCGTGACCCTCGGCTTCGGTGAGATCATCCGTCTGTTCCTGCGTAACCTGACCGACATCACTGGCGGTCCGAACGGCATCAGCAACATCGAGAAACCGACGTTCTTCGGCCTGACCTTTGAACGCAAGGCTGCGGAAGGGATGCAAACCTTCCACGAGTATTTCGGCCTGCAATACAACTCGATCAACAAGGTGATTTTTCTCTACCTGGTTGCCCTGGTGCTGGCGCTGGCGGCGCTGTTCGTTATCAACCGTTTGCTGCGCATGCCGATCGGCCGAGCGTGGGAAGCGCTGCGTGAAGACGAGATCGCCTGCCGTGCTTTGGGTCTGAATCCGACGATCATCAAGCTGTCGGCGTTCACCCTTGGCGCTGCGTTCGCCGGTTTCGCCGGTAGCTTCTTCGCCGCCCGTCAGGGTCTGGTGACCCCGGAATCGTTCACCTTCATCGAGTCGGCAATCATCCTCGCCATTGTCGTGCTGGGTGGTATGGGCTCGCAGCTGGGTGTGATCCTGGCTGCCGTGGTAATGATCCTGTTGCCGGAAATGATGCGTGAGTTCAGCGAATACCGCATGTTGATGTTCGGTGCGCTGATGGTGTTGATGATGATCTGGCGTCCACAAGGTCTGCTGCCGATGCAACGCCCACACATGGAGTTGCGAAAATGAGCCGCGAGATCTTAAAAGTTGAGAACCTGAGCATGCGCTTCGGCGGCTTGCTGGCGGTCAACGGCGTGGCCCTGACCGTCAAAGAGAAACAAGTGGTTGCCTTGATCGGGCCGAACGGCGCGGGCAAGACCACCGTGTTCAACTGCCTGACCGGTTTCTATCAGCCCACCGGTGGCAGCATCCTGCTCGACGGCGAGCCGATTCAAGGCCTGCCGGGCCACAAGATCGCCCTCAAAGGCGTGGTGCGCACCTTCCAGAACGTGCGCTTGTTCAAGGACATGACGGCGGTCGAGAACCTGTTGATCGCCCAGCACCGTCACCTGAACACGAACTTTCTGGCCGGCCTGTTCAAGACCCCGTCGTTCCGCAAAAGCGAGCGCGAGGCCATGGAATTTGCCGAGTACTGGCTGGAAAAGGTCAACCTGAAAGAGTTCGCCAACCGTACCGCCGGCACCTTGGCCTACGGTCAGCAACGGCGTCTGGAAATCGCCCGCTGCATGATGACCCGTCCGCGGATCCTCATGCTCGACGAACCGGCCGCCGGCCTGAATCCGAAGGAAACCGAAGACCTCAAGGCGCTGATCAGCGTGCTGCGTGAGGAGCACAACGTCACCGTGCTGTTGATCGAACACGACATGAAACTGGTCATGAGCATTTCCGACCACATCGTCGTGATCAACCAGGGCACGCCTCTGGCCGACGGCACGCCGGAACAGATCCGCGACAATCCTGAAGTGATCAAAGCCTACCTGGGGGAAGCGTAAATTCTGCAGTTCGAAAACGTTTCCACCTTCTACGGCAAGATCCAGGCCCTG
>NZ_JBIUVN010000013.1:70797-125606 GCF_044742965.1 Pseudomonas sp. NPDC087804 | reverse complement strand
CGTGACCCTGATCGGCGCCACCGGTGCCGGCAAGTCCACGCTGCTGATGACGCTGTGCGGTTCGCCGCAAGCGCACAGCGGCAGCATCCGTTACATGGGTGAGGAACTGGTCGGCCAGGACTCGTCGCAGATCATGCGCAAGAGCATCGCGGTGGTGCCGGAAGGTCGTCGGGTATTCGCCCGTCTGACCGTTGAAGAAAACCTGTCCATGGGCGGCTTCTTCACCGACAAGGGCGACTATCAGGAACAGATGGACAAGGTTCTCGGACTTTTCCCACGCCTGAAAGAGCGCTTTAACCAGCGCGGCGGCACCATGTCCGGCGGCGAACAGCAAATGCTCGCCATCGGTCGTGCGCTGATGAGCAAGCCGAAACTGCTGCTACTCGACGAGCCGTCGCTGGGCCTGGCACCGATCATCATCCAGCAGATTTTCGACATCATCGAAATGCTGCGCAAGGACGGTGTGACGGTATTCCTGGTCGAGCAAAACGCCAACCAGGCGCTGAAAATCGCTGACCGCGCGTACGTTCTGGAGAACGGCCGTGTGGTCATGCAAGGCACCGGTGAAGCGCTGCTGACCGACCCGAAAGTACGCGAGGCGTACCTCGGCGGTTGATGCATTTCGCCCAACAAAAAAACGGCCTTCGGGCCGTTTTTTTATGCCAAGCACAAATCTTCAACCCAGCAAAAATCCCCTGTGCGGGCTTGCTCGCGAAGGCGGGGTGTCAGTTAGCAATGATGTCGACTGATACACCGCGTTCGCGAGCAAGCCCGCTCCCACAAGATCAACAGCTTAGAGAAGCCCTCAGTCGTTTGGTGTTCGCCAGACTTGAAATTGCTTCACACGTTGGCGCGAACAAAATCGACGATCTGCTGCACGGATTGAAATCTCTCGGCATCCTCATCAGATATTTCAATGTCGAATTCTTGCTCTATCGCCATAACCAATTCGACCGCATTTATTGAGTCCGCTCCTAAATTACCAATCACGTGATCTGCCCCCTTGAGCGTTGAAGAATTACCTTCAGGGATATTCTGTGCTATCACCGACCTCACACGCGTTTCTATGTCATCCATGTCAAACCTCATCTCGTTTTGAGTGGTAATCAGTGCTCTTGAATGAGGAATATAGAGCTCGAACGCTCTTCGCTCTACTGTCATAAATACCAGTTTTTTATACCCATTCACTATCAGCGCATCCTGCTTACTCCAAAAAATCAGATCTCTCTGTAGGAGCTGCCGAAGGCTGCGATCTTTTGATCTTGAAAGGCAAAGTCAAAAGATCGCAGCCTTCGGCAGCTCCTACAGGTGTCTGTGAAAAAGATTTGCACTTAAGCTGTAACGCATCGCCATGACCTTTCTCTAGAGGGTTAAGCAAGCGCAAAAACGCTTGTAAAAACCCTGACCGAAACTGGAGAAACACCATGACTGCTACCACCCGCACCCTGTCCGCTACCGCTTTGGTTCTGGCCCTCGGCTCTGCGCTGAGCATCGCTGCCGTTTCTACCGCCCACGCGGCCGATGACATGGAAAAATGCTTCGGCGTGGCCATGAAAGGCAAGAACGATTGCGCTGCAGGCGCCGGCACCACCTGCGCTGGCACCGCGAAAACCGACTACCAGGCCAACGCCTGGAAGCTTGTCCCTAAAGGCACCTGCGCCAAGACTGAAAGCAAAACCTCGCCGACCGGCTTCGGCCAGATGGAAGCTTTCAAAGCGAAGTCCTGATTCACGGCCTGCCTGAGTGACGATCATGTTCACACCTGACGACCATGCCCTCCCCCGCACTCAGGCAGCCCTCACCGGGCTCCCGCCCCGTGCCGGGCTGGGGCTCAAGACCGGGCACTTTCGTGAAGTGCTCGACACCCAGCCGGACATCGGTTTCTTCGAAGTCCACGCCGAAAACTACATGGTGGCCGGCGGCCCGTTTCATCACTTTCTCGGTTTGATTCGCGAACAGTATCCGCTGTCGCTGCATGGCGTCGGTTTGTCCATCGGCAGCGAAGGGCCGTTGGATACTCAGCACCTGCAACGTCTGGCCGAGCTGATCGAGCGCTATCAACCACACTCCTTTTCCGAACATCTGGCCTGGTCGAGCCACGGCCCAGTGTTCCTCAATGACCTGCTGCCCCTGGCCTACGACGAGCCGACGCTGAACCGCGTCTGCGCGCACATCGATCAGGTGCAGAACACTCTTAAACGGCCAATGCTGCTGGAAAACCCGGCAACGTATCTGGCGTTTCAGCATTCAACGTACGACGAGCCTGACTTCATCCATGAAGTGATCCGTCGCAGCGGCTGTGGGCTGTTGCTCGACGTCAACAATGTCTATGTGTCGTGCGTAAATCATCACCGTGATCCATTGGCGTATCTCGATGCGCTGCCCCTGCACGCGGTTGGTGAGATTCATCTGGCCGGGTTCGCCGAAGATTCCGACAACCTCGGCGACCGATTGCTGATTGACGATCATGGCGCGCCGATCGATCAGGCGGTTTGGGCTTTGTATTGGCAGACGCTGGATCGTATCGGGCCGATAGCAACCTTGATCGAACGGGACAATCAGGTGCCCCCGTTCAACACCTTGCTGGCCGAAGCGCAGCAGGCAGACGAAATGCTGCTGTGCGCCGGGAGTCGCCCATGAGCATGCAAAGCGAATTCAGCGCCGCGCTGCTCAATGTACGTCTGCCCTGCCCTGCCGGTTTGTGCAGCAACAACGGCGCCGATCCCGCCAGTCGTTTTGCGGTGTACCGCAACAATGTGCAGAGCTCGTTGATCAACGCACTGGCGGACGGTTATCCGGTGGTTGCGCAATTGGTCGGCGAGGAATTTTTCCGCGCCATGGCGGCCATTTTCGTACAACAGCAGCCGCCGCAGAGTCCGTTGATGAGCCGCTATGGCGAAGCGTTTGCGGACTTTATCGACGCCTTCGAACCGGCATCGAGCGTGCCCTATCTGGCCGATGTTGCGCGCCTTGAGCATTTACGCACGCAGGCCTATCACGCCGCCGACGCCGACCCCGTACGGCCAGAACAAATCACCGCAGCACTCGCCGCCCCGCAAGGCTTGAGCGATCTGTGCTTCACGCTTCATCCCTCCCTGCACCTCCTCCATTCGGCTTATGCCGTGGTTGCGATCTGGGCTGCACATCAGCAAGAACCGTCACTTGAAGGCATCGAAATCCATCAGGGCCAGCACGCGCTGATCCTGCGCAACGGACTGGAGGTTGAGGTGTTCGCCATCGATCACGGCGCCAGCGTGTTTATCCGCCATCTGATCAACGGCCAGCCATTGCTGGCAGCCGCCGAAAACAGCCCTGAATTCGATCTCAGCCAGACCCTGGCCTTGCTGATCGCGCGCAACGTCATCACCCACTTGAACAATAAGGTAACGCCATGAACAACCTGATCACTCGCGCCATTGCGCTGCTCGAGAGAATCCCCCAGAGCCTGATCGCTTTTATTGCGCGCTTCGCGATTGCAGCGGTGTTCTGGAAGTCCGGGCAGACCAAGATCGAGGGGCTGGCGATCGACCTGATCGACGGCACCTTTCAGCTTGGCTGGCCGCGTCTCGCTGATTCGACCATTCCGTTGTTCACCAGCGAATATCACGTGCCGCTGCTGTCGCCGGAGATCGCCGCGCACATGGCCGCGTTTGCCGAGCACTTCTTTCCGGTGCTGATTCTGGTTGGGTTTGCTACGCGCTTTTCGGCCATGGCGTTGCTGGGGATGACGTTGACCATTCAGCTGTTTGTATACCCGGATGCTTACCCGACTCACGGTACGTGGGCGGCGGTGTTGCTGTATCTGATGGCGACCGGGCCGGGCAAGATGTCGATCGACCACCTGATCGCCCGCCGTTTTTCCCGTTAAACAAAGATCCTTGTAGGAGCTGCCGAAGGCTGCGATCTTTTGCTCTTGAAAAGAAAGATCAAAAGATCGCAGCCTTCGGCAGCTCCTACAGGGGATCACCGTTAACGCTGGAGGCGATCCAGCGCCTCGCCGCTGCGTTTGAACCAGCCAATCAGATAGTCCGCCAGCACTTGCGTGCGCTTGGGCAAACCGCCCTGATACGGATGCACCAGGTACATCGGCATGCGCCGCGTCTGATAATCGCGCAGGAGCCAACGCAATCGGCCGTCAGCCAATTCCGCTTGCAACAGATAGGAAGGCAATCGCGCAATACCGGCGCCGCTGAGCGCGGCTTTTTTCAGCAAGTTGTAGTGATTGCTGGCAAACGGCCCGGACACGCGTACTCGCAACAATTCGTGCTGCTGGTGATACAGCCATTCTTCGCGGCCGCTGTAGTGGCTGTTGAGCAAACAACGGTGCTCGGCCAGCGCCTGTGGTGTCGCCGGTTCGCCGAATCGATCCAGATACGCGGGACTCGCACAGGTCATTTCCTGCCAGGCCAGCAACGGCTTGGCCACCAGTCGTTCGTCATTGGCCACTTCTGAACGGATCGCCAGATCAAAGCCATCGCGGGACAGATCGCGGTAGCTGTTGTTCAGCTCCAGCTCGATCTGCACCTCGGGATACTGATGCGAAAACTCCAGCAACAATCCATCGAAAAACGTTTCCCCCAGCGACACCGGAACCGTCATACGCACCGGGCCGGCCATGTCGTCCTTCAATCGCGCCAATGCCTGACGGGCTTTTTCGACCTGGACTACAAGCGCCTGCGCTTGCGGCAATAACGCAGCGCCCGCCGCCGTCAGGCTCAGGCGTCGAGTGGTGCGTTGTAGCAACACCACGGAAAACTGCGCTTCGAGCTGACTGATGCGTTTGGACAACTGCCCCTTGCTGCAGCCCAATTGCTGCGCCGCCAAGGTGAAACTGCCGGCTTCGATCAACACGGCGAACGCCGCCAGATCATCCATTTCGCTCATGGATTGTTTCCATTTGAAAACCAAAGGTTGCCTATTAGTGCGCTTATCCACAGAAAAAACCACTCTAGACTCAAACCTCGTTCACACACTTGAGGTACAGCTCGATGAAGATTCTGTTGATAGGCGCTGGCGGCACCATCGGTTCGGCCGTGGACAAAGAACTGTCGCAACGCCACGAAGTGATTCGTATCGGCCGCACCAGCGGTGATTTCCATGTGGATATCAGTGACAGCACGTCGATCCGCAAGCTGTTCGAGCAGACCGGCAAATTCGACGCACTGGTCTGCGCCGCTGGCAACGTCACCTTCGCCCCGCTGGGCGAGATGAGCGAAGACAGCTTCGCCCTCGGCCTCAAGGACAAGTTGATGGGCCAAGTGAATTTGCTGCTGATCGGCCGCGAATTCGCCAACGATGGCGCCTCGTTCACCTTCACTACTGGCGTGCTCAGCCACGATCCGATTCGCAGCGGTGCGTCGGCAGCGCTGGTCAACGGTGCGCTGGACAGCTTTGTGCGGGCAGCGGCCACTGAGTTGCCGCGTGGCCTGCGCGTTAACTCGATCAGCCCGACGGTGTTGCTGGAAGCAATGGGCAAATATGCGCCGTACTTCCGTGGCTATAAGCCGGTTCCTGCGGCGGATGTGGCGTTGGCCTACGCGAAAAGTGTTGAAGGGCTACAGACCGGGCAGACGTTTCACGTGGGGTGAGATCAAGAGATCGCAGCCTGCGGCAGCTCCTACCTGGGAATGTCGGGGTTGCGATGTTTTGCATTTTGCCGGCGGGCGGCGTAACTCGGTGTAGGAGTTGCCGCAGGCTGCGATCTTTTGCATTTGACTGACAGGCTGCGTAACGTGGCGACACTTGTCTGGAGAGCCGAAGATGCGTGTTGCCCGTTCGTTAGTCCTTGTTGCCCTGCTGCCGTTGTTTGCGGCGTGCCAGTTGTTCGATGGCCCGCGTGAAAGTGCCTCGCACGTCGGGCAAACGCGGATGCAGGGGCAACTGACCGCTGCTGACGGCAAACTGGTGTTCCAGCCGTGTCAGGATCAGCGCCAACTGGTGGTCAACGACATCGGCGGCACCAGCGTGCTGCAAGAAGCCGCCACCCTCGCCGACGAGCAAGGCAAGCTGTTCGCCGATGTTCGCGGCAAAGTCTCCGGTGATCGTCTCGATCTGACCCAGTTGTATCGCGTCGAACGTTCCGGCATCGCGTGTGATGATCCGAATTTCAAACTGCTGATCCTGCGTGCCGCCGGCCATGGCCCGGAGTGGAACGTCAAGGTTAGCGGCAAAGGTATGGTCATCGACCGTGAAGGCCAGCCGCCACTCGCCGTGCCATACATTGAAGATCAATTGGGCGATGGCCGCTTCAACCTCAGCAGCGAAGCCAATAACCAACGCATTGAATTGTGGGTCGCGCCGCAGCGCTGCATCGACAGCAACACCGGCAGCGTGCAGCACATGAGCGCCGAGTTGCGCATCGACGGCAAGGTGCAGCGCGGTTGCGGGTATTTCGGCGGATCGCGCAACGACTGAGCGTTTTAGCCTCACCGGATCCGGCCTTTGCGGCTTATAATCGCGGCCTTCAAACGCCCTGGCGCAGTTGTGCGCCCCGCGAACCCGGATCCTCGCCATGTTACGAATTACTGAACTCAAGCTGCCAATCGACCATCCCGAAGAAGACCTGCGCCCTGCCATCGTGCAGCGTCTGGGCATCGCCAGCGATGATTTGCTCGATTTCACCTTGTTCAAGCGCAGCTACGACGCGCGCAAAAAGTCCTCCGAACTGTGCTTCATCTACACCATCGACCTCGAAGTGCGCGACGAGGCCAACGTGTTGGGCAAGTTCGCCGACGACCGTAACGTCAACGTGGCGCCGGATGTCAGCTACAAATTCGTCGGCGAAGCGCCGAGCGACCTGAACCAGCGCCCGATCGTTGTCGGTTTCGGCCCGTGCGGCATCTTCGCCGGCCTGCTGCTGGCGCAAATGGGCTTCAAGCCGATCGTCCTCGAACGCGGCACCGAAGTCCGCCAGCGCACCAAAGACACCTGGGGCCTGTGGCGGAAAAGCGTACTCAACCCCGAGTCCAACGTGCAGTTCGGCGAAGGCGGCGCGGGCACGTTCTCCGACGGCAAGCTGTACAGCCAGATCAAGGATCCGAAGTTCCTTGGCCGCAAAGTCCTGCACGAGTTCGTCAAGGCCGGCGCGCCGGAAGAAATTCTCTACGTCAGCAAGCCGCACATCGGTACGTTCCGTCTGACCGGCATGGTTGAAAACATGCGCGAGCAGATCCGCGAACTGGGCGGCGAAGTGCGCTTCCAGGAACGCGTCACCGACGTGCTGATCGAAGACGGCCAACTGGTCGGCGTCGAACTGGCCAGCGGCGAAACCCTGCATTCGAAACACGTGGTTCTGGCCCTCGGCCACAGCGCCCGCGACACGTTCCGCATGCTCCACAGCCGTGGCGTGTTCATGGAAGCCAAACCGTTCTCGGTGGGTTTCCGTATCGAACACCCGCAATCGCTGATCGACCGTGCGCGTCTGGGCAAATACGCCGGCCACCCGAAACTCGGTGCCGCCGACTACAAACTGGTGCACCACGCCAAGAACGGCCGTTCGGTCTACAGCTTCTGCATGTGCCCGGGCGGCACCGTGGTCGCGGCGACCTCCGAGCCAAACCGCGTAGTCACCAACGGCATGAGCCAGTACTCGCGTAATGAACGCAATGCCAACTCCGGCATCGTCGTCGGCATCACCCCGGAAGTCGATTATCCGGGCGGCCCGCTGGCGGGGATCGAGTTGCAGGAACGCCTGGAATCCCACGCGTTCATCCTTGGCGGCAGCGATTACAAGGCGCCGGCGCAACTGGTTGGCGACTTCATCAACGACATTCCTTCGACCGAACTGGGCGAAGTCGAGCCGTCGTACAAACCGGGCGTGGCGCTGGGCGATCTGTCCCTGGCATTGCCGGAATTTGCGATTGAAGCGATTCGTGAAGCCTTGCCGGCGTTCGAGAAGCAGATTCGCGGTTACTCGCTGCACGATGCGGTGTTGACCGGGATCGAGACGCGTACCTCGTCGCCGCTGCGCATTACGCGTAACGAAACGCTGCAGAGCATGAACGTGAAAGGCTTGTTCCCGGCGGGTGAAGGCGCGGGGTATGCGGGCGGAATTCTGTCGGCGGGTGTGGACGGGATTCGCATCGCAGAAGCCGTGGCACGCGACATCCTCGGCCTGACTGACTGACACAAAACCTTGTAGGAGCAAGGCTTGCCCGCGAAGACGGATTAAGATTCAACATTGAGTTGACTGATCTGTCGCCTTCGCGGGCAAGCCTTGCTCCTACAGGGGCTGTGTCAGATATTGGCGCGAAGGACTGAAGTCGGCAGCGGCTCACCGCGCTCGGCACTCGCCGCCACGGCGTCGATCAAATCGGCCAACTCGTGACCCTGCATCTTCAGCCAATCCTGATCGTAATACGTGTCGGCATACCGCTCGCCGCCATCGCACAGAATCGCCACGATCGACCCCGACTCCCCCGCCGCTTTCATCTGCTGCGCCGCCATCAACGCGCCGATCAGATTGGTGCCGCTCGACCCACCAACATGCCGGCCCAGACGCTGCGCCAGATAATGCATGGCCGCCAGCGACAAGGCGTCCGGCACTTTGACCATCGCATCGATCACCTTGGGCAGGAACGACGCTTCCACCCGTGGCCGGCCAATGCCTTCAATCCGCGAGCCGCAATCCAGACGCAAAGTCGCGTCGCCAGTCTGGTAGTAATCGAAGAACACTGAACGCTCGGCATCGGCGCACAACACGCGGGTGCAATGCTGGCGATAGCGCACGTAACGGCCGAGGGTCGCGGTGGTGCCGCCGGTGCCGGGGCTGGAAATCAGCCAGCTCGGTTCCGGGTGCCTCTCGAAACGCATCTGCTGGAAGATCGATTCAGCGATGTTGTTGTTCGCGCGCCAGTCGGTTGCGCGCTCAGCGTAGGTGAACTGGTCGATGAAGTGACCATCGTGTTCACGGGCCAGACGCTCGGATTCGGCGTAAATCTGCGTCGGATCTTTTACCAGATGGCTTTTGCCGCCATAGAACTCGATCTGGGCGATTTTTTCTTTCGAGGTGGTCGCCGGCATCACCGCAATAAACGGCAAACCGAGCATCCGCGCGAAATACGCTTCGGAAATCGCCGTCGAACCGCTCGACGCCTCGATCACCGGCGCGCCGGGTTTCAGCCAGCCGTTACACAGCGCATAAAGGAACAACGAACGGGCCAGGCGATGTTTGAGGCTGCCGGTCGGATGACTGGATTCATCCTTGAAGTACAGCTCGATGCCCGGAAAACCCGGCAGCGGCAAGGGGATCAGATGGGTGTCGGCGCTGCGCTGGAAGTCCGCTTCGATGATGCGGATGGCTTCGCGGGCCCACTGTCGGTTGTCGCTCATGGTCTGTGTTCTCGTTGAATCGGGCAGGAGATTGGCCTCCTGAAAAGGTTCGTACGTCAGATTAGGATTAATCCTATATTCCGCACAGATACAGCTGAGTCTCAATATGTCAGGCAACTGCTAGGCTCACCGTGGCTTGAGCCAGAAAGCCTGTAACGACATATAACAAAAAAGAATATAACTTTTGTTTTAACAACTAACAGTACGGGTTAGGGTGTTCCACCTTTTTGACGATTCGATGGAGAGCGACCTTGCCTCTGCGTAGCACTTTCACGCGTTTCTTTCAGCTGGAAGCTGCCAGCGGTCTGTTATTGATCGCCGCGGCCATCCTGGCTCTGATTATCAACAACTCGCCACTGTCGTGGCTGTACACCGGCCTGCTCGACACCCCCGTGGTGGCGCAGATCGGTGCGTTGAAAATCGCTAAACCCCTGCTGCTGTGGATCAATGACGGTCTGATGGCGATGTTCTTCCTGCTCATCGGCCTGGAAGTAAAACGTGAAGTCCTCGACGGTCAGCTGTCGAAGCCGTCGCAAATCGTCCTGCCCGGCGCCGCAGCCATCGGCGGCATGCTGGTGCCGGCGCTGATCTACTGGTTCCTCAACCGCGACAACCCTGCGGCCCTCAGCGGCTGGGCGATCCCGACCGCCACCGACATCGCCTTCGCCCTCGGCGTACTGGCCCTGCTCGGCAAGCGTGTACCGGTATCGTTAAAGCTTTTCCTGATGACCTTGGCGATCATCGATGACCTCGGCGCCATCGTCATCATCGCGATCTTCTACTCCGGCGAACTGTCGACCCTGTCGCTGGGCCTCGCGGCCGCGTGCATTGCGTCGCTGGTGGCGATGAATCGACTCGGGGTGGTCAAGCTCGGGCCGTACATGATCATCGGGCTGATCCTCTGGGTCTGCGTGCTCAAAAGCGGTGTCCACGCGACGCTGGCCGGCGTGACCCTGGCCTTCTGCATCCCGCTGCGCACGAAAAACGCCGAGCCGTCGCCACTGCTGACCCTCGAACATGCGCTACATCCGTGGGTCGCCTACGGCATCCTGCCGCTGTTCGCTTTCGCCAACGCCGGCCTGTCGCTGAGCGGCGTCACCGTCGAAAGCTTCACCCACGACGTACCGATGGGCATTGCGGTCGGCCTGCTGCTCGGTAAAACCGTCGGCGTCTTCGGCCTCACCTGGCTGGCCGTCAAAGTCGGCATCGCCGCCCTGCCGCAAGGCGCCAACTGGGGCCAGGTCATGGGCGTGGCGATCCTCTGCGGGATCGGCTTCACCATGAGCCTGTTTGTTGGTTCGCTGGCCTTTGAACCCGGCGTGAGCGACTACGCCGGGATGGATCGAATGGGCATTCTGACCGGCTCGATTCTGGCGGCGCTGATTGGTTATGCGGTGACGGCGGCGGCGAGTCGCCGAAACACATTACCGAATCCTGCGTAGAACAACTGTGGCGAGGGGATTTATCCCCGATGGACTGCGCAGCAGTCCCATTCTTTTGGGGCCGCTACGCAGCCCATCGGGGATAAATCCCCTCGCCACAAGTCCCGCCATACTGATGCACAGCGACTAATCCCTACGTCTTTAGAGACGCGTCCTACAGCCACAATTTTCCCGCTTCGTTAACGTTGCGCAGGCCCTTGCGAGGGGCTGTCGATGGATGAACGAAAGGACGATCAGTGGCTGGTAACAAAGACATTCCCCGGGTTCCCAACCCACCGCAAGGCGACGGGCATCACGTTACCTACCGCTACATGACGGCCAGAGAATTGGCTGACCGCGACGCCAGACAAAATGCTTACGACGCCATGCTGGCCCGGCAAGAGGCTTTTGAGCGCGGTCGCGAAGTGACGGCGAAAAAGGACGATGTCGTTCGGGCCGGCTGCGTATTCGCCAAGTCCTGCAAATTGCCGGATGCGATCATCGACTACACCAATCCTTCGGGGATGGTACCGACTGACAGTTTGAAGGACTACGGTGAGCTGATTTTGCTGGGCGCGCGTGAGGCTGATGATAGCGGCGGCGTCCCGCTCAAGAAAATCGGTGCAACCGCCATTCCGGCCGGGTTTGGCAGTCTGGCGTTGGCGGGTTCGGTGTTTGAAGCCCTGCCCGCAGTGGTATCCAGTGCGGCCGTTGCGCCTTTGGTGGGTTTGGTCGCGCTGTTCATGCCATCGAGTCTTGACGACAGCGCGCTGTATACCGACGAGCAGTTGCGCGGACTTGAGCAGGCGCGAACTCGCGTTCGGTTGAGAATCGAACAACAAGCCGACGGCAGTCTGAAAGGTTACGGTTTCTACACCGGCAAGAATCGCGATTGGGAAATGGTTGATGTCGTGCAGTTCACCGCGCGCGGTAGCCAGTTTATTGCGGATCTGGGTGAAGGCGTCGAACTGATCTGGACGCCTGCTGTGGATGGCTCCGACATTCTCGGTATTCCGGCGCTGGAGGCTGCACCGCAAGCGCCGCATATCTGGGTGTATCCACCGACGAAAGCGGCGGACGGGATTCTGGTTAATCCGGTTTATCCGCCGGAGTACCGGGATTTCATTTTGGTTTTTCCCGCGGGCTCATTGGTTCAGCCGGTTTACATTGTTTTAAGCAAACTCCCAGACCATAAGTATTACGACGATCCAGACACGCTTCCCGCATTCCCTGACACGAAAAGGGTGAAGTCAAAAGCTTCAGTGCAAGGAGGAGGAAAGAAAAGAGCCCGCTGGCTTGATCGAAAGAACCGGATATATGAGTGGGACTCAAAAAGCGGTGCTGTCGAGATTTTTGACAAATTAGGAATACACCTGGGAGAGTTCGATCACGTAACCGGAAGGCAGACCAAAAAAGCAAAACCGGGCCGTACGACTCCAAAATGACTCAACAACGAGAGAAGTTATGCGCTACTTATCCATTACTGGATTCTTGCCTGACGAAGCACAAGACGATTCACTGCAGTTCGAGCTGCTAATAAAAGACTACGAGCTTAACCAAGCATTAGCACAGATCACAGAATCCAAATCCCTTGAAGATCTGGAACCAGGCGAACTGGAAATGAATGATGCTCAAATCAGGCAAGCCGCGAAGCTGTTGGAAACTGAGTTCCCCGAAGGCCTGGAATATTTCATTGGCACCCGAGCCGGGTCTTGACTTGAAGATGTAAGAAAGAAAAACCCCGACCAGTCACCTGATCGGGGTTTTCTTCAACGACTCGCTATCGCTTAGTGCGAAACGCGGCTCGTCCCGTCAACAGTCGAAATCCGTACCCGCTCGCCAACACGGAACACTTCGTTCTCCTGAACCTGCTGCACATAAGCACGCATGCTGCCGTCATCCTCACGCACGGTGATTTCCACGCCCTGAGTACGGGTCAAACCTTCTTCCGTGGCCGAACCAATCAAACCGCCCGCCACCGCACCGATGACTGCGGCAACGATGCTGCCCTTGCCGCCGCCGATGGCGCTGCCGCCGACGCCGCCGACTGCTGCACCGGCGAGGCCGCCGATCGGGGTTTTGGTGCCTTCGATTTTGACCGGGCGCAGGGATTCGATGGTGCCCATGCGAATCGTCTGCACGCGACGCGCTTCGTCACGGGAGTAGGAGTCACCGGTCAGGCTCGATTGGCAGCCGGTAAGCAACATCGCCATCGTGGAAAAGGAAGCAACCAGCAGAACAGACTTACGCATAGCATCAACTCCAAAAGAACATATATTCATTAAACTCCGCTGCTTGACGCCTGTCACGGCGCAGCCCGGACAAATTTGCTTTCATTCAGGCGAGGTACAGACGCCTGCACGTTTCCTTCTAGAGCCCTACAGTAGCGCCAAATTACGGATTCTGCGCCACCGCCCCCAAGGAATTTCATGGATTACTTCATCATAGTCGTCACAACTATCGCCGGGCTGTACTTCCACTGGTGGCTGTACGTACGGATCAAACGCTGGATGGATCGCGACCTGGCGCTGTCGCTGGCCGGCAAGGATGAAGGTAAACGCGCCTACATGCTCGAGCAACTGGCGAGCGCTCGGGCGCAGAAGATCAAGCGCCGCGATCTGCCGCAGTGGCTCAATGCCGCTGCGGCAAGCTATCTCGCTCGGTAGACTGCTTAAGGTGCCAGACGTTCAACAGACCATTGGCCGGTCTGCAGACGGTAGTTGAGGCGATCGTGCAGACGGCTCGGACGGCCCTGCCAGAATTCGATGCGCTCAGGCAGCAAGCGGTAACCGCCCCAGTGTTGCGGGCAATCTGGCTGGCTGTCGGAGAAACGTTGTTCAGTCGCTTTGAGCAAGTCTTCCAGTTCACCACGGCCGTTGATCACCCGGCTTTGCGGCGACGCCCAAGCACCGAGACGACTGCCCAGCGGACGCACCTGATAATACGCGTCGGACTCTTCAGGCGTGACCTTCACGACGCGCCCCTCGATGCGCACCTGGCGCTCTAGGGTTGGCCAGAAGAACGTCATGGCCGCATACGGATTCGCCGCCAGATGCTGGCCCTTGGCACTTTCGTAATTGGTGAAGAAGGTGAAGCCCTGCGCGTCCAGGCCCTTGAGCAGCAGAATGCGGCAATGCGGACGACCGTCCGCATCAACCGTGGCCAGGGTCATGGCGTTGGCTTCCACCGGTGCCTGCTCGGTTTTCACCGCGTCGGCGAACCACTGGTGGAACAGCGCAAACGGCTCGGCCGGGGCTTGCGCCTCGGACAAACCATCCCGGGTGTAATCACGACGCATATCTGCCAGAGCCTGGGTCATGGCGCATTCCTTTCGTTAGCGAATCACTTTTTGGTGGTATCGGTCGCCGCGACTTTCTTGTCGGTGGTCGACGCTTTGGCTGGCGTGGTTTTCTTCGCCGGTGCCTTGGCCGGGGCTTTTTTCGCAGGCGCTTTGGCAGCGGCTTTTTTCGCCGGGGCTTTTTTGGTGGCCGGTACAGCGGCTTTCTTCGCGGCCGGAGCCGGAGTTACCGGTTTGGCCACTGGCTTGACGTCTTGCGCCGCCACCATGGTGACGGGTTTCGGTGCTGGCATGTTGTACTTGCTCAGCAGGGCAACCATGGTGTTTTGCGGCGTCACCAGCATCTCGACGCGACGGTTCAGGGCGCGACCTTCAACGCTGTCGTTGGCCGCACGCGGTGCTTCGGAACCCATGCCGCGCAGCATCAGACGATCACGCTGCAAACCGCTGAGGCGGAAAATCGCCGCGATGGCTTGTGCACGTTCCTGGCTCAGCTTGACGTTGGCTGGCGCGGAACCGCTGGTGTCGCTGTGACCGAGTACCAGCACAGCGGTTTTCGGATCGGCTTCGAGGATTTTAGCCACGCGAGTGAACGGGCCGAGGGTGACCGGCAACAGCATGGCCGGGCGATCCGGGTTGAACGAACCTTCTACCGGTGCGGTAACGACCAAGACGTTTTCACGGCGCTCGAGTTGCAGGTTGCTGTCCTTGACCGCTTCGCGCAGGCGCGGCTCGTAATCGTCGAGCCAGGCCTGGGTCACTTTCGGATCTGGCATCGGCACGGCTTTAGGGGTTTGATCGTCCTTGGCGCCGAACGGCCACCACCACTTGGCGCCCGAATCGGCATCAGCCTTGGCCACGGCGACCGGTTTTTTCGCTTCAGGCGCGACTTCGGCCTTCATGTCAGCCTTGACGGCTTCGTCATCGGAACCGAACGGCCAGTACCAAGGGTTGCTGCTTTCAGACTTGGCAACCGGCGCGGTTGCGGCAGGTTTCAACGGGGCTGGAGCTGGCTCTTTGGCCGCGACTTTGTCGGAGGAACCGAACGGCCACCAAGTGCTGGTGCCTTCCGCATCGTTTTTTGGGGTCTGTGCGCAACCGGTGATCGCTACACACAGGGCCAGGGCGAGGGTCTTTTTAGATGACATTGAAAATCCACAAAATAAAGTAATGAAAAATCAGAGCACTTTCGCCCGGATAAACTGTCGCTTTGAATCGAAAAATTGCACGAGGTTCCGATGTAGAGACCTCGGGTGTTGCTTTATAGACAAGTGGCAAGCACCCGCGCGAGCTTCTGCGCGCGCGGATCCATCAAAACGTAAGGCCCAAGGGTATTTGTCACAAAACCAAACGCGACATCGTGCTCAGGGTCAGCAAAACCGATCGATCCGCCCGCGCCCGGATGGCCGAACGCCCGTGGGCCGAGGCCGTAGGTGGCGTTAGGCACATCGGGTTGGTCGAGCATGCAGCCCAGACCAAAACGGGTGCGGGTCAGCAGGGTTTTATCTTCGCCGAGGCTGTGTTCGCGGGTCAGCTCTTCGAGCATGTCGCTTTCCAGCAGGCTGCCGTCGAGCAACCCGGCATAGAAGCCGGCGAGGCTGCGCGCATTGCCGTGACCATTGGCTGCCGGTTGCTGCATGCGTCGCCATTCCGGTTTGTTGGTGCTGGTGAGCACCGACGGCGGATTGGTAAAGGCGCGGGTGCTCATGGCGGTCGGTTCACGCATGGTCACTTGCAGCAGACGTTGCGCGGCGGCATCGCCGGGATTGCCTTTGCCGCGCGCGATATGCGCCACGCGATGGAATTCTTCGTCAGCCAGGCCAACGTGGAAATCCAGCCCCAACGGCTTGGCCACGCGGGCGACAATCGATTCGCCCGGGCCGCGACCGTCGGCACGTCGCAGCAATTCGCCGATCAGCCAGCCATAAGTGATTGCCGCGTAACCGTGGCCAGTGCCCGGCGTCCACCATGGCGTTTCCGCCGCGAGGGCGTCGACCATGGTCTGCCAGTCGTACAGGGCTTCCGGCGCCAGCAATTCACGCAGCGCCGGCAGACTGGCCTGGTGGCAGAGCAATTGGCGCAGGGTGATGGATTCTTTGCCGGCGGCGGCAAATTCCGGCCAGTAGCGGGCGACCGGCACATCGAGTTGCAACTTGCCTTCGGCGACCAGTTGCAGCGCGGTGACGGCGGTGAAGGTTTTGGTGCAGGAGAACAGGTTGGCGATGGTGTCGCTGTGCCAGGCTTCGGCGCCGTCCTTGTCGACGGTACCTGACCAGAGGTCGAGGACGGTTTCTCCGCCGACCTGAATGCACAAGGCTGCGCCGCGTTCCTGGGGATCGTCGAACAGTGCAGCGAAAGCATCGCGCACCGCTTCGAATTGAAGTTCGTAATGTCCCTGAATCTGCACCCGCAACTCCCCCGCGAAAACGCTCTACAAAGTGGCCCGCATTGTTCCAGCCCTTGAGGGATTTGGGAACAGCTGCGGGCTAGACGGTTAAAAAGCCAAATCAAAAGATCGCAGCCTGCGGCAGCTCCTACATGGGATTGCGTTCCTTTGTAGGAGCTGCCGAAGGCTGCGATCTTTTAGCGTTTCAAACCTTAATGACCATTCCCCGAATGCCCACCCGCATGCCCGGCCCCCGCGCCTTTGCCGGCCTCGCCTTTGCGGCCACCTTCAGCTTCATGCACCGGCGCTTTCTGCGCCTGCTGACCCAACTGATCCATCGCCTGCAAATTGCTCTTGCGCACGGTTTCAACAAAGCCCTGATACGGCAGATCCGTCACGCCCACCAGACCAAAGTGGCCATTCTCGCCATCGAGCAGACGCCCGGTCACCGGTTGATCCAGATACTGGAACCAATGCACGCCGACGATCGACGGTTCACTCAGCGCCTGTTTGAGGAAATTGGCATATGCCGGCCCGCGATCTTCTTCCTTGCTCAGTTGCGTCACGCCGCCCCAGAACGGGCCGCGATCAGCCGAGCCAAAGTTGAATTCGGTAATTAGCACCGGTTTGTTCAAAGCTCCCAGCGCAGCGAAGTCATATCCATCCTGCGGCTTGAGCGTGTACATGTTGAAGCTCAGCACATCGCAATACTGCGCGCAGGACGCCACGGCTTCCGGGGTGCTGGTGGCGAAGCGACCGCCCAACAGCATCTGGTTGGGCGCGTGCCATTTCAGCGAATCGGAGATGGTCTTGAAGTAGGTGTCGGCGAAGACTTTCTGGAAATATTTGAAGTCGGCCTCGATTTCCGGGTGCTCGGGGTTCGGCAATGGCGGCACGAAACCCGGGTCTTCCATCAATTCCCACGCCGGCAGATCAATGCCCCACGCCTTCGACAAGCCCGCCTGATTGCGATACTTGTCGCGCAATTGCTTGAGAAACGCACGTTTGGCCGGCACGTCGGTGGTCATTTTCAACGTACCGTAGGCCAGCGCGTAACGGGATTTCGCATCGTCGCCCGGGCCGGCCCAGGCCAGTTCGTTGTCGGCGTAGTAGCCGATCAGCCATGGATCGTCGCGGTGATCGCGAGCAGCGATGGCCACGGCACGCTCGGTGGCCATGGCGAAACGCGGGTCGAACGGATCGGGCATGCCGCCCCACCAGTCGCTGCCGGTGCTGATGCTGGTGTAGTCGCCGACGATCGACAGCGGCAAGGTGTACGGCACGCGCTCGGCGTCACTCAGCGAATCGGCACTCCAGTTGCCGACCGTGTTGAAGCCCCAGGCTTGCAGGCGATCGAGCGTGTGGTTGGCCCACTGTTGCTCATCAATAGTTGCTTTGCACGGCGCGGCAGCCTTTTCAGTGGCCACTTGCACGGTTTCAGTCTTGGCCGCTTCGGCGACGCCTGACTTCGGCTCTGCCGGTACAGCGGCAGGTTCTGCGGCTTTGACGGCGGCGGTTTCAGTGGCTTCAGCCTTCGCCGCAGCAGCGACGCCGGATTTGCCTGCGCTGTCCGCTTTGCACGGTTCGCCGTACACACGCTGCAAGTTGGCGCCGTAGAAATCGTACCAGCGGCCGTTGCCGTAGCCTCGACCTTGATCAACACCATTGCCGCCACGGTTGTCGCCTTCACCAAAGTGGCTGGCCAACGGCTCATCCGGTTTCGGCAAGGATTCGAACATGAACTCGCGACCTGCCACGTACGTCTGGCTGACGTCGGGGCTGACGGTGTTGACGCCCAGGGAGTAGAACGGATGCCCCTCAGGCGTGACCAGATACCAACGACCGTCACGCTTTTCAGTACGGAAGAAGCCGCTGGCCTTGAACGCCGGGCCTTTGTTCCAGCCACCAAACTTGTCCAGCGAGGACTTCTCGCGCTCGGCCAGCCAGGTTTTCAGCTGTTGCTGTTCCTTGGCGGCGGCGGATTTCAGTTGTTCGTCGCTGGTGACTTTTTCTGGCCATTTGCTGCGGGTCGATTGCCCGTAAGCGTCGACCAGATTGCCGTACACCGCTTGGCTGACCGACTCGCCGTCCTGCACGCCGAAACGCTCAAGCAGCAAGCTCTGCGCGACTTTCGGCTGATCCATCGACAGGCTCACCGATACCACTTGGCTGCGATCAATCTCACCGCTGCTCGCGGCCAGCAAAATGCGCTGACCGTCGACGGTCATCGGCATCGGCGGCCCGGCTTTCATGCCTTGGCTCAGCGGCGTCGACGCCACCAGCGGCACCAGCAAGGTCTGCGCAGGGCCGGCCGGCAGGTCGACGCGGCTGACCAGTGTGCGGCCGTCATTGCTCTGGATTTGCACATAGACCGTCACGGCCCAGTTCATCGCGCTCTGCAGACGCAGGCTCATCATGCCCGACTGCGACCAGTCCCAGGCACCGGTCTGCGGGGTCAGACGCAGGGTCGGACGGGCCACCGGGTTGAACGTCACCCGGCGCAGCACTTCGCCTTCTGCGGTTTGCTCAGCGTTGGCTTGGGGCAGATCGGCGTTTTCGGTGGTGACTTTGACCACGTCCGCCGGGCGGACAAAGTTGAACAGGGTCTGCTGACCGGCAGGCGCTGCCAGCAGAGGGGCAGCGAAGATCAAGGCGAAAACGGCAGGCAGCGAACGGCGGATCATAAGAACGGAGTTCTCCCTAACGACCAATAATGGCCAATGGAAAAGCGATGGCAGAGAGATAGACAACACGGCGGGCAAAACTGCCCACCGATGTCTCAGGATATTTCACGACGGAATGGCGGCAACGCATTGAGGATCGCCTTGCCGTAGCGCTGAGTGACCAGGCGCCGATCCAGCAAAGTGATGGTGCCGCGGTCTTCTTCGGTACGTAGCAGACGACCGCAGGCCTGAACCAGTTTCAGCGAGGCGTCGGGCACCGAGATTTCCATGAACGGATTACCGCCACGGGCTTCGATCCATTCCGACAGCGCCGCTTCGACCGGATCGTCCGGCACCGAGAACGGAATCTTGGCGATCACCACGTGCTCGCAGTAAGCACCCGGCAAGTCGACGCCTTCGGCAAAACTGGCGAGACCGAACAACACGCTGGAATCACCGCCATCGACCCGCGCCTTGTGCTTGTTCAGGGTTTCCTGTTTCGACAGGTTGCCTTGAATGAACACTTGCTTGCGCCAGTCGCGGTCGAGGCCGTCGAACACGTCCTGCATCTGTTTGCGCGAGGAGAACAGCACCAGCGTGCCGCGCGATCCTTCGACCAGATCCGGCAGATCACGAATGATCGCGGCGGTGTGCGCGGGAGCATCGCGCGGATCGGCTTTCAGATCCGGCACCCGCAGCACGCCGGCATCAGCGTGATGGAACGGGCTCGGCACCACGGCGGTGACGGCTTTTTTCGGCAAACCGGCGCGCATGCGGAAGCGGTCAAAAGTGCCCAGCGCGGTCAGCGTTGCGGACGTAACGAGGCAACCGTAGGCGACGTTCCACAAGCTGCGGCGCAAAGTTTCGGCGGCCAGAATCGGGCTGGCGTTGACCTCGATGTCGAACAGCGAGCCGCTTTCGGCCAAGGTCAGCCAACGCGCCATAGGCGGGCTGTCTTCCGGGTCTTCGGCGGTGAAGGCCGTCCACAACTCCCAGTTGCCGGAGGCACGGGACAACAGACTGCCAAACAGCGGATACCACTCTTCCGCCTGATTGCTGGCGATGCCGATGTTGACCTCGCCGTCCATGCCTTCCTTGAGCAGGTCGGTCAGACGCGTAAACAGATCGTTCAAGCGCGAGAAACCTTTCTTCAGCTCGATGCCCATCTCGCGCATGTGCTCGGGAATCACCCCGGCGACGAACCGATGACGCGGGCGCTCACGGCCCTCGACGTCTTCGCCGGGTTTGAAATCGGCGACCTGTTCGCAGGCGCTGAACATGAACTGCTGCTGCGCCTTGATCTCCCGCGCCAGTTCCGGCACTTGCTCGATCAACTTGCCGAGATCACCCGGCAGCGGATGCTGGGCGAGCAGTTTGGTGAGGTTCTTGGCGGTGGTTTCCAGCCAGTCGGCGGTGGAACGCAGCCGCGTGTAGTGGGCGAAGTGGCCGATGGCCTTGTCCGGCAGGTGGTGACCTTCGTCGAACACGTAAATGGTGTCACGCGGATCGGGCAGTACCGCGCCGCCGCCCAATGCCAGGTCAGCCAACACCATGTCGTGGTTGGTGACGATCACGTCGACCTTGCCCATGCCTTCGCGGGCCTTGTAGAAGGCGCACTGGCCGAAGTTCGGGCAATGACGGTTGGTGCACTGACTGTGATCGGTGGTCAGACGCGCCCAATCGGCGTCTTCCAGCGCATTCGGCCAGCTGTCGCGGTCGCCGTCCCATTTATTGCCGGCGAGTTTCTCGATCATGCTGGTGAACAGCTTCTGACTGGCCTCGTCGACCTCAATCTTGAAGCCTTCTTCTTCGAACAGCTGGGCAGTGGCGGTTTGCGCGTGGCCTTCCTGCAAGAGCATGTCGAGCTTGGACAGGCACATGTAGCGGCCACGGCCCTTGGCCAGGGCGAAAGTGAAATTCAGCCCGCTGTTGCGCATCAGGTCGGGCAAATCCTTGTAGACGATCTGCTCTTGCAGCGCGACGGTCGCCGTGGCGATGACCAGACGCTTGCCGGCGGCTTTCGCCGTGGGGATCGCCGCCATGCTGTAGGCCACGGTCTTGCCGGTACCGGTGCCGGCTTCCACCGCAACAATTGCGGGGTCGCCACTGCGCCGGCCTTCGTCGTCGGTGTCGATATCCCCGAGGACTTTGGCGATTTCAGCGATCATCAGGCGCTGGCCATAACGCGGCTTGAGGCTCTTGGCTTCAAGAAAACGCGAGTAGGCGCCCTGGATCGTGGTTTTGAGTTCAGTGCTGATCATTGAGTGTCGGGCGCAAAAAACGCTGGATAAATTTTCAGTGGTTTGGATCGGCGGCTATCATACCCCGCGAATCGATCCTGCGCAGAACGGAGTAACCCAATGACACTTTTTAGCCTCGTCTACCCCCTGCATGTCCTGTCCGCCCTGGTGTGGGTCGGCGGCATGTTTTTCGCCTGGATGGTCTTGCGCCCTGCGGCCGTAAAGGCCCTCGACGGCCCCGCCCGGCTGACCTTGTGGGTGGAAGTGTTTCAAGGTTTTTTCCGCTGGGTATGGATCGCGGTGATCCTGTTGCCGATCAGCGGCGTGGGCATGTTGCATTTGCAGCAGGTCGGGTTTGAAACCGCGCCGAAATATGTGCAGGTGATGATCGGGTTGTACGTGGTGATGACGGCGCTGTTTATCCGCATCCAAGGGCTGATGCTGCCGGAATTGCGCACGGCGGTGGACGCCAAGGACTGGCCGACGGGTGCGGCGGTGTTGGGGCGGATTCGGCGGGTGGTGGGGATTAATTTGATTGTCGGGTTGGTGCTGGTGGCGATAGCGGCGGCGAGGCCGTGATCGTTCCCACGCTCTGCGTGGGAACGCCGCAAGGGACGCTCCGCGTCCAGTGACGCGGAGCGTCACGGGCTGTGTTCCCACGCAGAGCGTGGGAACAATCAGCCATGGATAGCGTGAGTCACCTCTGGGGTGAGGGTCTGCTTTTACAGGCGCTGAACAGTCACAGCCCCCGCCGCACCCACTGGCCCAGGCTGTCCATCCGCCCCGGCCTTGCCGTTCTTGCCGCCATCGGCGCGATACACCAGGCAACCCTTGGACTTGCCGCCCTTGCCTGCCTTGCCGCCGACACCCGCCGGGCCACCGTTGCCACCGGTCACATTGACCTTGATCAGTTCAGCCGGAAATTCACGCGGCACTTCCAGTCGCACCAGCGCACCCGGTGCACCCGGCTGGCCGTCAGCGCCGTCACTGCCATCAAAACCGTGGCCGGCCGAACCATAAGTGCAGCCCGGGTCTTCACCGTTGCCGCCATCCAGACCGACAAAACCCGGCGCCCCTGTACCGCCACGGGCATCAACCAACAGTTGCGGCGCGTTCAACGCTTTGAATTGCAGATTCAGATTGCGCCCCGCGCGCGCGGCTTTTTCGTAAGTACCGGGAGCACCGCGTGCGGTGATCTGGCTGCCTTCGCTGAGTTCAGCGCGCGCCACTTTCATCTCCAGCGCTTGTTCCGCCGGGACGATGGCGATGCGTGCTTCATGACCCAGACGCAATTCGCCCACGGTCAGTTCGGTCACATTCGATGGAATCAGCAACGTGCCGTAATCGGCCACGTCAAGACGTTCAAGTTGCAAGGTGCTGGTAGTGTTGGGCAGGCGCATCAGCGAGTTGGTTTCAACCGTCACCACTTGGGCGCAGGCCAAAGGGCTGATGAATGCAGCGAGCAGGCAAAGTTTACGCATGGGAAGAAGCCTCCGGAGCGGCCGGGGCCGGGATGGTTTGCAGGTGGAATACGCCGAACAACAGGATGCGGCCACGGTCACGCCAAGGGTGCGGACGCCCCTTGAGGCTGCGATTGCACAGCAGCACTTCGAGCACGTGGATCAGCAACAACAGACCGCCAGCCAGATTGACCAGCAGATGCAGCGGATGAACGAATGGCACCAGTTGATTCGCCAGCACCACGCAGCAGAACAGCAGGGTCAACAACCGCCCCAGCCCCCAGAACACTTTCATACGCTCCCCCGTGTTGCGAATTATTCTTTGGACGCACAGTAACGGCTTCTGCGGGGGATAAGCCAGAGGGGAAAAGAAAAAATCCAGACAAGTCGCCAAATGGCCGCCGGGTCTTCGATGATCGAAGACCGGCGGCTCTAGCCTGCGCCCTACAGACGCGTCCTAACGATTGATGTGCAATTCCACGCGACGGTTTTTCGCGCGGCCCTCATCGGTTGCGTTGTCAGCCACCGGTTCACTCTCGCCACGCCCTTCACTGGTGAGTTTGTTCGGCGACAGACCCTGACTCAGCAAATACGAAGCGACACTGCTGGCGCGACGTTCCGACAGCGCCTGGTTGTAAGCGTCCGAACCTTTGCTGTCGGTATGACCGATGACCTTGATGCTCACCACGTCGGCATTACGCAGTTTGTCCATCAGCGTATCGAGTTGGGCTTTGGCCGAAGGCGTCAGGTCAGACTTGTCAAAATCGAACAAGACATCGCCGGCATCGCTGAGGGTGATGACTTCCGTTTGCGGCACAGGCTCCGGTGTTTTTTCGGTGACCGGATATTGCGGCAACGGGCAGCCACGGTGATCGACCGGGGTATTGGCCGGCGTATCGGGGCAACGGTCGCGGCGGTCGAACACGCCATCGTCGTCTTCATCGCCATCCTGGGCGTAACAGATCAGTCCGCCGGCAAGAATCCCCAGCGCTGCGCCGCCACCGGCCCAGCCGCCACTTTCAATGGCGCCAAGACCGCCACCGACCAAGCCGCCAAGAAGGCTGCAGACCGGCCACGTACGTTGATTGAGGGGTGCAGTGCCATCGCTGTGCGTGGCGCAACCGGTGAGCAAACTGCCTAGCAGCAGAACCGGCAAGACGGACCTTGAGAAAACACTCATTTGAAAGCTCCTGTGTCACCGGCCCATACCGGTTACACAGGAGTAAAGACCCGCATCCGCGACTGCACAAGCCGCGGATGCGAGGGGGCTAGCGTTGGATTTTGATTTCGGTGCGACGGTTTTGTGCGCGACCGTCTGCCGTTTTGTTGTCAGCGACCGGCTGGCTTTCACCCAGACCCGACACCGAAACGAAGCTGGCACGAGGCACACCCTGCTGGATCAGGTACTCCACCACCGAGTGCGCACGGCGATCCGACAGTTTTTTGTTGTAGGCATCGCTGCCCACGCTGTCGGTGTGACCAGTGACGGTCAGTTGTGCAGTCGAGGATTCCTGTTTCAGGCGCGTCGCGACTTTATCGAGCACCTGTTTGTCAGGGCTGGTCAGCGTGGCTTTGTCGAACTGGAAGTGCACATCACGAATAACGATGGTTTCTTCTTTGACCACTACCGCTTCTTCAACCACGGGGGCTGGAGCCGGTGGTGGGCAGCCGTCAGCATCGACCTGCACGCCTTTTGGAGTGCCCGGGCACTTGTCGCGGCTGTCCGGCACACCATCGCCGTCTTCGTCGCCATCACCATGTACCCAGCAATACGCCGCTGCCGTACCGCCTACGATCAGCGCGCCGTAGCCCGCCCACGCCGAACTTTCCGTCGCGCCAAGACCGGCCCCGACGACACCACCGACCGCCGCACAGGTCGGCCAGTCGGTTTTCTGCAAACCTGCGCAACCCGTCAACACACTGGTTAGCAGAATCAAAGGTAATGCTGTCCGCACTATGCTCATCTGGTTTTCTCCTGAGGGATCGGCTTGAAACCGATTCAGGGAGTAAAGACCGGAGTTTTAATCTCCGCCAGCAATAGGCCACTGCTGTTTGCGACCGTGTTCACAGGACTTCGCCGCAATTGCCGCAAAGTCGCGGGACAGGGCTCTTTGCGGGCGTGATCAGGCAGGCTAGTCTTGGCGGTCTGATTGAGGAGCTTCGATGAACGTCGCCATTTCTTCCCGCACGCCGCAACAGGCGTTGGCCGCTTTGCTGGATCGCTACGCGCCGGCGCGTTTGCTGTTGCTCGGCGCCAGCGAATTCCCGGCCCTGACTGCTTTCAAGGAGGCGCACCCGGATTCCGTTGTCGCCCACGCCGCCCCCGGTGCGTTGCCCGCCGAACTGGCTGCGCAGCGTTTTGATCTGGCGCTGGTGGTCGATTGCCTGGAACATTTGCCCAAGCGCGATGGCCTGAATCTGTTGGGCGGGATTCGAAATTTAAATGCCAGCCGCATCGCGGTACTGGCAGATCTGTCGGCTTGCGGCTGGCAGGAAACCGATTTCTATTCGCTGGCCCTGCAAGCCAGCGAACGTTTTCAGCGCGAAGATCAAGTGTTGACCCTGTTCACTTACGATCTGCTTGACTACAAACAAGTCCCCGACTGGCTCAACGCGCGGTTCTGGGCCAATCCGGAAAATTTCGGGAAATACTGGTGGTAATGCAATGAGTACAGCCATTTGCCCGTGCGGCAGCGGCAACCTGCTGGATGCCTGCTGCGGCCATTATCACGACGGCCTGCCGGCGCCCTGTGCCGAAGCCTTGATGCGTTCGCGCTACAGCGCTTATGTGCTGGGCCTGATCGACTATCTGGTGGCGACCACCCTGCCCGCTCAGCAAGCGGGTCTGGATCGGCAGTCGATCAGCAACTGGAGCGCGCAGAGCACCTGGCTCGGCCTGGAAGTCGAGAGCTCGGAAGTCTTTGGTGGGCAGCCGGAACACGCCTTCGTCACCTTCACTGCGCGCTGGCACGACGATCAGGGTGAGCACAGCCATCGCGAGCGTTCCTCGTTTGTGCAGAACGCCGGGCGCTGGTATTTCATCGACCCGACAGTGCAATTGAAACTGGGGCGCAATGACAGTTGCCCATGCGCCAGCGGGCAAAAGTTCGAGAAATGCTGCTACAACTACCTACAAGGAAATTGAATCAGTAGGTAGCACGATGTCCAAGGTTTTCTCGTACATCAGATTTAGTAGCGCGAAGCAGTCAGCGGGAGACAGTGAAGCCCGCCAGATGAGAGCCACGAAGGAGTTCGCTGTAGAGCGCGAGCTTCAACTCGCAGACCCAACTGAATACCTGTTCTTCGACCGTGGTCGTTCCGCCTACAAGGGTAAGCATCTAGACGACACAGGCGAGTTGGCGCGATTCCTCGCCTTCGTAGACGACGGCACGATTCCGCCCGGTAGCTTCTTGGTGGTTGAATCGCTGGATCGTCTGTCACGTGAAAAGGTGGGGGAAGCCCTACCCCGCTTCCTTACTCTGCTCGCCAAGGGAATCAACGTCTACACCAGCATAGACAAACGCTTATACACCCGAGACTACAACGAACTTGACCTGTTCATTTCGATAATCAGCATGTCGCGGGCGCACGAAGAAAGCGCCACGAAAGGAAGCCGGGTTTCATCTGCGTGGCGGAAGAAACAGGCTGATGCCCGTGCTACCAAGAAGCCCCTTGGAAAACTCAGGCCGCTTTGGCTAGATGTCACTCCGGCTGGTTACGTTCTCAACACTGACCACGCTCAAGTGGTGCGACGGATCTTCGATCTCTCAACGCAAGGGCACGGATCACGCAATATTGCAGCCACGCTGAATCAGGAAGGCATACCGGCGTTCTCTGCGGGCCGAAAGAACTTCTCCGGCCTCTGGGGATTCAGCACCGTTCGCCATATTTTGGATTCCCGCACCACGTTAGGCGAGTATCAGCCCCACATCTTCATCGACGGCGTCAGGACGCCAGATGGCGAACCCATCAAGGGCTTTTTCCCGCCTGTAGTGGATGAAGAAACCTTCTACCGGGCACAGGCTGCACGAGGCTCCCGGCGACTACACAAGATCACCAAACAGACGACCAACTTCAACGTAATGGCGGGCATCTTCTTTTGCTTCGACTGCGGGGCTGCCATGCACCTGCAAAGCCAGAGAGGCCACAAGTATTACAAGTGCAGCCACAGCATCCGGGGAATGTGCAGCGCGGGAGTTGTCAGCGCCACACGAACAGAAACAGTGTTCCGGGAAATCCTCGCGAAGCTGGATTCGCTGAGCCTCGTTCAAGGTAGTTCAGGGGCCATACGCAAGAAGCTGGACGTTGCGGAGGGTCGTAGTGAAGAACTACGGGCCAAGTTTGCAGCCGCTGAGGATGCACATAACGAATATCCCAGCAGGACAACGGCGAAACTGCTGCACGAGCTGGAAAGCCAGCTCGCAGCCGTGGGCGTAGAGAAAGACACACTTCGTCAGCAAATGGCGGTTGACCGAGTGGTGAGCAAATCCGATTTCTTCGAGAAGTTAGACGTAACATCATTCGAAGGACGAGCAGCAGCGAACAACCTGACTAAACGGCTAGGCACGAAAATATTTGTTCGCAAGAACGGACGCTGCAATGAAATGTATCTGATCAGCGTCACCGCTGCTGATGGATCAGAGCCGTCGGTCATTGGGGCTATCACCCACAGGAACAGCAAAATACGGATCGAAAGTGCATCGGAAACGTTTGATGACCTGCAAAAGCTGCACGGCGATTCGCCGAAATGGAAGCGCACAACTAATAAGCACTGGATGAGAGAAATCAAAGTCCCTGCCCTACCAGAACTGAAACGTCAGCTCCGCTGAAAGCAAGAATTCTTGTGATAGCGTTCGCGCCCTTAAAAACTTCGCGAACGTTTTCTATATGCGAAAAAACAGTGATAAACGGTCTGGCTCAACAAGCTCGCGGGTTACACGGGAATTCCGTGTTTCTTACACAATTTACGCATAGGTTTATCCACAGGCAGTACGTTGCAATCCGCCCCTGAAACGCATTATCTTGTAGCACGGCACGAAAAAGGCCCTACATGTAGGGTTTTGTCGTAGATGGAAGACCGTAATAGGTCTGTAGAAGGGAAATGCTTGCGAGTGGTCACGCGAAGTTTGGCGACAGAACGTGATCCACCCGCACCACCCCCGATACACACGTTTCAAAAAACGCATGAATCTGGGCAGGCGGTCATTAAGCCAACAGCGTGACCGTCACGTCAACAACACTTTGTGTGTACGTTGTCACGCCCAGAGGATTGCACCACAGCAATCTCTCTAAAGGCTCCATTTCTCATGGCTAGACGTCCCCGTCACCGCTCGTCGTCTCAACGCACCAAAAGCGTTTTCGTCCACGATTACCCCCGCTGGCGTTTTGGGCGGTGGGAGCACGTGAGGCAGCATTTCCGTAGCCCGCCTTTCCAGTATGTCCTCGACCTGTAATTGATGAAGATGAATCACCAACTTGAATCAGGTTGGTGATTCCCTATCGCACGAAACAAGGAGCAAAAGATGACTACAGAACACGTCAATTGCAGTAAGTGCGGGTCTACCCTCTCCATCCGCAGCATCAAGCTTCGAGTGAGAGATAAGGACGAATTGTACTGCCCTGTGTGTGGCGACCAACTCAGAAGCTGGAACGAAGCGAAGATGTGGGTAGCGGAGGTAATTAAGCGGGCGGACAATCATTTACCGAAGCAATCCAACGATATTCCCAGTTCCTGGCCTAATGAGTGACGTGATAGCACGGTGCCCAACGAGACTGTAAGCTCAGTCGATCACACATGCGTATAGAGAGTTGTCATGAAAGCAGGGATAGCAGCAGCGCTTGCACTGTTGGGAATGTTTGGCTGTTGTCAGGCGATGGCGGGCGACGGAAACCAACTACTCAGCACTTGCCAAGTGGTTATCAAGTTCATCGATGGCGACAAGAACGTAGACCCTTTCGATGTCGGCTACTGCACCGGGATCGTTGAAGGCGTCGAGGGAGCGTTATTCATTCTGAACGACTCACTTCCGGCCAGAATGCAAACATGCTATCCAACCGCAGGAATCAACAACGGCCAGAAGGCGAGAATCGTTGTGAAATTCCTATTAGAGAATCCCAACAAACTCCAAATGCCTGCTGCGGGCTTGGCAATGCTCGCATACAAAGCGGCATACCCCTGCAAGTGACCCACCGTCAGTAGAGCCGAAGGGACGATATTGGCCAATCCCATTTTTCGCCGAAAATTTCGACCACTCAGACAAATGCTCTGGCTACACGACCGGATTTTTAGCAAACCGGCAGCGCGGCTAAGCAAGAGGAAACCGGGGCCATCGAAGCCCCGAGCTTTCCCAAAATAACCTACTCAGTTGTTAAAGAGCGGTGTTGCATTGCTGGCCCTGTACGGCGCCAAACGTGCATACGTCATCTACTGCACTCCCAAGGTGCTACACCCACTGATACCACGCTGTATCAGGCGTTAGTGCGGTTCCAGTGGCGTTTAACTGTCGCAATCCCTATACCCAGCTCAGCAGCCACCTCTGCCTGTGACTTGTTGTTGCCCTTCCAGAAGAGAACCCTCTTCGTGGTGTCCATCGCCTCAGGCCGACCCAGCTTTTTACCCTCAGCTTTTGCACGCTTCAAACCCTGCTGAGTACGCTCGATCAGCAAGTCACGTTCAAACTCCGCTACAGCGCTCAGCACCTGCATGGTCATCTTGCCCGCTGGGGACGTTAGGTCTACCCCACCCAACGCCAGACAGTGAACACGGATACCGTTCTCAGCCAAGGTCTCGACGGTCTGGCGCACATCCATCGCATTACGTCCCAGACGATCAAGCTTGGTGACGATCAACACGTCCCCACTCTCCATACGATCCAGTAGCTTCTGGAAGCCGGGGCGTTCCTTGGCGGCGACACTGCCCGATATGGTTTCCTCGATCACCCGGCTCGCCTGTACATCGAAACCAGCAGCCTTGACCTCTTGGGTCTGGTTCTCGGTGAACTGGCCTGAGGTCGAGACTCGGGCATACAGGAACGTACGGGACATGGGGGCTTTTCCTTGGCATCGCTTAACGTGGGATCACCATAACTCAGCATCATCAAATCCACCAAGCTATTTTTATGATACCCGGCAGCGGGCCGACAGACGGTATCGTTTAACGGTCGTTTGATGATCCCTACACCTGACGAAGCTGGTAGATCGCGTCAGTGAGTGTTCGAGCGTGTGAGTCCAGTCCGTGCAGCGCTGCTAAAGCATTGTCGGCGGCGATGTCGCCTCCTTGGCTCTCAACCCAATGAATGAGTTCTTCCAGCGCTGCGGCGATTCCGTGTTGGTTGCGCAGCAAGATCGTAAGCGCATCCGCTGTAGCGATGTTGGCACTTGTGTTGTGTGACATGGCATTCATCCTTGAGGGGTGGTGCAGGAATCGTAGCTCAGCCATTGGTAGGCTGAGACTGGAGAGCGTGCTTTTGCAGAAATCGGTGATTCCGGCTCAAAACTACCGTTTTGGCGAAGAAACCTCGGATTGAAGCGTTCTCACCGTTGCCAGCTTATCCATTGAACACGGGAAGGCCCGGAAATGCTGGCCCTCAGAACAGAGCGTACTAACTGGGTGAGTTCTTATAACCATGATTAGGAGCAGTTTCAGCAGGGATATTCTGGGTTATGGCGGAGGTTTCGCCCTCCCACTACAGCCCTGTCACCAACTTACTGAGCCTTGAAGGAATGTCCGTTGCAGTGGCTCAGAATCACCACAATGAATTACACAAGACACTTCCTTCACCTTGGCGCTGATAGTGGCTTCGTAAACTTCCATATAAGCATACGTCTTAGCCTCGGCAGTTCTCCCACCAACTGAAAAGACTTTCGTTTTCGTCGATCCAACTTCGTGACAGTCCGTCCATCCCCACTGCTCAAGGATTTCGTCGAAGACCTTACGGGTTTCATTAGTGGTGTTCTGTTTCAAGTCAAACGAAAGCAGCACGTGAGTATGCATATCAATTATCTCTTGGTTCGGCGTTTTGGCGGTTTGAACAAACCTTATACCCAGTTCCGAAAGGCTGCAAACTTATTTTTCAAACAACTTGCTCGGCCATAGTAACTATGTCAACACCCAAACCGTTACTTATGATCAACTGGCGACATAGTTGTTTTGATATAGTTATTACTGCCGAACTCGAATAATGATTATTCAGATGATGGGGACTACCTGATACGCCGGGGTCAATCGTTGGCCTCGCCAGATGGGGATAATCATTATAGCTACGCTATGGCGCAATCTCAGTGCTCTAGGGCTAGCTTGGGGGCGGTGTTTCTTACCCACGAATTTGACCCGTTGCGAGCGTCTAACTCAACGGTTCTGGGTGAATGGGATCAACTTTTGACGACATGTAAAACTAGAGCAATGGGTGTGGTGTGCGGACTTTTCCCCGCGCAAAAGAAAGCCCCACCATCTCTGGCAGGGCTTGGGTTACGCAGCACGTTGAGACATTCTTTGACTACGAGCCTCAACTTGTTCTGGTGCAAACGGATCATAGACATCCACCTTGTCGAAGTTCTTCATCTTGGCTGTTGAGATTGTCAGCGCCTCAACAACGATATCCGCCAGCTCTGCCAGCACCGTATCCGTAACGTCGATACCGTGCAGAATGTCAAAGAAGAACCCTTCGACATCGTCTATGACAAAGCTGTCATGTGTGAAGTACCGAGCTGTCTGCTCAATCTGTTCCAGCGCCTCTAACACCGGAGCAAGGTCTGGACGGTACTGCATGACACGGCCAAATTCCGAGAGCATCAAGTCCATGGGTGACTTGTATCCACGATATCCAAACAAGAACACTTTCTTCTCAGTCAGTGATTCAAGCACCGCACGTAGTTCATTCGCCGTTGAACGTGGCTCATCGAAGACTTTCAGGTACTGACGGTGCGCTGGGTCGTCGCGGCTCAGAAGAGGCATCAACAGGTCTATGTAGGACTGCTTCGTACTCGGCTGTAGTTTGGCTACCTTGTTGAAGGCATTCCACTCCTGCTGACCGATGCACTCAATCATGAGCTTTACGATCTCAGCGTCAGACATCCAACTTTGCACATCGTAGCGATTCGTCTTGTGTGCCGGACTGATGAAGTCCCCACCACCGAAGTAACGGTTACCGTGCTTCCGGTTCAACGTGCCGTTGCCAAGGACAAGGTTCTGGGGCGTGAACTTGCCGATGTGGGGCATTCCGTGCGCTGGATAGATGTGACAGAAGTGATAGTCGGCGAACGGTCTAGACGCCGCACCGTTGGTAGTCATTTGCAGCTTGTGCATCCACAAAAGTTCTAGCAATTGCTCAGCGGTAATGTATTGAACAATCTGCACCGTACCAGCTTGTTTGGCGTGACGGAGTAGAAGTTGAACGAATACGTTGCTGACGGGGAACGGCTTAGGCTTACGTTTCTTGCGGCTCACTACCCTGACAGACTTATTACGTCTTGCTCGTTTGCAGTCATCACTGCATGTCAGCGTGTTCCGGTGTACAGGGAGAAACTTTGCTCTACAAACGGTGCATGTCTTACGTGCGTCTCTTTTATTGGATGTTCTTACCGGTGCTGCTAGCGCCATCTAGGTACGCTCCCGTTTCTGGTTTATTGGTGCCATGAATGGCAATGTATGAATGTCGGCAAGCCGAACCACAGAACGCTGTGGCTTTGAAAGTTAGAAAACCATTACCGCAGTTACGGCAGTGGCAAGTACGCTGGTTACGTAGTCCGCGACTCATGCTGTAAGCTCCTGTAGTGCGTCGTGGGGATCGCTATCTAACGAGACAACCCAGACTGTAGCTCCGCGCTTATCCACACCCATATGACGCCATACTTGACGCCTCAGTAGTTTGGACAGCTCGAAGGCAACTTTCATTGCCTCCGCTGCGTTAGTGAAGATTTGTTTCATTGTTTGTGTTCCTTGGGAAGTTGAGAAAGTTTCAAGTCAATCCGTTTATCAATCCATGTATGAAGGCTTTCACGTTCTTGTGAGCGCTCCAACTGGAGTTGGTTATATCGCAAACGAAGTGCCTCATCTGTGTAAGCGTTGGCGTTACGCTCTGCCATTTGGGCATACTGCAACGCCATATCGTTGTTGTGGTTGAAGAGCCAGAAAGTAAGACCTGTGGCAACGGCAAGCTGTACCAAAGTACCAAGTGCAATAGCGCGGATGATGGCTTTCATTCCACCTCCGTCTGGTCGGCACGGGCTGCACGCAGCATCTGGCTAAGTTTTTCATCAACCTTTTCAGACACAGCATCACCGATAGCGTTACCAAGCTCTCTACCATTTGGATCAAGTGCATTAACGGTCACGTCCACTTTGATGTCTGTGTGCATTGATTGATCAACGTTTCCAGTTGGCTTATTGATCACGCCGCTATTAGGGTCAGATGGCAACAACCAATCACTTGGCAGCAACGTTTGTTTGCGCTGCTGTTCTGATGCCTCCATGATGTCTGCTGCTGTATATACAGGAGGCATTCTGAACTGACGCATCTGCCCTGTTTCATCTGGCGGTGCAACTCCAAACTTGGACATGTCCAACGGCGGAAACTTGAGACCCGCCACACTAGTAAGTGTCCAATTCAACATAGGTGCCTTAGCTGGCCCTTCGGAGTAATCTGGTTGATTGAATAGCCAGCGATAAAACCTATCGACGGGATCTTTCGCTTTCTTACCATCTCCCGGCGCTGGAGAACCCATCACACTTGGATCAATGGCAACCCCCTCAGGGAATCCAGCACTACCAACATCTTGAGCACGCTGTTCTGGAGTTTTATCTGTATTGTCGGCGTTTCTACCGGCCAATAGACGAAGAATCCCAGTTTGAATTTTTACAAGGCCGGTATCAAAGTTACGGAAAGACTCAGACAATCCCTTAGTGCTGGCAATCAATTCTCTCTCAGCAGTTAGACGAAGACCCAGCGCCTCGATCAACTCGGGATCTTTGTTCACTGACTCATTCTGCAAGTATCGATCATTCTCTACTCTCACAGCTTGAGCATCCAATGAACGTTTATGACGCTCAAGGAGTTCAGGAGATTGGGCGACAATGTCACGCAGCCCTTGCTGAACCATTGCACCGTTTACTTTGCCGTCGTGCTGAGCCTCAAGAACGAAACCAGCAAGCTTGTTCTGATCACCCTTGTAACCAAGCGCTTTACCAATTGCTCGATACAGGATCGTAGTTAGGCGAGTACCGAGAGCGTCAGTTAGTGGGCGTAGATCTTGGCCCATGAAGCGATCTTTTGAATAACCCTGATTGAGTTGCAAGGCAGCACTGTACTGTTGCGTCTTGTCCAAGTTACCGATACGGAACACGGCGGCTTGATCTTTCTGCAACTGGATAGCTTGTTCAAGCGACTTCCCTTGAGCACGGAAACCTTGAATCATGTTGCTGTAAGCAACGGCGGACTCACGATCAATCTTCATTCCGTACTCTTGGCTATTGTCGATATACGCCTGTTTAATCCGTGCTCTTTCGGCGTCGTTATTCCCAGCGGCCAACAGGGTGTTATCGAACTGTTGATTGTCCGATGCAACTTCCTGACGCTTGGTAATGCGCTCATTCAGGTAGCCAAGCCCTTTAACAAGGCCATACACCGCCGCTGACGCTGCCGAAAAGCCCACGGCAAGACCACCGAACCCGGTGCTTTCAGGTTGAGCCTGTTTGGCTTGCCAAGCGGCATGGCGCTCTGCTGAAAAATCAAAACGCTTAGCTGCTCGATCCTGTGTCATCTGGGCGCGGGCTTCACGAGCAGCGGCTGCCAGCTTGGAAGCCTTGTGACGTTCCGCCTGTCTGACACCACTGGCACGGGCACTGCTCAGCGCCAGTTCTGCACGCTGGTACTTGGTTTGGTGCATTGCAGCCTGTTGCTGTAGTCGTACAGTCTGAGCCTGACGTTTTAGCAAAATGTCTGCGTAACGAGCTTGGCGAATTTGCGACTGTTCCGACGCGGCTTGAACTTTGTGCTCACCCAACTTTGTTTTCAAAAGCTCCTGCTGCACCTTCTGTTGTTTAGCAGCGAGGATTGCCGAAGTAACTTGCTGCTTCAAAGATGCACTCTGTAGGAACGCTTCTTCTTTTTTGCCTGTGGCAACTAGTCTTTGAGCACTGAGGGCGGCAGTATTCTGTGCATGCTGCATTCTCGCAAGCTTCTGTTTAGTCGCCATCTCTTTTTGTAGTGACTTCTCGATAGCACCATCAAGTTTCGCTCTATCAGCACTAGTTGTAGTGATACCAAATTTACGACTGAGCTTGCGTTGAAGTGCGTCCGCCTGTCTTCCAAGTTGAGTCATTTGACGTTCGGCAGTTCGCATCATCGCCGTGAAACGTTGCAAACCACTTGGATCAACGTTGAACCTAAGGACGCCAATCAGTTGAGCGATTACATCTTGATGTGAACTCATCGGCTACTCCCCCGTCCATGACGGCCATGAACTGGGTGAAACAGTAGCGCGACATCTCGTTCAAACTCCGAGTGCCTATGACCGTAATGTTCAACATGAAATACAACTCCCCGATGGTCGAGGTATGCCGCAAATGCACTCAGGATGGAACGGGTTCCGGTGATTACATAGAACAACGCTCCATTTGCATGTCTCGTCCACGTATAAACAACTTTGACTGTGTGTCCGTGCCAACGATTAGCGTAATCCAGAAACTGTGACATGAAATCACGCGTAGAGATTGCTGCGGCAGGGTGTACTGTGAAAATTGCGTGGTACTGGTGGGAGGCTTTATTCAGCCTTGTAACGGTGTTACTTGTTTGATCCATTAGTTTCCTCAGGGTATTCGATAAACACCCAGCTTCCGGCTGGGATGCCTTCATAGGTGCTAGGTAATTGGAAGCTGTTACTCATCTCTTCGGGATGAGCCTTGTTAAACTCAGCGCAAGCCTTAGTAATAGTAGCGTCGTCATACTCGGTAGAATCCAACACAACAGTAACCACACCAATGCGACCACTTGCAAACTTGTGCGTGACCTCCTGAGCGCTTACAGGAGACGCCGTGTTAGTTTGTTTATGCGTATGTGGCGACTCATGACTAGAAACGCTTACAGGAGCTTGTAGAGGCTCTTGGAGAAGCGGGTTAGTAGGATCGTAGCGCTCTAACAAAATGCGTGTTGTACCATCGATTGTCATGCTGCACTTCCGTCGGCGTTCAACTTTCCAGTTTTAATCAATTTCTCACGAAGCTTTGCACGGGAAGCGGCGAGTTCATCACGAACTTCTTGTTCACGGTTCAAGCGCTGTTGTTGTTCGGCCTGTAGGCGGTCACGTTCATCTTTAGCCAGTGACATTGCCACTTGACGATCAATCTCAGCATTCAACGCCGCTTCAAGTTCTGCCTCGTAATCTTTCCGCACCTGTTTGCAAATCTTAGCGAGGTCGCGCTCTTGGTCATGCTCGGGCTTGGTCAAGTACAAAGTAGTGAACTGCGCCAGTGGGCTTTCAAAAGTTGTTGCTGTCGGCAAACCTGACTTCGGTGACTGCGCTGTCCAGCCTATTGAGCGGTATTGGTGGTACACTTCAAAAATCTCATCGAGAGTACCGTTCCCAATAAATTCAACGATGGCGCCAATAATTCCCTCGGCAGGTTTTTCAACTCGGTTTTCGTAAATGATCTTTGCGTCTTGGCAGCGTGAGCGGTATTCCGATTCGCTGAATGCAAACTGCATTGGTACTTCTGTTGTTACTTGTGTTGGTTTGTTACTCATGGTGTTGTTTCCTTCTGTTTTTATGGTTGGTGTTGCGTTTTGTTTTTCTTGTCGGTGATGCTGCATTCTGCACTTGGTCGAGCAGAACCTAGCGTGTGGTGCTTGGGGTCTAACTGCAAACTTGGTATTGCACACAGCACAGGGCTGGTAGGTAAATCTCGCCATATTGGCTCCTTGGGTCTGGTTGTAGGGCATATGCTGTTACGCGGTATATTCCGGATATTAAAAAGGCCAGAATTTTTAGGCTCTGGCCAGAGGGTTGCAACACCGCTTGAAATTCGAGCGTCTATTACCGTAGCTACTCGGTTTAACGTTGTAGACGACAACGGCGCGAAAAGGACTTTAAACTTTCGCTCAACTCGTGGGCCATCGGAGTTGTCACAATGTGAAGTGCCTTCCTTGGGGAAGAGCGCCCAGTTTGATAGAGAATTGACCCACCGCCCTATCAGCCAGTGTCATTGGACTCTACAGCCCCGGTCTACGAGTGTTCGGCCACCAATCCCAGACTCGTGGCTGGGTGATAGACATGGAGGATGCCTTGGCCTACAGCGAACGGAACACCGTCAGTGCGGGTTCAGTTTGATGTTCGTTGAAATCTTAAACGCCGGGAACGACAAAACCGAACTCAGCTTGGCGGCTGGCCCGGTTGGATGTTCTGGAATTTGGGTTGAAACTGGAGAGTCGCAGAAGCTGAGAAAAACAGCTCCCCTTCCCGATACTATTATAGCAGCACATCGCCAGAATTGCAAGCACTTTCCGTGCCAACCCTGAAAATACTTTCAAACGATCGTTCGATTTTCCGCTGCGTTTCCTCATCTGTACGTGCTAAGTATACACCCGAAAGCTAGTTTTGTCAATAGACACTCATCAAAAGTCAATAGCCGTTCGTCCTTGTCGTCGCATATGTGACTGCGGATGTCGCGCTGTCGTACGTTACGTCAAACTGATCCGAGGACGCGAGCGGTGCGGACTGCTCCTACCCGGCTTCAACCGGCTATGCTTGCACCCAGATCACCCGCACGGCGAAACGTAATCCCAATTTCTGGTAGTGTTTTGTTGCAACACTTCAAGAAGTGCTGCGCGGGGTATTTCGGCGCTTGAGGTTGAAGATCAAAAGATCGCAGCCTGCGGCAGCTCCTACGGGGGACGCGATCTCCTGTAGGAGCTGCCGCAGGCTGCGATCTTTTAGCGTCTAGACTGGCACCAAAGGGAGTTAAACCATGCTCGGTCGTCGGCGCACATTCCAATTCTTGATCCTCACGCTGTTCCTCAACCTCGGCGGCTGTGCCTCGTGGTTCAGCGACGACAGCGTCGATCCCGCCGTGCACTTGGTGAACGTCGAAGTGGTGCGGGCGAAACTGCTCGAGCAGAAATTCATCCTGCACTTCCGTGTCGACAATCCCAACGACAGCGACCTGACCGTGCGCGGCCTCGAATACCGCATTCATCTGGGCGATATGCTCTTGGCTGAAGGCGAGCATGAACACTGGTTCACCGTCGGGCCGAAGCACAGCGCGTACTTCAAGGTACCGATCCGCACCAACCTGTGGCCGAAGGTCAAAGACGTGGTGAAACTGCTGAAAAAACCCGACCAGCAGATTCCTTATCGATTGCAGGGTGAAATGGAAACCGGTTTATTCATCGCCCACTACGTGCACCTTGAGCGCAATGGCGTGATAATCCCCGCCGATTTTATTCCGGAGCAACACCGATGACTCAGCAACCTCATGTCCATGGCCCTGACTGCAACCACGATCATGATCATGACCATCACCACGATCATGACCACGGTCACGTACACGGCCCGAACTGCGGCCACGCCCACCAGGAACCGGTGCGCAACGCCCTGAAAGACGTCGGCCGCAACGACCCGTGCCCATGCGGCAACGGCAAGAAATTCAAGAAGTGCCACGGGGCGTGATGCTCTGGGCGGAGAGCTTCTTCGCCTGATCTGACGCCTTCGCGAGCAAGCCCGATCCCACAGTTGACCGCGTTCCTTCATTTGGAATGCATTTATTGTAGGAGTGAGCCTGCTCGCGATTGCGGTGTGTCAGGTGATGAATTTGTTACCTGACAAACTGCTATCGCGAGCAGGCTCACTCCTACAGTTGACCGCGTTCTTTCTGCTGAAACGCCATTAACTGAGGGAGCGAGCCTGCTCGCGAAGAGGCCCGCACATTCACTACAGATTTCAGCCCGCCGCCAATACCTGCGCCGCACTGACCACCGTCGCATACTCCCCCTGCAAATTCCCCAACGACATCCCGTGCACTTCTTCAGCCGTCCGCAACGTGCCGAAATAATCGGCCTTGTCGAAGGTAAAGCACGCATCCTCTGCCACCCACGTATCAAACCCCAGATTCCCCGCCGAACGCGCCGTCGATTCCACCGAGTTATTCGTCGCCACGCCAACAATGACCAACTGCCCAACCCCCGCCTCACGCAAACGCGCCGCCAGTCCGCTGGCACAAAACGCATCCGGCACTTGTTTCTGAATCAGCCATTCAGCGTCCTGCGGCAAGAACCGTTGCTGAAACTCCACGCCTTCCTGCTCAGGCCAAAACACCGAGTCCGGTTCGCGCGACAGATGCTGCACATGAATCACCGGCCCTCCGCGGTGCCGCCAGAACCCCAGCAGATCAACAATTCTTTCTTCCGCCTGAGGATTATTCCGTCGCCCCAAACGTGGCTGCAGGATGCCTTTTTGCTGGTCGATGATGATCAGTGCTGCGTTGGCCTGAAGCTCCATGGCGATTTTTCTCACGGGCGGGTCATTGAATTCTGCGTAGTTCAGCATCACCTCCTGATAACAGGCAAGCTATCGAACGCACACGGGATCACCTGACGCTGGCGTTTGCTGTCCGCACGTAAGCCATTTTCTGATTTGGAGCTTTCCATGATCGACCTGTATTACTGGACCACCCCCAACGGCCACAAGATTTCCCTGTTCCTCGAAGAAGCCGGCCTGCCCTACAAGGTTCACCCGATCAATATCAGTCAGGGTGAGCAATTCCAGCCCCACTTTCTGAAAATTTCCCCGAACAACCGCATCCCGGCGATCGTCGATCATCAGCCGGTTGATGGCGGCGAGCCGTTGTCGGTGTTTGAATCCGGGGCGATTCTTTTGTATCTCGCAGAAAAAACCGGCCAGTTCCTGCCCAAGGATCTGCGCGGGCGGCAAACCGCGTTGCAATGGCTGTTCTGGCAGATGGGTGGTTTGGGGCCGATGGCCGGGCAGAATCATCACTTCAGCCAGTTTGCGCCGGAGAAAATTCCTTACGCGATCAAGCGCTACATTGATGAAACGGCGCGGTTGTATGGCGTATTGAACAAGCAATTGGCGGATAACGAGTTTGTTGCTGGCAGTGAATACAGCATTGCCGACATGGCGATTTATCCGTGGATCGTCTCGCACAAATGGCAGAGCCAGAACCTGGAAGACTTCCCGCATGTGCAGCGCTGGTTCAACCACATCAAGGATCGCCCGGCGACGGTGAAGGCCTATGCGCTGGTGCAGAAGATCAATCCGCCGAAATCCTGATTGAAGATCAAAAGATCGCAGCCTGCGGCAGCTCCTACATGGGAATGAATGCCTATGTAGGAGCTGCCGAAGGCTGCGATCTTTTCCATTCGACAGAAATACACAAATAACCCCCGCACCCGCTTGCGCGGCACCCTCCTGCTCACTAACGTAGCGCCTTTACTGACGCTACCCCCCGCAGGAGCTTTGCCATGGCCTCGCCAGCCCTTACTCATTTTCTTCCCCGGTTCGGCGTTGCCGCAGCAGTGGCCGGTGTTTTGGGCCTGTCCGGTTGCCAGACCTGGAACGCTCAGGACACTCTCCCGCCGACCTCCGGCGTGCAACCGCTCAAGGGCCTGGCGCAGAATGTTTCGGTGCGACGCAATGCCATGGGCATGCCGTTGATCGAAAGCAACACCTTCCATGACGCACTGTTCAGCCTCGGCTACGTCCACGCCAGCGACCGGATCAACCAGATGGTCACCCTGCGCCTGCTGGCTCAGGGCCGTCTGGCAGAAATGTCCGGCGCCTCGATGCTCGACGCCGACCGCTACATGCGCGCGGTCAATCTGAAGAAAAGCGCCGCCGAGCTGTACAAGGCCTCGTCGCCACGCCTCAAGCGTTTCTTCGAAGTCTATGCGCGGGGCGTCAACGCTTACCTGTTCCGCTACGCCGACAAACTGCCGGGCGACCTCGCCTCCAGCGGCTACAAACCCGAATACTGGAAACCGGAAGATTCGGCGCTGATTTTCGCCCTGCTGAATTTCAGCCAATCGGCCAACCTGCCGGAAGAAATTTCCTCGCTGGTGCTCGCGCAAACCGTGACCACCGACAAACTCGCCTGGCTGACGCCGTCGGCGCCGGACGAAAATCTGCCGCTGGCCGAGGCCGACAAGCTGCAAGGCCTCAAGCTCAACGGGCAGATCCCCGGCCTGACTGAACTGAGCAGCGCCAGCCAGCAACTGTCGACGCTGAACCTGCTCGGTGCGACGTCTTCGAACAACTGGGCGATCGCCCCGCAACGCAGCCGCAGCGGCAAAAGCATTCTCGCCAGCGACGCCCATGGGCCGCTCGCCGCGCCGTCGCTGTGGAGCTTCGTGCAGATCCGCGCACCGAAGTATCAAGCCGCCGGTGTCACCGTTGCCGGTTTGCCGCTGGTGCTCGGTGGTTTCAACGGCAAAGTCGCCTGGAGCATGACCAGCGTGCTCGGCGACAACCAGGATCTGTTCCTGGAAAAAATCCGTCGTCAGGGCAGCAGCCTGACCTACGAGGTCAACGGCAAATGGCAGCCGCTGGGCGTGCGCAACGAAACCTACTTCGTCAAAGGTCAGCGACCGATTCGCGAAGCGGTTTACGAAACCCGTCACGGTGCGTTGCTCAACAGTGCACAGGCAGCGGCGCAAGGCAGTGGCTACGGGCTGGCTTTGCAGACGCCGAGCTTCACCGACGATAAATCGCTGGACGCTTTTTTCGATCTGACCCGCGCGCAAACCGTGGAACGTGCTTCGGACGCCAGCCGTGAAATCCGCGCCATCGCCCTGAATCTGGTGTTCGCCGATGCGAGCAACATTGGCTGGCAAGTCACCGGACGTTTCCCTAACCGTCGCGAAGGCGAAGGTTTGCTGCCCTCGCCGGGCTGGGAAGGTCGTTACGACTGGGACGGTTACGCCGACCCGATGCTGCACCCCTACGATCAGGATCCGGCGCAAGGCTGGCTCGGCACCGCCAACCAGCGCGTGATTCCTCACGGTTACGGCATGCAGCTGTCCAATTCCTGGGCCGCACCGGAACGTGGCGAACGCCTGGCCGAACTGGCCGGCAGCGGCAAGCACGACAGCCGCAGCGTGATCGCCATGCAATACGACCAGACCACCACGTTTGCCGCCAAGCTGAAGAAAGTCTTTGAAGCGCCGGGCATGAAGCAGCCGCTGAAGCAGGCGATCGATGGCCTGCCGGAAGCCGACCGCAGCAAGGCCCGCGAGGCGTTCACACGATTGATGGCGTTCGACGGCAAGCTCAGCCCGACCTCGGCGGACGCGGCGATTTATGAGCTGTTTCTGCAAGAAAGCATGAAACAGATCTTCCTCGACGAACTCGGCCCGGAATCCAGCCCGGCGTGGAAGGCGTTTATCGCCAACGGCGATTTGTCCTACGCGGCGCAGGCCGATCATCTGTTGGGGCGTGAAGACAGTCCGTTCTGGGACGACATCCGCACACCGCAGAAAGAAGACAAAGCGCTGATTCTTGCCCGCAGTCTTGCGGCGGCGATCAGCGCTGGCGACAGTCAGTTGGGCGGCGATCACCGGGCCTGGCAGTGGGGCAAGTTGCACAGCTATGCCTGGAAAAACAGCAATGGTCAGACCGTGCGCGGCCCATTGGCGGCGGGCGGCGATCACACCACGTTGAACACGTCAGCATTCGCTTGGGGTCAGGACTTCAACACCACGCGCGCGCCGTCGATGCGCTTTATCGTCGACTTCGGCCAGACCGAACCGCTGATGGGGCAAAACGGTACGGGGCAATCGGGCAATCCGCTGAGTCCGAATTACCTGAACGGGATTGATCAGTGGTTGAAGGGGCAGTACATCGGGTTACCGATGCAGCCGCAGAACTTTGAGCGGGTGTATGGCAAAACCCGTTTGACCCTGACTCCGGGTAAGTAAACGCAAGATCAAAAGATCGCAGCCTTCGGCAGCTCCTACACAGATCAATGTAGGAGCTGCCGAAGGCTGCGATCTTTTGCTTTCAAATCGGCGAAAAGTCGATAGAACTTCCAGCCCAGCGCCAGCCTCATAGCTAACAAGCCCCCCATTGTGGTCACGCCATGGACCTTGTTATTGCGCGTCCCGAAGGTCTTTATTGCCCTGCGGGTGATTTCTACATCGACCCCTGGCGCCCCGTCGAGCGCTCGGTGATCACCCATGCCCACGGTGATCACGCCCGCACCGGCAATCAGCATTACCTGTCTAGCAGCGCCAGCGAAGGGATTCTCCGCGCGCGTCTGGGTCAAGACATCAACCTGCAAACCCTCGACTATGGCCAACGCCTGACCCACCACGGCGTCACCCTCAGTTTCCACCCGGCCGGCCACGTGCTCGGTTCAGCACAAGTGCGCCTCGAATACGGTGGCGAAGTCTGGGTCGCGTCCGGCGATTACAAGATCGAACCGGACGGCACCTGCGCCCCCTTCGAACCGGTGCGCTGCCACACCTTCATCACCGAATCGACCTTCGGCCTGCCGATCTATCGCTGGCAGCCGCAAGCGCAGGTGTTCAGCGAAATCAATCAGTGGTGGTCAGCTAACATCGCCGCCGGCAAGGCCAGCGTGCTGTTCTGTTACTCGTTCGGCAAAGCCCAGCGAATCCTTCACGGCATCGACGAAAGCCTCGGCCCGATCCTCAGCCACGGCGCGGTCGAGCCGCTGAACCGCGTTTACCGCGAGGCCGGCGTATACCTGCCGCCGACGATCTACGCCGGCGACGTCAGCAAAAACGATCCGCTCATGCGCCAAGCCCTGGTCATCGCCCCGCCTTCTGCTGGCGGCAGTAGCTGGATGCGCCGTTTCGGTGATTTCAGCGACGCCTTCGCCAGCGGCTGGATGCGCTTGCGCGGCACCCGTCGGCGGCGTGGTGTCGATCGCGGTTTCGTTCTTTCCGATCACGCCGACTGGCCCGGCCTGTTGTGGGCGATCAATCAAACCGGCGCCGAACGCGTGATGGTCACCCACGGCTCAATCGGCGTGCTGGTGCGCCACTTGCGTGAGCAAGGCCTCGACGCGCAAGGCTTCAACACCGAATACGGCGATGACGAGGAAGACAACATCGCCGCCGAACCCACCGTCGCCGAGACTCCGACATGAAAGCCTTCGCCGAGTTGTACGCCGAGCTCGACGCGACCACTTCCAGCAACGCCAAACTGGCCGCGATGCAAGGCTACTTCGCCCAGGCTGCACCGCAAGACGCGGCGTGGGCGGTGTATTTTTTGTCCGGCGGACGGCCTCGGCAATTGGTGCCGGTGCGGATTCTGCGCGAGATTGCCGTGGAAATGTCGGGCCTCGAACCGTGGCTGTTCGAGGAAAGTTATCAGTCGGTCGGCGATCTGGCGGAAACCATTTCGCTGGTGCTCCCGGAAAATCCGCACAGCTCTGAAGCCGGCCTCGCCGAATGGATCGAAGAAAAGCTGCTGCCGCTGCGTGGTGAAACACCCGAGTTTTTGAGCAGGCAACTGCCAACGCTGTGGGCGCAACTCGATCGATCAAGCCTGATGCTGTGCATCAAACTGATCACCGGCAGCTTCCGCGTCGGCGTGTCGAAATTGCTCGTCACCCGCGCGCTGGCCTCAATGGCTGGCCTGGACAGCAAACGCGTAGCGCAGCGACTGGTGGGTTACACCGACCTGTCAAACCGCCCGAACGCCGCCAGTTACCTGAAACTGATCGCCCCAGAATCCGCCGACGAGCACGCCCAGCGCGGCGGCCAGCCCTACCCGTTTTTCCTCGCCCACGCGTTGTCGCAACCGGTTGAAGAATTTGAAGCGCTGATCGGCCCGGCGAGCAATTGGCAGATTGAATGGAAATGGGACGGCATCCGCGCGCAGGTGGTCAAACGCGACGGCAAATTGTGGGTGTGGTCGCGCGGCGAAGAATTGGTCACTGAACGTTTCCCCGAGCTGGATGTGCTGGTGCACGGCTTGCCCGACGGCACGGTGATCGACGGTGAAATCGTCGTGTGGAAAAGCACTCACCCGACCACCGAAGACGCCTTCGATCCGCAATCGACAGAGCCGCCAGCGGTGCAGCCGTTCGCCCTGCTGCAACAGCGCATCGGCCGCAAAACCCTCGACAAGAAAATCCTCGAAGAAGTGCCGGTGGTGGTGCTCGCCTACGACTTGCTCGAATGGCAGGGCGAAGACTGGCGCAACCAGCCGCAGGCCAAACGTCGCGCGCAACTTGAAGAGGTCATTGCAAGGTGTAACAGCCCGGTGTTGCTGCCCTCCCCCGTGCTGACCGGCAGCGACTGGTTCGACCTCGCCCGCCAGCGCGAAGCCTCTCGGCGACTGGGTGTGGAAGGCATGATGCTCAAGGCGCGAGATTCGCTGTACGGCGTCGGACGCACCAAGGACATGGGCGTTTGGTGGAAATGGAAGGTTGATCCGTTCAGCGTCGACGCGGTGTTGATTTATGCGCAGCGCGGGCACGGTCGGCGCGCCAGTTTGTACAGCGATTACACCTTTGCCGTGTGGGACGGCCCGCCGGAGTCGAGCCAGCGGGCGCTGGTGCCATTTGCCAAGGCGTATTCGGGGCTGACGGATGCGGAGATGCGTCAGGTCGACAGCATTGTGCGCAAGACCACGGTGGAGAAATTTGGGCCGGTGAGTAGCGTGAAACCGAGTCTGGTGTTTGAGTTGGGGTTTGAAGGGATCGCGTTGTCGCGGCGGCACAAGAGCGGGATCGCGGTGCGCTTCCCGAGGATGTTGCGCTGGCGGCAGGATAAAACCGTGGAAGAAGCAGATAGCCTCGCGACCTTGCAAGATCTGTTGGCCTGATTCATTGCCCGGTGACAACGCAAAACCCTGTGGCGAGGGGATTTATCCCCGATGGGCTGCGAAGCGGCCCCCTGCAATTCTCCCTGAATACCGTGCATTCAGGTTTTGCGACTGCTGCGCAGCCGATCGGGGATAAATCCCCTCGCCACAATAGCTTGTTGCCATGACGTCGAACCAGGTTGGTGCAGCGTTATTCATGTGCCCATTTCCGGGCATTCATTCGCCCTCATCCCTCCCCGCCCAACCTTTTAAAACACTTGTTCGGGACTATGGTTCGGAAATTGCTACTTTCTATAGGTCGTACGCGTTCCAGTAACAATAATTCTGCGCCACAAGCGCTCATATTGGTTCTTAGGGATTGAATAATGAAAAAAGCATTGCTGACCCTTTCTGCACTGGCGTTGTGCATGGCCGCTGGCTCCGCGCTGGCCAAGGAATACAAAGAGCTGCGCTTTGGCGTTGACCCTTCGTATGCACCGTTTGAGTCGAAAGCGGCCGACGGCAGCCTGGTGGGCTTCGACATCGACCTGGGCAACGCGATTTGCGCCGAACTGAAGGTCAAGTGCAAGTGGGTCGAAAGTGACTTCGACGGCATGATTCCGGGTCTCAAAGCCAACAAATTCGACGGTGTGATCTCGTCGATGACCGTGACCCCGGCCCGCGAGAAAGTCATCGACTTCTCCAGCGAGCTGTTCTCCGGCCCGACGGCTTATGTGTCGAAAAAAGGTTCGGGGATCACCGCCGACGTTGCATCGCTGAAGGGTAAAACCGTTGGCTACGAGCAAGGCACCATTCAGGAAGCCTACGCCAAAGCCGTGCTGGACAAGGCCGGCGTGAAAACCCAGGCCTATCAGAACCAGGATCAGGTGTACTCCGACCTGACGTCCGGCCGTCTCGACGCCGGTATCCAGGACATGCTGCAAGCCGAACTGGGTTTCCTGAAGTCGCCACAGGGCGCCGACTATGACGTCAGCAAGCCAGTCGACAACGAATTGCTGCCAGCCAAAACCGCTGTCGGTATTAAGAAAGGTAACACTGAGCTGAAGGCGCTTTTAGATAAAGGTATCAAAGCGTTACACGATGACGGCAAATACGCCGAGATTCAAAAGAAACACTTTGGCGATCTGAATCTGTACAGCGGCAAATAATGCCTCGGCGCCCATCTTCGATGGGCGCCTTTTCCATCCGCTCAGGTTGCTGATTTATGTTCGAAACCCTCCTGCAAAATCTGGGGCTCTCCGCCTTCAGCCTCAAGGGCTTTGGTCCTTTGCTGCTGGAAGGCACCTGGATGACCATCAAATTATCGGCGTTGTCGCTGCTGGTGGCCGTGTTGCTCGGCCTGCTCGGCGCCAGTGCCAAACTGTCAAAAATCAAACTGGTGCGCCTGCCCGCTCAGCTCTACACCACGCTGATTCGCGGGGTGCCGGATCTGGTGCTGATGCTGCTGATTTTCTACAGCCTGCAAACCTGGCTGACATCGCTGACCGACTACATGGAATGGGAATACATCGAGATCAACCCGTTCAGCGCCGGGGTGCTGACTCTGGGCTTCATTTATGGCGCGTATTTCACCGAGACTTTCCGAGGCGCGATTCTCGCGGTGCCGCGCGGTCAGGTTGAAGCTGCGACCGCCTATGGCCTCAAACGCGGTCAGCGCTTTCGCTACGTGGTGTTTCCGCAAATGATGCGCTTCGCCCTGCCGGGCATCGGCAACAACTGGATGGTCATGCTCAAAGCCACCGCGCTGGTGTCGATCATCGGCCTCGCCGACCTGGTCAAAGCCGCACAGGACGCCGGTAAAAGCACCTATCAACTGTTCTACTTTCTGGTACTCGCCGCGTTGATTTATCTGCTGATCACCAGTGCTTCGAACTTCATCCTGCGCTGGCTCGAACGCCGTTACGCCGCCGGTTCCCGGGAGGCCGTACGATGATCGAACTTCTGCAGGAATACTGGCGCGCCTTCCTTTATACCGACGGCCAGAACATCACCGGGCTGGCGATGACGATGTGGCTGCTCACGGCCTCAATCGTTATCGGTTTCCTTGTGTCGATTCCGTTGTCGATCGCGCGGGTGTCGCCGCACTTCTACATTCGCTGGCCGGTGCAGTTCTACACCTACCTGTTCCGGGGCACGCCGCTGTATATCCAGTTGCTGATTTGCTACACCGGGATCTACAGCCTCGCCGCCGTGCGTGCGCAGCCGATTCTCGACAGCTTCTTTCGCGACGCGATGAACTGCACGATCCTCGCTTTCGCCCTCAACACTTGCGCTTACACCACGGAGATTTTCGCCGGGGCGATCCGCAGCATGAACCACGGCGAAGTCGAAGCAGCCAAGGCCTATGGTCTGACTGGCTGGAAGTTGTATGCCTACGTGATCATGCCGTCGGCCTTACGCCGTTCGTTGCCTTACTACAGCAACGAAGTAATCCTTATGCTGCACTCGACCACGGTGGCTTTCACCGCGACCATCCCCGACATCCTGAAAGTCGCGCGGGACGCCAACTCGGCGACCTTTTTGACCTTTCAGTCGTTCGGCATCGCCGCGCTGATCTACCTGACCATTACCTTTGCGCTGGTCGGCCTGTTCCGCCTCGCCGAACGCCGATGGCTGGCCTTCCTCGGCCCGACTCACTAGGACCGGCCCCAGAAAAAAAGAGATGCCAATGCGCCACCTGATCCATGACTTGCTGGCCCCGCTGCCGGGGACTGCGCGACAGATTCACAGCTTCCACTTCGGCCCGGAGCAGGCCAAGGGCAAGGTTTACATTCAGTCTTCGCTGCACGCCGACGAACTGCCGGGCATGCTCGTCGCCTGGCACCTCAAGCAGCGACTGGCTGAGCTGGAAGCCGCCGGCCGCCTGCGCAGCCAGATCGTGCTGGTGCCGGTGGCCAACCCGGTCGGCCTCGAACAAGTGCTGATGGACGTGCCGCTGGGCCGTTATGAACTGGAGAGCGGGCAGAATTTCAACCGCTGGTTCGTCGACCTCAGTGAAGAGATCGGCAACGCCATCGAGGGCAAGCTCAGCGACGATCCGCAGCACAACCTCGAACTGATCCGCAGCCATCTGCGCGACGCCCTCGCCCGCCAGACCGCCACCACGCAACTGCAATCGCAGCGCCTGACCCTGCAACGCCTGGCCTGCGATGCGGACATGGTGCTGGACTTGCACTGCGATTTCGAATCGGTGGTGCACCTCTACACCACGCCCGAAGCGTGGCCGCAGGTCGAACCGCTGGCGCGCTACATCGAATCCCAGGCGAGCCTGTTGGCCACCGATTCCGGCGGCCAGTCGTTCGACGAATGCTTCACCCTGCTGTGGTGGCAACTGAAGGAACGCTTCGGCGAACACTTCGAGATTCCGCTCGGCAGTTTTTCGGTGACCGTCGAGTTGCGCGGTCAGGGTGACGTCAATCACCCGATGGCCAGCCGCGACTGCCAGGCGCTGATCGACTACTTGATTCAGTCCGATGCCATCGTTGGTGAAACCAAACCGCAACCGCCGCTGCCGTATCCCGCTACGCCACTGGCGGGTGTCGAACCGGTGACCACGCCGGTCGGTGGCTTGCTGGTGTACACGGCAGTGGCCGGCCAATACCTGGAAGCGGGGCAGCAGATCGCCGAAATCATCGACCCGATCCACGACCGCATCACTCCAATTCATAGCTCGACTGCCGGGCTGATGTACGCCCGCTCGCTGCGCCGCATGGCCACCGCGGGCATGGTCATCGCCCACGTGGCGGGCGCCGAAGCCTATCGCAGCGGCTACCTACTTTCGCCTTGAGGATGTCTGTCCCATGTACAAACTGACCGTTGAAGGCCTGCACAAAAGCTATGGCGACCATCAGGTGCTCAAAGGCGTTTCGCTCAAGGCCAAGACCGGCGACGTGATCAGCCTGATCGGCGCCAGCGGCTCGGGCAAAAGCACCTTTTTGCGCTGCATCAACTTTCTCGAACAACCCAACGACGGCGCCATGAGCCTCGATGGCCAGACCATCCGCATGGTCACCGACCGCCACGGCATGCACGTCGCCGACGCCGATGAACTGCAACGTTTGCGCACGCGACTGGCGATGGTGTTCCAGCATTTCAACCTGTGGAGCCACATGACCGTGCTGGAAAACATCACCATGGCCCCGCGCCGGGTGTTGGGTTGCAGCAAGCAGGAAGCCGATGATCGCGCGCGGCGTTATCTGGACAAGGTTGGCTTGCCGGCGCGGGTGGCGGATCAGTACCCGGCGTTTTTATCCGGCGGTCAGCAACAGCGCGTGGCGATTGCCCGGGCACTGGCGATGGAGCCTGAGGTGATGCTGTTTGATGAACCGACGTCGGCGCTTGACCCCGAGTTGGTGGGGGAAGTGTTGAAGGTTATTCAAGGTCTGGCCGAAGAAGGCCGCACCATGATCATGGTCACCCACGAGATGAGTTTCGCCCGCAAAGTCTCCAGCCAGGTGCTGTTCCTGCACCAAGGCCTGGTCGAAGAAGAAGGCGCCCCCGACGACGTGCTCGGCAACCCGAAAAGTGAACGCCTGAAACAATTCCTCAGCGGCAACCTCAAGTAACCCCGTACGCCGTCCCCCTGTGGGAGCGAGCCTGCTCGCGAAAGCGGTGTGTCAGTTAAGAAATTGTTGGCTGACACACCGTATTCGCGAGCAGGCTCGCTCCCACATTCGTTTTTCATCGTCTATAAAAATCAAACTTGTCCGCCCGCGCCGTGGTCTCTGGAAGAACCCCTCCAGAGCGCGCGCAGCCGGCATGGCGAAATCTCTCGACCTCGCAAAAATCTGGTTCAGCGCCCGCGACTGGAAGCCCTTCGCCTTTCAGAAACAGGTGTGGGCGGCCGTCAAAAACGGCGAATCCGGTCTGCTTCACGCCAGCACCGGCGCCGGTAAAACCTATGCAGTGTGGTTCGCCGCCCTCAATCGATTCGCCAAAACCCTTCCCGTCGATGCGCCGCCACGCAAACGCAAACAACCTGCCGAACCACTGACCGTGTTGTGGATCACGCCGATGCGCGCCCTCGCCGCCGACACCGCGCGCGCCCTGCAAACACCCGTCGATGAGCTGCAAATCCCGTGGAGCATCGGCCTGCGCACCGGTGATACCAGCAGCAGCGAACGTGCGCGGCAGGGTCGACGTTTGCCAACCACGCTGATCACCACGCCGGAAAGCCTGACCCTGCTACTGGCCCGTGCCGACGCACAGACTGCGCTCGCTTCACTAAAGATGATCGTCGTCGATGAATGGCACGAATTACTTGGCAACAAACGCGGCGTGCAGCTGCAACTGGCGCTCGCTCGTTTGCGCCGCTGGCAGCCTGATCTGATCGTCTGGGGGGTGTCCGCCACGCTCGGTAATCAATCCCACGCCGAACACGTGCTGATCCCACAGGGCGGCGGCGTGAGTATTCAGGGACAAAGCGAAAAAACGCTGAAGGTCGACACCCTGATCCCACCGTCCATTGAGCGTTTTCCGTGGGCCGGGCACATCGGTCTGAAGATGCTTGCGCAAGTCGTCGCCGAACTCGATGCCTGCGCCAGTACGCTGGTGTTCACCAACACCCGGGCGCAATCGGAAATCTGGTATCAGGCATTACTGGAAGCGCGGCCGGACTGGGCCGGACTGATTGCGTTGCACCACAGTTCACTGTCTCGCGACACCCGTGACTGGGTCGAAAAAGCCTTGAAGGATGGTTTGTTGAAAGCGGTGGTCTGCACGTCGAGTCTGGATCTCGGTGTGGATTTTTTACCGGTCGAACGCGTGCTGCAAATCGGCTCGGCCAAAGGCGTTGCGCGTTTGATGCAGCGTGCCGGACGCTCCGGTCACGCACCGGGACGCACCTCGCGGGTGACGCTGGTGCCGACCCACAGTCTTGAACTGATCGAAGCCGCTGCCGCGCGCGACGCCGTCGAACAACGGCGCATCGAACCGCGCCTGTCGCCACATCAATCGCTGGACGTGCTGGTACAGCATCTGGTCAGCATGGCGCTCGGTGGCGGATTTTTACCGGATGAGCTGTACGAAGAAGTCCGCACGGCGTGGGCTTATCGCGATCTGACGCCTGCGGATTGGGCGTGGGCGCTGGCTTTCGTACGGCATGGCGGGATGTCTCTGACAGCTTATCCGGATTATCGCCGGGTCGAACCGGATGAGCACGGTGTGTGGCGCGTGCCCGATGCGCGATTGGCGCGGCGGCATCGCATGAGCGTCGGCACCATTGTCAGCGATGCGAGCATCAACCTGAAATTCTGGAGCAAGGGCGGCGGTGGCAAGCAGCTCGGCAGCGTCGAAGAAGGCTTTATCGCCCGACTGAAACCCGGTGATGGTTTTCTGTTTGCCGGGCGTTTGCTGGAATTGGTGCGGGTGGAAAACATGACGGCGTACGTCAAACGCAGCACCGTGAAAAAAGCGGCGGTGCCACGCTGGAATGGCGGGCGGATGCCGCTCTCCAATGAACTCGCGCAAGCGGTGGTTGCACGGTTTAGTGCAGCCGCCGAAGGTGAGTTCGTCGGCCCGGAAATGCAGGCGCTGCGCCCGCTGCTTGAGACTCAGGCACGTTGGTCAGGCTTGCCGACGGTTAATAATCTGCTGGCGGAGGTACTGAAATCCCGCGAAGGCTGGCACCTTTTCCTCTACCCGTTCGCCGGGCGGCAGGTGCATCTGGGGCTGGCGAGCCTGTTGGCGTGGCGCGTCAGCCAGCGCCAACCGGTGACCTTTTCCATCGCGGTGAATGATTACGGGCTGGAGCTGCTCAGTGCCACGCCGGTGGATTGGTCGCAGCACCTCAATGCCGAGCTGCTCGACCCTGCGGATCTTTTGGCTGATGTGCTCGCCAGTCTCAATGCCGGCGAATTGGCCTTGCGCCGTTTCCGGGAAATCGCCCGAATCGCCGGTCTGGTATTCGCCGGCTATCCCGGCGCGCCGAAAAGTACCCGGCAGGTGCAGGCTTCCAGCGGATTGTTTTTTCAAGTGTTCAAACAATATGACGCCGACAACCTGTTGCTGGCCCAGGCCGGGGAAGAAGTCCTACGTGAAGAACTGGATATTCGTCGGTTGGAACATACATTGGAGCGGATCAACGGGATGAAACTCGATGTGCATCAAATCAAACGTCCTACGCCGCTCGGGTTCCCGCTGCTGGTGGAACGCATGCGCGAAAGCATGAGCTCGGAAAAACTCGCCGACCGAATCAGGCGCATGGTCGGTGATCTGGAGAAGTCTGCCGACAACGGTAAATCGTCATGAACGCGGCGTATCCCGTGCGTTTGGCCGGCGAGGAGTTGTGGTTACTTCCGGAAAAGGCGCTCTACTGGCCAGCACAAGAAGCGTTGTTGATCGCCGATGTGCATTTTGGCAAGGCAGCGGCCTATCGCAGCCTCGGACAACCGGTGCCCCAGGGAACGACGGCGAGCAACATTGCGGTGATTGACCGATTGTTGGCCGTGCTGCCGTGTCGGCAACTGATCTTTCTGGGGGATTTCCTGCACGGGCCGGGCTCGCACGCGGTGGGTACGCTGAATGCGCTGGCGCAATGGCGTGAGCGTCATGCGGATCTGCCGATGACGTTGATTCGCGGCAATCACGACAAACGCGCAGGGGATCCACCGGCGTCGCTGAACATTCGCGTGGTGCCGGAGCCGCTGCTCTTAGGGCCGTTTGCGCTTCAGCACGAGCCTGATCCGCACCCGGAGCGGCATGTATTGGCCGGCCACGTCCACCCGGTTTACCGGTTGTTTGGCAAAGGGCGGCAAAGTTTACGATTAGCCTGTTTCAGACTGGGCGAGCGAATCAGCCTGCTACCGGCATTCGGAGCGTTTACCGGCGGCTATCCGGTCGAAAAAGATGAGCAATGCCGAATCTTTGTCACCGGCGACAACGAAATCTGGCCCATCAACTGATCACACCCTGCCTTGTAGGAGCAGAGCTTGCTCGCGAAAGCGTTCGTCCATTTCACACAAATAAATCAGACAGATCGCTTCGCGAGCAAGCTCTGCTCCTACAAAAGGAGGTAATTAATCAGGCAACTGGCGCCGGTGGTGGCTCGTCCGGAAGCGTTGGCTCGCCCGGCTCGGTCGGTTGCTCATTGGGGGTATCTGGATCAGGCTGACCAGGAATTCCGCCGGCCATGTTGATAGGCGGGTGTGCCAACAAGGACCAGGCCAATACGCCAATCTGATTGGGCTCAAGCCTTGCCAGTTCGGCAGTGATATGCGGATCGATCTTCATAAAGCACTCCTCGGCGAAGGCCCGCATTTGCTGAAACAAAAACGGGCAGTACACCCCATAGAGTGTCTGCCCGCCAAAGAATTCCCGGCATCCGCCGGATGGACGAATCAGGTACGTGGCAGCGTTACGCCACGTTGGCCCTGATACTTGCCGCCGCGATCCTTGTAGGAAACTTCACATTCTTCATCGGATTCGAGGAAGAGCATCTGTGCCACGCCTTCGTTGGCGTAGATTTTCGCCGGCAGGTTGGTGGTATTGGAGAATTCCAGCGTCACGTGACCTTCCCACTCAGGCTCGAGCGGCGTCACGTTCACGATGATGCCGCAGCGTGCGTAGGTGCTTTTACCCAGGCAAATGGTCAATACGTTGCGCGGAATGCGGAAGTATTCAACGGTGCTGGCCAGGGCGAAGGAGTTCGGCGGAATAATGCAGACATCACTGTGGACGTCGACGAAGCTGCCCGGATCGAAGTTTTTCGGATCGACGATCGACGAGTTGATGTTGGTGAACACCTTGAAATGATTGGTGCAGCGCACATCGTAGCCGTAGCTCGAGACACCGTAGGAGATGACCCGGCTCTCGTCGCTGCCGCGCACCTGGCGCTCGACGAAAGGTTCGATCATGCCGTGTTCCTGCGCCATGCGGCGAATCCACTTGTCCGATTTGATGCTCATGGCGGGGTGTCCTGAATAGCGAGGTGGAAAAATTCTGTCCGGCATCTTACCGGGCGCGCCGCCCTCTTCAAAGTGCGCGCTGCAATTCTCGCCGAACACCCCGTATTTACGCGCGCTGGCGACGAACTGTCACACCGCTGGTCCCTAAATCTTAGAAACCTTCGCAAGAAGCATTGGCACGTTCCGGAAAAAGGGTTAAGGTGGCGCCACTGTGCTGCTTGTGTCACTGAGAATCTCTACACGATATGTTGAATTTCGATCCAACCATCTACAAGAATTTTTCCTGCTCTTTGCACTCAGTCTCGG
>NZ_JBIUVN010000013.1:0-70787 GCF_044742965.1 Pseudomonas sp. NPDC087804 | reverse complement strand
GTGATGAAGCCCGGCTTCATCACTCCACAATCCGGTGACGACCTGTTCGTTCACTTCAAAGCTATCCAATCCGACGGCTTCAAAAGCCTGAAAGAAGGCCAACAGGTTTCTTTCATCGCTACCCGCGGTCAGAAAGGCATGCAAGCTGAGGAAGTACAAGTTATCTAACTTGTAGCTTCTTTAGAAAAGAGCCCCGCCCTTAAAAGCGGGGCTTTTTTGTGGGCGCCTGTTTTTCAGGCGCAAAAAAAGATCGCAGCCTTCAGCGGCCCCACACAATCCGTGCAGGAGCTGCCGAAGGCTGCGATCTTTTGCTTTAAACGTTACCAGGCCACGCCAAACCCAGCGGTATAACGGGTCTTGCTCAAATCAGCATCATCGGTACCACTGATAATGTCGCGCTCAGCTTTCAAATTCAGAGACGCCCATTCAGTAACCTTGTAGCGCAGGCCCATCTCGGCATCCAGCGCGTAATCCGCGACACCCGACAACGGCTTGCCAAACTCGCCGTTGGTGAAGAACTCGACCTTCTTGCCGATCAGGTAACGGTTGTAATCCCACTTCATCGCGACCGAATAGAAATTGTCCTTGCCGCCATCGCTGTATTCGTAATCGGTACGGTTGAGCAGCGAACCGAGCGAGAACGCGCCCAACTCGTCATCCCAGAACTGGTAACCCGGACCGGTACCGACAACGCGCTGGCGCGACAGGTCTTCAACATGGTCGCGCTTGTAATTCAAACGCCCCTGCCAGAACCACTTATCGGTGAGGAAGCGGTCGAGGGAGTATTCGGCGCGCCAGTTGTTGGTGGTGACTTCGTCGTCCTGCACTTCGCGGTTGTACTCGCCCTCGGCGATGTGACGCCAGCGACCGTGGCGCGCGGTGGTTTTGAAATCGATGTCGTAATCGTCGGTGTCTTTTTCCGCGCGCTGATAATCCATTGCCAGGTCGACATTGCCCTTCCACACCAGATCCTCGACCACCGGTTTCGGCTTGAGAATCTGCTGAATGCTCGCCAGCTCGACAGTTTTTGGCGCCTCGCCGTTGGCCAGGGTGACCTTGCCGTCTTCCGCTGCGGTCAGCGACTTGGAGACTTCGCCGGTGTAGGCATCCTGTTTGACCAACAGGTGCTGATCGCTCTCAAGGGTCTTGACCTCTTTCCAGTCGATCGTGACTGCTCCGGCGTACTTGGTCTGAATCAACAGTTTGCCGCCGTCGAACAGGGAAATGGTGCCGCTCAACTTGTCACCGTTCTTCAACCAGACGGTGTCGGCAAGCAGGGGCGTGGACGCACTGAAAACAGTAAGGCACAGCAAGGTTCTGGACAACATAAGCGAATCGAGGGCTCAAGTTTGCGAAAAAAGGTGGGCATTATCCGTAGGAATAAGACCCTGACAAGGACTGACCGGACTATTTCTATTGAGTTCATTTCTCAACTGCACGACGAGGGATTACGCTTAGGGCCTCGATACGATCAAGTTCAGGAACTCCGTACGTGAAAGACCCGAACCTCGAAGGGGACAGCGAAGCGCAAATCCGACGCACGGCGCTCTACTCGACACTCGCCCAAGTGCCCGAAGGCAAAGTCGTCAGCTATGGTCAGTTAGCCGAACTGGCCGGGTTGGGGCGCGCCGCCCGCTGGGTCGGCCGCGTATTGAGTCAGTTGCCTGGTGATACCAAACTGCCCTGGCACCGTGTATTGGGCGCCGGCGGTCGTATCAGTTTGCCGGTGGGCAGCCCGTCGGGCGATGAACAACGGGCGCGTTTGCGCGTGGAAGGCATCACCGTCCAGAATAATCGTGTGGATATTCAGCGCCATGGCTGGCGTCCGGTAGAGCACAGCGGTTAGAGTGCGCGCTTTGTTTTCGCAATCTTGAGGCAGACTTCAGCCCATGCCCCGTAAAACCTGGCGCGCCGCGCTAGCTGCTTATGCCAGTCCTTCGACGCTCGTGCTGTTGTTGCTCGGTTTCGCCGCCGGCCTGCCGTACATGCTGGTGTTTTCAACGCTTTCCGTCTGGCTACGTGAAGCGGGCGTAGCCCGTGAAACGATTGGCTACGCAAGCCTCATCGGCCTGGCCTATGCGTTCAAATGGGTCTGGTCACCGCTGCTCGACCAATGGCGCCTGCCGTTGCTCGGCAAGCTTGGCCGACGCCGCTCCTGGCTGGTGCTCTCACAAGTCCTGGTGATCCTTGGCCTGATCGGCATGGGTTTCTGTGATCCGCAGAAGCACCTGTCCTGGTTGATCGCGATTGCCGTGGTCGTCGCCTTCGCTTCCGCTACCCAAGACATTGCGGTCGACGCCTATCGACTGGAAATCGCCGACGACAATCGTCAGGCTGCACTCGCCGCCAGCTACATGTCCGGCTACCGCGTCGCCGCCCTGCTCGCCACCGCCGGCGCATTGTTTTTCGCCGAAGGCTTCGGCTCTACCGGTTTCAACTACAAGCACTCGGCGTGGACCGGCACTTATGTGTTGTTCGGCGCGCTGATGATCCCTGCCCTGCTCACTACGCTGTTCATGCGCGAACCGCCGGTGCCGCTGCGTACCCAATTGCAGGCCGGGCGCTATACGTTCATGCATCAATTGATGTCGGTGTTCGTGCTGATCGTCTTGCTCGTGTCGGTGCCGGCGATGTTCACCCAGCTGTACAACACCGATTTCGCCAGCGTGCTGTTCGGCAGCATGAGCCCGCTGGATCTGCTGCTCGAAGACCGCGCCTTCCTGCGCGCCATCCTCTATACGCTGCTGACCGGTCTGTGCCTGTCGACCATGGGTCGCCGTGGCCTGGCGCCGGTGCTGACGCCGGTCAACGACTTCATCCTGCGTTATCGCTGGCAGGCACTGCTGTTGCTCGGTTTGATCGCGACCTACCGGATGTCGGACACGGTCATGGGCGTAATGGCCAACGTGTTCTACATCGATCAGGGCTTCACCAAGGATCAGATCGCCAGTGTCAGCAAGATTTTCGGCCTGATCATGACCCTCGTCGGCGCCGGCATGGGCGGCCTGTTGATCGTGCGTTTCGGCATTCTGCCGATTCTGCTGATCGGCGGCGCCGCCTCGGCAGGCACCAACCTGCTGTTCCTGATGCTTGCCGACATGGGCCCGAACCTGAAGATGCTGGTGGTGACCATTTCCCTCGACAACTTCAGTTCGGGTCTGGCGACATCGGCGTTTGTCGCCTACCTGTCGAGCCTGACCAACCTGAAGTTCTCCGCGACGCAATACGCCCTGCTCAGCTCGATCATGCTCCTGCTGCCGCGCCTGATCGGCGGTTATTCCGGGGTGATGGTGGAGAAGTTCGGTTACCACAACTTCTTCCTGATCACCGCGTTGCTCGGTGTGCCGACGCTGGTGCTGATCGCCCTGCACTGGTTCCAGGAAAGTCGCCGCGAAGGCCCGACACCCACGCCCGAGCCCGTCCCGACGCCCGTCGCGGAAGAGTCGTAAGACATTTCGTCAATGGCGGGAGGAATTCCGCCGTTGAACTCCTCCACCGGCCACACGCCTGTACGTCAGCAAAAGTCGCCGGTACACTGCTCCGTCATTTCCAGTCATAGCAACCGACAACGGCCAACCATGCGCACCAGTCAATTTTTGCTCGCCACACAGAAAGAAACGCCTTCCGACGCGGTCGTGATCAGCCACCAGCTGATGCTGCGCGCCGGCATGATCCGCAAACTCGCCTCGGGCCTGTACACCTGGCTGCCGATGGGCTTGCGAGTGATGCGCAAGGTTGAAGCCATCGTTCGTGAAGAAATGAACGCTGCCGGCTCTCTGGAAGTGTTGATGCCGAGCACCCAACCGGCCGAGCTGTGGCAGGAATCGGGGCGCTGGGAAGAATACGGCCCTGAGCTGCTGCGCATCAAAGACCGCCACGGTCGTGATTTCTGCGCGGGCCCGACCCACGAAGAAGTGATCACTGATCTGATGCGCAACGAGTTGAGCAGCTACAAACAGCTGCCAATCAACCTGTACCAGATCCAGACCAAATTCCGTGACGAGATCCGTCCACGCTTCGGTTTGATGCGTGGCCGCGAATTCATCATGAAGGACTCCTACTCCTTCCACGCGGATCAGGCATCGCTGCAGATCACCTACGACCGCATGCATGAAGCCTACTGCAACATCTTCACGCGTCTGGGTCTGAAATTCCGTCCGGTGGAAGCCGACAACGGTTCGATCGGTGGCGCTGGTTCGCACGAATTCCACGTACTGGCCGAGTCCGGCGAAGACGACATCGTTTTCAGCAACGGTTCCGACTACGCAGCGAACATCGAAAAAGCCGAAGCCGTGCCGCGCGAAACGTCGCGCGCCGCTGCGACTGAAGAACTTCGCCTGGTCGATACGCCTGACACCAAAACCATCGCGGCGCTGGTGGAAAAATTCAATCTGCCGATTGAAAAGACCATCAAGACCCTGATCGTGCGCGCCGAAGAAGAAGGCAAGCTGATCGCGCTGGTGATCCGTGGCGACCACGAACTCAACGAAATCAAGGCTGCCCAGCAACCTGGCGTGGCCAGCCCGCTGGTCATGGCCACCGACGCCGAACTGCGTGACGCCATTGGCGCCGGCGCCGGTTCGCTCGGCCCGCTGAACCTGCCGCTGCCAATCATCATCGACCGCTCGGTCGAACTGATGAGCGACTTCGGCATCGGCGCGAACATCGACGACAAGCACTACTTCGGCGTGAACTGGGAGCGCGATTTGCCGGTTCCGACCGTGGCTGACCTGCGTAACGTGGTCGCCGGCGATCCAAGCCCGGACGGCAAAGGCACGCTGGAAATCAAACGCGGCATCGAAGTCGGGCACATCTTCCAGCTGGGCAACAAGTACAGCAAAGCGATGAAGTGCGAAGTGCTGGGCGAGAACGGCAAGCCGGTTACCCTCGAAATGGGTTGCTACGGCATCGGCGTTTCCCGCGTGGTGGCGGCGGCCATCGAGCAGAACAACGACGCCAACGGCATCATCTGGAGCGACACTTTGGCGCCGTTCCAGATCGCACTGGTACCGCTGCGTTATGAAACCGAGCAGGTGCGCGAAGCCACCGACAAGCTGTACGCCGAACTGACGGCGGCCGGCTTCGAAGTGCTGCTGGATGATCGCGACAAGAAAACCAGCCCGGGCATCAAGTTCGCGGACATGGAGCTGATCGGCATTCCTCACCGGATCGTGGTCAGCGACCGCGGCCTCGCCGAAGGCAACCTGGAATACAAGAGTCGTACCGAAGGCGAAGCGCAAGCACTGCCGGTCGCCGACGTACTGTCCTTCCTTCAGGCCCGTATCCGCCGCTGAAACCAGATAGAGACGTCATGTTCAAGCGAAACACCTTAGGCCTCGGTGGCACCGCCCTGTGCGGTGCCCTGCTGGTCAGCGGCTGTGCCAATCACATGTCACAGCGCAGCGAGCACGAAGAGCGGGTCGAGCGTAAGTTGCTCGACCACAGCCTGCAGATTGATGTCGGTGAGCCTAAGGAGCTTGAGCTGCCGCAGCGACGCGTGAAGATCAACGAACAGAAGACTTTTGAAGTCACCGAGTTCGAAGTGACACGTCGCTACGATCGCTACACGCCTTACCAACCTTGGCGCGAGGTCTACGAGATTCCGCTGGGCGTGGTGGCTGTGGTCGGTGGCGTCGGCGCCAACGTGGTCAACGTGTTTGCCCTCGGCAATCTGCCGGACAGCGTCACCAAGGATTGGCTGAGTTACGGTTTTGCCGGGCTCAACCCGTTCATGAACGTGCAGTCCAACGGCCGTGCGCAGCAGAACCTGGCCGGTATCGATGAAGTCCAGCGCGACAAGCGCACGGAGTATTCGAGCCTGCCGTGGAGCGAGCGACCGGTGCAGGTCAAGGCTGGCAAACAGACCTTCGACATGACCACCGATCGCAACGGCGTGCTGCGTGTGAACCTGCTCGACAGTCCATTCGCTGAGCATGACCTCAATTACGTCGGCAAACTGCAGATCAGTGTCGAGGACGCCAAGGATGACGTGCATTCCGACTCGTCCCTGGCGATCAGCAGCCACTTGCGTGGCAAGTTGCTCGAAGCGCACGGCTTGATTTACGACGATCTGGAAGACGACGAAGTGAGCCAGTGGGTACACCGGGTCAAACGTCTGTCGGAACTGGGTCTGGAAGAAGAAGCCAGCGAACTGGAACAAAGCCTGATCGAACTGACGCGTAACGATCCTGAGTTGCAGACTGAGTTTCTCAAGTCGCTGACCAAGGATGCGGGGCGTCTGGTGGCGGATCCGGGGCCGAATTAAGGCCTCATAAAAGATCGCAGCCTTCGGCAGCTCCTACATGGAACGCGTTCTCCTGTAGGAGCTGCCGAAGGCTGCGATCTTTTGACTTTTACCGCTCAAACAACTCCATCTGCTCAAACCCTCCCCGCAAATCCTCCAGCCTCACCCCAACCCCCAACAACCGCACCGGTTTCCCGCCGCGATTGAACGCCTGCGTCAGCATCAGCTGATAACTGCCCAAGTCCCGCCCTGCCCCGGCCTGCTCCAGCGTGGTCTGGGTAAAGTCATGAAACTTCACTTTGACGAACGGTTTGCCCGGTCGATAACTGCTGTCGATCCGTGCCATGCGGGTTTTCAGGGTTTCCAGCAGCTCCGGCAATTTATCCAGGCAACTGCGCAGATCCGGCAGATCAACGTCGTAGGTATTTTCCACGCTGATTGACTGACGCCGACTGTCGTTGTGCACCAGACGATCATCAATCCCACGCGCCAGGCTCCACATTCGCTCGCCGAAACTGCCGAATTCGCGCACCAGCGCCAACTTGTCCCACTCGCGCAATTGCGAGCAGTCGACGATGCCGAGCCTGCCCAGTTTGTCGGCGGTGACCTTGCCGACACCGTGCAGCTTGCTCACCGGCAAACCACTGACAAAGTCCTCGACCTGATCCGGGGTGATCACGAACAAACCATTGGGTTTTTTCCAATCGCTGGCGATCTTCGCCAGAAACTTGTTCGGCGCCACACCGGCAGACACGGTGATATGCAACTGATTGGAGACGCGTCGACGAATGTCTTGAGCAATACGCGTCGCGCTGCCGCCGAAATGCGCACTGTCCGAGACATCCAGATAAGCCTCATCCAGCGACAGCGGTTCGATCAGGTCGGTGTAATCGCTGAAAATCACATGAATTTCTTTCGAGGCTTCGCGATAGGCGTCCATGCGCGGTTTGACGATGGTCAGATCCGGGCACAGCTTCAAGGCATGCCCCGAGGACATCGCCGAGCGTACGCCATAGGCCCGCGCCTCGTAGTTGCAGGTGGCGATAACACCGCGCCGATCCGCCGAACCGCCCACCGCCAAAGGCTTGCCGGCGAGGTTCGGGTCATCACGCATCTCGATGGCGGCGTAGAAACAGTCACAGTCGACGTGGATGATTTTTCGCTGAGTCATGACAGAAAAGGAAACATGGCGAGCCGGATCGGCAGTATCTCACTGACACCTGTATATAGCACCAGTGGTAAGAATGTTCTTTTCGACACGTAGGAAAAGGCCGATGAATTTATTTTCTCAATCGAAAGAAGCCCTTCGATAGAGCTGAAACCCTTGTGCCACCTGCCCTGCACGCCTTTTCAGGCACTGCAAAAAGCGCTAACCGATTGAACCTCAACAGATTTTATCCAGAATGCGGGTTGACACCCTCGCGATCCTCTGTAGAATGCCGACACACAGACGCGGGATGGAGCAGTCTGGTAGCTCGTCGGGCTCATAACCCGAAGGTCGTCGGTTCAAATCCGGCTCCCGCAACCAAACATCAAAAAAGGCTACTCGAAAGAGTGGCCTTTTTTGTGCGCGTCTGTTTTGCAGATTTCTTCTACTTATAAGGAAGCGATCGCCAAACAGGAATTCGTTGCATTTCCGAAACTTAGGCGCGACCTGCGACCGTTTGACGCGATCTCACACTTATTTGACCCTTTACGGGATTAGCGGTTGACACCCCGTCGTTCCTCTGTAGAATGCCGCCACACAGACGCGGGATGGAGCAGTCTGGTAGCTCGTCGGGCTCATAACCCGAAGGTCGTCGGTTCAAATCCGGCTCCCGCAACCAAACATCAAAAAAGGCTACTCGAAAGAGTGGCCTTTTTTGTATCTGTTGAAAAAGTCCTTTCGCAACAATGATCTGTCACTGTGCAGTGAACGCTTGGGATCTTCAGACTCGCCAACTTGCGACTATGCTTGTGTCGCAGGCACGACGTCTGCAATCCAGGAACTGCCCTCGCCGATACCCGGTGAGAGGCGTAGTATTTTGTGATTATTTTTTTCTACAGGGATTGGTAACTTGGCTGGATACCTCCATCCTGTCGCGCACAATCCAAGAGGTGATTGATGCGCGCCAACTCGTCTGATCCACAAGACACCGTCACAGCGGAACATCCGATCAAGCCAGAGCGTTTGCGCTTGCTGGATCGTTTGAGCAAATACCGTCAGCCAATTGGGCTGGCCGTTACGTTGCTGCTGTTCGCCATTGCGCTGATTGCCTGTCGCCATCTATTGGCCGAGCTTGATCTCGACGCTCTGCACGACTCGATTCTCGAGGTACCGAAACCCGCCCTGCTCGGCGCTTTCGGTGCGACGGTGGTCGGCTTCATTATTCTGCTCGGCTATGAATGGTCGGCCAGCCGCTATGCCGGCGTGACCTTGCCGCCGCGTACTCTGGCGATGGGCGGGTTCACCGCGTTTGCGATTGGCAACGCCATTGGCCTGTCGCTGCTGTCCGGCGGCTCGGTTCGCTATCGTTTATATGCACGGCATGGTCTGGGGGCGGCGGAAGTCGCGCACATGACCCTGTTCGCCAGCCTGTCGCTGGGTTGCGCGCTGCCGCCACTGGCTGCGCTGGCGACGCTGAGTGACCTGCCCGCTGCCTCTGCGGCACTCGGCCTGTCCGAAAGTTTGCTGGGCACAGTTGCCGCTGTCGTGCTGTTGCTTGGCGCGGTATTGGCGATCGGCATCTATCGTCGGCGTCTGCCAGAGCAGCCGTTGCGCGATAACTTGCTGGTTCGGGTCGGTCGCCGCACCTTGCGTCTGCCGGGTCGCCGTCTGACTTTCCTGCAACTGATTATCACCGCACTCGACGTCGCCGCCGCCGCGACCGTGCTGTATCTGCTGCTGCCCGAAGCGCCGCCGTTTGGCGCGTTCTTGCTGGTGTATCTGCTCGCCCTTGCCGCTGGCGTGCTCAGCCATGTGCCGGGCGGCGTTGGCGTGTTCGAAGCGATTCTGCTGGCCGCGTTTGCCGACAAACTCGGCGCCGCACCACTGGCCGCAGCCCTGCTGCTGTATCGTCTGATCTACGTGGTGCTGCCGTTGCTGGTGGCTTGCGTAGTGCTGCTGATCAACGAAGGTCAGCGCCTGTTCCAATCGCAAACGATGCGCGCCGCCTCGGGTTTGGCCGCGCCGATCCTTGCAGTGCTGGTGTTCTTATCGGGGGTGGTGCTGCTGTTTTCTGGCGCCACTCCTGAAATCGATACACGCCTGGAGCACATTGGTTTTCTGATTCCGCATCGTCTGGTCGACGCTTCGCACTTCGGCGCCAGCCTGATTGGCGTGTTGTGTCTGATGCTCGCCCAAGGTCTGCGCCGTCGCCTGTCGGCAGCATGGATGCTGACCACCATTCTGTTGCTGGTCGGCGCCCTGCTCTCGCTGCTTAAAGGCTTCGACTGGGAAGAAGCCACACTGATGACCCTCACCGCCGCGCTGTTGGGGGTTTTCCGTCGCTCGTTCTACCGCCCGAGCCGCCTGACCGAACTGCCCTTCTCGCCGCTGTATCTGGTCGCCAGCCTGTGCGTCCTCGGTGCATCGACCTGGCTGCTGCTGTTCGCCTATCAGGACGTTCCTTACAGCCATCAACTGTGGTGGCAGTTCACCCTCGACGCTGATGCCCCACGCGGTCTGCGTTCGCTGCTTGGCGCTGCGGTGTTGTTGCTGGTGATCGCTCTGACCTGGCTGCTGCGCACTGCGCGCCCGGTCATTCACTTGCCGACGCCGGATGAGCTGGAGCGCGCCTCGAAGATTTTGATGGCCTCTTCGCAACCCGACGGCGGCCTCGCGCTGACCGGTGACAAGGCGTTGCTGTTCCACCCCAACGACGAGGCGTTTCTGATGTACGCCCGTCGTGGCCGCAGCCTGGTGGCGCTGTACGACCCGATCGGCCCCGGCCAGCAACGCGCAGAAATGATTTGGCAGTTCCGCGACCTCTGCGACATTTACCATGCGCGCCCGGTGTTCTATCAGGTACGCGCGGAGAACCTGCCGTACTACATGGACATCGGCCTGACCGCGATCAAGCTCGGCGAAGAAGCCCGCGTCGATCTGCATCGCTTTGACCTGGAAGCCAAGGGCAAAGAGATGAAAGATCTGCGTTACACCTGGAACCGAGGCACCCGCGACGGTCTGTCGCTGGAGATCCACGAGCCGGGCCAGGCGCCGATGGATGAGCTGAAAGTGATTTCCGATGCCTGGCTGACCGGCAAGAACGTGCGCGAGAAAGGCTTCTCCCTCGGCCGTTTCAGCGACGAATACCTGAAGCATTTCCGCATCGCGGTGATTCGCTTCGAAGGTCGCCCGGTGGCGTTCGCCAACCTGCTTGAGACGTTCAGCCATGATCTGGCCAGTCTCGACCTGATGCGCGCGCACCCGGATGCGCCGAAGCTGACCATGGAATTCATGATGGTCGGCCTGATTCAACATTATAAGAGTCACGGATACGCGCGTTTCAGCCTGGGCATGGTGCCGTTGTCGGGGTTGCAACCCCGCCGTGGTGCACCGCTGACCCAGCGTCTGGGCTCGATGGTTTTCCGCCGTGGTGAGCAGCTGTACAACTTCCAAGGCTTGCGCCGCTTCAAAGACAAGTTCCAGCCTGACTGGGAACCCCGTTATATGGCCGTGCCCGCCGGACTCGATCCGTTGGTGGCGCTGGCCGACACTGCTGCCCTGATCGCGGGCGGCTTGACTGGATTGGTGAAACGCTGATGATTCAACGCTCCCTGAAGTACATCCTGGCCGCACTGATTGTGCTGGCCGTGATTGCCGGCGGCGGTTACTGGTACCTCAAACGCCCGGCACCGGAACCGACGCTCGAACCCATTACGGCAGCCGACGGCACCGTGTTGACCCGCATTATCCCCGGCACCAAGCCCAAGGCGCAGGTGCTGGTGGCGGTCAATAGCGATCAGAAGCTGACCGACAATCAACTGACCACCCTGAGCCGCAGTGCCTCGGCGCAGATCGTTCAGGTGATTCTGCCCAAGGACTGCCTGCAACAAAGCCGCGCCCTGCAAACCGGTCTGCGCGAGCTGAACGGCCCGGCCACCCTGGTCAGCGGCATCGGCCCTGGCGCGGTGCTGGCCTGGCGCTGGCTGGCGGAACAGAAAGACGACAAGGCCCAGGCCATTTCCGTCGACCTGGCACTGGAAAAAGGTGGCTGCACGCACCTGCTGCCGAAATCCGCTGCCCACGGCCACTGGCTGGCAGCGTGGAACGACAACCCGGACGACGCCAGCGCAGGTTTCGTGCGCGATCAACCGAACGCCGAAACCAGCATCAGCGACTACGACATCAACCTGCCGCAAGTGCTGAACAACGAACTGCGCAAAATCCTCGTTGGCGGCGACAAGGCTAACGGCGGTCTGGCGATTCCGGTGGTTGAAGTGCCGGCCGGTCAGGCCAAAGACACTGTCACCCTGTTCCTCTCCGGTGACGGCGGCTGGCGCGACCTCGACCGCGATGTGGCCGGTGAAATGGCCAAGATCGGCTACCCGGTGGTCGGCATCGACACCCTGCGCTACTACTGGCAGCACAAGAGCCCGGAGCAAAGCGCACTGGATCTGAGCGAACTGATGCAGCACTACCGGCAGAAATGGGGCACCAAGCGATTCATCCTCACCGGTTATTCGTTCGGTGCAGACGTTCTGCCGGCAATCTACAACCGCCTGCCGGACACCGAGCAGCAACGCGTAGACGCCATCATCCTGCTCGCCTTCGCCCGCACCGGCAGCTTCGAAATCGAAGTCGAGGGCTGGCTGGGCAACGCCGGCAAAGAAGCCGCCACTGGCCCGGAAATGGCCAAGTTGCCACCGGCCAAGGTGATCTGCATCTATGGCGAAGAAGAGGCGGATGAAAGTGGTTGCACCGACAAGACCGCAGTCGGTGAAGCAGTGAAACTGCCCGGCGGCCACCACTTCGACGAGAACTACCCGGCGCTGGCGAAGCGCTTGGTGGACTTGATCGAGAAGCGTCAGGCGGCGAGCCAGGTCGCGGAAGAGTGATCTGAAGCGTCCTTAAAAAAGCCCCCGCCATCTCACGATGGCGGGGGCTTTTTACATTCAGAGGATCATCCCAATCCCCTGTAGGAGTGAGCCTGCTCGCGATAGCGGAGTGTCAGCCACCTATTTGCCAACTGACACACCGCTATCGCGAGCAGGCTTACTCCTACAGGAGGATTGCGTTGATCACGGGATACAGGAAATACCCAGAATCATTGTGGGAGCGGGCTTGCTCGCGAAGGCGTTGTGTCAGACGACATCTCCGGTAGCTGATCCACCGCCTTCGCGAGCAAGCCCGCTCCCACAGGGGGATTGGTGCAGTATTCAAGCAATGTGTACGCCCACAAAAAAGCCCCCGCCAGCCACTAGCGCTGACGGGGGCTTCCTCTATAACGCCAAGTTACATCTCCACCTGCGTCCCCAACTCAATCACCCGGTTCAACGGAAGATTGAAGAACCGCAAGTTCCCATTGGCATTCTTCAACATGAACGCAAACAGCGCCTCTCGCCAACGCGCCATGCCTTCCAGCTTCGAGGCAATCACCGTTTCGCGGCTGAGGAAGTAGGTGGTGCGCATCGGGCTGAAGTCCAGATCATCCAGATGACACAACTTCAGCGCCTGCGGCACGTCAGGCTCATCGGTGAAGCCGAAATGCAGGATCACCCGGAAGAAGCCCTCTCCGTGCGCTTCCACTTCAAAACGCCGCGACGGTGGTACGCGCGGGATGTCTTCGTAGACCACCGTCAGCAACACCACCTGCTCATGCAGCACCTGGTTATGCAACAGGTTGTGCAACAACGCATGAGGCACGGCGTCGGAGCGCGCGGTGAGGAACACCGCAGTGCCCTGCACGCGATGCGGTGGTTGTACGCGGATGCTGCTGATGAAGATCGGCAGCGGCAGCGCGCCTTCGTCGAGGCGATCGACCAGCAGTTGCTTGCCGCGTTTCCAGGTGGTCATCAGCACGAACAGGGCGATACCGGCGATCACCGGGAAGGCACCGCCCTGCACGATCTTCGGCACGTTGGCGGCGAAGTACAGACCGTCCACCAGCAGGAAACCGATCAACACCGGCACGGCAAGGATTGGTGGCCATTTCCACAGCAGCAGCATCACCGCCGACACCAGAATGGTGGTCATCAGCATGGTGCCCGTCACCGCCACGCCGTAGGCCGAGGCCAGTGCGCCAGACGATTCGAAGCCGAGTACCAACAACACCACACCAACCATCAACGCCCAGTTCACCGCGCCGATGTAGATCTGGCCCTGCTCGGCGCTGGAGGTGTGCTGGATGTACATGCGCGGAATGTAGCCGAGCTGAATCGCCTGACGGGTCAGGGAGAACGCGCCGGAAATCACCGCTTGCGAGGCAATCACTGTGGCCAGTGTCGACAGACCGACCAGCGGAATCAATGCCCAGCTCGGCGCCAGCAGGTAGAACGGGTTACGCGCCGCTTCCGGGTTGTCCAGCAGCAAAGCGCCCTGACCGAAGTAGTTGAGCACCAGCGCCGGCAACACCAGAATGAACCACGCGCGGGCAATCGGTTTGCGACCGAAGTGGCCCATGTCGGCGTACAGCGCTTCGGCACCGGTCAGCGCCAGCACCACAGCGCCGAGGATCGCCACGCCCATGCCCGGATGAACGACGAAGAAATTCACCGCCCACATCGGGTTCATCGCGTGCAGCACTTCCGGGGTGTGGCTGATGCCGTAGACCCCGAGCGCGCCAAGGACGAGAAACCAGGTGACCATGATCGGCCCAAACAAAATGCCGATCCGCGCGGTACCGTGGCGCTGGATCAGGAACAACCCGACCAGAACCACCAGCGACAGCGGCACCACCCAATGGTCGATGCCATCGAATGCCAGCCCCAGACCTTCAATCGCCGAGAGTACGGAAATCGCCGGGGTGATCATGCTGTCGCCGTAAAACAGCGCTGCGCCGATCAGTCCGCAGACCACCAATAATGAACGCAGCTTTTTGCGATGCCCGGCCGCTCGCCGTGCCAGTGCGGTGAGCGCCATGATGCCGCCCTCGCCCTGGTTGTCGGCGCGCAGCACGAACATCATGTATTTGATCGAAACCACCCAGATCAGCGACCAGAAGATCAACGACAGAATGCCCAGCACGCCGTCGTGATTGACGGGCACACCGTAGCCGCCGGAAAACACTTCTTTAAGGGTGTACAACGGGCTCGTGCCGATGTCGCCGTAAACCACCCCGACCGCCGCGACCAGCATACTCAGCGGCTTGGTTGCCGAACCCTCGGCGCCTGCCGCATGACTACTTGCCTGACCCATCCAACACTCCTGACTTACCGGAACCGGCTTCTTTTCAATGAAGCACTATGCTTTGTCGTGCAGCATGATGCGCTGATTTACCTGTTGTTACAGACGATTTGTTGACTGTAAAAAATTGGTAAAGCCCAACGGCGCGAAGCATAGCGCAGCACTCGTCGTATTTCCCGGCATAAAGCTGGTCAAGTGCGCTTCTCGCCGCTAGAATTGCGCACTTTTTGATCAGAGGCGCGCCCTAAGCGCCCATCCGTCGGCTTTCGCACTGCGCAAGCGACGTCACAAAATACCGAGGTTAGACATGTCCACCACTCCTGCGCCGGCCAATCCAAAGGTTGGCTTTGTATCTCTGGGTTGCCCGAAAGCACTGGTCGACTCCGAGCGCATCCTGACCCAGCTGCGCATGGAAGGTTATGACGTGGTGTCCACCTATCAGGACGCCGACGTTGTAGTCGTCAACACCTGCGGTTTCATCGATTCGGCCAAGGCTGAGTCGCTGGAAGTGATCGGCGAAGCGATCAAGGAAAACGGCAAGGTGATCGTCACCGGCTGCATGGGCGTGGAAGAAGGCAACATCCGCAACGTGCACCCGAGCGTGCTGGCCGTGACCGGTCCGCAGCAGTACGAGCAAGTGGTCAACGCCGTGCACGAAGTCGTGCCACCGCGTAAAGACCACAACCCGCTGATCGACCTGGTGCCGCCGCAAGGCATCAAGCTGACCCCGCGTCACTACGCTTACCTGAAGATTTCCGAAGGCTGCAACCACAGCTGCTCGTTCTGCATCATCCCGTCGATGCGCGGCAAACTGGTCAGCCGTCCGGTCGGCGATGTGCTCGACGAAGCTCAGCGTCTGGTCAAATCCGGCGTTAAAGAGTTGCTGGTTATTTCGCAAGACACCAGCGCTTACGGCGTTGACGTGAAATACCGCACCGGTTTCTGGAACGGCGCGCCGGTGAAAACCCGCATGACCGAACTCTGTGAAGCACTGAGCACTTTGGGCGTCTGGGTACGTCTGCACTACGTTTACCCGTACCCGCACGTTGACGAACTGATCCCGCTGATGGCCGCCGGCAAGATCCTGCCGTACCTGGACATCCCGTTCCAGCACGCCAGCCCGAAAGTCTTGAAGTCGATGAAACGTCCGGCGTTCGAAGACAAGACCCTGGCGCGGATCAAGAACTGGCGCGAAATCTGCCCGGATCTGATCATCCGTTCGACCTTCATCGTCGGCTTCCCGGGCGAAACCGAAGAAGACTTCCAGTACCTGCTGAACTGGTTGACCGAAGCGCAGCTCGACCGCGTCGGCTGCTTCCAGTACTCGCCGGTAGAAGGTGCTCCGGCCAACGATCTCGATCTGGAGATCGTTCCGGACGAGGTCAAGCAGGATCGTTGGGATCGCTTCATGGCGCACCAGCAAGCGATCAGCTCGGCGCGCCTGCAAATGCGCATCGGCCGTGAAATCGAAGTGTTGGTGGACGAAGTTGACGAGCAAGGCGCGGTTGGCCGCTGCTTCTTCGATGCCCCGGAAATCGACGGCAACGTGTTTATTGATAACGGCAGCAATCTGAAGCCGGGCGACAAGGTCTGGTGCAAAGTCACCGACGCTGACGAATACGATCTGTGGGCCGAACAGATCTAACACCGCATACCCTGTAGGAGCTGCCGAAGGCTGCGATCTTTTGATCTTGATCTCGATAAACAAGATCAAAAGATCGCAGCCTCGTTTCACTCGTCAGCTCCTACAGGGATTCGGGATAGCGCTGAATTCAAAAGCCCCGCTCTTTTTCCAAGATGCGGGGCTTTTTTACGGCTATCGTTTATCGGGGGACGGACTCCCTTGAACGAACAAGAGGCCAACAGGCATGCGTCACCACTCGGTTATCCACACGCCGAAACTCAGCGATTATCAGGAACTGACCCGGGTCTGGGAGGCCTCGGTTCGCGCCACCCATGATTTTCTGCCGGACAGCTACATCGAGCTGCTGCGTAATCTGGTGCTCACGCGTTATCTGGATGCGGTGATGCTGATCTGCACCAAGGACGCCGACCAGCGCATCACCGGGTTTGCCGGGGTTGCGGCGGGCAAGATTGAGATGCTGTTCATTGATCCCGATTTTCGCGGTCAAGGTTTGGGCAAGAAGCTGCTCAACTACGCGATGCAGCATTTGAACGCCGATGAGCTGGACGTCAACGAACAGAACCCGCAGGCACTGGGGTTTTACTTCAAGCAGGGTTTTGAGGTGATCGGCCGCTCGGAGGTGGATGGCATGGGCCAGCCGTATCCGTTGCTGCATATGCGTTTGCGGCAAAATCAGCAACGCTCCAGTAATGGTTGAAACCCTGTAGAACCCTGTGGGAGCGAGCTTGCTCGCGAATGCGGTGTACCAGTCACTGCACACATAGACTGGCAGGACGCCTTCGCGAGCAAGCTCGCTCCCACATTGAATTCAGCGCCTGTAAATGGAACCGGGCTTAACCGGCGCCACACAGGTACAATGCCCACCCCTTTTTTGTTACGGCCCTGTCATGACTGACCCGATTCGCCTCTCCAAACGCCTCATTGAACTGGTCGGTTGCTCCCGCCGGGAGGCCGAGCTGTTCATCGAGGGCGGCTGGGTCACCGTGGACGGCGAAGTCATCGACGAACCGCAGTTCAAGGTCGGCGACCAGAAGGTCGAGCTCGACAAGGACGCCCAGGCCACCGCGCCGGAGCCGGTGACTATCCTGCTCAACGCGCCGGCCGGCATGGACGTCGAAAGCGCCATGCAATCGCTGAGCATCGACACCCTCAGCGAAGAACACCGCTATGGCAAACGCCCGTTGCGCGGGCACTTCCTGCGCCTGACCGCCAGCGCCGACCTGCAAGCCAAGGCCAGCGGGCTGCTGGTGTTCACCCAGGACTGGAAAATCCTGCGCAAGCTCACCGCCGACGCCGCGAAGATCGAGCAGGAATACGTGGTCGAAGTCGAAGGTGACATGGTCGCCCACGGCCTCAACCGCTTGCAGCACGGCCTGACGCACAAGGGCAAGGAGTTGCCGCCGGTCAAGGCCAGCTGGCAGAACGAAAACCGCCTGCGCTTCGCCATGAAAAACCCGCAGCCGGGGATCATCGCCCAGTTCTGCGAAGCGGTGGGCCTGAAGGTCATCGGCATCCGCCGCATCCGCATCGGCGGCGTCTCGATCGGCAAAGTCCCGGTCGGCCAATGGCGCTACCTGTCCGGCAAAGAGAAGTTCTAAGACTTCCACTGCCGCCACACATTCCGGCAGCGCGCCCGCGTGCTGCCCACAACGCTTATCAGGATTACTCACATGATTCATAACGACGTATTGCGCAGCGTGCGCTACATGCTCGACATCAGTGACAAGAAAGTTGTCGAAATCATCAAACTCGGCGGCATGGACGTAGCACTCGCTGACGTGCTGACCTGGCTCGACAAGAAAGAAGAAGACGAAGAAGGTTTCGTGCGCTGCCCGGACCAAGTCATCGCGCACTTCCTCGACGGCCTGGTGATCTTCAAGCGTGGCAAGGATGAAAGCCGTCCGCCGCAGCCGATCGAAGTGCCGGTGACCAACAACATCATCCTGAAAAAGCTGCGCGTGGCCTTCGAACTGAAAGAAGACGACATGCACGCGATTCTCAAGGCTGCTGAGTTCCCGGTGTCCAAGCCTGAGCTCAGCGCACTGTTCCGCAAGGTCGGCCACACCAACTACCGCCCGTGTGGCGACCAGTTGTTGCGCAACTTCCTCAAGGGTCTGACCCTTCGCGTTCGCCCGGCCTGATCCTCGCTGCGGTGGCGATCGATGGTCGCCACTGCAATGCATGACCGTTCATTCCCTCCGAAAATAGTGGCTCCGCTTTTCGCGGCTGACGACTAGGGTGTATTGATCCCTAGCACTCAGGACTCGCCATGCACCCGTATTTCTCCCTGCAAGGCCGCACCGCTCTGGTGACCGGCGGCACCCGTGGTATCGGCAAAATGATCGCCAAAGCCTTCGTCGAGGCTGGCGCGCGTGTCTATGTCTGCTCGCGCGACGCCGAAGCCTGTCATCAAACCGCGGAAGAACTCAGCGCTTTGGGTACTTGCTACGGCATGGCAGCGAATCTGGCGACTGAAGAAGGCGTGCAGGAACTGGCCGCGCGTCTGGGCGAGCAAATCACCCATCTGGATATTCTGGTGAACAACGCCGGCACCACGTGGGGCGCGCCGCTGGAGAGCTACCCGGTCAAGGGCTGGGAAAAGGTCATGCAGCTCAACGTGACGTCGGTGTTCACCTGCATCCAGCAGTTTCTGCCGTTGCTGCGCAAGGCAGGCTCAGCGGCGAATCCGGCGCGGATTATCAATATTGGTTCGGTGGCGGGGATTTCTTCTTTTGGTGAACAGGCGTATGCCTACGGGCCGAGTAAGGCTGCCCTGCACCAATTGTCGCGAATTCTGGCGCGGGAGCTGGTGAGCCAGCACATCAATGTCAACGTGATCGCACCGGGAAGGTTTCCGAGCAAGATGACTCAGCATATTGGCAATGATGAAAAGGCGCTGGCGGAGGACACAGCGGTGATCCCGATGAAGCGTTGGGGGCGTGAGGAAGAGATGGCGGCGTTGGCGATCAGTTTGGCGAGTACCGCCGGGGCCTACATGACCGGGAATATCATTCCGTTGGATGGTGGGTTCAGCCTTTAAAAGATCGCAGCCTTCGGCAGCTCCTACATGGGATCGACGCGCCCCTGTAGGAGCTGCCGAAGGCTGCGATCTTTTGATCTTTAGTGCATCATTCCCACCCTGCCCCGCTTCGAATGCAAACCATGACTTACAGCGTCTCCCCCATCGGCTTCGTGCGCTCCTGCTTCAAGGAGAAATTCGCCATCCCGCGCCAGCCGCAACTGGCCCCCGCCGCCCGTGGCGTGCTGGAACTGGTGGCGCCGTTCGATCAGGGTGACGCCGTGCAAGGCCTGGAAAAGGTCAGTCACGTCTGGTTGCTGTTCCTGTTCCACCAAGCACTCGAAGAAAAACCACGCCTGAAAGTCCGCCCACCCCGCTTGGGCGGCAACAAGTCCATGGGCGTGTTCGCCACCCGCGCGACTCACCGACCCAACGGCATCGGCCAATCTGTGGTGAAACTGGACAAGGTCGAAGCCAATCGCCTGTTCATCTCGGGCATCGACTTGCTCGACGGCACGCCGGTTCTCGACGTCAAACCCTACGTGCCCTATGCCGATATCATCCCCGAAGCCTCCAACAGCATCGCCAGTGCAGCACCGCAGCTGATTGACGTGCAGTGGACGGACTCGGCACTGAAACAAGCGCACACACACGCTCAGCGCCTTGATGAGCCGTTGGTTGCGTTGATTGAACAGTGTCTGGCCCAGGATCCGCGTCCGGCATATCAGACCCCGGTGCCAGAGCGTGAATACGGCGCGCAGTTCTGGGATCTGGACGTACGCTGGCATTACCCGACGCCTGAGCAGATTCGCGTGCTAGAAGTTATCCCTGCCGCAGCCTGAGACCTCGGTCAATGTAGGAGCTGCCGAAGGCTGCGATCTTTTGATTTTGATCTTAAAAGCAAGATCAAAAGATCGCAGCCTTCGGCAGCTCCTACATGGATTGTGGCAGGCATGAAGGAAATGTTTCGGGCATAAAAAAGCCCCCATTGCCTTTGCAGGCAGTGGGGGCTGATCGTTCCCACGCTCTGCGTGGGAACGCATCCGTTGACGCTCTGCGTCACCTGAACAGCTTACTTCTCGACGAACGCACGCTCGATCAGGTAATCACCCGGCTCGCGCATCCGCGCCGAGATCTTCAGGCCGAAGCTATCAAGCACTTCACTGGTCTCGTCGAGCATGCTCGGGCTGCCGCAGATCATTGCACGGTCGTCCTGCGGGTTGATCGGTGGCAGGCCGATGTCGCTGAACAGCTTGCCGCTGCGCATCAGGTCGGTCAAACGGCCCTGATTCTCGAAAGGCTCGCGGGTCACGGTCGGGTAGTAGATCAGCTTGTCACGCAGCGCTTCGCCGAAGAACTCGTTCTGCGGCAGGTGCTCGGTGATGAATTCGCGGTAGGCGACTTCGTTGACGTAGCGTACGCCGTGAACCAGGATCACTTTTTCAAAGCGCTCGTAGGTTTCCGGATCCTGAATCACGCTCATGAACGGCGCCAGACCGGTGCCGGTGCTCAGCAGGTACAGGTGCTTACCCGGGTTCAGGTCATCAAGCACCAGGGTGCCGGTAGGCTTCTTCGAGATGATGATCTCGTCGCCTTCCTTCAAATGCTGCAGCTGCGAGGTCAGCGGGCCGTCCTGCACCTTGATGCTGAAGAACTCCAGATGCTCTTCCCAGTTCGGGCTGGCGATCGAGTAAGCGCGCATAAGCGGGCGGCCGTTAGGCTGTTGCAGGCCGATCATCACGAACTGACCGTTCTCGAAGCGCAGGCCCGGATCGCGGGTGCACTTGAAGCTGAACAGAGTGTCGTTCCAGTGATGAACACTGAGGACACGCTCGTGGTTCATGTTGCTCATGTACGTTTGACTCCTGGAGATTGGGTCTGCGCTGGCTTTTGAAGGCGACGGTGCGCAATTGCATCGCATTCTAATAGCGACGACAATATCTGTTAACTGGATTATTAAGATAAGGGTTATCGGTTATATCGATATGCGATTTACTCTCCGTCAACTGCAAGTCTTCGTCGCCGTCGCCCAGCAGGAAAGCGTATCCCGTGCTGCGGGTCTGCTCAACCTCTCGCAATCGGCCGCCAGCACCTCGATCACCGAGCTTGAGCGCCAGTCCAGCTGCCAGCTGTTCGACCGTGCCGGCAAACGGCTGAGCCTCAACGCCCTCGGCAAACAGCTGCTGCCGCAGGCGGTGGCCCTGCTCGATCAGGCCAAGGAAATCGAAGACCTGCTCAACGGCAAATCCGGTTTCGGCTCGCTGTCGGTCGGCGCCACGCTGACCATCGGCAATTACCTGGCGACCCTGTTGATCGGCAGTTTCATGCAGCGCCACCCGGAAAGTCAGGTGAAGCTGCACGTGCAGAACACTGCCAATATCGTGCAACAAGTTGCCCACTACGAAATTGATCTGGGTCTAATCGAAGGCGATTGCAGCCACCCGGACATCGAAGTGCAGAGCTGGGTTGAGGATGAGCTGGTGGTGTTTTGCGCGCCGCAGCATCCGTTGGCCAAACGCGGCACCGCAACGATGGAAGAGCTGACGCACGAGGCGTGGATTCTGCGTGAACAAGGTTCCGGCACGCGGCTGACCTTCGATCAGGCCATGCGTCATCATCGCAGCGCGCTGAATATCCGTCTGGAGCTGGAACACACCGAAGCGATCAAACGCGCGGTGGAATCGGGGCTGGGGATTGGCTGCATCTCGCGACTGGCGCTGCGTGATGCGTTCCGACGCGGCAGTCTGGTGCCGGTGGAAACGCCGGATCTGGATCTGGCGCGGCAGTTCTACTTCATCTGGCACAAACAGAAATACCAGACCTCGGCGATGCGCGAGTTTCTCGAACTGTGCCGCGCTTTCACCGCCGGGGTTCAGCGCAGCGACGAGATCGTCTTGCCAACGATCGCTTAAAGCAGAATCACTGCCCACACCAGACCGATCATGCTCAGCGCGACGAATTGCGCGGCGCTGCCCATGTCCTTGGCGTTCTTCGACAGTGGGTGCAGTTCCAGCGAGATGCGGTCGATGGCCGCTTCGACCGCCGAATTCAGCAGCTCGACGATCAGCGCCAGCAGGCACACCGCGATCAACAGCGCCTGCTCGACACGGCTGACATTCAGAAAGAACGTCACCGGAATCAGGATCACGTTGAGCAACACCAGTTGGCGGAACGCCGCTTCACCGGTGAAAGCTGCGCGCAGACCGTCCAGTGAATAACCGGAGGCATTAAGGATGCGTTTCAGGCCGGTCTGGCCCTTGAAAGGTGACATAACGTTGAGACCAACCAAAAAGGAGTGAGAAAGCTAGATCAACAAAAGTCAAAAAAGCGTGAAGGCGCCAGGCTTTATTGGCTCGGAATTGACTCAAGTTGTTGCAGAAGCAACGCAGCCTGCGTGCGGGTGCGCACATTCAGCTTGCGGAAGATCGCCGTGACGTGGGCCTTGATGGTCGCTTCCGACACACTCAACTCATAGGCAATCTGCTTGTTCAACAGGCCTTCGCAGACCATGGTCAGCACGCGGAACTGCTGCGGCGTCAGGCTGGCGAGGCCATCGCTGGCGGCTTTGGCTTCGTCGGAGACGGCGACTGCTTCGAACGCTTGCGGCGGCCAGAACACATCGCCATCGAGCACTTTGCGCACGGCTTGCTGAATCACGCTGAGGTCGCTGGACTTGGGAATAAAGCCACTGGCGCCGAACTCACGCGATTTGACCACCACCGAGGCTTCTTCCTGAGCCGAGACCATCACCACCGGAATCTGCGGATACTGCCCACGCAGCATGACCAACCCGGAAAAGCCGAAAGCGCCGGGCATGTTCAGATCCAGCAGCACCAGATCCCAGTCAGATTTTTCGGTCAGGCGCGCTTCCAGTTCGGCGATGCTCGCCACCTCCACCAGTCGCACATCGGGGCCAAGACCCAGCGTCACCGCTTGATGCAGGGCGCTACGAAACAGGGGGTGATCATCGGCAATCAGGATGTCGTATGTGGCCATTTTTCAAATGATCCTGTTTTTGATGGCAGACCCGATGCAGTCGGGTCTGGCCAAAGCAACTCAAGATGCCGCTTGCAAGCGGTATCCACAGGGGCACGTTCAACGCCAATAACCAGCAAAGACGGCGTTTCAAACCTTGGCCGCACCCTAATCGGCGCCAAGCATGCCCAGCGAAGACTGGGTGGTCAAGCAGCAAGGCCGCCGGTAGCTACAGTATGGGCCACTATTGCGCCAACTCCGGCTGCGGCTTTCGTATATAGGGCAGCAACTCGGCGTGCGCGGGGGTGGATTCGTTCATGTCCAGTTGTTGCTTGGCGCCGAGGTAATGCTGGCTGAACACATCGAAATAGGCGTCCAGCGCCGAGGCGGCATCCGAGTCGCCGGCCAGCTCCAGGCACAGCGCCGCGACTTCGGCGGTGCACAGGTGCTCGCTGCGGGTGGAACGGCGCAGGCGATAACGCGAGAGTTTGTCGGGCAGCAGGCTCAAGATCGGCAAGCGATCGAAATACGGGCTCTTGCGGAAAATTTTTCGCGCTTCCGTCCACGTCGCATCCAGCAGAATAAACAGCGGGCGCTTGCTGCTATCGGGCGCGACCGTATTGGTCACCCGCGACGGCTCGACGTATTCGCCGGGGAACACCAGATACGGCTGCCATTGCGGGTCGTTGAGCAGCGCCAGCATCTGCGGATCGGGCTCGGTGCGCGACCAGATGAACGCATGGTTATCGCGAACCACGTCGGCAATCAGCCAACCGGTGTTGCTTGGTTTGAACACTTCCTTGCCGGTCATGATCAGGCACACGCCTGAACGCGTGTCGACGCTTGGTCGCCACGCACACAGGCAATGGCTGATGATCACCCGGCAATCGCGGCAACGCTCGGAGCGAAAGCCACGGGCCTGAATCGGCTTGATGCCTTCATCTTCGCGCTGGTCACGCAAACGGGCGACGGCATTGGGGGCATGGTTCATCGCGGGCAACGCCGGCAGACAGGGAAACTCGACACGAACAGCACTCGGCAGGGCAATAAAGGCCGGCAGTTTACCAGAGCAACGGGGACAAGCCTGTACCCTCCCGACCGGCTCCCCTATAATTCGGCGCCACTGAACGCACAGCCCCGAGGCTGGTCGAACCACCAGTCACCGAATCAGGAGAGTTTCATGCTGCGCCTTATCGTTCCCACCGCTGCCATTCTGCTGGCGTCGTCCTTCACCGCTCAGGCTGCATCCTTGAGTGAGCAGAATCTGAACCGCGAGCTGCGCAACGTCGCCGCCCAGAGCAGCGTCGGCACGCCACGCGCCATCAGTGAAGACATTCTTGATCAGGGTTTCACCGTTGAAGGCACCACGCTGATCAACCACCTGAGCGTGCAGGCCAGTCATGCGCAGAAAATGCGTGCTGATCCCAAGGCTGTGTACTTTCAACTGGGCGCGTCGGTGTGCAACAACCCGGCGTTTCGCAAGCTGATGGCCAAAGGCGCGGTCATGCGTTACGACTTCACCGAAGTGAAAACCAACAAGGCGATCGGCTCCGCCAGCTATCAGGATTCGGATTGCCCGAAATCCGCTCCGGCGAAGAAGAAGTAATCATCGCGAATTCGCGCGCCGCTGTTCATCCTCGGCGCGCAATTCGGCCAGCAAGGCCTGAAGATACTGCGACGGATGCTCGCCACCCGCCAAACGCCGGCAGCATTCCTCTTCGAGACTGACCTGATGGGTCTCGGCAGATGCTTTCAACATTCGATACAACTGTGCATCGATCTCCAGAACCACTCTGGTCATGTCCCGCCTCCTGGCTACCCGCAAATCCTTCAAAAACGTGCACCTTGCGTACGGTTATTGCCGCAACGCTGTCGTACGGCGCCTGTAAGTTAGTTAATCAGAGGGTTTACCGCGCGTAGCACGTTCAGACGAGCGGTGTGCCGATCCCTGAATATCAACAAGCGGTTGCCAGTCAGAACATTGCGGCGCAATGATCGAGTCAGCGCAATTGCACGCAAGGGTCTAAATTCAAAGTATTCCCGATCATCTGTTAACGGCAGAAATGGAACTGCCGATCGTGTGTGTTTTTGCAGCGCGGCCCTGACGCCGCTCGTCAGGGCCACCCGCTCTGTGCAGAAGGAGACGTTGAATGCCTTACCAACCGAATGACCTGTTGAGTCGTCATTTTCAGGAAAGCGGCCCCGACCTCATCAGCCAGGTCGAAGCACAACTCAGCCGTGTTTCCCCCGACAGCCCGAACCTTCCCATTTACCGCGACATGATCCTGACCGTGCTGCGCATGGCTCAGGAAGACCACAATCGCTGGAACGCCAAGATCACCCTGCAAGCCCTGCGCGAACTGGAGCAAGCGTTTCGCGTGCTTGAGCAATTCAAGGGCCGACGTAAAGTCACTGTGTTCGGCTCGGCACGCACACCGGTCGAACATCCGCTGTATGCACTGGCCCGAGAACTCGGCGCGCAACTGGCACGCTCCGAAATGATGGTCATCACTGGTGCCGGTGGCGGCATCATGGCCGCCGCCCACGAAGGTGCCGGCCTCGATCACAGCCTCGGCTTCAATATCACCCTGCCCTTCGAACAGCATGCGAACCCGACTGTCGACGGCACCGGCAATTTGCTGCCGTTCCACTTCTTCTTCACCCGGAAACTGTTCTTCGTCAAAGAGGCCGACGCGCTGGTGCTGTGCCCCGGGGGTTTCGGCACGCTGGATGAAGCACTGGAAGTGCTGACGTTGATTCAGACCGGCAAAAGTCCGCTGGTGCCGGTGGTATTGCTGGATGTTCCGGGCGGCACGTTCTGGCAGGGCGCGATGGATTTCATTCGCCAGCAACTGGAGGAAAATCACTACATCCTGCCGACCGACATGAAACTGATGCGTCTGGTGTACACGGTCGAAGAGGCGGTGGAGCAGATCAACCAGTTCTACAGCAACTTCCACTCCAGCCGCTGGCTCAAGCGACAGTTTGTCATTCGCATGAATCACAAGCTCAGCGATCAGGCGCTAGAACATATGCAGGTCGCGTTTGCCGATCTGTGCCTCAGCGACCAATTCCATCAACACGCTTACAGCGGCGAGGAACATGATGACGCGCAATACAGCCATCTGGCGCGACTGGCTTTCGCCTTCAATGCGCGTAATCAAGGGCGTTTGAGGGAACTGATCGACTACATCAACCTGACGGAAAACTGGGCGCAGTCCAAACCGCAAGCAGCGCAACGTACGCGTGAGCCGTCAAAGGCAATTTAAAGGCAAAAAAAAACGGCCCGCTATTTCCATAGCGGGCCGTTTTTATTGAGGCGTCTTAATCGTCCATCCCTCGACCGCTGAACAAGCGGTTGATCATCTCCATCGAGAAGCCCCGATACGCAAGGAACCGGCCTTGCTTGGCTCGTTCTTTCGCATCAATCGGCAAGTGCCCGGAGAATTTGCGCTGCCACGTTTCCTGAAGTTGCTCGTGCCAACTGATACCGCTTTCGCGCAGGGCGAGTTCGATATCGGCGCGTTGCAAACCGCGCTGGCTCAGTTCTTCACGAATCCGCAATGGGCCATAGCCGGAGCGGGCACGGTAGGAAACAAAGCTTTCAAGGTAACGGGCTTCGGAAAGCAGTCCCTCTTCCGTCAAACGGTCGAGGGCTGTTTCGATCATCTCCGCCTCAGCGCCGCGCTGACGCAGTTTGCGCGTCAGCTCGACTCGACCGTGCTCGCGACGTGCAAGCAGATCCATGGCGGTTCGCCGCACCGCGACGAGGGTTTCGAGTACGACGGTGCTCATCGTTGCTATCAGATATCAGCGTCGGCCAGGTCGTCTTCGGTCTCTTTGACTGCAGAGGCCTTGGAATCGATCACCGCTGGGGTCAGCAGCTTGTCACGCAGTTGCTTCTCAAGCTTTTTCGCGACTTCCGGGTTGTCCGCCAGGAACTTGGCCGAGTTGGCCTTGCCCTGACCGATCTTGGTGCCTTCGTAGGCGTACCAGGCGCCAGACTTCTCGACGAAACCGTGCAGCACGCCCAGGTCGATCATCTCGCCGTTGAGGTAGATGCCCTTGCCGTAAAGAATCTGGAACTCGGCCTGACGGAACGGCGAAGCCACCTTGTTCTTCACAACCTTGACGCGGGTTTCGCTGCCGACTACTTCGTCGCCTTCTTTCACCGCGCCGGTACGGCGGATGTCGAGACGAACCGACGCATAGAACTTCAGCGCGTTACCACCGGTGGTGGTTTCCGGGCTACCGAACATCACGCCGATCTTCATACGGATCTGGTTGATGAAGATCACCAGGCAGTTGGCGTTCTTGATGTTACCGGTGATTTTACGCAGCGCCTGGGACATCAGACGGGCTTGCAGGCCCACGTGCATGTCACCCATTTCGCCTTCGATTTCAGCCTTCGGTACCAGGGCTGCCACGGAGTCGACGATGATCACGTCAACGGCGTTGGAGCGCACCAGCATGTCGGTGATTTCCAGTGCCTGTTCACCGGTGTCCGGCTGGGACACCAGCAAGTCGTCGACGTTGACGCCCAGTTTGCCGGCGTACTCAGGGTCGAGGGCGTGTTCGGCATCGACGAATGCGCAGGTCGCGCCAGCTTTCTGAGCCTGGGCAATCACGGACAGAGTCAATGTGGTTTTACCGGAGGATTCAGGACCGTAGATTTCAACGATACGGCCTTTTGGCAGACCGCCAATGCCGAGCGCGATGTCCAGACCCAGAGAGCCAGTGGAGATAGCCGGGATCGCCTGACGGTCCTGATCGCCCATACGCATTACGGCACCCTTGCCGAATTGACGTTCGATCTGACCCAGGGCCGCAGCCATGGCTTTCTTCTTGTTGTCGTCCCTTAATGTCCGCCCGTAAGGAATAAGGCCTGACGGCCAACACCTGTATAAGTAGCCAGTATTATTCCACAGCGTTCGCGGATCGCCTACCCCTGATTTTCGATTTCTCGTGCCGCTAGTCGCAGGAGCCCCTCTAGCGCGGCCTTCACCGTTTGTCGGCGGACTTCATCGCGGTTACCGGGGAAGTGTTGAACCTCACTGGTCACCGTCTCGCCAACGCCCCATGCCAGCCACACAGTGCCGACCGGCTTGTTCGGTGAACCACCGTCCGGCCCCGCCACACCGCTGACCGCCACGGCAAATCGCGCCAGACTTTTATCCTGCGCGCCACGCACCATCGCCTCGACCACCTCGGCACTGACCGCGCCCACCGTCTCGAACAACCCGGTCGGCACATTCAGTTGCTGGGTTTTCTGCCGGTTGGAATACGTCACGTAACCCGCTTCAAACCAGGCCGAGCTGCCGGGAATCCGCGTGATCGCTTCGGCGATGCCGCCACCGGTACACGACTCCGCAGTGGTGACATGGGCATTGAGCACTTGCAGGCGTCGGCCCAGTTCAGCTGCCAATTGGGTGATCTCTTTCACGGCGCACTCCGGATCGTGTGGAATGCCTCCACCGTACACGAGCCGGTTGCGCTTTCAAGACACAGAGTCATTCAAAATGTTCGGGCGCGAGCGCTCTGACATAGGCCTGACACGCCTGCAAGGCAATCAGTCCGCGGTCGCCGGTGTCGGTGATGGCGATAATTCGTTGAGCATGCGCCGGGTCAAGTCGGGCGCGTACGGCTGCATGATCCACGCCGCCGGGGCTGGCGGTGGCTGGCAGTTTGCAGCCTTGGGCAACATCGCCGGCGTCGAGGAGGACTGACAGGCGCACATCAGCAGTGGCAAGGCGATCGCGCAGGCGATCCTGATCACGTTGGGCATCGCTCAGTGCTCGATAGTGAGTTTGTTCACTGGTCGCGAGCCGTTGCTCGAGCGCCAGGCGTTTATCCTGCTCGGCCTGTTGCGCCGAGGCGGCGGCGAGATTCTGTTGATTCAACGTTTCGGTGTTTAAACGCGATTGCTCGGCGAGTTGGCGGCCGTAGCGCCAGTCCTGAAACTGCCAGGCCGCCACAAAAGCGCCGACGGCCAATAAGAGTAAGCCAATCATTCGCCAGGGGATTGGCATAGCACCGCCCTCGCCCGCGCCCAGATTTCCAGGCGATCCTGCAAGCCGTTCAACCCGCCGTTTATTCGCCGGGTGATGGTGTTGAACTGGTCGCGATCAGCCAGTTCGTTGAGGCCGTTCTGTTGCCAGAACCATGCGGCAGATTCGGCCGCCCATTGCGGTTGTTCGAGCAGTTCTGGCAGCGACAACAGGCGTTCATCGCCAAACAGACCGAGGCTGCACTGGCGATAGTTGCTGCGCCCGGTGATCTGGATGAGCCCGCGCCCGCGGTATTTTTGCCCGTCGCCGTCAGCTTCGGGCGTGTTGCCCAAGCGCAAGGCCAGGGTGCCGGTGTCGTATTTGCTCAGGTATTGGTTGTTGCCCAGTTCGCGTACGTACTGCAATTGCCCGGATTCGTGACCGACTTGCGCAAGAAACGCGGCGATGCGTTTGGGTGTGTCGATGCGCCGGCGAGCCATTGCGGTGTTGAGTGCAGAAACAAAAACGCCCGCTTGGGTGCGGGCGTTGGGCATGATGTTAGTTAAGTTGTTTTCGGTTATTTGCATAATGCTTGATCCTCCCTGGATATCCTTTGACTGATATCACGACTGACGGGAAATACCTGCCAGCCATTTTTTTGCCAGAGTTTTCAGAGGGCTCCCCGGCACCGCGTCCTCGACTGTTTCACCGACTGGCAGCACCTCGCCGCCCGATAACAGCCATTGCTGATACGCGAGCCAATCACGGTTGTCGGGATCTTGCGGAATAAACGCGGAATCCTCCATGCGCAACACACCGCTTGCGGTCAGTTGATAAGTCATGAGTTTCAACCCCTATATTTCTGCGTCTGCTGTCCATTCCAGTTGCAAGGTCTGGCCTGGCGCACTGTTAACGGGTGTGACTGTGGCAAACGAGATACTGCGATCCGTAACACCTTGCAGTGTGGTGCCGGTGCAAGCCTTCATCATCGTCTGATTCCAGACCTGATTGCTGGTGTCAGCCGGGCAATAAGTAGTGACGGTCGGCTGAACTCTTTTCTGCACCAGAAAGCCGATCGTCATACCGTATTGGCCAGTGTTGCCCGCCGGAACTTGGGTGAACGTCGAAATACACGTGTTGGTTCCGTTATTCGCTTTGACGGGAAGTCCGCTCGCAAAAGACTTTTCGAAATAACGCTGACAAAGCATCAACTCGTCAACGACAGATCGCTGCTCAAAGGGAGTGGAAACCGGGCCCTCCTCCAGTTGAATCAAGGTCAGATCGACTGTTTGCATAACGTTCAACGGTAAATCAAACGACAGCGTCAGGCAGTCGTTGACCCCCTTCATTTTTCCGGCGATGGCAGGTACCTGGAACGTCGCGGTGTATCGGGTCCACGCCGTATTCAGCTGAAAAACATCCACCACCTTCACAACCGCTTCTGAACCTCCGGTACCAAACTGTTGAGCGACAGCCACTTTCAATGGCCGCGCCGCATCCGATCGGGCCCAGAACGTCAGGGTCGCGGTTTTGCCAGCAAGCGTTCTGACCGATTCAATGTTCTGATAAATCCGGTGAGTGGTAGCGCCCACCCCCGCGGTGATTTGCTGCCAGCGAAGGAAACAGGCGGGTTCGCCAGGCACTTCCGTTTGCCCAAGGGAGAAACTTTGACGGGTGATACTGACGCCCGCGTTGCCGTTCCAGTCGCAGCGAAAACGATCCGCGACATATCCGCCAATATTCGGCGCCTGATTGGAAGCCCCCCGCTGCCAGATATCAAACCCGCCATTGATCAACAGATTCCTGCGATACACCTGCACCGGAAACTGTTGCAGCGGATCCGGTTTCGACAACTCTTTGATTGCCAGCGCCAGTTGATTGGTCTGCTCCTCATCGGGAGTCAATCCGGCAGCCTTGATGGCGTTGAGAATCTCTTGAGTAACGCTGTTACCCCAACTGGCCGGAATCAGTGAACCGGGTGTACCTGCGATGGCATCTTCATCGACAAACTTACCGTTCTCCAGGCCTGAACCGGGAACGTTTTTTGGATAATCCATTTCAACATCCTTGCTGACTTAAAACGCAGCCGCCAACCAACGCGGCGCGACTGGCCGATGCTCGCTAAAGGGAAAGAAAGAGCCTTGCGGCCAGTCGCGTAGTGCACGCCGGTAGGTTTGCAGTTCGGTGTATTGATCGGTGGTTAGCGTGGTACCGCCACCGTCTTCGAGTTCATCACGATCGCGCGCTACCAGACCATCAGTGGCGGCCAGTTGTGAAGTGCGCCAGTGACGTTCGGTTTCGGCTGCCTGATCCGCCGAAGGTGTTGGTGGATCAACCAATATCGGATAACCGTTAGCGAGGTTAACCCCGACCATTTTTGGCGTAACAGCCAGTTGCTGTAGCAGTGAAGTCCAGTAGGCCTGCGGGATTTCGATCACGTCTTCGGGAATGTCGGAAGAATTGATCCCCGGCACATAGACGCCAAGCGTACTGGCGCTGAACAAAACATTGTAAGCGTTCATTCAATAGCCCTTCGCATGATAGATAACAGTCCAGCCAGCCGAGACGCCCCCATTGAAACTACGAATCTTCAGCTGACAACCTTGTTTGCCTGCCGGAGATCCATTGAGGATGACCATCGCCCCATCACCCCCCGAATGCATCGCCACTATCGAACAGAAAGCGTTGGGGAAGGAGATTGGGAAAGAGACATAGATATCGCCGGCGGCATTTGAAATACCGGTGCCCCATTGATCGATGTTGCCACTCGGATGTTTCTGATAACCGGAGAAACCTGACTGGCCGGCAAACGCAGCTGCGTACTTCAGACTCGCCGTACCATGAACAGCCCAAATCCCGCTCTCATTAACAATGGTCGCACTCTCGCCACTGTTCATGATGATCGAAGTCAGATATGCACCTTGCGGGGTTATTTGCGCAGTGCCCGTGCATGCAATGGTGACGACCGCGTTACTCCGGCAATGCAGCGAAAATGTCCCACCATTGGGCACAGTCTTGATATCGGGCAAGCTCACCGTATAAGGCGAGTTTCCACCTATACCAATCGTCCATCCCACATCCGCAACGGTCAGTTGTGTCGCGGCAGTGACGCTGCGTGCCCCGGCGTAGTTGCCCAACGAACGCTGCACAAACTCGGTTGTAGCCACCGAACGACTGACGTCAAATGGTGCCCGGGTCTGATACAGCTGCGCACTTCGAAGTGCAGTTAACAATTGCGTGTTTGAAGTTTCGCTGGGCGTCATTCCGGCGGCCTGTACAACCCCGAGAATTTCCTGGGTCACACCATTGCCCCAACTCGCCGGAATCAAGGACCCGGGAGATCCGGCAAGCGGATCCTCATCGACAAATTTGCCATTGACCAAGCCAGCACTGGGAACGCTGATTGGATAATCCATTGCATTTCTCCTTTGCGATGTTTCAGGTGTTCGCGATCGTGCCTGGCACGATTGGCCAAGTGATTTGCGCAGGGAAACCTGGCTGTTTCTCGATGCGGTTCAACTCCACGCTGTAGAGCTTCCATTCGAGCAATTGCAACTGCTCTTCATGGCTGGCATCACCGATATCCTCGGCGTATTGCAGCGGAGCAATTCGCAGAACGGCCTCACGAAGCAGTGCATCGCGCGCTTGCAAAGTCTGCTGTCTGGCATCAGCCAATTGAGCCTGCTCATCCAGTTGCCAGTCGTTATCACGCCAGACGTAGAAATCACCCGGCCAAGGCTGCGGGGTGAAGGTCTCAGGCAACTCGCCCAACTCGTTCCAGAGTTGCTGAGCACCACCGTCCTTTCGGTAAACCCGACCCCGACGGTCGATGACTTCCCGCGGCACACCATTGACCAGCGCCCAGGTGCGGCCGGTTTCCGGTTCAGGCAATTCAAAAGACAGTTGCACGGCGTTGGCAGGAAGCTGAACGCCGATTCCGGGCGTGACGAAAAACTCGACAGGCCCGGACAATGCGCCCGAGCCGTCAAACAGATAATTGAACATGGGGAAGCCTCAGATAAGCTTGATTCGACCGGGATAGGCGATGTTGCGCGGGCGGGATTTGAAGGTGTAAAGCACAGTGCTGGCCGTATCTCGCTGATAATTGGTGCCGACCGGATAAACAGGACCACCATTGAGTAATCCTGAAACGAATTCGGCTTCTTCGCGGGTTTCAGCACCAAATCCGGTCAAGCTATCCGACCAGTAGGCACCCACAGCACCTCCGCCATTTGCACCTTGGGCGTAGGAATGAATCGAGCCTGATTGAGAGGTACCTGTTTGGCGATCTATGTCCACGCCCCGGCCTTCGTCCAGCACTCGCAAAAACTCACCCCTCCCCTCTGGCCCACGAAAGGTTGCTGCGCCATCGCCCGACGTCCACTTACCTTCGTTGCCGACGCGAGCAGCCTCGGTGCCGAGCATTCCCGATTGCTGCGCGTGATCCCAAAGCCACGGCCACTCGACACGCTTCATGACGGCGCCGTTGAGCGCACCGTAACCTCCGGGGCTCAGCAAGACTGTCGTCTCGAAAAACGGTCGCCCCAACGGCGTGTTATCGAAGCGCCCAACCGGCCACCAACTCCCCGCGCCATCGCTGCGCAAATGCCACCAGTCACCGCCCCCCATCAGGACCAAAAATGGATAACCACTGGCCGAAAGGTGCGTGTGAAAACGAATCCGGTCGCTGCCGGATGCTTGAACGACGAGCCGACTGCCGCTGTTGTCCACACGACGAACAATCACATCGCGCACACCCAATGGACCATCGGCCGCTGGCAACACAACAGTGACCGGCGCCGGACTGGCATCAATCAACACGAGACCAAGTTCCTGCTCGGTCAACGTCTTTGAAGCGGCTAGCCGGGTGATCACCGATCGCATCGGGTTGGCATTGCCGACAATCGATTGAATGGCTTTGAGCAGTTGCCGGGTGTCCGTCTCGGACGCAGCCATCCCGGCCGCATTGATCACATTCAGAATTTCTTGAGTAACGCTGTTGCCCCATGCCGCCGGGATCAATGAACCCGGTTTGCCTGCCTCCGGGTCTTCATCGGCGAAACGGCCGTTGACCAGGCCGACACTGGGGACAGTTATTGGATAATCCATAGGTTGTCTTTTCCTCTGTCATAACAAATGAACCGCACTGACGATCAAGGCGCTGCCTTCGTACCCACGGCTTTTTTCTGAAAATAAAAAGCCCACGGTGAAGTGGGCTTGGGGTGTTCAAGAAGGAAGGTATTGATTAGCCGGAGAGACCACCGAGCAGTTCGCGGATGGCGAGCAATCCCTCATCAGCGGCATCCCTCGCCAAGTCCATTCTGCCCTTGGCAGCCTGCGCACGAATTTGCGCTTTGGCCTTGAGGCGCAAGGTGCGCAGCGTCAGCAAATGATCCGTCAACTGATCGGCCTTGCTGAGGATTTGATCGGCGGCCTGTTTGGCCGTTCGACCTTTGACGACCCACGCAGCAACGGAAACCGGCACTTCTTTTTTCGGGTAACCCGCGTCTAGATAAGCCTGAGCGTCTGCGGCGGCCTGGGAGTACTCCATGGCTTTGAGGGGATCGCCGGCCAGTACGGGTCGGGCGCGGTCGGCGGCGGTGTCGACTTTGGTGCAAAGGCGCTCCGACTCCTTTTGCTCCAGCGCAGCCATTAACAAAGGATCCTGTATCCATTGCTGACCGTCCCACGTGTGATCAGGCGACGGTTGTGGCGAACGCAGTTCGTTACCAAATTGATGAAGTTCCTGGATAACCCTCATCGGATCAACTCCCACACGAAATGAACGTTGACGGCATTGACGAAGTTCAAGGCGATACCGGTGGTGTAATCCGCGATCGGGTGACCTTTTATTCCGATACCGTGTAGCAATTCGTCCTTATCGGCACTGCTGGAACCAAGCTGGTGCTGAGCCTGAAAGGTCTGCCACAGCGAGCGAAATTGCGAATGATCGAAACTGGCCGTCAACGACGACACGGTGACATCACCTATCTGATTGTTGGTGAAAATCACGCTTGTCGATTTGTCCGCCCACCCCGCCGGATTTCCACCAATCGCTTGAATTCCGGGACTCAGGAAGGTGTAGCTGGCTCCCACCCAATCTCCTTGGGCAAACGCTGCGTTAGTCACTAAAGTAGTCGAAGGCGTCGGGTTGCTGGCAATAAGCCGCGCAGAACGCGCATGCGCATCCAGTGGCAGATAAATCACCCCGGTGCCATTAACTGTCTGGCTCCAAGTGAGGCGCGAGCGGTTATAGATTGCTAGTACTGACGGCAGGGTTCCCACGGCGCCAGTGAGTATCCAGGCCACGCACATGTCCAGGCTGGTGGACGCAAAACCGCCGCCACCAACCGCTTCGGCGGTTCCTTTGAGTGAGGCAGGTGCAACGTCAGTCGGCAGACCACGCTGTACATAGAAAAACAATGCGCCGGCGACCACCTGAGCTCGCAAAAAATACGCGGTATTGGGTAACAGATCAGCGCTGACCCAGGCTGCGGTGGTGAACGTGCGCGAACGGGCCAACTGACCTGCGATCACTTCCTGAGCCAGGCTGACGGGCACTCCGGGGGGCACAGAAACTTTGCCTCCACTGGTGGCAGCAGCGCTGGCCACAACATTCAACCGGCCCTCGGTATTCGCCACGGTAGGCAGCGGCAACGACACAATCGGCAAAGCCGAATCCAGACTCCAGCCTTTGGCCGAAACGCTCTGAATCGCCTTCAACAATTGATCGTATTTCTTCTCGTCAGGCGTCAAACCACCAGCCTCGATCACGCTGATGATTTCCTGCGTGACACCGTTACCCCAGGCCGCCGGAATCAACGATCCCGGCGTGCCCAACAGCGGATTTTCATCGACAAATTTCCCATCCACCAAACCTGCGCTGGCGACACTCCTCGGATAATCCATCCCGTCACTCCTCCTTAGTCATAATTGATATGCACCGTGGTATGCGCCGGCGCGCTGCGATGGATCAAACACTCCAGCGCCGAGCCCGGATTGACGCCGAAGCGCTCACCCCAGTAACTCGCGCCGAAACGCCGACCTAGCAGCAAGCGCCCGCCGGTGTTAAGCGTCCACATGAATTGCGCCTCCCACGTGCCCCAGCGCGCTGAACCAAAACGTGCGCGGCCCATGCGCGGTGCCTCGTGCTCGGTGATGGTTGCGTTGGGGTAACCTTGGCTTTTGGCGATTTCCAGGTAGTAACCGACAGCCTGGCTGCCGACCGCTAGCAAGCGCCGGCGTACGGCGAGGCGACGGTCGTCGAACAACGGTTCGGCACCGAGGCAGGGGTCGGGCAGGTTCATCACCTGTTCCCAGTCCGGCACCAGTTCGCTGACGCCGGCCGGATCCATCTCGTTGAGCAGGTCGGCGGCGCGAGCATCGAGACGCGCCAGTTCGACCGCGACGCTTTGCAGGACTTCATCAAGTTCCGGCACGCGCTCCGGATCCCACGCCGGGCCGCTGGGCAGCAGCGCACGAAGCTGCGCCTGATATTGCGCGGCGGTTCTTATGCCCCCCATACGCAACCTCCGAAAGTGAGCAGCTCGCTTTTACCAACACCGACATCGGTGGCCGGTGCAGTCAGTACGTGATCGAACTCGCCACCGGCACTGCTGATCGCTTCGCGGATGTGGCTGATCAGCAACGACACGCCGAGATCGGCCTCACGGTTATGCAAGTCGCGCAACTGCGCTTCGATGGCCGCACGAACGGCAGTGGTGTCCGGGTTGACGCTTTTGAATCGATAAACCACTGGCACCTGAACCGGGCTTTGCACATGCACTTCGGCGGTGACCGGGCGCAGCGGCTCGATGTAACCCTGAACCTCGGCCAATTGCTCATCGTTAGGCACGGGTTGCGGATCTTCGTCGCGCATGATGAATACCGTCACCGTGCCCGGCCCGAGCAAACCGCCACGGCACCACGCCCGCGTCACACCCGGCACTTCCAGCGCCCAGGTTTCATAATCACTGGCCGAGCCACCGTGAGGGATCACGCGATAGGAACGGATCACTCGCGAACGCAGCGACTCCAGACTCTCCCGCGCGACACCACCGCTGAGTCCCGGCGCCTGCACCACAAAACTACTACCGACAATGCCGGCAACCGGCTGCACCGGCGTCAATACGAGGCCCGCATCGGCATTACCGAGGCTGCCGGCGTCAAGCGCGGCGATGGTGGTGCTGTTGACACCGTTGGCCGTGACCCGCGCAGTGGTGACTTTGTAAGTACGGCCATCGTTGGTTTGCAGCAACGTATCAACGTCCAGAATCGCACCGGCCGTAGCGCTGAAACTGACGCTGCCAGTGGCCACCTGCGCGGGTTTGCGCGGCTGGTTCAGACGCAACGCGGCGATGCGTTCCAGCGTCGATTCATCGGCTTTGTCGGGGAGGATCTGCTCGGCAATCCAGTCGAGATAACCGTACAGACCAAACGCGGCGCCGCCGAGGGTGCGGGCCAGCACTTGCGCATCGGACTGGCGCAGCGAATCGCCGGCCAGGTCGCTTTGGGTGCGCTTGATCAGCACCGGCAGCGAAGGGGTTTCAAACGGCATAGATCACCTGCCAACTGTTATCGGGGTTAATGTCCAGACGTTCGCCGTCGGCCAGGGTCAGCACCGTGCGCAGGTTCAGACGCTGGGCGTCGAGGCGTTCGCTGAGGATATCGATGGCGCTGCAGTGGCCGTCGTCGATCAGCCATTGCAAGGCTTCGCGGGCATAGAACTCGGCGTCCATCTGGGTTTGTCGGGTCAGCTTGACCCGGCGCAACAGCCACAGCCGCGAGCCGATGCGATCGTCAGCGACGGTAGGGAAACTGTCGCCCCACCAGCCGAATCGTTCTTCATCGTCGAGTGCGTCGTCATCGGCAGCGCGGCGCCAGGTGAACAGGCTGATGAGCACGGCGCGGGTCAGTGCGGCGTGGAGGTTCTGGCTGATAAACATCACTGGCCTCCTGCCGGCACACCGGTCTGGCCGCTACCGGCTTGTACGCCGACGTGGACGTGTTTGATCTGGCTGATACCGCCAGCGAGCTGGTCACCGGTGGAGACGATTTTTCCGCTCTGATTGATCACCGGCGTGTCGAAATTCACCGCGCTGCTGGCGCGGATGTTCAGCGTGGCGGTTTCGATGTCGATGATCCGTCCGCGCTTGAAGTGGATCTTGTCGCCCTCGTCGGTGTAGATCGCCACTTCGCCGGAGGCCAGCGCTTGCAGGCGATAGCGGCGGTCGGCGATGACTAAAGCGATGGCGTGGGAACGGTCGCCGCCGATGAAGGTGACGACGCCTTCGGCACCGGCCAGTGGATGGCTGGTGAAGCCGTAGGGTTCGAAGTGTTCGAGGTCGTCGTTGACTTCACCGGCGGTGAGGCGCATTTGCAGCGATTGCAGCTTGGCGGCCGAATTGGCGAGCACGACAGTGCCGCGCGCCAGCAGGCGTGTCATCAGGCTCATGTTGAATTCCTATGAGGCCCTAAAAGATCGCAGCCTTCGGCAGCTCCTACATTGGATCGGTGTGCATATGTAGGAGCTGCCGAAGGCTGCGATCTTTTAAGGAACAGTCAGGTTTTGGGGGGACTGGGATTGGCGTCGAAGGTATGCGGCGGGGCCACTTGCAGCGTGGTCACCGAGCCTTGTGCCGACAATGAATACGTCACTTTTGAAATGAGCATGTCGCCGTCAAAACCAAGCACCGGATCTTTCACTCGCACCAGCGTGTTGTGACGCCACAAATCGCCATTGGCCTGACGCCAGCCCTGCACCTGATACGTGGTGGTTTGCGCGCGGCCCAGGCGGGTGGCGCTTTCCCATTGGGCACGCTGCTGCGCCAACTCAAAGGTCAGTTGCGTGCCCTCGTTGATCACCGTGGTGCGCCGACGTTTGAAGGTCAGGTCAGCCGCCGTCGATTCAACTTCGCTGACCGCCGCTCCGCTCTTGGCATCAGAGCCTTTTTGCTGACCGATCACCCGGTATTCGGAGAACACCTGGCTCTGATCCATCGCCGCATTGGCCGACAAAATATTCTTGCCCAGTTCCAGCGCATCACTGGCACGACCGCCGCTGCCGGGCTTGGCCAGCACCAGCCGGCCCTGCTCGTCATCGGTGGAAAAAACCCGCAACAACGAGAGCAAACGGTCGATCGACTGAAACACCGTTTCACCCGGCACGATCGTGTGTTTGGCCAGCCGCGACGTCTCGGGAATTTCGTTCACGACCTTCAGCGAATACTCACTCGCCAAGGCCTCGACGATACTCAGCAAGGGTTGATCCTGCCATTGATTCGGCCGGTTGGCGGCAGCGCAATCGACCAGATCCTGTGTCCTGGAACTGCCTTCGATGCTCAGGCTGATCTGGCGTCCGTCATAACTGATCGGCGCTTTGAACACATAACCGGTGAGCACCAGATCCTTGCCGATTTTCACTTCGCAGGGGTCACCGGGTTTGATCCGCTGATCCACAGTTTGTCCCGGCCATTGCCAAGTGATATCCAGTTTGAAGGTGCGAAACTGACGCTCCAGATCGGCGCTGATTTCGACGCTTTTCCAGCCGCCGTACTCCATGTCATTAACCGTCAGCGTGACGCGATTATCCATCTCGCTCATGGCTTACTCCCTGGAAACTTTCACGTCGTTGGGCGGCAGATACAACGGATGAACAGTACCGTTGCGTTGAATCACTTCAGTGACGCGAGTGGCATCGGCAAACTGTTTGTAGGCCACCACCAGCGCCGGCAAACTTTCCTGAAACGACTTGCTGACCTGCCGCACACCGGACGATGCCACCGCTTTGAGGTGATTGATCAACGCCTCTTTCACATCGTTGATCGCCTGAAAATGTGCGGCCCCCGCTTTGTCCAGCATCGGATCAATCGCCGCGCTCACCGCTTCGCGCAGGGCCTGCATGTCATCACTGACGGGCACTTCCTGACGGGTCACCGGCGTGGTCGCCTGTTGCCCCACCGACGGTGTCGATTGCAGCTTCACCGGCGTGGTCGCGACCGGCATCGACGCCACCCATTGCGCGACTTTGACCAGCAGCGTGTCCTGCACCAGATCGGCCATGGCTTGCGCCGCCGCGTTGGTGTCCTTGCCGGTGGTGATCTTCGGCGCATCGGCTTTGCGAATTGCTTCGAGTTGTTGGGAGACGTCGGCAATCACGCCACGGTAGCCCTCCTTCGCGAACGCTTTCAGCTCCTTGATATCGCCGAGCAAGCCTTTGAATTCCGCTGCCACTTCCTTGGGCAATTCCTTGACCGCTTTCACCAGTTCAGTGATCTGCTTGTACTGCGCGATCAGCGGTTTCAGCTGCTCTTTGATCACCTCGTAAACCCCGGTGAGGCTGTTGCGCAGATTGGCGATGCCGATCCGCGCAGCCTTGATCAGCGTCATCGCCTGTTCGAAACGCGCCACCGCAGAACCGAGCAGCGAGTCGGCTTTCACCAGCAGGACTTTCTGCGTACTGACAGTCGCCGTCGGAAACGGCAGCGGCTGATCGGGATAGAACTTCAGCGTGAACGTGACCATGCCGCCGTCCTGGCGGGTGTGGGTCATGTCGCATTCGCCGACCTTGACTTGCAGGCGTCCGAGCCACGGATGCACCAGCTCACCGCTGCCCGCCTCCAACGCCTTGAGCAACTTGTCACGTTGCTCCAGGCAATCGGCGCCGATGATGAACGCGGTGATGTCGTGGGTCTTGGCTTGTTGGCCAAGGTCTTCGAAAAACGGCAAGTCGCGCTGCGGGTATTCGTGCAACTGCCCCTTGCGACCGACCGGGGTTTTCGCCTGATCGATCCAGAAACCGACACCACGAAAGGATGCCGGCAATAAACGGTCACGCCAGTTCATTGGAACCTCCTGCCGACAGCGAGCGATAACCGATGCGCGACGACAGCGCCAGGCCTGGTTGATTGGTTTGTGGTTGATCGGTGCGCAGCCCCGGCGGCGCGTTGACGAAGCTGACGGTCAGGCCACCTTCGAGTTGCGTGCGGTTGTTGATTGCGCTTTGTTGGATCAGGGCGCTGGAGGATTGTGGCAACGAGCTGTTGAGGCCCGACGCGCTCGCCGTGCCTGCATCGTTGTTGCCGAAAAACGGCGCTGGCTGAGCGCTTTCGCCATCCGCACCGGGTTTGCCGGTGATCTTCGCGACGAACCCGGACACGTTACCGCTGAGCAGTTCCCTGATCGGCCCGACGAGACTTTGCAACTTCGTCCAGAGTCCGGCGAACCAACCGAGCAGCGGTTCCCAGGCTTGCTGGATCGACTCCAGCGGCGACTGACTGAACAGGTTATTGAAAGCGTCCGTCACCGGTTGTGCATCTGAAGTCAACGATGCCCACAAGCCGGAAAAGTAACCTTTCAGACCTTCCCAATTAGCCGTCACTGCCGCCAGCGGCGAAAGGTTGAACATGTTTTGCAGATAGTTTTTCAACGTTTCCGCGCCCGCCCGCAGAACATCCCACAGCGCAGAAAAAACCGGCGCCAGTGGCTGCCAGACGCTTTCGATCAAGGCGCTCGGCGACCAGGAGAAAACCGACTTCAATTGCTCCCACGCCGCGAGCGCGGTGCGGGTCAGATTGCCGATGGCCGTAGCGACGACGTTCTGCGCCGCATTCCAGATGCCCGACAGATGCCCGTTCAGCGTGCTGTCGAACGTCGACTTGATCGAAGTCCAGCCTGTCACGGCTTTATCGCGCATTTCACCGATGGCGCTGGAAACGACGTTTTGCGCAGCATTCCAGATGCCGCTTAATCGTCTGCTCAGCGTGCCGTCGAATGTCGATTTGATCGATGTCCAACCGCTCACGGCGCTGTCGCGCATTTCACCGATGGCGGTGGAAACGACGTTTTGCGCAGCGTTCCAAACGCCAGCCAGTTGCCCGCTCAGCGTGCCGTCGAATGTCGATTTGATCGACGTCCAGCCAGTCACGGCTCGGTCGCGCATATCTGTAAGCGCCGAGGAAACAGCGCTTTGCGCAGAGCCCCATGCTTCAGCCAGTCTCGCCGTTAATGAGCCGTCGAAGCTCGACTTGATCGAGTTCCAACCGGACATCGTCGCCGCCGACGCACGATTCCAGTAGCCGACGACAACTTCATCGGCGGATTGCCAAAGGGCAGACATTTTTTCCAATGGCGAGGTGTAGAGTTTGGCTTTGAGTGAAGCCAGACCGGTCGCCGTATCGGCAGCCGCACGATCCCAAAAGCCAATGACGGCGTTGCTGGCCAAATCCCAGGTTTCGCCCATTGATGCACCAAACGCCCGCAGACCTGCGGACGCGCCTGCCGCCAGACCACTGACACCCGCAATGGCGTCGGCGGTCATTTCGTCCCACTTGGCGAGTGCATCGGCGCGTATCGCGGCATAACTTTGCTTCGCGTCGGTGACCATTTCGTCCCAACCCTTACGCACAGCTTCGACGCCGCGCCCGGTTGCATCGCTGATCGACTGCCAGGTTTTGCTGAAAAATCCCGAGATCGAAGCCCAGTTGTCAGTGATCAGTCGGGCACCGATCACGATGAGGGCCACCGCCCCCGCGATGAGGGCAGCAATCAGACCAATCGGTGAGGCCAGAATGCCCAGCACACCGACCAGTCCCATCGCCCCGACAGTGACCACAGTGAAAGCCACCGCAGCCGCCGCCAGCCCTTCGACCAGATACGGATTATTCGCGACGAACTCGCCGATCGAGGTAATCACCGGCGTCAGCGCGGTGACAATACTGTTGACCGCCGGCAACAACGCCTGGCCGATGTTCAGTGAAATCTTGTCCAGAGCTTCGTTGAATTTTGCCAGGTTGGCCGAAGTTTCCCCCTGCACGACCTTGGGCACTTTCAGGCCTTTGTTCGCCAGCACCTTTTTCGCCAGCGCATCCTGCGCCTCGATGGCTTTCTTGATGCCATCCTGAAACGGCTTGAGCAAGCCGCCCTCGGAAATGAACCCGGCGATGTCCAGCGGCGCAAGGCCGCTGTCTTCCATGCTTTTCTTGAATGCTGCGACCTTGCCGCGCAGCCCTTTCATTTCGGTCTCGACCTTCTCGGCGCCCTTGAGCACCACGAGCATATTGACCGTAACGGGGAAGGTCTGCGGGATCAGGCTTAATTGTGTATTAGCCATCACTGCACCTGCTGCATCGCATTGATCCGTTGCGCGTGCTCCAGCGATTCGCGGAGCACATCCAGTGGCCTGGCCATCATCTGTTCGGGGTCAACCTTCCAGAACCAGGCCAGGTCATAGGCGACTGCGATCAGGTCGGTGATGGCGCCGACGCCGCACTCATGAAAAAACTCGCAACGGCCCAGCTCAGCGCGTTGAGGTCGGCCAGATCCAGCTGGTTGACCGACGACGGCGGAATGCCGGCGCACACGGCGATGTATTTGGCCGCCACGTCCATGTCGAGACTGACTTCTTCGCTCTTGTCGATCTTGTACGGCAGCGCCTTGATCGCTCGCACTTCCTGCACCGTCGGGCGGCGCAGAACGAGTTCGGTCAGGGGCTCGCCGTGAGCTTCGATCGCGACTTGAAGCTTCACGGCGCCGCTCATTGCCAGGTTCCTTTGATGCCTTCGAATTTCAGTTCGATAGCGGCGTCATCGCCTTTGGAGACTGGCTCTTCAACCAGATACGCACCGGCCAGCACGTAGACTTTGCCGTTGCTGAATTCGCAGGTGACGGTCATGTCGACGCCTTCGATCAGTTGCTTGAGCGGGAAGTCCGGGGTGTGCAGCGCGGTCACTTTGAACGACGCTGCCACGTCGGTTTCCTTGTAAAAACCCGGCACGATGGTTTCGCGTTTGGTGGACATCAGCGGGGCTTCGCAGCCGCCGTTGATCGTCAGTTGTGCGCCGTCGACTTTGACGTAGCAGGTGCCTGCAATCAGTTGACCCATGGTGTTACTCCCTTGAATAAAAAAGCCCACGCGAGGTGGGCTGAATGCTTGCCGTCAAACGCGCGGATCAAGCCGCGTCGTCGTACTGCAGACGGAATTGGTTGAGCAGTGCGAACACGCGCAGACCGTTGATGTAATCCGGCGGGAACAACACGTTCACGCGGCTAGGATCCTGCACGTCGCGCTCGACGATCAGGTGCTCGGCGAACAGCTCGGCGTTCTCCACGTGACCTTCCAGTTCGAGTTTGGCGTACTGCGCAATCAGCTCTCCGCGAATGGTGCTCGGCGTGACGATCGGCTGGCCGGCGCCGAAACGGGTGCCGTCGGAAGCCAGTTTGTGCCGACCGTATTTGCTGGTGATCACGCTTTGCAGACGGCGCACGATGAACGCCGACTGGTGCATGGTTTCGCTGTCCAGATAGGAGTTGTCGGCCTGGCCGTAAGCGTTTTTCTGGTAAGTAGTAATCGAGCGCTGGATGCGCACGTAGCCGCCTTCGTAGTACGCGGTGGCGATGCCGTAGTTGAGCAGCGACTGACGCTCGGTCAGGGTGAAGCGCTCGCTCGCCGGTGCTGGATCAACGCCCGGCAGGCTGCCGCTTTGCGTCGGACGGCTGGCGTCGGCGGAGATGAATACGGCGGTGCGTGCAGCCAATGCAGCGGCTTGTACCCAGAACGGTTGCGGAACGCCCGGCTCCAGCGCCTGAATGGTCATGTGCTGATCATTGCGCGCCTGGCCGGCGGCAACCAGAGTGCCAACGGTGCCGCGCTTGGCGCTGTAGACGTGACCGAACAATTGCTTGGCCCACGACCAGCGACCGGTGCTGTCATCCATGACCGCTTGCCAGGTGTTGAGCGTCGACAGATCCGACCATGGTAGTGCGATGAATTCGAACGGTTCATCACCCAGTGCGGCGATCGCTTCAACCTGATCCGGCACACCGGCGCCGCCCGTCATGGCGGTGATTGCGGCGGTCAGACCGGCCGGAGTTTCTTCGCCGTTGCTCTTGCCCAGACGATTGAATTGCAGGCTGATGTCGTTGCCGCTGTCGCCCGTCCATTTGGCGTTCAGGGTGACCACACCTTCGGCAGCGGCAGCGCTCACCGGCAGATCGGCCGTGGCGTTGATTTTCTGCGCCAGCGCGGTGGCGGCCTGAGCGGCGGTAGCACCGTTGACCACGGTGGCTTGCACTCGCACACCGCCGACATACAGATTCAGCACGCCAGCCTGAGTGGCGGCGCCGGTCAGGGTCAGCACACCTTTGGCGACCGCACCTTCAGCGTTGTGCAGCGGCAAGCACCAGATCTCGCCGATCGGGTCAGCCTTGCGGAAGGTCTCGTACATCGCGGCGAGCATCGAGCCCTGACCGCCGATGCTTTTCGCCAGCGCAACGCTGGAGACCAACACCAGTTTGCCGACCTCGGTCGGCGCAATGTTGTCGTTGACCTGAGCGACGATCAAACGACGCAGGGTCGAGCTCGCGCTATTGGCGGCCGAGTTGTCCATTTCGGCATAGAACAGCGGTACACGAATGTCCGCGGGGATGTTGCTGAATCCGATCGCCATTATTTGGCTCCCTTTTGTTTAGCGGTTGCGGTTTTGAGGGTGATATCGCCGTCGGCCAGACGTCGGCGCCACCAGGCGCTGTCCAGCACTTCACGGCCTTCCAGCGGCAGCAGATCGCCCGCCTCCGGGTCAGGTACGACGCGGCCGGCGGCCGGCAGTACGGTGATGCGATTGCTCATGGGGTTACGTCTCCAGAGAAAGTCATTTCCACGCGCCCATCGGGGCCCGGGCGTTTCAGATTGGGGTCGGCCGGGTCGATCGCATCGACCCGCACGGTGGCCCCGGTGAAGGACGACAAACCGTCCAGTTCGCGTTCGTGCCAACTCTCCGCAGGCTGACTCGGCAGATTGCGGCCGAGCTGGAACTCGGCAAAAAAACGCAGCCGGTAAAACGCCCGGCTGCTGTTGATCGACAGCAGTTCACCGCCGTCGTAGACGATGGCGCTGTAGTCGGTATCGGGCTTGAAACCCACCAGCGCACGCCACAGTTCGGCGCGCAGGTCGTGCAACAGATCCAGCGCTTTTGTAGGGTCGCTGGCGTCGAGCGCCAGAACGATTTCAAAGCGGTCGCGGATTGGTTGGGTGGTGAGGTTTTGTGCGGTGCTGTTACTGGCCAGATCGGCCAGCGGCAGCACGTGGGCCGAAGGTGTCGGCAGAGCGGAGTTGCCCTGCAACAACGCCAGATCGATACCCACCGAAATGTGATTGGCCAGGCTTGGGCATTGCGCACGCAATTGCGTGAGGATCGGGGTGATCTTCATGGGGGTGTTCCGGATTATGAAACTGACCACAGGTCACTGTAGGAGTGAGCCTGCTCGCGATTGCGGTGGATCAGTTAGATGAAGTTCGACTGTGGCACCGCTATCGCGAGCAGGCTCACTCCTACAAGGGATTTGCGGCGTTTTCAGGTCAGTCTTAAGCAGCGACTTCAGGACTGAGGCGCTGTAGAAAATGCAGAATTACTGCGGATCGCGCGGCGGAATTTCGCAGACGCCAATCCGCTTGGCCGCCCAGCGTTCATAAAGACCAATCGCCACATCGGCCCCGGCCATCGCAGTCAGGCAACCAAAAGCGCCAGCCGCCCAGATCGACATGCCAGCGGCATACAGCAGCATGATCGCCGAGACACCGCAGATCATGCAGGCGCCGGAGCGCAGGGCCAGGCGGCGCATCAGCGACCAGCCACGGGCGCCCTCTTTGTCAGCGCGCCACATTTCGCCGGACACCCCGCCCACCACGGCAAGGAGGATGACCAGCCAGATCGGCATGTCTGCCAATGCTTGTTGCTCGTTTGTCATGTCACGCCTCCTTGAGGATTTGATGAGTGAAAAGTGTTTGATTTAAGAGAGCGCTGGACTGGATAGAGCACGCGCAAAAAAAGCTCGACAGTTAATTTACTTCGAGCTTTTCTAATCTACGAGTTAAGGACATTCGGTTGTCAGCGCCTCATTGCAGAGGCGGGGAATTCTTTTTGCTCAATCGATGACCTATAACGACAGGTAAATGCCGAAAGAGCAAATACGTGGACAGCACCATCACATTCAGTAAAAACATAACACCGCATGAGAACAGAATGTAGGCGATCGGATTGCGACCAAATAAAGACAGGGGCGCGCGAGCATGAGCCAGATCAGTTTCGCGCATATAAAGCATCCAAAAAACCAAAATCATCAGAAGCACCCAACCCGCCAACAAAGACATCATCTTGAAAAGAGAGCTCTCCTCATACTCGGCATCCTCGAACAATGAGTTCTTCACAACCAGACAAGTAAACAAAACAGAAAAAAATGGAGACAACCATCCTATATAATTAACCACAGTACTGGACAGGGTATAAAATCTTGAAGAAATAAAACCAGCCCCTGTCAGCCAATAGCCGTCGACTATTGACCGGGGCAGTGAAAAAATTCCGCTGCGTGCATCGTCAGAAATAAAGAACGCAAAAACAAACAAAGGCGCCCAGGACAGCAAGAGCAAGACCACCGGAATTTTCATTTTAATGAAGCGTTTACCTGAAACCCTCACGACTCCCCCTTGTTATTGACCAGTGCCCTCGGCGCGAAAACACCGAGGGCAAATTCCGGTCTAACAGACTTCGCTAGTCCGGCATAATGCTATTTAAAAAAATAGCCATTGATTTCATCAACTTTCGCCGCGTCAATGTACGCAGAGATTAATGCCATCAGCACTGCAACTGCTGGAATGGAAACGATAGCAGGGATACCGAAGAGCGCCAAAACCACGGCCAACAATGCTCCCGCTGCAGACGCGGCAGCAGTGCCGACCGCCATCGATTCGATTTCGAGACCCAACGGTTTCCAGTCACCGGTCTCATAACCAGAAACTGCTTTCTGTCGAATAGCTTCTCCCTGAACAATCTTCCCAACCACGCCGAAGGCTTTACCCAGTCGCGTCAAATTGGCTGCAAAAGTGGCTTTATCAAGTGCCTTCAGAGCATCGGCGACGGCTTTGGAATCCTGGCCACTGAGCTTTGCCCGCGGATTGCTGCGAACCGTTTCAAATGTCGCCATGGCGTCGTTGTAGCTGCGGATTTTCTTCCCGGAAATATTGCTCTGAAGATCACGGGCAACCTTACTCATACGCTCGCCGTATTTAGTCAGAATCCCCTCATTGGTGTCTGCCAGAAAGCTCAGACCATCCTTCAAAGACTCTGCCTCCAGATAGGCTTGCGCGGTATTAAGCGCAGGCAGTCTGCCCTCCAGGCTGTTTATTTCCCGCGTGATGACGTCGGCACGATACGCCGTACTGATCAATGAAAGTTCGTGCTCGAAAGCAGCATCGGAAGGCAATTTTCCGTCCCTTGCCCGTTCGAGGAAACCCTTCAGATCGCTATTTTTGAAATCCACGCCGGGATACTGCGACAGCGCGAAATTCAAAGCCTTCAAGGAATCGTACTTACGCTGCGACAGCACATTGACGACAGCCAATGCACGGCTGACCCACTCACCAGCCGTTTGCTGCGGGAGAGGTCCTATCCTTGCGTTTTCGGCATCAAGTTCGGACTGCACTTTGGGTTCGACAGCCGCGACATCAGCGTTGTATTGATTGACGATGGGATTGCGTCGCGCAGTCAGCTTTTCGCCCCAGGCACGAATCTCTGCCCACATGGTGGCTTCTTTTACGGCAGCCTGGTTCTCCGTCAGTTGCAAAGCATCAAGAAAACGAAGAACAGACGTGTATTGGGTGTTCAACGCCGTGACCGTATCGGCATGCAACTTTGCTGAATAGGCTGCCCGATAGGAACGCTCCCATGCCTTCAACGAGTCGGCATACTGAATCTTGCCTTTTTCAAAATTATTAAACGACTTGAGTGCGATTTCATTTTGCGTTTTTGGTAACGGGTCACTGCCGAAGAAACTATTCGCCGTAGCGGCATCCGCCTGATAGGCCGCTGCCTTACGTGTGACAAGTGTCTGGCGGACGGACATCTCGCGTTTTACCGCTTCGACGGGAGGTAGACTATTAGTTCCAAATTCCAGTCGCGTCGCCGCCAGTTGAGCTTCAATGGATGCTGCCAACGCCTGCGAGTCCGCGGCATACTGATCTTGCACTGGCTTCAGAATCGCATTGGTAAATGCAACCGTATAGGAGATGGAGGTGTTGAGCCGTCCCATCACCGTGCTCATTTGATGCGAAGTAAATACCGGCATACCGACATAATTACCAGGAATGAAGTTGTAACCACCGCCATTGCCCCAGTCTCGAACAGGGTCATATTTGTTATCAGGGTATACAAAACTTGTATCAAGCAGAATTGGACCAGCCATGACAATCTCCGAATATCTTGTGCAAACATGCACTTGATGAAGTCGAGCATGTATTACTCAACTTCCGCTCTCTGGCGCTGTTCGAGACTCATCGGTCTTCATGTTATTCAAGGTTCCACAGCGTGGACACTTGATTTGTATTTCGCTATACCGTCCCGCCCGGGCCAGAAGCTTGTTGCACTTTCCACATCTGCATTCCGTTAGCATGTGCAAGTCCCTTTGTTTGTGCAGGGTGTCATGCCAATCGCACCTGCCACCTGCGACCCGCCATCTCTCATGCTGTCCCATAGATGGAATTTCAACAGTCCGACCGGCTTGCGAGAGATAGGCATTCCAAAAAGCCCGGCAGTCCCCCGCCAGGCGTTTCAGTAATGCGCTCCTTCGCCTTCCTTCAATTCCTGTAACCCGGAAGGAAGCTGACTTTTCGGCGCTACTGGCGCGGTACGAGTCCATTCAGATTGTTTTTCCGACCGCGGTCCCTGCCCGCCGGATAACTGCTTCTGGTGCTTTACGCTGCACACCCGGGTCAGTTGCCAACCCTCTGAACCGTTGAGGCCGGTTCATCGCTGCCTGTTCTTGTCGAACTAAAGAGCTTGTCTTGCCAGCCGCTTTGTCGAGCGGCTTGGTGACAAGAATATGCATGGATGCATATACAGTCAATGCATAAATGCATTTATTTATGCACAAGAAATGCACGAGCGCATGAAAAGCCGCGTGGTTAAAGGTCTTGGTGGCTTTTTCGAGGCGAAAAAAAACCCGCTGAGGGCGGGTTCTATCTGACGGCGATCTGCTTATCGGGCGTACATGCCCCACCAGAAGACGTGACCAATGATGACGATCTGCTCTTCTTGGATTTCCTGGAAGCTGTAGTCCTCGTCCGGATGTTCGTCACGATTGAAGCTGCGCAAACGGATACCGGTGGGCAGGCGATAGAGTTGCTTCACCCGCAATTGACCGTTGTGGTTGATTGCATAAAGGTCGCCATCGATGATGTCGCCAATGCCGCATTTGCCGGCGTTGACACCGACGGTGGCGCCGTCACGCAGCACCGGCAACATGCTGTTGCCGCGCACGGTCACGCATTTGGCCTGGTCGAATTGCACACCGTTATGGCGCAAGCTGCGCTTGCCGAAGCGCAGACTAGAGCGCTCGCTCTCTTCCACGATGAATCTTCCTGATCCAGCCGCCAATTCAACCTCGCGAAGAAACGGTACCGACACCTCGTCATCATCGACCGGTGTGTCGTCGTCCCACAGGCTTATGTCCTTGAGTTCCGCGTGCACATCATTGTTGCGCGCGCCAGCGCTCGCCGGCGGCGCATCCGCGCGCCCGCGCAACAAGTCGGTGCTCACGGCGAAGTACTCGGCGATCTTCGAGATATGTTTATCCGAGGGATCGACGATCTTCCCGCTGAGAATTCGCGAGAGAGTGGATTGCGGCACGCCGGTGCGACGGTGAAGCTCCGTGGGGGAGATCCCGTGCTGATCAAGCAGTGCTCTTAAGACGGTTGCTACATTGCGTTTTTGCATAACGCGCATAGTGCTTGAAGTTTTATCTCAAGACAAATGCCGAATTGCATAAAAAGCGCATAAAAAACGCATAAATCAATATTTGACGCGTCGAGCCGCCGCGTTGGCGCGTTTGATCCGATCATTGCGCGCCTTTTTGTCGTAATCGTCTTTGGCGCCCATGATGCCACCGGCGGCGTGTACCCAATCGGTGGCGGTGCAGCCGGTGAGCAAAATGGCTGAGGTAAAGATTGAAACGAAGATCACTGCGGTTTTCATTGGAAGGTTTCCTGATGTCATTGACACATACGTCGTTCACAACGGCGGCTGTCACTCATCCACAAGCCGCTGCAATTTTTCCTCGGCGCGTTCGAGCCTGGCTTCGTGCTTCTTGATGACTTTCACATCGCCGTACTGACGCGCTGCTTTCAAATGGTTTTGTCGGCGCCGCACTTCGGCTTCGGCCTTGCGAATCGCTCTTGAATGATCATCCTCGGCAGAAGGCTCTCGGCAATAACGCTCGACATTGGCCAGCGCCTGCTCAAGTCCGGCCTGGCGATAAACGTTATCCGCCGCTTCTGCACGGTCTATTTGGCGAATAAGTTCAGCGCGGCGCTCGGCGCAACTTTGTCGCGAGTCGGCGAATGAGTTTTCAATGATAAATACGCCGCTGACTGCGAGGGACAGACTGCAGAAAAGACTCAGTTTCATGAGGCATACCCCAAGTAACTTCTCTCGCCATAATGCCCACGGAGATAACTGACGCGAGACCAGGCATCGCGACAATTCAAGTTTCTTTGTATCGCAGTTAATGCTGCAATGACCATGTCGCGACAACGTGCCTTGCACATAGGAAAGTGTTCAACCATCCACGCCATCGGCACATAAACATGATCAAAACACAGTAACACCGGGATCCGTTCTGACAGTGTGGAAATACTTACCTCTTTTTCTTTCCCACCCACCGCCGCCGCAATAAACACAGTGCCTTGTCTGTTTATCGCAATTGATCGTTTCCAGGCTGGAGCCTGAACGCCATAACTACTGCGCACGCAAAACCAGAGCATGTATAAAACCCCTCAACACTCTAAACATCGTCACATTCTTCAAGGCAATAAAAACAGCCGAACTGCGCGGACTCTTCGGTGCCGTCGCAGAGGCTGTTGGCTTGAATCGCTTCCTTTGTAGGAGCTGCCGAAGGCTGCGATCTGTTGATCCTGATCTTCTTAAAGCAAGATCAACAGATCGCAGCCTTCGGCAGCTCCTACGGGGAATGACATTAACAATGTGGGGCTGTCGTGGCCTTACTGGCGTCTTACTCAGTCTTACTTAGTCGCGCCGGGGGCTGAGTCAGCGAGGGACGTGGCAGACACCATTGATCAGGTTGTTGATATTGTAGTAGTACTCGGCATCGGAGAAATAATTGAACGTGACCATGCCGCCTTGAAAGCCTCGCTCCATAAACGGCAGTTCATCTCCAGCGGTATCGGCGTCGAATTTTACTACTGAACGGGTTTTGAACAGGAACCTTGAAGTATCCAGATGCGTTAGCGCAATACCGAACTTTCGATCATAGGTATAAACTTTCCCCTCTGGCGTTTTCACTACGTAATACACATAGAGAGCGCCTTCCTTTGGATCAATCGTCATATCACCGACACCATGCCAGCGGACTTTGTGATCATGGGTATGAACGAAGTCGATAGAAGCAAAACACGGTGCACGTGGAATATCACGATTGATCAAGTAGAAATCCCTGACCACCAGTCCACCGAAAACCAACACAGAGGCGATTGCCATCAATGCGATTATTTTTTTCCAACGAGCTGGTAATTCACGCATATGGCCTCCCCTTTACTTTCAGGCTTGACGCACTTGATCAATAACTGGGAGAGCGGCTTTCTTACATAATAATTAATGTCGGATAACACAATGGGCGGTTCAAACTCGCCGAGTGCTTTTACAATCTCGTCCTTGGACATTTTTTCACTTTCTTCCACATACAACTGCGCATCACCGTCTTGCCAGATGAGTTTCCACTCTTCCAGGTCGGCTGGTTTTTTAAACATCAGGTAGGCGTAAAACAAAGGAAGCGCGATAGCCGGTACAACCAATGCAGGCAGCAGAAAACGCCAATAGCGGCGCCGCGGCTTCGTCACCGAGATGACTGCCGGCGCTGCGGGTACGGATTCAGGCACCTCTGCGCTGATCAAACGGATCTCACACAACAGCACCACGCCCCGGCGCGGCAACGTCTTGAGACTGTCACGCGGCAAACCAACATCAGCAAAATGCGTGCGCAGCATGTGCAGCGTCTTGTAATAACTGCTGTCGGAAATCACCAGCCCGCGCTCACCCCAGACCCGCGAAATCAGCTGCTCCTTGTCCGTCACCCCGGCAATCAACGCCAGCAACAGATCACTCTCATTACTGCCCAGAATGACCGACTGCTGCGCCCGAGTGAGGGTCATTTTTTCTGCATCGTAGTAACAATCGCTCGATGACGATCCCGAGCCGATGCCTTCAGACTGTTCCACGCCGCTTCCTCAACTGACCTTCAACCCACGAACTCCGATGATTCGATAGCTTTTCGGCACTATAGGACACAATGCCGACCCGAGCGGCGGCGCGTTGCTGCATCCACCTCAAAAAAACTTCATACTCCGCCCACTGAATCAACTCAGGGGCCTGCACCTCTGCCCCGACACATTTTCTCGGTATAGCTAAACCTCTGATGAATAAAGCAATTTCAGATCTGTCCTCCCACACTCCGATGATGCAGCAGTACTGGCGGCTGAAGAATCAGCACCCGGATCAGCTGATGTTCTACCGCATGGGCGACTTCTACGAGATCTTCTACGAAGACGCGAAGAAGGCTGCCAAGTTGCTCGACATCACCCTGACCGCGCGCGGGCAGTCGGCGGGGCAGGCGATTCCGATGTGTGGGATTCCTTACCACGCGGCGGAAGGTTATCTGGCGAAACTGGTCAAGCTCGGCGAATCCGTGGTGATTTGCGAGCAGGTCGGCGACCCGGCCACCAGCAAAGGCCCGGTTGATCGTCAGGTCGTGCGGATTCTCACGCCGGGAACGGTCAGCGACGAGGCGCTGCTCGATGAGCGCCGCGACAACCTGATCGCCGCGCTGTTGGGGGACGAGCGACTGTTTGGTCTGGCCGTACTGGATATCACCAGCGGCAACTTCAGCGTGCTGGAAATCAAGGGATGGGAAAACCTGCTGGCGGAACTGGAGCGGGTTAATCCGGTTGAGTTGTTGATCCCGGACGACTGGCCACGTGACCTGCCGGCGGAAAAACGCCGTGGCGTCAGTCGTCGTGCGCCGTGGGATTTTGAGCGTGATTCGGCGCTGAAAAGTCTCTGCCAACAGTTTTCCACTCAGGATCTGAAAGGCTTCGGTTGCGAGAATCTGACGCTGGCCATCGGCGCTGCCGGTTGCCTGCTGGCCTACGCCAAAGAAACCCAGCGCACCGCCCTGCCCCATTTGCGCAGCCTGCGTCACGAACGTCTCGATGACACCGTGGTGCTCGACGGCGCGAGCCGTCGCAACCTCGAGCTCGACACTAACCTGGCCGGTGGCCGCGACAACACTTTGCAATCGGTGGTCGATCGTTGCCAGACCGCGATGGGCAGCCGTCTGCTGACGCGTTGGTTGAATCGTCCGTTACGCGACCTGACCGTGTTGTTGGCGCGCCAGACCTCGATCACTTGCCTGCTCGATCGCTACCGTTTCGAAAAGCTGCAGCCACAGCTCAAGGAAATTGGCGACATCGAGCGGATTCTTGCGCGGATCGGCCTGCGCAATGCCCGTCCTCGTGACCTCGCGCGTCTGCGCGACGCCCTCGGCGCCCTGCCTGAACTGCAAGTGGCGATGACCGATCTGGAAGCGCCGCACCTGCAAGGTCTGGCGACCACCACCAGCACTTACCCGGAACTCGCGGCGCTGCTGGCCAAAGCCATCATCGACAACCCGCCGGCGGTAATCCGTGACGGCGGCGTGTTGAAAACCGGTTACGACAGCGAACTCGACGAGCTGCAATCGCTGAGCGAAAACGCCGGCCAGTTCCTTATCGATCTGGAAGCCCGCGAGAAGGCCCGTACCGGCCTGAGCCACCTGAAAGTCGGCTATAACCGCATTCACGGCTACTTCATCGAGTTGCCGAGCAAGCAGGCCGAGTCGGCGCCAGCGGATTACATTCGCCGGCAAACCCTGAAAGGCGCTGAGCGTTTCATCACGCCTGAGCTGAAAGAGTTTGAAGACAAGGCGCTGTCGGCCAAGAGCCGCGCCCTCGCCCGGGAGAAAATGCTCTACGAAGCGCTGCTGGAAGATTTGATCAGCCAGTTGCCACCGTTGCAGGACACCGCTGCGGCGCTGGCCGAACTGGACGTGCTGAGCAACCTCGCCGAGCGTGCGCTGAACCTCGATCTGAACTGCCCGCGTTTCGTCAGCGAGCCGTGCATGCGCATTACTCAGGGTCGTCACCCGGTGGTCGAGCAAGTGCTGACCACGCCGTTCGTGGCCAACGACCTGAGCCTGGATGACAACACGCGCATGCTGGTGATCACCGGCCCGAACATGGGCGGTAAATCCACTTACATGCGGCAAACCGCTTTGATCGTGCTGTTGGCGCACATTGGCAGCTTCGTGCCGGCGGCCAGTTGTGAACTGTCGCTGGTCGACCGCATCTTCACGCGGATCGGTTCCAGCGATGACCTCGCCGGTGGCCGTTCGACCTTCATGGTCGAGATGAGCGAAACCGCCAACATTCTGCACAACGCCACCGAACGCAGTCTGGTGCTGATGGACGAAGTCGGTCGCGGCACCAGCACCTTCGACGGTCTGTCGCTGGCATGGGCGGCGGCTGAGCGTCTGGCGCATCTACGCGCGTACACGCTGTTCGCCACTCACTACTTTGAACTGACCGTGCTGCCGGAAGCCGAGCCGTTGGTGGCGAACGTTCACCTCAATGCGACCGAGCACAACGAACGCATCGTCTTCCTGCACCACGTGCTGCCGGGGCCTGCCAGCCAGAGCTACGGCCTGGCGGTGGCGCAATTGGCCGGTGTGCCAAGCGAAGTGATCGTGCGTGCCCGCGAGCACCTGAGCCGACTGGAAGAGACCGCGTTGCCCCATGAAGCGCCGAAACCGGCGGCCAAGGGCAAACCGGCGACGCCGCAGCAAAGCGATATGTTTGCCAGCCTGCCGCACCCGGTTCTCGATGAGCTGGCTAAACTGGATTTGGACGACCTGACACCACGCCGTGCGCTCGAAATGCTCTATGCCCTGAAGAACCGGATATAAGCACTGAAGAAGCGGATATAACGCAAACGGCTTCAAGCTGTTAGAATCTCGCGCGGTTTGGGATGCTGCTGGCTAATAGCCTGGCCAGCAGGTATCGCTCCCGAACCTGGCGACCCCAACCGTGAAGGGGCAACGCTGCCGCCGCCTGAGGAGAAAATTAGAAATGACCTTCGTCGTCACCGACAACTGCATCAAGTGCAAGTACACCGACTGCGTAGAAGTCTGTCCGGTGGACTGCTTTTACGAAGGCCCGAACTTCCTGGTGATTCACCCGGATGAGTGCATCGACTGCGCCCTGTGCGAACCAGAATGCCCGGCCGTGGCCATTTTCTCCGAGGACGAAGTTCCGGAAGAGATGCAGGAGTTCATCCAGCTGAACGTTGATCTGGCTGAAATCTGGCCAAACATCACCGAGAAGAAAGAATCGCTGCCGGATGCCGAAGAGTGGGATGGCGTCAAAGGCAAGATCAAAGACCTCGAACGCTGATCTGTCACGCGCTCGAATAAAAGGCCCCTTGCGGGCCTTTTTGTTTGTCTGCGATTTACTTTTCTGCGGGCAAAAAAAGGGGCGGTTTGACCCGCCCACATTTTTTCCCTAATCCCTGTATTCCTTTTCATCGTCCTGATGAATCGCATCCTGCGATGTCCATCCCCCTCTTCCTTGAAGGGTGTGTCTGTCCGTCGACACAACCTGAATACTAGAGGGTTATGCGGCGGGGGCAATCGGCCTTCCGTGCTGAAATCGTTTTTCATAACCGCTTCATATTTCAAAATAAGCCTACTAGTCAGTAGGTTACCGATCGCGGACTGACTGAATGGGCGTCTGCCGAAGTGTAAAAATAACGAACACCTACGAAAGAGTAAGCCAAGGCTTACAGCAGCAAACTACAAACCCTCCCGTGTAGGAGCTGCCGAAGGCTGCGATCTTTTGATTCTGCTTTTTAAAATCAAAGTCAAAAGATCGCAGCCTTCGGCAGCTCCTACAAAAGCAGCAACAACAACAACAACAACAACAACATCAAAAGCTGCAGGCAACAAAAAGCCCCGAACCAGTCGGGGCTTTTTGCGGGCGGTCGTGTGAGGCGCTTACTGGAACAGCGACTCGCTCGACAGGCCATTCTTCTCAAGGATTTCGCGAAGGCGCTTGAGGCCCTCTACCTGGATCTGCCGCACCCGCTCGCGCGTCAGGCCGATCTCCAGGCCTACATCTTCCAGCGTACTGCTCTCGTGGCCGCGCAGGCCGAAGCGGCGAATCACCACCTCGCGCTGCTTGTCGGTCAGTTCCGAGAGCCATTGATCGATGCTCTGCGACAGGTCGTCATCCTGCAGCAGTTCGCATGGATCGGTCGGACGATCATCCGTCAGAGTGTCCAGCAGGGTTTTATCCGAATCCGGACCCAGCGAGACGTCGACCGAAGAAACCCGTTCGTTGAGGCCGAGCATGCGCTTGACCTCGCCCACCGGTTTTTCCAGCAGGTTGGCGATTTCTTCGGGTGAAGGTTCGTGGTCGAGTTTTTGCGTCAGCTCCCGTGCAGCCCGCAGGTACACGTTGAGCTCCTTGACCACATGAATCGGCAACCGGATGGTCCGGGTCTGATTCATGATGGCGCGCTCGATGGTTTGACGAATCCACCAGGTGGCGTAGGTCGAGAAGCGGAAGCCGCGCTCGGGGTCGAACTTTTCCACCGCGCGGATCAGTCCGAGGTTGCCCTCTTCGATCAGATCCAGCAGCGACAGGCCTCGATTGACGTAACGCCGGGCGATTTTAACCACCAGCCGCAGGTTACTTTCGATCATGCGCTTGCGTCCGGCAGGGTCGCCACTTTGCGACAAGCGCGCAAAATGAACTTCTTCTTCCGGAGAGAGCAATGGGGAAAAGCCGATTTCGTTGAGATACAGCTGCGTAGCATCGAGTGCCCGCGTGTAGTCGATGTACTTATGCTGTTTGAGTGTCGCAGATTGTCTGGATTTGGAACGAACGGAAGGCGGTGCAGCCCCTTCATCATTCGACATCGAAGAATCCGAATCGATGCCGGCCTCCATAAGGAGAACCTCATCGTCGATGTCAAACTCCGGCACTTCTTTACTGAGAGCCATTGTTATAGTCCTTTGGTGAGTTCGACCCCAAGCTCAAGCGACGCCTTTATCCTTGGCAACGCTGGAGCCTGTCCCCTCTACGCGACGGAACAGGCTGGATGACAAATCAACGTCGTGGCAGGAACTGCAGTGGATCTACAGGTTTACCTTGGCGGCGAATCTCAAAATGCAGTTTCACCCGGTCTGTACCCGTTGACCCCATTTCGGCAATTGTCTGTCCGACCTTGACCTGCTGACCCTCCCGAACCAACAGCCTGCGGTTGTGACCGTAAGCACTGACGTAGGTTTCGCTGTGTTTGATGATGACTAATTCGCCGTAGCCCCTTAAGCCACTCCCGGCGTAAACCACCGTCCCATCAGACGCAGCTAAAACAGGCTGTCCCAAATCCCCGGCGATATCAATTCCTTTATTCAAACTACCGTTTGAAGAGAATTTTCCAATGAGAATGCCATTAGATGGCCATCCCCAGCCGGTCGGGGCCGGGCCTGCAGGAGGCATCGGAGCGGGCGTTTGCTTATTCGCGACGGACGGTGCAGCGCCCGTAGAACCGGTGGTTGTGGTGGTCGTCGTGCCATTCGCCTGGCGCCGGATTACCGTGGTTTTGCTCGACGAAGAAGGCGAAGAACTCGAGTTGCTTACCACCGCGCTCGACGTTGAACCGGTGCGCCCGTCAAAGCGAATTGTCTGACCCGGATGGATCGTATACGGCGTAGGAATATTGTTCCGGGCGGCGAGGGCTTTGTAGTCCCAGCCGTAGCGAAAAGCGATCGAAAACATCGTATCGCCCGGACGGACTACGTACTGCCCGGTCGTCACTGTCGGACGCTGGGCGACCGCCTTGTTGCGATCGACGACACTCACGTTGCTCGATTTGGTGCTGGAGCAACCGACCAGCAAGGTGCTCAAGACAAGGCCAGTCACCAGGCGCTGAAAGCTCGTGTTACCCATACGCTGCGCAATGACTGTGAGACTCACCCGCCGCTCCCTTTGTGGTGGCTGAAAAATTTGGAATGCCGGATTTCGGCATGAACTGTCGCAAGTATAACGGGCAGATTCGGCTTTACCCTTAATGAAGCGAAATCGCTTCGCGCACACGTTTGCCAGCTGGCAATACGCTACGTTTAATCCGCTATCGCCGGTGTAAGACCGGAGCCGTTGAAAGGAATTCAACAGCAGCGAACAAATGCTCAGGCCAACGGCCCGTTGAGCAATGGAACGAAGCGCACCGCCCCCAGAACGTGACGGGAAAAACCGTTTTCTTCACGCACGATCAACAGCAATTGCTGAACTTCGCCGGAGCCGACCGGAATCACCATGCGCCCGCCCGGGGCCAATTGATCCAGCAAGGCTTGCGGCACATCGGTGGCCACGGCGGTTACGATGATGCCGTTGTACGGCGCCAGAGCCGGCCAGCCTTCCCAGCCATCGCCCCAACGAAACACCACATTGCGCAGGTTCAGCTCGACCAGACGTTCCTTGGCCCGATCCTGCAAAACCTTGATCCGCTCAACCGAAAAAACTCGCTCGACCAGTTGCGACAACACCGCCGTCTGGTAACCGGAACCGGTGCCGATCTCCATCACTTTATCCAGCGGCCCGGCCTCGAGCAGCAGCTCGCTCATGCGCGCCACCATATAAGGCTGGGAAATGGTCTGGTTGTGGCCGATCGGCAGTGCCGTGTCTTCGTATGCGCGATGCGCCAGCGCTTCATCGACGAACAGATGACGCGGCGTGCGGCGAATCACTTCGAGTACCTTGGCGTTCGACACGCCTTCTTCATACAGACGCTGGATCAGGCGCTCCCGCGTGCGCTGGGAGGTCATGCCGATGCCGCTGCGCAGTCTGTCGTCGTGTTCGCGAGCCATCAGCGCAGTCCCTCCAGCCAGCCGTCGAGACTTCTGAAGGCATCGTTGAAGGTGCGATCAAGCTGCAACGGGGTGATGGAAACGTAGCCCTGCATCACCGCATGGAAATCGGTGCCCGGGCCGCCGTCTTCAGCGTCGCCGGCGGCAGCAATCCAGTAACCGGCCTTGCCACGCGGATCGACCACTTTCATCGGCGCCGCTGCCCGAGCGCGATGGCCGAGACGGGTCAGCTGAATGCCGCGAATGTGATCGATTGGCAGGTTGGGAATGTTCACGTTGAGCACCGTGCGCGGCGGCAGATCGAGCCCGGCGTGGGCCTCGACCAGTTTGCGCGCGAAGTACGCCGCTGTCGGCAGATTATCCACCTGACGCGAGACCAGCGAAAAAGCGAACGACGGACGTTCGAGGAAGCGCCCTTCAAGGGCCGCTGCCACGGTTCCGGAATACAGCACATCGTCACCGAGATTGGCGCCGAGATTGATCCCCGACACCACCATGTCCGGCTGGCGTTCCAGCAAGCCATTGAGGCCCAGGTGCACGCAGTCGGTCGGGGTGCCGTTGAGGCTGATAAAGCCGTTGGCCAGGTATTGCGGGTGCAACGGACGGTCGAGCGTCAGCGAACTGCTGGCGCCGCTTTTGTCCTGCTCCGGGGCGATAACCACGCATTCGGTGTAATCCGCCAGCGCAGCATAAAGCGCGGCGAGACCGGGTGCGGTTACCCCATCGTCGTTAGAAATCAGAATACGCATGGGCTGTCCGTCTGCCCCACCGGCACCAGATCAACGAGCTCGCGCACCAATACGGTGGCAAAGCATCCGGCCGGGAGGACGAATTCCAGTTGCAGAATGTCAGGCTGGGGATAATGCCACGTCAACCCGCCAATGGGCAGCCGCAGGATGCGACGCTCGTGGCTCATGCCGGCGTGAATCAACCAATCGCGCAGCTCCGCTTCGCGCGCGGCAATCCCCTGCTCCAGTTCATGGACAACGCCTGCGGTCGGCGAGTCACCTTCGCCCCACTGCGGGCCGGTCGGATGCAGATCGAGAATCGCCAGACGCGGGTCGCTGCATTCAGCTTCACCGGCGGGGAAAAAGCTGCGACTGTCGGTGAACGCGAGCAGATCACCGACTTGCGCTTGCTGCCAGGTGCCATCGGCCACACGCGCCGCCAACACCTGATTGAACAGAAAGCTACGCGCCGTCGACAGCAGTCGCGAACGCACGTTGCGCTGCTCCGGCAAGGCTTTGCGCGCCGCCCATCCGCGCGCATCAACGACGTTACCGCCGTCATGGCCGAAACGCTGGGCGCCGAAATAATTGGGAATGCCTTGCCGGGCGATCAGTTGCAAACGTTGTTCGATCGCGTCTTTGTCGCCAGCGAACTGGGTCAGGCGCAAGGTGAAACCGTTGGCCGAGTGTGCGCCGCGCTGCAGCTTGCGCTTGTGGCGCGTGGTCTTGAGGATCTTCAGCGTGTCGTTTTCCGCCGCCGACAGATCCGGATCAGCCTTGCCCGGCAATTGCACGCTGAACCACTGACGGGTCAGCGCCTGCCGATCCTTGAGGCCGGCATAGCTGACGGTGCGCAACGGCACGCCGGCAGCCTTGGCAATACGCCGTGCAGCTTCTTCAGTGTTGAGGCCACGCTTTTCGACCCAGATCCACAGGTGTTCACCGTCGCCGCTGAACGGGATGTCGAGGACTTCATCAACCTGAAAATCTTCAGCGATGGCTTTCAGTACCGCCGTGCCGAGGGGTTCGCCATAGGCACGCGGGCCGAGCAGTTGCAGTTCATTCATGCGCGCAGCAACAAGGCAACGGAGTGCACAGCGATGCCTTCTTCGCGACCGACAAAGCCAAGCTTTTCGGTGGTGGTAGCTTTCACGTTCACTTGATCCAACTCAACTTGAAGATCCGCCGCGATCAGCGCGCGCATCGATTCGATATGCGGGGCCATTTTCGGTGCCTGGGCAACGATGGTGTTGTCGACGTTGCCGACTTTCCAGCCTTTGACATGGATCAGCGCGACCACATGACGCAGCAGCGCGCGGCTGTCGGCGCCCTTGAATTGCGGGTCGGTGTCCGGGAAGTGTTTGCCGATATCACCCAGCGCCGCAGCACCGAGCAAGGCATCGCTCAAGGCGTGCAGCAGGACGTCACCGTCGGAATGAGCGAGCAGCCCGAAGCTGTGTGCAATGCGCACGCCGCCCAGAGTAATGAAATCGCCTTCAGCGAAACGATGCACATCATAGCCGTGGCCAATACGCATAAAAAAAACGCCCCGATTTTTGTCAGGGCGTGATTCTACCCGCATTAGCCCTTGAGGGCGCGTGCATGATGTTGCAAGTGGTCGTCAATGAAGCTGGCGATGAAGAAATAGCTGTGGTCGTAGCCCGGTTGCAGACGCAATGTCAGCGGATGGCCCGCTTGTTTTGCCGCTTGTTGCAGGGCTTCGGGTTTCAGCTGTTTTTCAAGGAAGTCGTCGCGATCACCTTGATCGACCAGCAGCGGCAATTGTTCATCCGCTTCAGCGATCAGTGCGCAGGCATCCCACTCTTTCCATTTCGAACGATCCTCGCCCAGATAACGCGAAAATGCTTTCTGCCCCCACGGGCAATCCATCGGGTTATTGATCGGCGAAAAGGCTGACACCGATTGGTAACGTCCCGGGTTGCGCAGCGCACAGACCAGCGCACCGTGGCCACCCATGGAATGACCGCTGATGCTGCGTTTGTCCGACGCGGGGAAATGCGCTTCAACCAATGAAGGCAATTCCTGCACGACGTAGTCATGCATCCGATAGTGCCGCGACCACGGCTCCTGCGTGGCATTCAGATAGAAGCCGGCACCGAGACCGAAATCCCAGGCGCCATCCGGATCGCCCGGCACATCCGGGCCACGCGGACTGGTGTCGGGCGCGACGATGATTAAACCAAGTTCGGCGGCCATGCGCAGGGCGCCAGCCTTGTGCATAAAGTTCTCGTCGGTACAGGTCAGGCCGGACAGCCAGTACAGCACCGGCAATTTGCCGCCCTGCTCCGCTTGCGGCGGCAGGTACACGGCGAACACCATGTCGCAACCGAGCACATCGGAGCGATGGCGGTAACGCTTGTGCCAGCCGCCAAAACTTTTCTGACAGGAGATGTTTTCCAGACTCATGTAAAGACTCCTACGCGGTCACGGCAACACGCCTTCACGACGTGTCGCCATATCCCGGCGATTGATCAGAAATGAATGACGGTACGGATGCTCTTGCCTTCGTGCATCAGGTCGAACGCTTTGTTGATGTCTTCCAGGCCCATGGTGTGGGTGATGAACGTATCCAGCGGGATCTCGCCGCTTTGCGCCATGTCGACGTAGCTTGGCAACTCGGTACGGCCGCGCACGCCGCCGAATGCCGAACCGCGCCAGACGCGACCGGTGACTAACTGGAATGGACGGGTGGCGATTTCCTGGCCGGCACCGGCCACGCCGATGATGACGGATTCGCCCCAACCTTTGTGGCAGCACTCAAGCGCGGCGCGCATCAATTGCACGTTGCCGATGCATTCGAAGGAGAAGTCGACGCCGCCATCGGTCATGTCGACGATCACTTCCTGAATCGGGCGATCGAAATCTTTCGGGTTCACGCAGTCGGTGGCACCGAGTTGCTTGGCGATCTCGAACTTGGCCGGGTTGATGTCGATGGCGATGATACGCGCAGCCTTGGCTTTCACGGCGCCGATCACCGCAGACAAACCGATACCGCCCAGACCGAAGATGGCCACGGTGTCACCCGGTTTCACCTTGGCAGTGTTGAGCACTGCGCCAATGCCGGTGGTAACGCCGCAACCGAGCAGGCAAACCTTTTCCAGCGGGGCGTCTTTGGAAATCTTCGCTACGGAGATTTCCGGCAGCACGGTGTATTCCGAGAATGTCGAAGTACCCATGTAGTGGAAAATCGTTTCGCCCTTGTAGGAAAAACGCGAGGTGCCGTCCGGCATCAGACCTTTGCCCTGAGTCGCGCGAATCGCCTGACACAGGTTGGTCTTGCCCGACTTACAGAATTTGCACTGGCCACATTCCGGGGTGTACAGCGGAATCACGTGATCGCCAACGGCAACCGAGGTTACGCCCTCGCCGATCGCTTCAACGATGGCGCCACCTTCGTGGCCAAGGATCGACGGGAAGATACCTTCCGGGTCAGCGCCGGACAGGGTGTAGGCGTCAGTGTGGCAAACACCGGAAGCGACGACGCGCAGCAATACTTCACCGGCCTTGGGCATGGCGACATCGACTTCTACGATTTCCAGCGGCTTTTTGGCCTCGAAGGCAACGGCGGCGCGCGACTTGATCATGCTGACTCTCCAGTGAATCCAATGAATAAAAAAACCAGACAGCGAGTGTAGTTCAGCGCTGGCTGATGAATAATCCGGACAAATGCAAAATATTATTGCCGTACAGGGATAATCCAATGTCCGAGAACCGCTGGGAAGGCATCGACGAGTTCGTCGCCGTCGCCGAGTGCAGCCAATTCACCGCTGCGGCCGAACGCCTTGGGGTTTCTTCCTCCCACGTCAGTCGACAAATCGTACGACTGGAAGAGCGTTTGCAGACGCGTCTGCTCTATCGCAGTACCCGCCGGGTGACGCTGACCGAGGCCGGGCAGACTTTCCTCCAGCATTGCCAACGTTTGCAGGATGGTCGTGAGGAAGCATTGCGCGCGGTCGGCGACCTGACCAGCGAACCAAAAGGCATGCTGCGCATGACCTGCGCGGTAGCGTACGGCGAACGCTTTATCGTGCCGTTGGTGACACGGTTTATGGGGCTGTATCCGCAGTTGCGCATCGATATCGAGCTGAGCAATCGCCAACTCGATCTGGTGCATGAAGGACTGGATCTGGCGATTCGGCTGGGTCGGTTACAGGACTCACGATTGGTCGCCGCACGGCTGGCACCCCGGCGCATGTACCTGTGCGCATCACCGTCCTACCTGGAACGGTATGGACGCCCACATAGTTTGTCGGAATTGAGCCGGCATAATTGCCTGATCGGCAGCTCGGACATCTGGCAACTGGAACAGAACGGGCGAGAATTTTCTCAGCGGGTGCAGGGAAACTGGCGCTGCAACAGTGGGCAAGCGGTGCTGGACGCGGCGTTGCAGGGCGTCGGGTTGTGTCAGTTGCCGGATTATTACGTACTGGAGCATCTGCACAGTGGCGCGTTGATTTCACTGCTGGAGGCGCATCAGCCGCCGAATACGGCGGTGTGGGCGTTGTATCCACAGCAACGGCATCTGTCGCCGAAGGTGCGCAAGTTGGTGGATTTTTTGAAGGAGGGATTGGCTGAGCGGCCGGAATATCGGAGCTGAGTTATGCGTCGCTTGGGCTATCGCTTTCGCGAGCAAGCCCGCTCCCACATTTGATCGCAGTTACCTGTCGAACACGGTCAAATGTGGGAGCGGGCTTGCTCGCGAAGGCAATCTGACAAACGCCACAACACTCAGCGGCGATTCGCCCAACGCTGGCGCAACCACTCCAGATCTTCCGGCCGCGTCACCTTGAGGTTATCCGCGCGCCCTTCGATCAGTCGCGGCTTCAGCCCCGCCCACTCCATCGCTGACGCTTCATCAGTAATCACGGCATCCGCGACCAGGCTGTCCGCCAGCGCCCGATGCAACGCCCCGAGACGAAACATCTGCGGCGTATACGCTTGCCAGATCACGCTGCGATCGACGGTTTCAAGCACACGACCGTGCTTGTCGACCCGCTTCAACGTGTCGCGTGCCGGCACGGCGAGCAAACCGCCGACCGGGTCATCCATCAGTTCAGCAAGTAACTTGTCGAGATCATCGCGACTCAGATTCGGCCGCGCCGCATCGTGCACCAGCACCCAATCGTCATCATCGGCACCCTGCGCATGCAAGTGCAGCAAGGCATTGAGCACCGAAGCCGATCGCTCGGCCCCGCCGTCAACCCGCTGAATTCGCGAGTCGCTTGCGCACGCCAGGTTCGGCCAGTAGGGATCATCAACTGCAAGACTGACCACCAACCCTTGCAGGCTTGGGTGATCGAGGAAACAGCCGAGGCTGTGTTCGAGAATTGTGCGTCCGCCCAGTTGCAGGTATTGCTTGGGACGATCCGCGGCCATTCGGGCACCGACGCCCGCGGCAGGAATCACGGCCCAGAAGGCCGGCAGGGAATTGATCATTGGGCCAACTGGTAAAGGGTTTCGCCGTCCTTGACCATGCCCAACTCATGGCGAGCGCGTTCTTCAACGGTCTCCATGCCTTTCTTCAGCTCGCTGACTTCAGCGTCCATCACCCGATTGCGCTCCAGCAGGGCTTCGTTCTCGGCGTGTTGATCAGCAATCTGCTGATTCAGCTCGGCGACTTGCGCCAGACTGCCATTGCCCACCCACAGGCGGTACTGCAGACCGGCCAGCAGCAAGAGCAAAACGAGAAACAACCAGTAGGGACTGCGCATCGAATATCAGGTATCCAGTGAAAAAAGACAGCCATGCCAAAACTTTGAAGCATCTGATAGCACGAAGCCTGGAAGATCCAGGCTTGTGCATATAAGGCATCAGATTAGTGGCAAATCCATCGCTGTCACGACTTTTCCGACACAATCCGGTGTCTTTTTACCATCTACGGCTTAACCGCGAAACTCGGAGCGACCGTTGTACTTGGCTTTGCCATTCAACTGCTCTTCGATACGCAGCAGTTGGTTGTACTTGGAAACGCGGTCGGAACGGCACAGCGAACCGGTTTTGATCTGGCCAGCCGAGGTGCCCACAGCCAGGTCGGCGATGGTCGAATCTTCGGTTTCGCCCGAACGGTGCGAGATCACTGCAGTGTAACCGGCAGCCTTGGCCATCTGGATGGCTTCCAGCGTTTCGGTCAGAGTGCCGATCTGGTTGAACTTGATCAGGATCGAGTTGGCGATGTTTTTATCGATGCCCTCTTTCAGGATCTTGGTGTTGGTCACGAACAGGTCGTCGCCCACCAGTTGCACCTTCTCGCCGATCTTGTCGGTGAGGATTTTCCAGCCAGCCCAGTCGGACTCGTCCAGACCGTCTTCGATCGAGATGATCGGATAACGTTCGGTCAGGCCCTTCAGGTAATCAGCGAAACCTTCAGCGGTGAACACCTGGCCTTCGCCGGACAGGTTGTACTTGCCGTCTTCGTAGAATTCGCTCGCCGCGCAGTCCAGCGCCAGGGTCACGTCAGTGCCCAGCTTGTAACCGGCGTTGGCCACCGCTTCGGAGATAACTTTCAGCGCGTCTTCGTTGGACGCCAGGTTCGGTGCGAAACCGCCTTCGTCGCCAACGGCAGTGCTCAGGCCACGGGCCTTCAGCACAGCTTTCAAGTGATGGAAAATCTCGGTGCCCATGCGCAGACCTTCCGAGAAAGACTTGGCGCCAACCGGCTGTACCATGAATTCCTGGATGTCGACGTTGTTATCGGCGTGCTCGCCACCGTTGATGATGTTCATCATCGGCACCGGCATCGAGTAAACACCCGGAGTGCCGTTCAGGTTGGCGATGTGTGCGTACAACGGCAGATCCTGATCCTGTGCAGCAGCCTTGGCCGCAGCCAGGGACACGGCGAGGATGGCGTTGGCGCCCAGGGTCGCTTTGTTTTCGGTACCGTCGAGCTTGATCATCGCGTGATCCAGCGCTTTCTGGTCGCTTGGGTCGGTGCCCAGCAGCAGATCGCGGATCGGGCCGTTGATATTGGCGACTGCTTTCAGTACGCCTTTGCCCAGATAACGGCTCTTGTCGCCATCACGCAGCTCGAGCGCTTCACGCGAGCCAGTGGATGCACCGGACGGCGCGCAAGCGCTGCCGATGATGCCGTTGTCGAGAAGCACATCCGCTTCCACGGTGGGATTGCCACGGGAGTCGAGAACTTCACGACCTTTGATGTCGACGATTTTTGCCATTGTTGTAAACACTCCAATGTTGACTAAAACGACGCAGCTAGAGGAAATCTTTTTACCGTCGGCAAGTGGTGTGCAGCGGGCAGCTTGCAGACGACAACGCACATGCCCGAGGGCATGTGCGACAAATCGTGCGGTACTTTACCGGAGAATTGAGTGTTACGCGGTTTCTACCGTCGGAAAACTCTTCACCAGTTCGTCCAAAGCTTTGAGCTGGGCCAGAAATGGCTCCAGTTTGTCCAGACGCAAGGCGCAAGGGCCGTCGCATTTGGCATTGTCCGGATCCGGATGCGCTTCGAGGAACAGACCCGCCAGCGACTGGCTCATGCCGGCCTTGGCCAGATCCAGCACCTGCGCACGGCGACCGCCAGCGGAGTCGGAACGACCGCCAGGCATTTGCAGCGCGTGGGTCACGTCGAAGAAAACCGGGTACTCGAACTGCTTCATGATGCCGAAGCCGAGCATGTCGACCACGAGGTTGTTGTAGCCGAAGCTCGAACCACGCTCGCAGAGGATCAGTTGATCGTTACCCGCTTCCACGCACTTGCTCAGGATGTGTTTCATTTCCTGAGGCGCGAGGAACTGGGCTTTCTTGATATTGATCACTGCGTTGGTCTTGGCCATTGCGACGACCAGATCGGTCTGGCGCGACAGGAAGGCCGGCAGTTGAATGATGTCGCAGACCTCAGCAACGACCGCGGCCTGATCAGGCTCGTGGACGTCGGTGATGATCGGTACGCCGAAGGCTTGTTTGATGTCCTGGAAGATGCGCATGCCTTCTTCCAGGCCAGGGCCACGATACGAATGCACAGAAGACCGGTTGGCCTTGTCGAAACTGGCCTTGAACACGTAAGGGATATCGAGTTTTTCGGTGACCTTTACGTACTCTTCGCAAACCTGCATGGCCATGTCACGGCTTTCCAGCACGTTCATGCCGCCGAACAGCACCATGGGTTTGTCGTTGGCAATCTCGATGTCGCCGACGCGGATGATCTTCTGTGCCATCGGGGTTACGCCTTCTTCTGGTGTTGAGCCAACGCTGCTTTGACGAAACCGCTGAACAGCGGGTGGCCATCGCGTGGTGTCGAGGTGAACTCAGGGTGGAACTGGCAAGCGACGAACCATGGGTGATCGGCCGCTTCTACCACTTCAACCAGCGCTGCGTCAGCCGAGCGACCGGAGATTTTCAGGCCGGCTTCGATCAGTTGTGGCAGCAGCTTGTTGTTCACTTCGTAACGGTGACGGTGACGCTCGACAATCACATCCTTGGCGTAGCAGTCGTGCACCTTGGAGCCGGCTTCGAGCAGGCATTCCTGAGCGCCGAGGCGCATGGTGCCGCCCAGATCGGACGCTTCGGTACGCACTTCAACGGCGCCGGTCGCGTCTTCCCATTCGGTGATCAGACCCACAACCGGGTGGCCGCTGGCGCGATCGAACTCGGTGGAGTTGGCGTCTTTCCAGCCCATCACGTTACGGGCGAACTCGATGACCGCCACTTGCATGCCGAGGCAGATGCCCAGGTACGGAACCTTGTTCTCACGAGCGTACTGAACGGCGGTGATCTTGCCTTCCACGCCGCGCAGACCGAAGCCGCCCGGTACGAGGATCGCGTCGACACCTTCGAGCAGCGCGGTGCCCTGGTTTTCGATGTCTTCGGAATCGATGTAACGCAGGTTGACCTTGGTGCGGTTGCTGATACCGGCGTGACTCATCGCTTCGATCAGCGACTTGTAGGCGTCCAGCAGCTCCATGTACTTGCCGACCATGGCGATGGTCACTTCGTGTTCCGGGTTCAGCTTGGCGTCAACCACCGCTTCCCACTCGGACAGATCAGCGCTGCCGCACTGCAGACCGAAACGCTCAACGACGAAATCGTCCAGACCCTGCGAGTGCAGGATGCCCGGGATCTTGTAGATGGTATCGGCGTCTTCCAGCGCGATCACCGCACGTTCTTCAACGTTGGTGAACTGAGCGATCTTGCGACGCGATGAGATGTCGATCGGGTGATCGGAACGGCACACCAGTACGTCTGGCTGCAGGCCGATCGAACGCAGTTCTTTCACCGAGTGCTGGGTTGGCTTGGTTTTGGTCTCGCCGGCAGTGGCGATGTACGGCACCAAAGTCAGGTGCATCAGCATCGCGCGCTTGGCGCCGACTTCGAAACGCAGTTGGCGGATCGCTTCGAGGAACGGTTGCGACTCGATGTCACCGACGGTGCCACCGATTTCAACCATCGCCACGTCAGCGTCGCCAGCACCCTTGATGATGCGGCGCTTGATTTCGTCGGTGATGTGCGGAATCACCTGGATGGTTGCACCCAGGTAATCACCACGGCGCTCTTTGCGCAGCACGTGTTCGTAAACACGGCCAGTGGTGAAGTTGTTGTTCTGGGTCATGGTCGTGCGGATGAACCGCTCGTAGTGGCCCAGATCCAGGTCGGTCTCGGCGCCGTCGTGGGTGACGAACACTTCGCCGTGCTGGAACGGGCTCATGGTGCCCGGGTCAACGTTGATGTACGGATCCAGCTTCAGCATGGTGACCTTAAGTCCCCGCGCCTCCAGGATGGCTGCCAATGAAGCCGATGCAATGCCTTTCCCCAAAGAACAAACCACACCGCCCGTGACGAATATGTAGCGCGTCATGAAAAACCCTA
>NZ_JBIUVN010000012.1:121791-132717 GCF_044742965.1 Pseudomonas sp. NPDC087804 | reverse complement strand
CAACCCCTACTTAATGGATCAGAACTGAACAACACTCACTGAGGCGTTTTCGCCGACGGCAAGAGTTGCTCCTTGAACGGAATATCAGCGGGTACGCTGATTCCGCTGGCAAGCCACTGACTGCTCCACCCAAGGATCAGGTTTTTGGACCAGTCGGCGACCAATAGAAACTTGGGAACGAGTTGGGATTCTTTCCACCACCCGTCCTGCTGTACCGGCCCCAGGCTCAACAGCCCGATCGCCACGACCACCAGCAACACGCCACGCGCTGCGCCGAAGGCCATGCCGAGGAATCGATCGGTCCCGGATAATCCGGTGACGCGTACCAACTCGCCGATAAGATAATTGATCATTGCGCCCACGATCAGTGTGGCGACAAACATGATGGCACAGCCCGCGATCACGCGAGCCGATGGGGTTTCGATGTATCCGGCGAGGTACTCGGACAATGAACCACCGAACATCCAGGCGACGACTCCTGCGATGATCCAGGTCACCAGCGATAATGCTTCTTTGACGAAGCCGCGGCTCAAACTGATCAAAGCGGAGATGGCGATGATTGCAACGATCGCCCAGTCAACCCAGGTAAATGGCACAGTGCAGCCTACAGACGGATAAGGCGGCGCATTTTAGCAGAGCGCATGCCTCTCGGTAAGCTGCGATTGTCAGTGCATTTCAATCGAGGCGATAGTTTTTAACCGCGCTCAGGCTGGAAGCGCACGACAAAACCCTTGAGGTTCTGCTGACGGCTCAAAAGATCACGCAAACGATCGGCTTCAGCGCGCTCGATCAGCGGGCCGACAAACACCCGATTCTTGCCATCGGCCGTACGGATATAGGCGTTGTAACCCTGGCTGCGCAGGGTTTTCTGCAGGCTTTCGGCGCTGGCACGGCTCGACAGGCTAGCCAGTTGCACCGACCAGCTCACCGACAGACCGTTGGCATCGACGCGACTTTGCGTGGTGTCCGGCTTGCTCGCTGCGGCGCTCGGGCCGGCAGTAATCGGCTGAGCAGGCGCAGGAATCGGTTTTGAGGTTGGCGGCGGCGTTGTCGGTTTGACGATCTGCGCTGGCACTACCGGTGCGGCGGCGATCGGTGCCGAAGGCGCTTCTTGCTCGGCAACCTCTTCGTCCGTCGGCACAGGCTCTTGCGGCAAGGCTTGCGGTTCAGGCACGGCGACCGGCTCGACCTGCACTTGCGGCACGGTCGGGGCTTGCGGGGTAGCCGGTGCTTCCACGACAACCTGACGCTGTTCGTCCTGACGCGAAAACAGCATCGGCAGGAAAATCACCGCCAACGCCACCAGCACCAGAGCGCCCACCATGCGCTGCTTGTACGCTTTATCCAGCAAAGCCATTTGCCGCTTCCTCCGTGGAGCGCCGGGCCAACCATTCAAGGGCCTCGGCAACACAATAAAATGATCCGAACAACAGAATCTCGTCGTCGCTTGTCGCCACTGCGCATTGACCGTCCAGGGCGGCGGCGACACTGTCGTAAGACGTGACCGACGCACCAAGGTTCTGCAATGCCGCGTTTAATTCAGCCACCGGACGTGCGCGCGGCGAATCCAGCGGCGCAACGGCCCAATGCTCGACACTAGCATTCAATTCGCCGACAACACCATCCAGATCCTTGTCGGCCAACAAACCGAACACTGCCAGACGCTTGCCGACCGGTGGCCGCGAGGCCAGCCGACGGGCCAGATACTCGGCCGCGTGCGGGTTATGCCCCACATCCAGCAACACATTGAGGCGTTTGCCGTTCCACTCGAACGAACGACGATCCAGACGCCCGACCACGCGAGTCGCCTGCAAGGCGGCAATGATCTGCTCGGCATGCCACGGCAAACCGAGCAATAGATAAGCCTGCAACGCCAGCGCAGCGTTCTCCATCGGCAGATCGAGCAGCGGCAAGTCGTGCAATTCGACAGCCTGACCCTGCGCATCGGTACCGCGCCACTGCCAGTGCTGATCGGTGATACCGAGATCGAAATCACGCCCGCGCAGGAAGAACGGACAGGCCAGTTCGCGCGCCTTGTCGAGCAACGGTTGCGGAGGATTCAGATCGCCACACAAGGCAGGTTTGCCCTGACGGAAAATCCCGGCCTTCTCGAAAGCCACGGATTCGCGGGTGTCGCCCAGATAATCGGCGTGATCGACGCCAATACTGGTGACCAGCGCGATGTCGGCATCGACTACGTTGACCGTGTCCAGACGCCCGCCCAACCCTACTTCCAGCACTACAGCGTCGAGTTTTTCCTGTTGAAACAGCCAGAACGCCGCCAGGGTGCCCATTTCGAAGTAGGTCAGGGAAGTGTCGCCGCGCCCGGCCTCGACCGCAGCAAAGGCTTCGCACAGCTGTGCGTCAGTGGCTTCGACGCCATTGAGCTGCACCCGCTCGTTGTAACGCAGCAGGTGCGGAGAATTGTAGACACCCACGCTCAAGCCCTGCGCACGCAGCAATGAAGCCACGAATGCGCAGGTCGAACCTTTGCCGTTGGTGCCGGTGACCGTAATCACCCGAGGCGCCGGCTGGCCCAGCCCCATGCGGGACGCTACCTGTTGCGAACGCTCCAGGCCCATGTCGATGGCCGACGGATGCAACTGCTCAAGGTAGGCGAGCCATTCGCCAAGGGTGCGCTCGGTCATAGGCCAGCAGGTACCGGTGGAACCACGATCGGCTCGATTGGCGCGGCGACGAATTTCGGCGTCGGCTTGCCAGTCATTTGTGCCAGCAGGTTACCCAGACGCGGGCGCAGTTCCTGACGGTGGATGATCATGTCGATCGCGCCGTGTTCCAGCAGGAATTCGCTGCGCTGGAAGCCTTCCGGCAGTTTTTCACGCACGGTTTGTTCGATAACGCGCGGGCCGGCAAAGCCGATCAGGGCTTTCGGCTCACCGACGATCACGTCGCCGAGCATCGCCAGACTCGCGGAAACACCGCCGTAGACCGGGTCGGTCAGCACGGAGATGAACGGAATGCCTTCTTCACGCAGACGCGCCAGCACAGCCGAGGTCTTGGCCATCTGCATCAGCGAGATCAGTGCTTCCTGCATGCGCGCACCGCCGGAAGCGGCGAAGCAGATCATCGGGCAACGGTTTTCCAGCGCGTAGTTGGCAGCACGTACGAAACGCTCACCAACGATGGCGCCCATGGAACCGCCCATGAAGCTGAATTCAAACGCCGAAACCACCACCGGCATGCCCAGCAGGGTGCCGCTGACCGAGATCAGCGCGTCTTTCTCGCCGGTCTGCTTTTGCGCAGCCACCAGGCGATCCTTGTACTTCTTGCCGTCACGGAATTTCAGACGGTCAACCGGCTCCAGATCGGCGCCCAGTTCGTTGCGACCTTCGGCATCGAGGAAGATGTCGATGCGCGCACGTGCGCCGATGCGCATGTGGTGGTTGCACTTGGGGCAAACGTCCAGGGTCTTTTCCAGCTCCGGACGATACAGCACAGCCTCGCAAGACGGGCATTTGTGCCAAAGACCTTCAGGCACCGAGCTCTTCTTGACCTCGGAACGCATGATCGAAGGGATCAGTTTGTCTACTAACCAGTTGCTCATGCTTTCTTTCTCCAGTACCGGCGGCCCGAACCTTTCGATTCGCAACCCCGCGTATGCCCTTGAGCTAAATTCATGTGTGCGGCGATGGTTGGTGAACCGCCACGGTCAGCGCGAAACATGACCTGCGTGCAATCCGGACAACCCTCAGCCACGCTTGCTTTGTGCAAGTGCATTGATGGACGGCGGCAGACTGCCAGCCGTCACATCAATATCGGCACCGCCACTCTGTAAGAACTAGTAGGAACTTGTAGGAGCTGACGAGTGCAACGAGGCTGCGATCCTTTGATCTTGTTTTTTACGATCAAAAGATCGCAGCCTCGTTGCACTCGTCAGCTCCTACAGGCTCCTACAGGTTCCTGCTGGTTCCTGCTGGTTCCTATTTCTCTTTTACTGACTTGATAAATGCGCGGATCTTTGCGTGATCCTTGATGCCTTTGCTCGCCTCTACCCCGCCGCTGACGTCTACGGCGTAGGGTTTTACCTGGGCCACGGCGCCCGCGACGTTTTCCGGGGTCAGGCCACCGGCCAGAATCAACGGCTTGCTCAAACCTTGCGGAATCAAAGACCAGTCGAACGCCTCGCCGGTTCCGCCAGGCACGCCTTCAACATAGGTGTCGAGCAACACACCGCTGGCGCTTGGGTAGGCATCTACAGCTGCGGCGATGTCGTCGCCAGCCTTGACCCGCAACGCTTTGATGTAAGGACGATGCCAGCCTTCACAGTCTTCAGCGACTTCATCACCGTGGAACTGCAGCAGATCCAGCGGCACCGCATCGAGGATTTCCCCCAACTCGCAGCGACTGGCGTTAACGAACAGGCCCACGGTGGTCACAAACGGCGGCAACGCCCTGATGATCGCCCGCGCCTGTTGCACGGACACTGCGCGCGGGCTCTTGGCGTAAAACACGAATCCGATCGCATCCGCCCCGGCCTCGACGGCGGCCAGCGCATCTTCTATGCGGGTAATCCCGCAGATCTTGCTGCGAACGGCTGACATGTCGAGAAAAACTCCAAGGCAAAATCCGGGAAAGTCCCGGATGGTAACAAAAGCGTTCGAGGGCGTCAGCCGTCAAGTTCCGAGAATCCCGTAAGGAAATGTGGCCCGATAAAACGCTCGGGCAACGGGAATTCATCGTGGTACTCGACCTGCACCAGATACAGCCCGTAAGGATGCGCTGTTACTCCGCCGGAGCGGCGTTCACGGCTTTCCAGCACTTCCTTCATCCACTCGACCGGCCGCTCGCCCGCACCGATGGTCATCAGGACGCCAGCGATGTTGCGCACCATGTGATGCAGGAAGGCGTTGGCGCGGATGTCGAGGACGATCATCTTGCCGTGGCGGGTGACGCGCAGGTGATGCATCTTCTTGATCGGCGACTTGGCCTGGCACTGACCGGCACGAAAAGCGCTGAAGTCATGCGTACCGATCAGGTGCTGCGCGGCCTCGGCCATGCGCTCGACGTCGAGCGGGCGGTGGTTCCAGGTGATTTCTTCGTTGAGGTGCGCCGGACGGATCTGATCGTTGTAGATCACGTAGCGATAACGCCGGGCGATGGCTTTGAACCGCGCATGGAAATGCGCCGGCATCACCCGCGCCCAACTGACGCTGATGTCGTGGGGCAGATTGATGTTGGCGCCCATGACCCAGGCTTTCAGCGAGCGATCGACCGTGGTATCAAAATGCACCACTTGCCCGCAGGCATGCACACCGGCGTCGGTACGTCCGGCGCACTGCAAGGAAACCGGCGAGTTGGCGACTTTCGACAGGGCTTTTTCGAGCTCTTCCTGCACCGTGGCCACACCCGTCAACTGGCGCTGCCAGCCGCTGTAGCGCGAGCCTTTGTATTCAACGCCCAGCGCAACGCGGTAAAAGCCGTCGGGGGCCATTTCGGCGACCGGGTTATCTATGTTTGCCAAGGTGGGACAGCCTGCTGTTTTTGCAAAGGCGGGCATTATAAGGCCTCAAGATCAAAAGATCGCAGCCTTCGGCAGCTCCTACACAGAAATCCGCATTCCCCGGTAGGAGCTGCCGAAGGCTGCGATCTTTTGATCTTGAAAACCCAAACAAAAACGGCAGCCTCTATGGGCTGCCGTTTCGTTTACCGCTGGACTGATTACAAGCTCGAAAGCATGTCCTTGGCCTCGCCCCGCTGCTTCTCGTCACCCTCGGTCAACACTTCGTTGAGAATGTCGCGCGCGCCGTCGCTGTCGCCCATGTCGATGTAGGCCTGAGCCAGATCGAGTTTGGTCGCCGCTTCGTCGGTGCCGGAGAGGAAGTCGAAATCGTCTTCGCCCAGATCAGCGTCCAGCGCCGCATCCGCCTCAGTAAACGTCGGCTCGGCGATGTTCTGCGACAGACGATCCAGTTCAGCGTTGACGTCATCCAGCTCCGCCGCGAACGCATCAGGCTCGGCCGGTGGATTGGAGTCCATCTCGTCCGCCAGCGACAGATCGAAATCGGCCGGCAGTTCCAGATCGTCCTGCGGTACGTCAGCCACGACGGGCGGCTCAACCGGCGACAAGTCTTTCACGCCATCGTCCAGATCCAGCAGGAAGTCGTCTTCGGCCAGAGTGGCTGGCGACGGTTCGGCGCCGAGATCCAGATCCAGATCGAAGTCCGACAGGTCGTCCAAGTTTTCTTTGATGTCGGTCTGCTGTTGCAGAACCGACTCAAAGCTCAGGTCGTCATCCGCCGGGAATTCGTCGAGTTCGGCCAGTGCTTCCGGCGTTTGCGGCTCAACAACAGGCGCAGGCTCGATCGGCGTGATGTTGTCGAGATCGTCCAGGCTCAGGTCAAACGCGCTGTCGAGATCATCTTCCGCCGGTGCCGGGGCAGCAGCAGGTGCTTCCGGCTCATCCAGCAGCAAATCTTTGACGTATTGCGCGTCCAATTCGGCAGCCACTGCAGCAGCGGCCAGACCACCGGCAGCGACAAGGGCCATGGCCGGGAAGCGGCTTTTCAGCTCTTCGACCTTGGCGAAGTTATCGCCATTGGCCACCAGTTGACGTTCCTGAGCGACGAACGCGTCGCGATCGCCCTGCTGACCGTAGACTTCCATCAGTTTCAGACGCAGGTCACTGCGTTGCGGCTCGAGGCTGACGCCCTCCTCCAGCAACGCCGCTGCCTGATTCAAGCGACCGGCATTGATGTGCGATTGCGCTTTGTCGAGGACGTCATCGGAACGCTCGGCGGCTGGAGAAACCAGCGGCGCAGCAATCGGCGTGGCCATGACCACTGGCGCAACGACCGCTGCCGGTGCAGGCGTTGGCGCCGGAGCCGGGGTATTGAGTGTGACGCTGGCGGCTGGTGTTTCCAGGCCTTCGAAGCTGCTTTCCGGCAGATCCTGTTCAGCGGAGAACTCTTGTTCTTCGGACAAGGCACGCGCCATGCGCATGTGTTTCTCGGCTTCCTGCTGAGCTTTGCGGCGACGCGCCAGCAGCAACAGCAGGAGCAGCAGAACCACCGCACCGCCACCGATCAGTCCCAACAGGACAGGATTGGTCAGCAGCTCGTTGAAGGTTTTCTCATCATCGACAACCGGTTTTGGCTCGGCAGTCGGCGCTACCGGCGCATCAACTGGCGGTGCAATCGCCGATTCCGGGGTTGGCGATGCGGCCGCTTCTGCCGGAGTTGCAGGCGGTGTCGCAGCCAAATCTGCAGTGATCGCAGGAACCGCTGGATTTGCAGCGTTAGTCGCTGGTGCAGCGCCCGAGCCTTCAGCCTGCAGCTTCGCCAGTTGATTGTTCTTCAGCTCGATCAGTTTTTGCAGCTTGTCCATCTGACTTTGCAGATCGGACACGCGGCTCTTCAATTCCTCGTTGTCGCGACGGGTCGTGTCGAGGCTTTCCTGCGTGACCGCCAGTTTGTTGCTCAGCGCCTTGGCATCGCCGGCCGGGCCTTTACCGCGCGCTTTGGCGCTTTCGGCAGACACCAGGCTCAGATTGTCGCTGGTATTTGGCGCAGCGCCGCTATTGCCACGACCACGATTGGTCGCATCCAGCTGCTGCTGGCCAGTGCCAGGCTTGGCCACGTAACGACGGCCCGAGCGCCAGGCGTCGTTCTGCGCAGCGACTTCTGCAATGGCGGCGGTTTGTGGCAGCGCGGTGCTTTGTGTCGAATCCGGCAGACGCAGCACCTGACCGGTTTTCAAGCGGTTGATGTTGCCACCGATAAAGGCGTCCGGGTTCAGCGCCTGAATCGCCAGCATGGTCTGCTGCACCGAGCCGCCATTACGCGCCTTCGCGGCGATTTCCCACAGGGTATCGCGGGCGGTCGTGGTGTATTGAGTCGAGTGCGTGGCGCCAGTGGTTGGCGCGGTGACGGTTTGCGACGGCGCTGGTTGCGCAGCGGCATCAGCCGTCTGCGGCGAGAACTTCGACGGATCGAGCAGTACGCTGTAGTCGCGCAGCAGACGGCCGTTCGGCCACATCACCTGCACGAGGAATTTCACCATCGGCTCGGACAGCGGCTTGCTCGACGTGACGCGCAGTACGCTTTTGCCGCTGGCGTTGAGCACCGGGGTAAACGTCAGGTCATTGAGGAAGGCCTGGCGATCGACGCCGGCCTTGGCAAAATCTTCGGGTGAAGCCAGGCTCGGCACCACTTCGGCAGCGGTGAGATCCTTGACGTCGAGCAGCTCGATTTCAGCCACCAGCGGCTGGTTCAGGGTCGACTTCAGGGTCAGCTCCCCGAGCCCGAGGGCATGCGCCATACCGGAGGACAGCGCCGAGGCGGCCGCTATTGCTAACACCAGTTTGCGAACTTGAACCATAGCCTCATCCTTTGTTTGAACGTTCCTCGGCCAGCGAGAAGATATTGATTGTCGCTGCCGTAAGGCATTGCGCGCGACGACGACAGATGTCGCGCGCGATCATTTCTTTGATGCCCCGGAAAGTCCCGGAGGGTGACACGTTTTCAACTGCTCCGGGCAAGCATAGCGCTCACCTAGAATCAGTCGACAAATTGTTGCCAAGTATCTTTTACAGCAGGTCTTTTATCAACAATTCAGCCACCTGCACAGCGTTAAGGGCCGCGCCTTTGCGTACGTTATCTGACGTCAGCCACAGATTAAGTTCCGCCGGGTCGTCGACACCGTTGCGCACGCGCCCGACATAGACCACGTCCTGCCCTACTGCGTCACCGACCGCAGTCGGATAATCACCGGCCTCAACCAGCTCAATCCCCGGCGCCGCTTCGAGCGCCGCGTTGACCTTTTCCAGGTCGACGGCCTTCTTCGACTGCAAGGTCACGCTAAAGCTATCGCCAAAAAACACCGGGGCTTGAACGCAAGTTGCGGAAATCTTCAATAAAGGTTGCGCCAGCACCTGACGCAGCTCGCGCACCAGACGTTTTTCCAGCAGCGTGTGCCCGTTCGCGTCCGGCGTGCCGACCTGAGCCAGCAGGTTGAACGCTACCTGCCGGTCAAAAAAGGTTGGCTCCAGCGGGCGCATGTTCAGCAGCTCGGCGGTTTGCCGCGCCAGCTCAGTCACCGCTTCACGACCTTGCGCGGACATCGCCAGACTGGCGCTGACATTGACGTATTGCAGGTCGATCAGATCGAGCAACGGCGTCAATACCACCGCGAGCGTGGTGGCTGACGGGCTTGGGCTGCTGACCTGGAACGGCGCTTTCAGATGGGCGAGTACAGCGGCGTTGGCTTCCGGCACCACTTGCGGCGCCTGATCGGCCGGCAAGGCGCCGGACAAGTCGATCAACGAGCAACCGGCAGCGTGAGCGCGCGCGGCGTAACTCAGGGTGATGGCCGGGCCAGCGGCGAAAAACACCAGTTTGACCTTGCTGAAATCGAACTCGTCGACCTCACGCACGCGCACGTTTTTGTTGCGGAACAGCACCGAGCTACCGGCGGATTCGCTGCTGGCCAGCAGGTGCAGGTTGCCGACCGGAAAGTCGCGCTCTTCGAGAATCTGTACGAGGGTTTCGCCGACAGTACCGGTGGCGCCGATTACGGCAATATCTAGGGTCTGGGTCATGGTGCGAGCCTCTGGCGAAACGGGGGGAGCGGCACTTTACCGGGTGACTGGCGCACAGGCAATTTCTGCCCACCCGGATCGTTCCCACGCTCCGCGTGGGAATGCCGCATCGGACGCTCAGCGTTCGGCTTGTAAAGGGACGCGGAGCGTCCCGGGATGCATTCCCACGCAGAGCGTGGTAACGATCGGCATAAAAAAACCCGCACCTCTTTCAAGGCACGGGCTCTTTCATTGCTTCAAGCGATCAACGCTCGAGCAAAATCCGCAACATGCGACGCAGCGGTTCGGCCGCGCCCCACAGCAGTTGGTCGCCAACGGTGAACGCGCCAAGGAACTGCGAGCCCATGTTCAGCTTGCGCAGACGGCCAACCGGCACATTCAAGGTGCCGGTGACCTTGGTCGGGCTCAGCTCCTGCATGCTGATATCGCGGTTGTTCGGTACCAGCTTGACCCAAGGGTTGTGCTGGCTGATCAGCCCTTCGATATCGGCGATCGGTACGTCTTTGTTCAGTTTGATGGTCAGCGCCTGGCTGTGGCAACGCATGGCGCCGATGCGCACGCAGATGCCGTCGACCGGGATCGGGCTCTTGAAGCGACCGAGGATCTTGTTGGTCTCGGCCTGAGCTTTCCACTCTTCACGGCTCTGGCCGTTCGGCAGTTCCTTGTCGATCCACGGGATCAGGCTGCCGGCCAGCGGTACGCCGAAGTTTTCGGTCGGGTACGCTTCGCTGCGCATGGCATCAGCAACGCGACGGTCGATGTCGAGGATCGCGCTGGCCGGATCGGCCAGTTGATCAGCGACAGCGGCGTGGGTCGCGCCCATTTGCTTGATCAGTTCACGCATGTTCTGTGCGCCGGCACCGGAGGCCGCCTGATAAGTCATGGCGCTCATCCACTCGACCAGACCGGCCTCAAACAAACCGCCCAGGCCCATCAGCATCAGGCTGACGGTGCAGTTGCCGCCGATGTAGTTCTTGGTGCCCGCATCGAGCTGCTGATCGATAACCTTGCGGTTCACCGGATCAAGAATGATGACCGCGTCGTCGTTCATGCGCAGGCTCGAGGCCGCGTCGATCCAGTAACCCTGCCAACCGGCTTCGCGCAGTTTCGGGAACACTTCGCTGGTGTAGTCGCCGCCCTGACAGGTCAGAATCACGTCGAGGGTCTTCAGCTCATCAATGCTGTAAGCATCCTTGAGCGGAGCAATGTCCTTGCCCACGGACGGGCCTTGGCCACCGACGTTGGAAGTGGTGAAAAACACCGGCTCGATTAGATCGAAATCCTGCTCTTCCAGCATCCGCTGCATGAGCACGGAACCGACCATTCCGCGCCAACCGATCAGACCTACACGTTTCATCGCAACTACCCCT
>NZ_JBIUVN010000012.1:0-121781 GCF_044742965.1 Pseudomonas sp. NPDC087804 | reverse complement strand
CCTTCTTGAAAAGTGGGCCGCTGCTTTGTATTGAATTTCGCAGCGGGCCCGAGAGATTACAGATTCCGCAGCGCGGCGACTACTGCGTCGCCCATTTCCTGCGTACCGACTTTGCTACAACCGGCCGAATAGATGTCGCCGGTGCGCAGCCCTTGATCGAGCACGACGCTGACGGCTTTTTCGATGGCATCGGCCGCGTCCTGCAGATTGAAGCTGTAACGCAGCATCATCGAGACCGACAGAATGGTCGCCAACGGGTTGGCGATGCCTTTACCGGCGATGTCCGGAGCGGAACCGTGGCAAGGCTCGTACATGCCCTTGTTGTTGGTGTCCAGCGACGCCGACGGCAGCATGCCGATGGAACCGGTGAGCATCGACGCCTGATCGGACAGGATGTCGCCGAACATGTTGTCGGTGACGATCACGTCGAACTGCTTCGGCGCGCGCACCAGTTGCATCGCGGCGTTGTCGACGTACATGTGGCTCAGTTCGACCTGCGGGTAATCCTTGGCCACTTCTTCAACAATTTCACGCCACAGTTGGCTGGACGCCAGCACGTTGGCCTTGTCCACCGAGCAGAGCTTTTTGCTACGCACCATGGCCATGTCGAAACCGACGCGGGCGATGCGGCGGATTTCGCTTTCGCTGTACGGCAGCGTGTCGTAGGACTGACGCTCGCCGTTTTCCAAAGTGCGGGTGCCGCGTGGCGCGCCGAAGTAGATGCCACCGGTCAGCTCGCGAACGATGAGGATGTCCAGACCGGCAACAATTTCCGGCTTCAGGCTCGAAGCCTCGGCCAGTTGCGGGTACAAAATCGCCGGACGCAGGTTGCCGAACAGGCCCAGTTGCGCACGGATTTTCAGCAGGCCGCGCTCAGGGCGGATATCACGTTCGATGGTGTCCCATTTCGGGCCACCGACGGCGCCCAGCAGTACGGCATCGGCAGCGCGGGCACGGTCGAGGGTTTCGTCGGCCAATGGCACGCCGTGCTTGTCGATGGCCGCGCCACCGATCAGGTCATGGCTCAGCTCGAAGCCCAGACTGTATTTGTCGTTGGCCAGTTCCAGCACCTTGACCGCTTCGGCCATGATTTCCGGACCAATACCGTCACCTGGGAGAATCAGAATCTGCTTGCTCATGCTTTCCTCGTGTCTTCAGTCGGTGCGCCGTTCAGGGCGCGCCCGGAAAAATTCTTAGCGCTCAGCCATCAATACGATTACATCTGTACTGAACGAGCCGTCGGCATCAATTTCAAAATATTCGCGCACTTCGTTGCCCATCGACTGCTGCAACTGACGAATCGCGGCGCGCATCACGTCGGGTGTGCGCATGCGCTCAACCCAGGTGGTGTACTCCAGACGCAGGCGCTGACGCGTAGTGCTACGCACATGCAACCCGGCCTCGCTGACCTGGCGCAGCCATTCAGCGGCAGAATAATCGCGCACATGGCTGGTGTCGCGCAGCACTTCGACGCTTTGCAGGTAAGTGTCGAACAACGGACTGCCCGGTGACAACACGTCAACGAACGCCGCCACACCGCCCGGCTTCAGCACCCGACGCACTTCGCGCAGGGCCACACCGAGATCGCTCCAGTGATGCGCCGAATAACGGCTGAACACGAAGTCGAACTCGCCATCGGCAAACGGCAGACGCTCGGCGGCACCGTTGACCGTGGCAATGTTGCCGATACCGCGATCAATCGCAGCGGCGGCGACCACGTCGAGCATTTGCTGCGACAGGTCGTAAGCGACCACTTCCTTGACCAGCGATGCCACGTGAAAACTGACGTGACCGGCGCCGCAACCCAAGTCCAGCACACGAGCCTCGCCCTGCCCGGCCAGCTCCGCCTGTAGCAGCGCGAATTCGGTGCCTTGAGCGTGAACGGCGCTGCTCAGGTAGGCGGCGGCCTGCTCACCGAATTGCTTTTGTACGACCTGGGTGTGTTGGGCGGTGCTGGTCATGGTCACATCCTGATATCTATGTTGTTTGGGCCGCCGTCTTCGCGAGCAAGCCCGCTCCCACAGGGGAATGCGTTCCAAATGTGGGAGCGGGCTTGCTCGCGAAGAGGCCAGCCCTGACTACATCAATCTCAAATCAATCACGCGTCGCGAAACAACCACGGCTGGCTAACCCGATGCCTGGCCTCAAACGTCGCAATCGCATCACCGTCCTGCAAGGTCAGCCCGATATCGTCCAGACCGTTCAACAGGCAATGCTTACGGAACGCATCAATCTCAAAGCTGTACACCTTGCCATTCGGGCTGGTCACGGTCTGCGCTTGCAGATCGACCTGCAATTGATAGCCCGGCTCAGCCTCGACCTGCTTGAACAACTCATCAACCTCAGCGTCGCTCAAGATGATCGGCAGCAAGCCGTTCTTGAAGCTGTTGTTGAAGAAAATGTCGGCGTAGCTCGGCGCGATGATGCTGCGGAAACCGTATTCTTCCAGCGCCCATGGCGCGTGTTCACGGCTGGAGCCGCAACCGAAGTTCTCGCGGGCCAGCAATACGCTGGCGCCTTGATAACGCTCGGCGTTGAGGACGAAGTCCTTGTTCAGCGGACGCTTGGAGTTGTCCTGATACGGTTGCCCGACATCGAGGTAACGCCATTCATCGAACAGGTTCGGGCCGAAACCGGTGCGCTTGATCGACTTCAAAAACTGTTTCGGAATAATTTGGTCAGTGTCGACGTTGGCACGATCCAAAGGCGCGACAAGACCAGTGTGCTGGGTAAAAGCTTTCATGCTGCGCTCCTTAAATCAATTCGCGAACGTCGATGAAACGACCGTTCACCGCTGCCGCCGCCGCCATGGCCGGGCTGACGAGGTGGGTTCGGCCACCGGCGCCCTGACGGCCTTCGAAGTTACGGTTGGAGGTCGAGGCGCAATGCTCGCCGGACTCCAAACGATCCGGGTTCATCGCCAGGCACATCGAGCAACCCGGCTCACGCCATTCGAAACCGGCTTCGAGGAAAATCTTGTCGAGACCTTCGGCCTCTGCCTGCGCCTTCACCAGACCCGAACCCGGCACCACGATCGCTTGCTTGATGGTCGATGCGACTTTACGGCCCTTGGCGATCACCGCCGCAGCACGCAAGTCTTCAATGCGCGAGTTGGTGCAGGAGCCGATAAACACGCGATCCAGTTGAATGTCAGTGATCGCCTGATTGGCGGTCAAACCCATGTATTTCAGGGCACGGACGATCGAGTCGCGTTTGACCAGATCCATCTCTTTGGCTGGATCCGGCACGTTCTGATCAACGGCCAAAACCATCTCAGGCGAAGTGCCCCAGCTGACTTGCGGCTTGATCTGCGTAGCGTCGAGCTCAACCACGGTGTCGAACCTGGCGTCGGCGTCGGAGACCAGGTCTTTCCAGGACTCGACGGCCATGTCCCATTCCGCGCCTTTCGGAGCAAATGGACGGCCCTTCACGTAGTCGACAGTCTTCTGATCCGCTGCCACCAAACCTACGCGGGCGCCGGCTTCGATGGACATGTTGCAGATGGTCATGCGGCCTTCAACGGACAAATCGCGGATCGCGCTGCCAGCGAATTCGATGGCGTGGCCGTTACCGCCGGCGGTGCCGATCTTGCCGATCACTGCGAGGACGATGTCCTTGGCGGTCACGCCGAACGGCAATTGCCCTTCAACGCGCACCAGCATGTTTTTCATTTTCTTGGCGACCAGGCACTGCGTGGCGAGCACGTGCTCGACTTCGGAAGTGCCGATACCGTGCGCCAAAGCGCCAAACGCGCCGTGGGTCGAGGTGTGCGAATCGCCGCAGACCACGGTCATGCCCGGCAAGGTCGCGCCCTGCTCCGGGCTGATCACGTGGACGATGCCTTGGCGGACGTCGTTCATCTTGAACTCGACAATGCCGTATTCATCGCAGTTGTCGTCGAGGGTCTGAACCTGCAAACGCGAGACCTGATCGGCAATGGCTTCGATGCCGCCCTTGCGCTCTGGCGTCGTCGGTACGTTGTGATCCGGGGTCGCGATGTTGGCATCGATGCGCCAAGGCTTGCGCCCGGCCAGACGCAGACCTTCAAAGGCTTGCGGCGAAGTCACTTCGTGAATGATGTGACGATCGATGTAGATCAGCGCCGAGCCATCGTCGCGCTGCTTGACCAAATGCGAATCCCAGAGCTTGTCGTAGAGCGTTTTGCCGGCCATCAGACGGTTCCTCATCAGCTTGTTTCTATGCCCCGGGCCTTGAACGTTTCAATAACCCTTTGGCTTGTGAGGTCGATCCTATGGGGTTACATTAAATAACTCAAATTCATATTTTTTATGCTTTGGATAACCAACTGGAATACCACCATGGATCTGGCCAACCTCAACGCTTTTATCGCCATCGCCGAGACCGGCAGCTTCTCCGGCGCCGGCGAACGCTTGCACCTGACGCAGCCGGCGATCAGCAAACGTATCGCCGGTCTGGAGCAGCAACTGAAGGTGCGTCTGTTTGATCGCCTCGGCCGTGAAGTCGGCCTGACCGAAGCCGGCCGCGCCCTGCTGCCACGGGCCTACCAGATTCTCAACGTGCTCGATGACACCCGCCGCGCGCTGACCAACCTGACCGGCGAAGTCAGCGGCCGGCTGACCCTGGCGACCAGTCACCACATCGGCTTGCACCGTTTGCCGCCGTTATTAAGGGAGTTCACCCGCCGTTACCCACAGGTCGCGCTGGATATTCAGTTCCTCGATTCGGAAGTGGCCTACGAAGAAATTCTCCATGGCCGCGCCGAATTGGCGGTGATCACCTTGGCGCCGGAGCCGCACGCGCTGGTCAAAGCCACGCCAGTGTGGGACGACCCGCTGGATTTCGTGGTCGCCCCGGAGCATTCGCTGATCAGCAACGGCGCCGTCAGCCTGGCGGACATTGCCGGCCATCCGGCGGTTTTCCCCGGTGGCAACACATTTACTCACCATATTGTCCAACGACTGTTCGAGGCTCAGGGCCTGACGCCGAACATCGCCATGAGCACCAACTATCTGGAAACCATCAAGATGATGGTCTCGATCGGCCTGGCCTGGAGCGTGCTGCCGCGCACGATGCTCGATGATCAAGTGGCAAGTATCGCTTTGCCGGGCATACAGCTGCGGCGCCAGCTAGGCTATATCTTGCACACTGAACGGACGCTATCGAACGCGGCTCGCGCCTTTATGGCCCTGCTGGACGCACAAATCGATCTGCCAGGGACTCTCGGCTGACTTGTGCTACTCCTATAGAGCCGCGTTTCCCTGTGCCTAACGCATAAACCAGCTCAAGGCCCGTAACCAATGCCGAAATCTGTTGACCGTATCCCGCCGATGCCGCGCATTCAGGCAATTGATCCACGGCATTCCGAGCAGAGCTGGGAAAGTGCGCCGCAATTGCTCGCGGCGCTCAACGGCGCCCGACTCGGCGCCTGGTATTGGGACATCGAGCGCGGGCAGATCAGTTGGTCGCGGGGCACGCAGGCATTGTTCGGCTTCGATCCACGCCAGCCGCTGCCGGCCGACCTTGAATACCTCGATTTATTGCCTCCGGAAGACCGCGCGAAAACCGTGCGCGCCTTCCACGCGGTGATTGCCGGTGCGCCGCTGGAGCAAGCGATGCACCACCGCATCCAATGGCCTGACGGCAGCCTGCACTGGCTGGAGATCAGCGGCAGTCTGCTGCCGGACAAAAACGGCCGCCCCCGAATGATCGGGGTGATTCGCGAAATCACCCACCAGCGCCAACGCGAGCAAGCGCTGAGCAGCTCGGAGAAACGTTTCGCCACACTATTTCACCTATGTCCCAACATGGTTTTGCTCACCCGTCAGGAAGACGGACTGATCAGCGAGGCCAATCAGTATTTTGAAAGCCTGTTCGGCTGGCCGGTACAGAGCGCCATCGGCCGCACCACGCTGGAACTCGGTTTGTGGGTGCATCCCGAACAACGCGCCGAACTGGTCAAAAAGACCAACACCAAAGGCGAACTGATCGCCATGGAAGTGCAGTTCCGTGCGAGCAACGGGCAGATTCACGACGGCATTCTCAGCGCGCAGAAGGTCGAACTGGAAGGCCAACCCTATCTGCTCAGCACCTTCCTCGACACCACCGAACGCAAAGCTGCCGAACACGCGCTGAAGGACAGCCAGGAACGTCTCGACCTCGCGCTGGACTCGGCGCAACTCGGCACGTGGGACTGGCACATCCCCAGCGGCATGCTTTACGGCTCGGCACGCGCCGCGCAGTTGCACGGGCTGGAAGCGAAACCGTTCCATGAATCGTTCGATGAATTTTTCGAAGGCGTGCCCGGCGAAGAACGCGACAGCATGCGCGACGCCTACCGCTCCCTGCGCGAAGGCCCGGCAGGCAATTATCAACTGACCTATCGCGTGCAATTGCCGGACGGCAGCTCGCGCTATCTGGAAAGCCGCGCCCGCCTCTACCGCGACGACAACGGCGCGCCGCTGCGCATGGCCGGCACGTTGCTGGACATCACCGATCAAGTCGAACGCGAACAGCGCCTGGTCGCCTCAGAAGAAAAATTCGCCACGCTGTTCCAGGTCAGCCCCGACCCGATCTGCGTCACGCGCCAGGACAGCGGCGAATTCATCGAGATCAACAACAGCTTTACCCAGACTTTCGGCTGGAGTGCCGGCGACGTGATTGGCCACACCGCCGAAGAAATCGGCCTGTGGGACGCTTCGGCAAAAAGTCTGCAACGCATTGAGCGGGTGATCCGCGAACAGGGCCTGAGCAACGTCGCGATCATCGTTCAGCACAAGGACGGCCAGTCGCTGACCTGTGTGATTTCCAGCCGGCAGATTAGCGTCGGCGATCAAGCGTGCATCGTCACCACCCTGCGCGACATTACTCAGCAGCAACGCTCGGAAGCCGCACTGAAGGCCAGCGAAGAGAAATTCGCCAAGGCGTTTCACTCAAGCCCCGACGCGATCACCATCACCGAACGTGATTCCGGGCGCTATCTGGAAGTTAACGACGGTTTCTGCCGCCTCACCGGTTATCGCGCTGAAGAGGTCGTCGGTAAAACCGTGTATCAGGTCGGCATCTGGGCCGAGGAGAAACAGCGCTCGGCGCTACTCGCCGAGTTACAAATCAAGGGCCGCGTGCACCATCAGGAAATGCTTGGGCGCAACAAGCGCGGGGAAATGCTCACGGTCGAAGTCTCGGTCGAGCCGATCACCCTCAACGAAACCGCGTGCCTGCTGCTGACCGCCCGCGACGTCAGTCTGCTGAAAAATGCCGAAGCACAAATTCGCCATCTGGCTTATCACGATCCACTGACCAACCTGCCCAACCGCGCCTTGCTGATGGATCGCCTGAGCCAGCAGATCGCCCTGCTCAAGCGCCACAACCTGCGCGGTGCGCTGCTGTTTCTCGACCTCGATCACTTTAAGCACATCAACGATTCCCTCGGCCATCCGGTCGGCGACACGGTGTTGAAGATCATCACCGCTCGGCTTGAGGCCAGCGTACGCATGGAAGACACGGTCGCGCGCCTCGGTGGCGATGAGTTTGTGGTGCTGCTCAGCGGTCTGGAAGGTTCGCGCAACGAAGTCAGTGCGCAAGTGCGCGAGCTGGCCGACACAATTCGCGAATTGCTTTCGGAACCGATGTTCCTCGATGGCCAGCGACTGCAAGTGACGCCGAGCATCGGCGTGGCGCTGATTCCCGATCACGGTTCAACCCCGACCGACCTGCTCAAACGCGCCGACATCGCGCTGTACCGGGCCAAGGATTCCGGGCGCAACACCACGCAGATGTACCACAACACCATGCAGAAAGCCGCCAGCGAGCGGCTGCGCATGGAGACCGATTTGCGTCTGGCGCTGTCGCGCGGTGAATTCAACGTGCACTTCCAGCCGCAGATCGATGCCCGCAACAACCAGATCATCGGCGCCGAAGCGCTGGTGCGCTGGAACCACCCGGAACTCGGCGCGCAATCGCCCACCGAATTCATCAAGGTTCTGGAAGACAGCGGCCTGATTCTCGAAGTCGGCACGTGGATCCTCGACGAAGCCTGCGACGCCTTCAAACAGCTGATCGGACTGAAACTGGTCGACCCGCTCAACTTCAGCCTGTGCGTGAACATCAGCCCGCGCCAGTTCCGCCAGAACGACTTCGTCGAACGCATCGAACACAGCATGATCAGCCACGGCTTGCCCTGCTCGCTGCTGAAACTGGAAATCACCGAAGGCATCGTCATCCAGAACCTGGAAGACACCATCAGCAAAATGCGTCGCCTGAAAAAACTCGGCGTGAGCTTCGCCATGGACGATTTCGGCACAGGGTATTCGTCGCTGACGTACCTCAAGCGCTTGCCGGTGGACACGCTGAAGATCGATCAGTCGTTTATCCGTGATGCGACAACGGATCCGAACGATGCCGAGATCATCCGCGCAATCGTCGCAATGGCGCGCAGCCTGGAACTGGAGGTGATCGCCGAAGGGGTGGAGACGCCGGAGCAGTTGGCGTTTTTGCAGGGATTAGGTTGCCATTTGTATCAGGGTTATCTGCACAGCCGGCCGGTGGCGCTGGATGATTTGAAGGTGTTGCTGGAATAACACGCATGACAGCGCCGGATGCAACTGTCAGGCAATTGCCATGGTTTGCGCCAACCTGTAGGGTCGCGTTTTTGCGCCGTTTCGAGATCTTTCATGCAGGATGCATCCCTCCCCCGCCCGGCTTTGCTGGGCATCGACCTTGGCACCACCAACAGCCTGATCGCTGTTTGGCAGGACGGTCAGGCCCGACTGATCCCCAACGCCCTTGGCGATGTGCTCACGCCCTCGGTGATCAGCCTCGATGAAGACGACACGGTTCTGGTCGGCAAAGCCGCCCGCGCCCGTCTGACCACCCACCCGGAGCGCAGTGCTGCGGCGTTCAAGCGTTTCATGGGCAGCGATAAAAAGGTCGAACTCGGCACCCGCGCTTTCAGTCCGGAAGAGTTGTCGGCGCTGGTGCTCAGCTCACTCAAACAGGACGCCGAAGCGTTTCTCGGCCATCCGGTCACAGAAGCGGTGATTTCGGTGCCGGCGTACTTCAGTGACGAACAACGCAAACGCACGCTGTTTGCCGCTGAACTGGCCGGGCTCGCAGTGACACGCCTGATCAACGAGCCAACTGCCGCGGCCATGGCGTACGGGCTGCATGAGCAGAAGTTCGAGCGCACGTTGATCTTCGATCTGGGCGGCGGCACCTTCGATGTCACCGTGCTGGAATATGCGTTACCACTGATCGAAGTACACGCGTCGACCGGTGACAACTTTCTCGGCGGCGAAGACTTCACCGCCGCGCTGCTGCAGGCCTGCCTGAAACACTGGCAACTGACCCCAACCATGGTCGATGCGCAAAGCATGGCCAGCCTCGGTGATGCGCTGGAGCAGCTCAAATGCAAACTCGGTGAAGGTATTCAACAACTGAGCTGGCGCCATGGCGACAAGGCGTTCGAGTGGTCGCTGGACGAAGCGGCTGCGGTAAAGATCTGGGAACCGCTGCTGGCCCGTTTGCGTGCGCCGATCGAACAGGCGCTGCGCGATGCCCGCCTCAAGCCGCGCGACCTCGACAGCCTGGTGCTGGTCGGCGGTGCCACGCGCATGCCGGCGGTGCAGCAAATGGTTGCCACGCTGTTCGGGCGCCTGCCTTATCGGCATCTTGATCCGGATACCATTGTGGCGCTCGGCGCGGCGACGCAAGCGGCGTGCAAGGCGCGTGACGGTGCAGTAGAAGAGTTGATCCTGACCGATGTCTGCCCCTACACGCTGGGCATTTCGACCATGCGTGGAGAAGGCATCAAAGGCGCGTTTTCGCCCATTATCGAGCGCAACACCATCATCCCGACCTCAAGGGTGGAGCGTTACCACACAACCTCTCCTCGACAGGAAGTGATCCGTATTGCGGTCTATCAGGGCGAACGTCCGTGGGTGCGCGACAACATCTTTATCGATGCTTTCGATGTCACGCTGACGCCCAGGGATGATATCCAGGCGCTGGATGTGCGCTTCAGTTATGACATCAACGGTTTGCTCGAAGTTGACATCACCCTGCCTGAGACGGGCGAACGCCACAGCCACAGCATTGACCGCAGCCCGACCGGACTCGATGCGCAATCGCGGCAAACCAGTCATGAACGCTTGAGTACGCTGAAAATTCACCCCCGCGACACTTTGGCCAACCGAACCCTGCTGGCTCGACTGGAACGGGCGTGGACGCAAAGTCTGGGCGAAGAGCGCCAGCGGATTGCCGGCTGGCTGGACAGTTTCAATACGGTGCTGGGCGGCCAGCGATCGGAAGAAATCGCCAGCCACCGCTCACAACTCAACAAGACACTGGATGAGTTGCGCCTCTAGCCGATGAGTCGCCGCAAGGTCGCCTGCAAACCACCGGACAGGGTGTCTTCACCGCCACTGTCCGGCGGCACGCCATAACGATTGGGCAGCGTCTCTCCGGGAAAACCGAACAGTATCAGCGGCAGGAATGGCAATACCGGCGACAGGATTACCAAAATCAGCAACATCGGAATGCCCCGCCCCATGTCATGCAAACGGCGCAGGATCGCACCTAGCAGAAACGCCAGGCCCAGCAGCAACACGACGATGCCGGACACAGGCGTACCGCTGAGCAACGCCGCCACGGGCGTTACCAGCAACGCGCCAATCACTTGCCAGATAAACGCCCCGCGTCCCAGCCGGGTGCCCAGGCGCCAGAACGCACTGGCGGGAGTTGGACGGGTCTCTGCCTTGGCTAGCAGCAAACGCTCCGACCACGACAGCAATGCGCTGAATGCGAAGCGCAGACCGAGTCCGATTTCCGGGTCATCCTTGGCCCGCTGCATGCGTAACAGGATTTTCTGTCTTGGCACGCCCAGATTGCCAAAACGCACGAGATCCTTCAGCACATCCAGTGCCAGGTAAAAGGCGTCGCTGATACCCTCCTCCGTGAGAGCCTCACGGGGCGGGTGAACAGGCTCACCCTTGATCAGACTGTGACGGAAGCCGTCGAACCAGTCTTGAGGATTGACCACCTCAGTGATACTTCCCAGCAGGTATTTGCGCTGTTGCGCAGTGAGCAACGGATCGTGGTAAAGGACGCCGCCCAAGAGCATGCGCCCGAGCAAATCCTCGTTGAAGCTGGCGATGTCGCTGCGCATGCACTCGAACAGACGGTCATTTCCCAACAGTCGGGTGCTGTCGAGCGCCTCATGCACACTGAACAACTTACGCGCGAGCAGCGAGTGCACCGGATCAACCGCTTGCAGCCAGCCGAGCAGGCCACTGGCACTGCCCTGCTCGCGATTCAGGCGACAGAGCAGCGGCTGCAAACGGGCCAACGGGTGTTCGCGCGCAATGTTCATGGTGTCGACGCAGTGTGCCGATTGCGCGTCCAGCCAACGCGTCGGATCGTCGAGGGTGGCCAGCAGGTAAATCGCCTGACGATGCCATTCCCAGACATCAGAATGGCTATCAATGGCCGGCAGCAGCATGCCGTGCGCGGCCAGTTGCACTTGCAACTTAAGCCCCGCGAGCCGTTCATCACGTTTGTCCAGACTGAACGCTTCGGCAAGCCGCGCCAGCGATAGGGCGTCGTAAGCGCGTAAACGGCGCATCCACAGCAGACTGAGCTCAAGCGGTTCGCCCTTTTCCAGCCCCGGCGGGGGTGTCGATGCCGAGTCGCTAGCCAGAAACGCTTCCAGGGCCTGAGGAATCGGTGCCTGGGTCAACCAGCAGATCTGCTGCCCGGCCTGATACTGCAAGCCCTCCAGCACCAGTTGATCGAGCACATCCGCCGGCACAGGTGCCTCCATGATGCGTTGCAGCAATGGCACATCACCACGGTGCAAAGCCCAGGCATGCTGGTAGAGCGTTTGCAGCGCCCGGTCATCATTGTCAATGATCAGCGTCGCCAACAACGGCAGCTCGTCACCACTGATACGCCATTCGACAAATGCACCGGCAATGTCCTGCAACTCGAGCTGCCTGGCCCGGAACCAACGCCCGAGTGTTTCCGGACGCTGCGATGGACTGCTGTATTCTTGGGTGACATCGCTGAGATCCTCGGACCAGTCACGGAAGTTTTCCAGACGATCAAAAGCCTGAATCAGCAGCGGCAATCGCTGAGGCTGGTGGCGCGCACACAATGCCAGTAACCACGTAGCCGCTTTTGGATGCTGATGTTCGCGCCAGAGCCGCACCCACGCCTGCAGTGCCAACTCTTCCATTCCCAGCGCACTGCGCTGACAGGCCAACAGATACAGCCAGTCAACATCTTCAGGCGCAAGCCGATGCTGCTCGCTGATAATGTCGAGAAAGTCTTTGTTGGCGATATCAGCCTGACTGAACTGTATGGCCAGGCGTTGCAACAACCCGTCATCAACAGGCAGCGGGATGCAGGTGTGCAGGCCGGCGAAATGACGGTAGTCGTCGAGCGATGCTTCGCGGTGCAGGTGATTCAGGGTGCGCACGTACCAGAGTGTTTCCAACTGCGCGACAGCGGGCCAATGGCTCATCAACGAGGTGTCGAACGGATCCGCCGCGCTGATCCGCTGCAAAAACTCGTCGACATGCCGCGCGTTGTCGAAATCCAGATCCAGCATGCGGCTTGCCCAGCCCAGGCGCTGGGCCAACAAACGGGCGCAAACATGGGAAATCGGGCCGGCGTCGAGCAACTCGCGCAGCAATGACCAGCAAACGTCGTCCAGCACCTCCAGCGGCAGACGGTCCAGTTCAAGGTTGAATGCCTGCCAGGCCGCCGGGTGGAAGCGACGTGCTGGATCAAGCAGCAATGCTTCAAAGTCGGCCATCGTCTGATCGGCAGGACTGACCTCATCGGCAACCGGTTGATCCGGCTCGGCGACTTCCTCGCGGGCAAAGCGCAATGCCAGTTCATAGGCCTCACGCAGCGCCTGAATACCTTCCGGATCGGTTTCCGGGTGGTGCTGCGGCAAACGCGCGCGATAGGCGCCGCGAATCACGTCGTTGTCTTTGGTGGGCTCGATACCCAAGCGAATCCAGCAGCTCATGACCAGTCGAACTCCCCTAGCGAATCAGGCCGCTCAGGTAGATGCAGGGGCATATCCCACGGCAATTGCGCGAACAGCGCGCGCGCATCACGATCAAGCTTTCTGATGACCACGGTGGTGCCTATGTAATCGCCTTGCCGGTCATATTCGTGCTCTAGCTCTTCATCCTTGTTGCCTAGGCAATGCCAGAAGGCTTTGCCGAAGACAAAGCCGTTCAGGTAGCTCGTCCAACTGTCGTAGTAGTAGCGCGCGCGTGCTGCCATGCGACCGTGCAGCCAAAGGCTTTCGGTGAGATCGATCCAGCCGTGCAGCACCGCAGAGCGCAGCAGAAAACCCATGCGGCCAAGGTCCCAGGCACGGATGCCACCTGAGCCACACTCGCCAAATGTGCGACTGGCGAATTCGTAGAAAGCTCGCTGGCGGGTGTCGAGTGTTGCGAGCAAGGCCTGCCATTCGGACGGCAGACACCGCTCCCACTGCCGATAGGCTTCGTTCAACTGCGTAGCGTGGCCGTCATCGGCAGTACGCAGCATGTCCAACAGTTGTTCGCGCGTAGTGATGCCCCAACCGCCTTCGACATCGACATGTTTGAGGTCGAAACAATAGGTGGGTGCGGTGTAATCGGCGTCGGGATTGAGGGCGACCAAAGGCGCAGAAAGCGCATATAGCCAGCGCTGTTCCATTTCGTCCATGAACAAAGGCTCCGGGGCCAGCGGGAATTAGGGAGTGCCGGCCTTGTTGGCGCGGATTGTAAAGAGCCGCAACAGCAGCAGCAAACGTTGCGTCGGGTTTCTTTCGCCCACAAAAAAGGCCCCGACGTATCGGGGCCTTCATTCAGCGGCTCATCGTCCGTTCAGACGATTGTGTTGCAGCACATGACTCAGTGCTGCAACGCCGGCTTCTGCCCCCCATTGATCGGGATGCGTTTGGCTTTCGCTTCTTCCGGAATCACGCGCAGCAGGTCGATGCTCAGCAGGCCGTTACTCAGATCCGCTGCCTTGATCTCGATGTGATCGGCGAGGCGGAAGGACAGCTTGAAAGCACGCTGGGCAATGCCCTGATGCAGGAAGGTCACGCCTTCGTTGGCATCACGCTTGCCGCCACTGATGGCCAGCACACCTTTCTCGACTTGCAGTTCCAGGTCTTCTTCCTGGAAACCGGCTGCCGCTACAACGATGCGGTATTGGTCGTCACCGTGTTTTTCCACGTTGTAAGGTGGGTAGCTGCTGCCTGGCTCATTGCGCAGGGCGGTTTCGAACAGGTCGTTGAAACGGTCGAAGCCCACCGAGGAACGGAACAGTGGCGCAAGGGAAAATGCAGTACTCATGGTTCAAATCTCCTGAAAACAATCAGCAAGTTTTTTTGACTCCGCGACCCGAATTCGGCATCGCGTAACCCCTAGATAGGGACCGCTGATTTGTTTTCAAGAGACTATTTGCAGATTTTTTTCAGGCGGCTTCTGCTACCGGCAAACCGAGCAAACGCGAAACGTGATCCGGCTCAGTCTCACGGCGCAGCACGGTAAACAGTTCGGTCGCCTCAGGATAATTGCGCGTCAGCATCGCCAGCCATTGCTTCAAACGGCCCGGCGATTGGCGAGCGGTCATCTGTGCTTTGGCTTGCAACCAGAAGTCCTGAATCAGCGGCATCAGTTCCGCCCAAGTCATCTCGACGACTTCTTCACCGGCACGGGCAGCGGCGATTTGTTTGGCCAGATCCGGGCGCGACACCAGACCGCGACCGAGCATGATGTCTTCGACGCCACTGATTTCGCGGCAACGGCGCCAGTCTTCGACGCTCCAGATATCGCCATTGGCGAACACCGGCACCTTGACCACGTCCTGCACGCGCGGGATCCACTCCCAGTGCGCCGGCGGTTTGTAGCCGTCCATTTTGGTTCGCGCGTGAACCACGATGTGCTCGGCGCCGCCCTCAGCCAATGCGGTGGCGCAGACCAGCGAGCCGTCGGGGCTGTCGAAGCCGAGGCGCATTTTCGCGGTCACCGGAATGTGCGCAGGCACGGCACGACGGACGTGCTCGACGATCTGGTTGAGCAACTCGGGCTCTTTCAGCAGCACGGCGCCACCACGGGATTTGTTCACGGTTTTGGCCGGGCAGCCGAAGTTGAGGTCGATCACTTCGGAGCCGAGTTCGCAGGCCAGCGCAGCGTTTTCCGCCAGGCACACCGGGTCGGAACCGAGCAATTGCACGCGCAGCGGCACGCCGGAAGCGGTGCGGGCGCCGTTGAGCAGCTCGGGGCCGAACTTGTGGAAGTACGCCGGGGTGAGCAACTGGTCGTTGACCCGAATGAATTCGGTCACGCACCAGTCGATGCCGCCAACGCGGGTCAGCACGTCGCGGAGGATGTCGTCGACCAACCCCTCCATGGGCGCCAGAGCAATTTGCATGGGGAAAACACTACTTAAGGAAAAAACGTGCGGCAGTTTACTGGATATCGCGGGAAACCGCAGATCCCTTGTAGGAGCTGCCGAAGGCTGCGATCTTTTGATGTTGTTTTTTATAGGTCAAGATCAAAAGATCGCAGCCTGCGGCAGCTCCTACAGGGATTGTGTCAGGCCGGGGTCAAGATCGCAGGGCCATAGCCTTCGATAAACTCGGCCGGCATGCGTTTGGGCTTGCCGGTGGACAGTTCGATGCAGACAAACGTGGTTTGCGCGCGCAGCAGCGTGGTGTTGTCGCTCGGGCGAATCAGTTGGAAGTGACGGGTCATTTTCAAGCGTTGATCCCAATCGACGATCCACGTCGCCAATTGCAACTCGTCGCCTTCATACGCCGCTGCCAGATAATCGATCTCGTGGCGCACCACGGCCATCGCCCGATCCAGTCGCCGATATTCAACCAGATCCAGCCCCAGACGCTGCGAGTGGCGCCAGGCGCAGCGTTCGAGCCACGTTACGTAGACCGCGTTGTTCGCGTGGCCCAGCCCGTCGATGTCTTCGGCGCCTACTTGCAGATCAATGGTAAACGGCGTTGCCCGATCCCAGCCCATGCCCCACTCCCGGTCAGTTATTCAACCGGGGCAGTGTAACGGAGCTCACGCCGATTGGCGCGCCTGAAGGCTACGGCCGGCGAGCAGTGATAACACCCCATCAATCACGCGCGGGTCGGCGAGCACGCGCTGATGACCGCCGCCCTCAAGGCGCAGCAGACGGCTGTCGAACCAGGATTCGTGGATCAGCTGCGACTCTTTGACCGAGACGAAATTGTCGTCCTCGGCGTGCACGATCAGGCCGGGCATGTCCAGTTGATAGTGGGCAACGTCAAGGGTCGCGGCGCGCATGCCGACGTCCTGCTCGACCTGACGGATGAAGGCCGAACGCGCTCGCGGTGGCATGCCCATGTAGCGAGCGAATCCGCGCAACACACCAAGAATGCGCGCCGGCGCGGCGATGCTGACAAGGGTTTCGGTGCGCAAGCCCAATTGCACGGCGAGCATCGCGCTGGCGCCGCCCATCGAGTGACCGATGACCGCTTGCAGCGGCGGTAGCTCGGCAGCGGCCTCAAGCATGGCGCGGGCGAACAGGACGACGTTGGCTTCACGCCCCGGTGAGCGACCGTGTGCCGGGCCGTCGAGTGCTACGACGGTGTAACCGGCATCGACGAGCGCCGTTATCAGCGCGGCGAACTGGGTGGGCCGCCCTTCCCAGCCGTGCATCAGCAGCACCGCAGGGCCTTGGCCCCAACGCAATGCCGAGAGGCCGAAACGCAAAGTGATGCGCTCAGCACTGGCGAGCATCGGCAATTCCCAATCGCGCAATGGCAGCGCGCGCGGCGTCATGAACGCCAGGCGCATTTTGCTCGCCACTAATTTCGGTGCAAACCAGCCTAAGGTGCCATTAACGCCACGAACCCATTTCAACGTGCTCATCGCTCTCTCCTCAGGCGTGTTGCCTTCAGGTCAACGCACCGCCGACTTGGCAGCGCGCAGCAATCGATCGGATAAATCTCCAGGGCCGAGCGCTCTTGCGAGAGCCAGACCACCCACCATCAAGGCCACATCAGCCAGGGCTTTGTCGGTGTCCTCAGGGCTGGACGCCAACTGCGCAATCATCAATTCCAGGTGTTCGTTCAGCGCGATGCGGAACGATTCCGGCAGACGCCCCAACTCACCGATCGACGCCGGAATCGGGCAGGCCGCTTCGCTGGAATCACGGTGCTTGCGCGACAGGTAGAACGCAGCCACCAGCGCGCGGCGTTCTTCACCGGTCAGTTCGGCGTCCATGTCGGCAATCAGGTCGCGGCGGCGGCCAAGCAGCTGTTTGAACGCTTCAAGCATCATCGCGTCCTTGCTTTCGAAGTGCGCGTAGAAGCCGCCAACCGTCAGGCCGGCTGCGCCCATCACTTCGCCCACGCTAGGGTCTGCCGGGCCGCGCTGAATCAGTGCAGCGCTGGCAGCCTTGAGGATGCGTTCGCGGGTTTGAGCTTTTTTATCGTTCATCGTTGCCTCCGAATATTACGACTAGAATATTATTCGCATAATAATAATCTGCAAGTCAAGAATGTGACCGCTGGTCTGAAGCACAGTTTAGGAAATAGGAGAATTGGCCAAACGCCAGACAAACAAAAGGGCCATTCAATAATTGAATGACCCTTATAAAATCCCGCAGAGCGGGTAATCGTGGCGTCCCCTAGGGGACTCGAACCCCTGTTACCGCCGTGAAAGGGCGGTGTCCTAGGCCACTAGACGAAGGGGACACAAACCTTCTATACAACTGATCAGTGCTGAGTGCTGATCGATTCAAGGCCGGTGTGGCCAGACCTTGAACTGTAAAATTGGTGGAGCTTAGCGGGATCGAACCGCTGACCTCCTGCATGCCATGCAGGCGCTCTCCCAGCTGAGCTAAAGCCCCGATTTATCGCCTCGCGGCGGAGTGACATTTTGCAACATCACTTCTGTAAAACTGGCGTCCCCTAGGGGACTCGAACCCCTGTTACCGCCGTGAAAGGGCGGTGTCCTAGGCCACTAGACGAAGGGGACGCAAACCCTTCTATACAACAGACCAACACTGAGTGTTGATCGCTTCAAGGCCGGTGTGGCCAGACCTCGAAGTGTAAAATTGGTGGAGCTAAACGGGATCGAACCGTTGACCTCCTGCATGCCATGCAGGCGCTCTCCCAGCTGAGCTATAGCCCCTCATCGTTGATGTCATCGCTGAGGACGGGGCGAATCTTAAGGGCGTATCGAAAGCCTGTCAAACTTATTTTTGAAAAATTTCAAAGTTTTTCGTCGGCATAACAATCACTTACCGCCCTCCCCCCGTAAATTCGGGACTCGGGATGTCACACAGACCTGTAGGAGCTGCCGCAGGCTGCGATCTTTTGACTTTATCTTTTGAAAACAAGATCAAGAGATCGCAGCCTTCGGTAGCTCCTACAGGAAGGCAAAGCGTTTAGGCGATAGCGGCCAGGAGCTTTTCCCACTCTTTGTTTTCTTTCTTCGACACACCGCCCAGAAGGTCAATCGCCTGACGCAGACGGAAGCGGGTCAGATCCGGGCCAATGATTTCCATCGCATCGAGCACCGACACCGAGCTCGCCTGACCAGTGATCGCCGCAAACATCAGCGGCATCGCATCACGCAGTTTCAATTCCAGCGATTCAACCACTGCCTGAATCGTTGCGGTGATGTTGTCTTTCTCCCACTGACGCAGGCTTTCCAGCTTCCACAGGATCAACTGCATCAACTGACGAACCTGATCGCCCGAGAGCTTTTTCGATTCGAACAGTTTGGCATCCGGATTGACGCCACCAGCGAAGAAGAATCCGCCCAGCGGTGCAACCTGGCTGAAGGTTTCAACGCGACCCTGCACCAGCGGCGCGATCTTCATCATGTATTCCGGGTTCAACGCCCAGGTCTGCAAGCGGCCGGCGAACTCTTCCACCGGCAGATCACGCAGCCACTGGCCGTTGAGCCACGACAGCTTCTCGATGTCGAAGATCGGCCCGCCCAGCGAGACACGCTTGAGGTCGAAGTTATCGACCATTTCCTGCAGCGAGAACTTCTCGCGCTCGTCCGGCATCGACCAGCCCATGCGACCGAGGTAGTTAAGCATCGCTTCCGGCATGAAGCCCATGCGCTCGTAGAACGTCACCGAGGTCGGGTTCTTGCGCTTGGACAGCTTGCTCTTGTCCGGGTTACGCAGCAGCGGCATGTAGCACAGCTCTGGTTGCTCCCAGCCGAAGTACTCATACAGCAGAATCAGTTTTGGTGCCGATGGCAGCCATTCTTCGCCGCGCAGCACGTGGGTGATGCCCATCAGGTGATCGTCGACCACGTTGGCGAGGAAGTACGTCGGCAGGCCGTCAGTCTTCATCAGCACTTGCATGTCCATGCGATCCCACGGGATCTCGACGTCGCCACGGAGCATGTCCGGCACCACGCAAACGCCTTCGCTCGGCACTTTCATGCGGATCACGTGGGGTTCGCCAGCGGCCAGACGGGCCGCGACTTCTTCTTTCGACAGCAGCAGCGCGCGGCCGTCGTAGCGTGGCGTTTCGCCGCGAGCCATTTGCTCGGCGCGCATCTGATCGAGTTCTTCAGCGGTGCAGAAGCATGGGAACGCATGACCCATGTCGACCAGTTGCTGGCAGTACTTCTGATAGATGTCGCCGCGCTCGCTCTGGCGATACGGGCCGTGCGGGCCGCCAACGTCCGGGCCTTCGCTCCAGTCGATGCCCAACCAGCGCAGGGCGTCGAAGATCTGCTGTTCGGACTCGCGGGTCGAACGCAACTGGTCGGTGTCTTCGATCCGCAGGATGAACTCACCGCCGTGCTGCTTGGCAAAGCAGTAGTTGAACAATGCGATGTAAGCGGTACCTACGTGGGGATCCCCGGTAGGCGATGGCGCGATGCGAGTGCGGACGGTGGTCATGGCATGTCTCGAAAATAATGAAAAGCAAAACAATCAAGCGGCGAATGGTAACAGGCGACACCCGCCCCGCTCCAGCGGGCAGGGCATTTAAGCCAAGTTTGCGTCTGTAAGGCCCGTAAGCCGTGATGAATAGCGGAATATCAGCAGATGGCATTTACCGTTTATCGGCTGTATGCCAAATTTGCCTGCTGATAACTTTCCTTACAATTCCTCGACTACAGTTTGCCCCATGCCTGCCCAACTCAAGCGTCGCCTGTTTATTTTCCTGCTGCTCGTCCTGCTGATTGCCGGGGGCTTCTTCGCCCACTGGTTCTTCAAGGGACGCTTTTATGAAAGCACCGACAACGCCTATGTCCAGGGCGAGATCACTCGTGTCTCGAGCCAATTGGGCGCGCGCATCGATGAAGTGCTGGTGCAGGACAATCAGCACGTGGAAAAAGGCCAGTTGCTGGTACGCCTCGAACCGAATGATTTCCGCCTCGCGGTAGACCGCGCCAATGCCGCCCTCGCCACCCGCGAAGCCGAACGCCTGCAAGCGCAAAGCAAACTGACCCAACAATCGAGCCTGATCGCCGCCAGCGATGCGCAAGTGGCGACCACCCAAGCCACGCTTGGCCGCTCGCAGATGGATTTGTCGCGCGCCGAAACCCTGCGCAAACCCGGTTACGTTTCCGAAGAACGCGTGACCACCCTCTCCGCCGACGCCCACATTGCTCGTTCGCAAGTGGCCAAGGCGCAGGCTGACGCGCAAGGTCAGCGCCAACAGGTCAACGCCCTGAACGCTGAAATCAAACGCCTCGACGCACAGATCGCCAACGCCCACGCCGATATTGCGCAAGCCGAACTCAACCTGACCCGCAGCGAAATCCACGCACCGATCAGCGGCCTCGTCGGTCAACGCGCCGCGCGCAATGGTCAAGTGGTGCAGGCCGGCGCCTATTTGCTGTCGATCGTTCCGGACGAAGACATCTGGGTACAGGCCAACTTCAAGGAAACCCAGATAGGCCACATGCAGCCGGGACAAAAAGCCGAGCTGACCTTCGATGCATATGGCGACACGCCGATCGAAGCGCGGGTCGAGAGCCTGTTCGCCGCATCTGGCGCGCAGTTCAGCCTGTTGCCACCGGACAACGCCACCGGCAACTTCACCAAAGTCGTGCAACGGATTCCGGTGAAACTGACCTTCAAAGCCGATAACCCGCTGCACGGCAAAATCCGTCCGGGCATGTCAGTCACCGCGACTGTGAACATCAAAGACGCCCCTGAAGATGGCCGGTGATTCGCTGATCCGCCCGGTCGGCGAACCGACCCGGCGCGATTGGATCGCGGTGATGAGCGTGATGCTCGGCGCTTTTATGGCCGTGCTCGACATCCAGATCACCAACTCTTCGCTGAAAGACATTCAGGGCGCGCTGTCGGCGACGCTGGAAGAAGGTTCGTGGATTTCCACCTCCTATCTGGTCGCGGAAATCATCATGATTCCGCTGACCGCGTGGCTGGTGCAGTTGCTGTCGGCGCGACGACTGGCGGTTTGGGTGTCGCTGGGCTTTCTGGTTTCATCGCTGCTGTGCTCGATGGCCTGGAGCCTGGAGAGCATGATCGTCTTTCGCGCCATGCAAGGCTTCACCGGCGGCGCACTGATCCCGCTGGCGTTCACCCTGACCCTGATCAAACTCCCCGAACACCACCGCGCCAAAGGCATGGCGATGTTCGCCATGACCGCGACGTTTGCGCCGTCAATCGGCCCAACGCTGGGCGGCTGGCTCACGGAAAATTGGGGCTGGGAATACATCTTCTATATCAACATCCCGCCCGGCCTGATCATGATCGCCGGATTGCTGTATGGGCTGGAAAAGAAAGAAGCGCACTGGGAATTGCTCAAAAGCACCGATTACACCGGCATCCTCACGCTGGGCATCGGCCTCGGCTGCTTGCAGGTTTTTCTCGAGGAAGGCCATCGCAAGGACTGGCTGGAATCGAGCCTGATCGTGACGCTGGGCAGCATTGCGTTGGTGAGTCTGATCACCTTTGTCATCGTGCAGATTTCCAAACCCAATCCGCTGATCAACCTTGGCATTCTGCGTAATCGCAATTTCGGTTTATCGAGTATTTCCAGCCTGGGCATGGGTGTCGGGTTGTACGGCTCAATTTATCTGTTGCCGTTGTACCTGGCGCAGATCCAGAACTACAACGCCCTGCAGATCGGCGAAGTGATCATGTGGATGGGCGTGCCGCAGCTGTTTCTGATTCCGCTGGTGCCGAAGCTGATGAAGATCATTTCGCCAAAATGGCTGTGCACGCTGGGGTTTGGACTGTTTGGTCTGGCGAGTTTTTCATCGGGGGTACTTAACCCGGATTTTGCCGGGCCGCAGTTCAATCAGATTCAGATTGTCCGGGCGCTGGGGCAGCCGTTGATCATGGTGACCATTTCCCTGATCGCCACGGCGTACATCCTGCCGCAGGACGCGGGGTCGGCGTCGAGCCTGTTCAACATCTTGCGTAACCTCGGCGGTGCGATCGGCATTGCCTTGCTGGCGACGCTTTTGGATGCGCGCACCAAGACCTACTTCGATTATTTGCGTGAAGCAGTGGTGCCGACCAATCCGCAGGTGGCCGAGCGGTTGGCGTCGATGACGGATCGGTTTGGCAGTGACACGGCGGCGTTGGGCAAGTTGAGTGAGATCGTCCATCAGCAGGCGGCGATCATGGCTTACAACGATGCGTTTCACTTTGTCGGGATTGCGCTGGGGATCAGTATGTTGGCGATTCTACTGACCAAAAAATTGCCGGAGGGGTTGAAGGCCGGGGAGTCTCATTAAGACCGCGTCGCCTCAATCGCGAGCAGGCTCACTCCTACAGGTCTTGTGAACGCCACAGAACCCTGTAGGAGTGAGCCTGCTCGCGATGAGGCCCGACCAGACAGCACAAATCAAACAGCCAAAAGGCGTTCACGCAGTTTGGCAATCTCATCGCGCATCTGCGCCGCCGCTTCAAACTCCAGATCCCGCGCCAGCTGATACATCTTCTCTTCCAGCGCGCGAATGCGTTTGGTGATCTCGCTCGGCGAGCGCAATTCGGCTTCGTACTTGGCGTTCTCTTCGGCAGCCTTGGCCATGCCTTTGCGCTTCTTGCTGCGCGAGCCCGGCACGGTGGCGCCTTCCATGATGTCGGCGACGTCCTTGAATACGCCTTTCGGGGTGATGCCGTTTTCCAGGTTGAACGCGATCTGCTTGTCGCGACGACGTTCGGTCTCGCCAATCGCGCGCTCCATCGAACCGGTCATGCGGTCGGCATAGAGAATCGCCCGGCCATTGAGGTTCCGCGCCGCGCGGCCAATGGTCTGGATCAACGAACGTTCGGAGCGCAGGAAACCTTCCTTGTCCGCATCAAGAATCGCCACCAGCGACACTTCCGGCATGTCCAGACCTTCACGCAGAAGGTTGATGCCGACCAGCACATCGAACGTACCAAGGCGCAGGTCGCGAATGATTTCGACGCGCTCAACGGTGTCGATATCCGAGTGCAAATAGCGCACGCGCACGCCGTGGTCGGCGAGGTAATCGGTGAGGTCTTCGGCCATGCGTTTGGTCAGCGTAGTGACCAGCACTCGCTCTTCGATCGCTACGCGCTTGGAGATTTCCGACAGCAGATCGTCGACCTGCGTCAGCGCCGGACGCACTTCAATCTGCGGATCGACCAGCCCGGTCGGACGCACCAGCTGCTCGACCACGCGCCCGGCGTGCTCGGCTTCGTAGTTGCCCGGCGTCGCCGAAACGAAAATGGTCTGCGGGCTCACCCCTTCCCACTCATCGAAACGCATCGGCCGGTTATCCAGTGCGGACGGTAGGCGGAAACCATATTCGACTAGGGTTTCCTTACGCGAACGGTCGCCCTTATACATCGCGCCAACCTGCGGCACGCTGACGTGGGATTCGTCGATCACCAGCAAGGCATCCGCCGGCAGATAATCGTAAAGGGTTGGCGGCGCGGCACCGGCCGGACGTCCGGACAGATAGCGCGAGTAGTTTTCGATGCCGTTGCAGTAACCCAGTTCGAGGATCATCTCCAGGTCGAAACGAGTGCGCTGCTCAAGGCGCTGGGCCTCGACCAATTTGTTGTTGCTGCGCAGGTATTCAAGGCGCTCCTGCAATTCGACTTTGATGTGTTCGATGGCGTCGAGCAGGGTTTCCCGTGGCGTCACATAGTGGCTCTTCGGGTAGAACGTGAAGCGCGGCATCTTGCGGATGACTTCGCCGGTCAGCGGATCGAACGCGGAAATGCTTTCGACTTCGTCATCAAACAACTCGATGCGGATCGCTTCCAGATCGGATTCCGCCGGGTAGATGTCGATCACGTCGCCGCGCACACGGAAGGTCGCGCGGGCGAAATCCATGTCGTTGCGGGTGTATTGCAGGTCGGCCAAACGGCGCAGCAATGCGCGCTGATCGAGTTTGTCACCGCGATCGACGTGCAAGACCATTTTCAAATAGGTTTCCGGGCTACCGAGACCGTAGATGCACGACACCGTGGTGACGATGATCGCGTCTTTTCGCTCCAGCAACGCTTTGGTCGCGGACAGGCGCATCTGCTCGATGTGGTCGTTGATCGACGCATCCTTCTCGATGAAGGTGTCGGACGACGGCACATAGGCTTCGGGCTGGTAGTAGTCGTAGTAGGAAACGAAGTATTCAACGGCGTTGTTTGGGAAGAACGCCTTGAACTCGCCGTATAACTGCGCAGCGAGGGTTTTGTTCGGCGCCAGCACCAGCGTCGGGCGCTGAATCTGCGAGATGACATTGGCGATGCTGAAGGTCTTGCCCGAGCCGGTCACACCGAGCAGCGTCTGGTGCGCCAGCCCGGCTTCGATGCCCTCGACCAATTGGCGGATGGCTTCCGGCTGATCTCCGGCGGGCTCAAAGCGAGTGACGAGCTGGAATTCGGACATATACACCTCTGGGATCGCAGCGTTCCGCGCAAAGCGGAGCACCACGGGGACAACCGCAAACGACCGTTGTCGCGCAAGAAAAAACCTGGATTGTGCTCAATGTGGTGGCGATTGCCTCTGCTTTCAAGGCAAACGTCCTACATCCGGTAAAGTCTCTGACACGGCCAATCGACTAACGGTCAAGAAATAATCGCAAAAACTTACCTGAAAAGCCGAATCGCCTGTCGCCATTGCTCGCAGATGGCCTCTATACTAGCTCCCCGTTTGTGCACCGCTCTAGTGCATTCGGCTGGAGCGCCACACGTCCCTCCACTATCCATTCAGAGCCGCCGTAATAATGAGCCTGTTCTCCGCTGTCGAAATGGCACCCCGCGATCCAATCCTGGGCCTCAACGAAGCATTCAACGCCGATACCCGGACCACCAAGGTCAACCTGGGCGTTGGCGTTTACTGCAACGAAGAGGGGCGAATTCCACTTCTGCGCGCCGTTATTGAAGCCGAGACGATTCGCGTCGCTCAACACGCTTCGCGCGGTTACCTGCCGATCGATGGCATCGCCGCCTACGACCAGGCCGTGCAGAAACTGCTGTTCGGCAATGACTCGCCGCTGATCAGCGCCGGTCGCGTCATCACCACTCAGGCCGTCGGCGGTACTGGCGCCCTGAAAATCGGTGCTGACTTCCTCAAGCAACTGCTGCCGAACGCCGTCGTGGCGATCAGCGACCCGAGCTGGGAAAACCACCGCGCGCTGTTCGAAACCGCCGGTTTCCCAGTGCAGAACTACCGTTACTACGACGCTGCCACCCACGACGTTAACCGTGCCGGCATGCTCGAAGACCTCAACGCTCTGCCGAACGGCTCGATCGTTATCCTCCACGCTTGCTGCCACAACCCGACCGGCGTCGACCTGACCCCGGCGGACTGGAACAACGTGCTGGACGTTGTTAAAGCCAAAGGTCACGTGCCGTTCCTCGACATGGCGTACCAGGGTTTTGGCGACGGTATCGACGAAGACGCCGCCGCTGTGCGCCTGTTCGCTGAATCCGGCCTGACTTTCTTCGTCTCGAGCTCGTTCTCCAAGTCGTTCTCGCTGTACGGCGAGCGCGTTGGCGCCCTGTCGATCATCAGCGAATCGAAAGAAGAAAGCGCGCGCGTGCTGTCGCAAGTCAAACGCGTAATCCGCACCAACTACTCCAACCCGCCGACTCACGGTGCAAGCATCGTCGCCGCCGTGTTGAACAGCCCGGAACTGCGTGCACAGTGGGAAGCGGAACTGGCTGAAATGCGTCTGCGCATTCGCGGCATGCGTGAGCAGATGGTTGCCCTGCTGGCCGAGAAAGCCCCGGGCCGCGACTTCAGCTTTGTGGGTCGTCAGCGCGGCATGTTCTCCTACTCGGGCCTGACCACTGAACAAGTGCATCGCCTGCGTAACGAGTTCGGCATTTACGCACTGGATACCGGTCGCATCTGCGTGGCAGCGCTGAATCAGAGCAACATCAAGGCTGTGACGGACGCGATCGTTCAGGTCATCTGATAACGCTGCGTGATGAAAAACGGGAAGCCTTGGGGCTTCCCGTTTTTTATTTGTCCGAAGGAATGCAACATTCCCTCTAAACTGCACACAAATCCAAATTGTAGGAGCAAAGCTTGCTCGCGATAGCGGTGGTTCAGCCAGTGATGATGGCGACTGACCAGACGCCTTCGCGAGCAAGCTCTGCTCCTACAGGTTATGAGTCAACCTGCGAATTCTGTGAGAAACCCAATGAAAAACGACAACCTGCGCGCCGACCGTGACGATCTGGATGATTTCATCCCCCGCGCCTCGGCCAAACGCGAAAAAAGCCTGGTGCTGCAAGTAGCGACCGGGGTGTTTCTTGGCGGTCTGGTGCTGTGGCTGGTGCAACTGGCAGCCACGGCGGCTTACGCCAAACTGATGCTCGGCACCATTACCTTCGGCAGTTAAGCCAATTCGGTGGCGCGCTGACTGGCGGCATCGTCATAAACGACGTACAGCGATTCGGCGATCTGGCTCTTGATCGCCTTGGCGCTTTCCAGACCGAGGACAAAACCTTCAGCCTTGCCGCCAGCGCGATTCAGTTCTTCAGCGGTGCCGGCCTGAGTGATCGCATCGAGGAGTTTTTCGGCGTGAGGGCCGACGCCTTTGGGCAGGCTGATTTGCGCGATGCTCATGCGAACACCTCGCTGTTGCGGGACTGACAGATCATGTGATGCATGGCGCGTACCTTTTCGGCGGATGGCCGGTAGCGCGTGTTACCACTTCCGGGCGGCCATGGTAGACCTCTGGCGAGAATCTGGTAACCGCCAATCGCTGACAAACCACCATTCATCCCGGCAAATCGTTCAATTTCACAATCGGCGCTTGACTTCTCTTTTTGAATCAGTAACATACGCACCAATTCCGCAATAGCTCAGTTGGTAGAGCAAATGACTGTTAATCATTGGGTCCCTGGTTCGAGTCCAGGTTGTGGAGCCAAATAGCAAAGCCCCTGAATCGAAAGATTCAGGGGCTTTTTTGTGGGCGCTCGAAAAGATCAAAAGATCAAAAGATCGCAGCCTTCGGCAGCTCCTACAGGGGATAGGTGTTTTCATGTAGGAGCTGCCGAAGGCTGCGATCTTTTGATCTTCAAACAAAAAGGGCCGATCTGATTAACAGATCGGCCCTTTTCCATTCAGCTACAGCCGTCAGACATGCTCGCTGCTTTTCACCTGCACTTTCGGCGCGCCATGGCCATGGTCGTGATCATCCGGCTCGATCACCGGCACTTCATTGCCGTCGCAGTCATGCAGTTTGCCGTCACTGAAGTAATCGCCTTCGCGCAGCGCATCCAGATCGCGATAACGCAGAGTTCGCTCTTCCGCCGCCGCAAACACCGACTGTTGATCGGAGTTGCCGGTGGTGAAATGGTTGAACGCCAGGTTCAGCAGGATCGCCATGATCGCCGACGAGCTGATGCCCGAGTGGAAAATGGTCGCAAACCAGCTTGGGAACTGATCGTAGAAGTTCGGCGCGGCAATCGGGATCATGCCGAAACCGATCGAGGTGGCGACGATGATCAGGTTGACGTTGTTGCGATAATCAACCTTCGACAGCGTACGAATACCACTCGCTGCCACAGTGCCGAACAGCACGATACCGGCGCCGCCGAGTACCGAAGTCGGCACCGCTGCGATAACCCGACCCATGAACGGCAGCAGGCCAAGGATCACCAGGAATACGCCGCCGGTGGCCACCACATAACGGCTCTTGATCCCGGTCACCGCCACCAGACCAACGTTCTGGGCGAAAGCGCTCTGGGTGAACGAACCGAAGATCGGCGCAAACATACTCGACAGCATGTCCGCACGCAGACCGTTGCCCAGACGCTTGGAGTCGACCTTGGTGCCGATGATTTCACCGACCGCCAGAATGTCCGCCGAGGTTTCCACCAGCGTCACCATGACCACGATGCACATCGACAGAATCGCGGCGAAATGGAAGGTCGGCATGCCAAAGTGGAACGGCGTCGGGAAGCCGAACATCGGCCCGGTGGTGACGTTGGAGAAATCCGCCATACCGAGGAACACCGCCAGTATCGTACCGATCACCATGGCCAACAGGATCGACAGACGCGAGATGGTTGAGCTGCCCACCTTGCTCAGCAGCAACACCAGCACCAGCGTCACCGCCGCCAGACCGATGTTTTGCATGCTGCCGAAGTCCGGCGCGTGGCTGTTGCCGCCCATCGCCCAGCGTGCGGCCACCGGCATCAGCGTCAAGCCGATGGTGGTGATCACGATACCGGTGACCAATGGCGGGAAGAACTTGGTGATGCGCGAGAACACCGGTGTGATCAGCAAGCCGATCAGCGATGCCGCAATGACGGCGCCAAGCACCGATTGGAAGCCGCCCTCCCCGCCACTGCTGACGATCGCGACCATGGTCGCCACGCCGGAGAACGACACGCCCTGTACCAGCGGCAACTGACAGCCAAAAAACGGTAGACCCAGGGTTTGCAGCAGCGTCGCCAGCCCCCCCGCAAACAATGAAGCAGCAATCAACAAACCAATGTCTGCCGGCGACAGGCCGGCCGCCTGGCCGATGATCAGTGGCACCGCAACGATACCGCCGTACATGGTCAGAACATGTTGCAGGCCGTAAGCCATATTCGCGCCGACCCCGAGATTTTCGTCCTCGGGCCGTTGGTGTGAAACATGGGGCGTTTTCATGGTGGGGGGTTCCCTGGTTTTTGTTATGCGCACACTGTATTCAATACTCAGGACAAATGTCCATAGAGTTGTATACAACTTGTCAGTCACAAAATGGATAGGTAGCCATCCAAGCTTCTAGTCCGCGCCTCGCAACGCCCACAAATCCGGCAACACATCCCCACCTGCATCTGCGCCAACGCCCACTAGGCTGAAGTGTTCATGGCGACCGACGGTGCGGTCGCAGTCTTTTTTATACATATAAAGTATGCATAATGCAGTTAATCGATATTCAGTTCGACAAAAGCAAGAACGCAGCCAACAAACTCAAGCACAGGGGCATCAGCCTCGCCGAGACCGAAGCGGTCTTTTACGACGAACGAGCAATAACTGTTGAAGACAACGATCACGACGAACAACGCTGGATCACGATCGGTCTCGACGCCAAGGGACGCTTGCTGGTCGTCGCATACAGTTATCGCGAGCCGAATGTCGTTCGAATCATTTCTGCACGTGTCGCCACACCGAGCGAGCGTTGCGCCTATTTTCTGGAGGCTTGACCGATGAAAGACGAATATGACTTCTCCCAAGGCAAACGCGGCGCTGTGGCGTCCGCCAAGGGCAAAACCCGGATCACCATCATGCTCGACGATGCCGTGATCGACGCCGCGCGCACGGTGGCGGAGAACGAGGGGTTTGGTTATCAGACGGTGATCAACAACACGCTGCGCCATGCCTTGCTCGATGCTGAAAAGCACGACCAGGTCGATCCGCTGCAATTCAGCAAAGGCATCACCGCCGCCGACCTCAAGAGTCTTGAGAAAAAATTGTCGGCAGCGGCCGGGGAAATTCGCCGGGTGCTGGAACCGGATGCCAAGCCTTAGGCTTTGGCCGGTACGATCATTCGTTCAAGAGAATGCCGTGTATGCGGCACGTCCGGCAGGTGAATGTCGAATTCCTGCTCCAGCAGTTCGAACAATGCCGCCACCTCGGTGATTTCGCGCCGCTCGCTGCTCGCGCCCATGCGATGAAGGGCGAAACTGCCGTTGTTCAATGTTTTGCGCCAGCCATCACCGGTACGCGCCGCCATCAGGCGCTGAGTAAACGGAGAGTCGGGATGGGCCGAGACGTACCAGTTGCCGATGGTGAAATCGATGTCTTCCTGGCGTTGCAGGTCGAACAGGTACATCGATCGCCACTCGCCGGCGACGTTGGCTTGCAGCATGTAGCCATCGGCTTGTTTGTCGATGCGATAGGGTTCGTGCGGGGTGATTTGTTCTGCCTCGGTATCGAGAAGCAGCGGCGCGGTCGGCACCATGCCACCGAAGCCGACGTCGGTGATGTAGCGCACGCCGTCGAGGGTGACCAGACTCAAGCGGTGCGTGCGCGCCGTCCAGCTGCCTTCCGGCTGATTCATCACCACGCGGCCGCTGATGGCGCGAGCGTCGAAGCCCAGCTCAAGCAGCAGGGTGAAGAACAGATTATTCAGCTCATAGCAGTAGCCACCGCGACCGCCGAGCAGGATTTTCTCTTCGATGGACGGCAAATCGATCAGCACCGGTGCGCCAGTAATCGTCGCCAGATTCTCGAAAGGAAAGACCCCGGTGTGGCGCCATTGCAGCAGCCGCAAGTTTTCCAGCGTCGGCGCTGGCGGTGCATCAAAACCCAAACGTTGCAGGTACAGCTTCAGGTTCGTCAGGCGTGGCTCGCTCATTGCTCAATCCTTTTGCATGGGGCCGCAGTTCACTGCGTTGATGGTCGCCATGTATACGGGATAGGGCAGCTGTTTCGATAATTGATTTCGCCAATCGAATCAATCGCCGCCCGCACAAACCGATGCGATACGATTGCAGTTGCATGAGGGGGTTGGCCTCCATGCAAGCAATAAGAGGCCCAACCAAATCAGTCATCAAGCGCCAACGCATTCAGCTCATCTTTATAGGGAAGCCGAGGAGAGTATAAATTATGAAAAGCGCGTCCAACAGCACCAGAAAATATTATAAGCTGTGGGTTATTAGTTCCACCCATCAAAATATGAGTCACAGCTATACCTGGATACGGATCAATGTAATAAATCTCCTTAATACCTAGCTGATATGCTTTTTTTGAACACAACTCACAAGGACTAGCCGTTGTAAAAAGCTTACCACCCTCAATAGGTCTTCCACCATACTTAGATATTTGCAAAAAAGCATTCTCTTCTGCATGCAGAGATCTAGTATGCACCTGATTCTTCTCTTTCTTCAGACTATTGTATTCACTCTTAAAGCAATAGGAAATATTTCTTCCCGTACTCGCAATCTTAAGATACTTAGAGTTCTCCCCACTGAATCTCTCGATATAACCAACATCAGTTTTCTCATACTCTGAATAAGCATCTTGATCATAACCGCTAACCAAATCAAATCTGTTACGCAAACTACAAGGCACTTGCCCATACGGTGTATCATTCCACCCTACAGATTGAACTGAAAAATTTAGATCCGTAACGACTGCCCCCACCTGCCTGGAAATACAGCCAGAATTTAATTTTGCGGTATAGGCCATTTGCATGCAGCGTTCTAAAGGTGTGGGTGTTACAAGCCCAGGCCTTGTCATTAACGATACGAAAGTAATCAGTTGATTTGCCAAACTGGAGAAATCCGAGACAGCATTTTCCGAGTCTGGATTACTTATATAGAGCTCCGAGCGCTCTAAACAAGCTTGTATATCTTGTTTTATATACGTTGACTGTTGAGCAAGGCTTCGAGAACTATATTCTTCCCCATCAATTTTACCGACTTGTTCATCAGTATATCCTAATAGCCTCAATCGTCTCTTACGCTGTTCGTCTTCACATGAAACGGCCATAAGATAAAATGATGAGTAACGATCTTGAAAATATGTCGCCTCAAAAGGATTTCGAATAGCATCGATAACAATGAAAGTTTTCTTCCCTTTGCCTCTCGCAGCACGTATTAATTTTATGATTACATTTATTTTGTCCGCTAAGGAGTAAAAGCTGCCGCTTTTACGCTCTTCGGAAGTAGGGCTTCCTGAATTTCTTAAATTATTCCCGACCTGCTGAAACAGCTTGACATATCCTGACCCACCAATAATTCGCTTAAGCTTTTCATTTTGCCCAGGTAGAAATTCTGCGTAGTAACGGCGCAAACTTCTTACATCTTCCTCGACCACAGGTTCATTTTTTATTTCTTGTAAAACATCTATAATTTCCCGCTTAACCTGTTCACTTATACCATCAACTCCACCCAAAAAAACAGATGACTCAGCAATATCCAACTCCGACAACATAAGCGTCAGAACCGAACTTGCTTGAATAGTAACAAATGGTTCCCAAGTCTTTTCGAAATTCTTAAGAACGATTTTCTGTTTTCTTTGAGGATTTGAATCAGGATTATTACCGGAATAAAGTGAGTGCTTTATTTCTGCTTGAGGTTTAGAAAGTATTTTAGCAACAGTCGAGCACCCACTTCCGGTGCGACCGGTTAGCCCAATAATAATGAAGTCATCATCATCGCCATAAATTTTTGAAATCGCGTCTTTAAAATAACTGGCCATTCGCTCCGCTCCGTCGTATTTTTTGTACTTCCATTTTTCAAAACTACGACATCCGCAACCAAAAAGCCACTATAGGTTTCAGACTATTACTGACAAGCTATCCTGATAAATATTCTCAAGTAAGAATCTCTACTACTAGCGCTTGCGTGAACCGATGCGAATCCACGTTGGCGCATGGTCACTGGCGTGCGGTTCATTGCGCACCCACGCGTCTACGCCGGCCTCGTGCAGATACGGACTTAATGCCGGGTTGAGCAGCAGATGATCGATGCGTAAACCGGAGTTGGTTTGCCAGTGTTGGCGGAAGTAATCCCAGAAAGTGTAGAGGCGATCCTCGGGATACAAATGCCGCAGCGAATCCGTCCAGCCTTGATCGAGCAAACGCTGATAACACTCGCGGCTCTCGGGTTGCAGCAAAGCGTCCTTAAGCCATGAGCGGGTGTTGTAGATGTCCATGTCGGTGGGCACGACGTTGTAATCACCGGCCAACACCACCGGGTGATCGCTGCTTTGCAGGTCTTTCGCATAGCTGATCAACCGTTCGAACCACGCCAGTTTGTAATCGAATTTCGGCCCCGGCTGCGGATTGCCGTTAGGCAGGTACAGGCAACCGACCAGCACGCCGTGCACCGCAGCCTCCAGATAACGGCTGTGCTTGTCGTCGGGATCGCCCGGTAAACCGCGACGGCTCTCCAGCGGCTGCGCATCACGGGCAAGAATCGCTACACCATTCCACGCCGCCTGACCTTGCCAGATCGCGCCGTAACCGGCGGCTTCCAGTTCGGCGGCGGGGAATGCCGAATCGACCGATTTGAGTTCTTGCAAGCAGGCGATGTCCGGTTGCTCGCGTTTGAGCCAATCGAGCAGATTCGGCAAACGCGCGCGTAAACCGTTGACGTTGTAGGTGGCGATCCGCAGGTTTTTCATCGGCTGAGGCTCCTGCCCGTGGACTGTGAAAATTGTGACCGCGTGAACATCGCAGCGGTTGCATCGGATCCGTCCGCTGCGGCGTAATAGGCGCTCGCCCTTCGCCCGCTCTGCCGAGACCTGAATCCCATGCCAACCACGCTGCAAGGTCAGCGCATCCTTCTGCGCCCGCTTGAGTATTCCGACGCCGCCGCCCTGCTCCATGCGGCTGCCGACGGCGAATTGTGGAACCTCACCGTGACCGTTGTGCCGTCGGCCAGCACCGTCGACAGCTATCTGAAAAAGGCCCTCGACGGCCGCAAGGCCGGCACGGTGATGCCGTTTGTCATCGTCTTGAAGGACACCGGCGAGGTGATCGGCTCAACACGCTTCTGGAAGATCGATCCGCTCAATCGCAAGCTGGAAATCGGCAGCAGCTGGATCTCGGCGAGCTGGCAGAAATCCTTCGTCAACACCGAAGCCAAATACCTGATGCTGCGCCACGCCTTCGAAGTGCTCGATTGCGTGCGTGTGCAGTTCACCACCGACGAGAACAATCAGAAATCACGCCAGGCGATTCTGCGTCTCGGCGCGCAGCAGGAAGGTATCGTCCGTCATGAACGGATCATGCCGGACGGGCGCAAACGCAACTCGGTGCGTTTCAGCATCATCGACGACGAATGGCCGCAAGTGCGCGCGCACCTGGAACAGAAACTCGCCGCCTACGCGTAAAACATTCAGGCGCGACTGCGCAGCCATTGCAGGAAGCCTTTTTTCGCCACCACCACCGGCGCCTCCTCGGTCAGCGATTGCGCCTTGTGCAGGCGGTAATCGAGCAAGGTTTTCATCGCATCGCTGATGTCGTGACGAGCATCGAGGCACGGCTTCAGGTAAGTCTTTTCGATGCGATAAAGGGCGCAGAAGGTTTTCGCGGCAAACTTGGCCGGCACCGAGGAATCGGACAGGATGCCCGCCTCGCCGATCACTTCGCCCGGGCCCATGCGCCCTGACTCGAACGGCGTGCCGTGGCGGGTCAGCGTCACTGTGACCACGCCCGACTCGATGATGAACAAGTGATCGCTGACCTCCCCCGCCTCCAGGATCGTCTCGCCAGTGCGGAAATTTTGCAGGGTCATGTTCTGGCTGAAGGTTTCCTTCTCTTCCTGGCGCAACGTCGAGAAGATCGGCGAACTGTCGAGCAATGCCCGTGGCCGCGACAGGTTGCTCGGCGCGCTGCTTTCATCGCTCGACAGCAGATTGACCCCGGACGCCTGCAAGTGCCGGTACGCCAGATCAAACAGCTGATTGCGCACCACGCGTTTCTCGCCCATCGACGCGACGAAACCGCTGATCTCGTATTCCGCGCCGCTGCTGCCGGAGCTTTTCAGCGCGACACTCGGCGCCGGGTTGTCGAGTAACTGCCGACAGCCCTGCATCGCCCGCTCCAGCGATTCGATCACTGAACTGGGCCGCGCATGCGGACTGACCTGCACGCTGACCGCGACGCCGAACATATTGCTCGGCCGACTGAAGTTGATGATCTTCGCCTTGGCCGCCAGCGAGTTGGGAATCACCGCCATGCTGCCCTGACTGGTTTGCAGGCGCGTGGCACGCCAATCGATATCGGTGACCCGGCCTTCGGTGCCGTCGATGGAAATCCAGTCATCCAGTTGATAAGGCTTGGTGGTATTGAGGACGATCCCGGAAAACACATCGCTGAGCGTGCTCTGCAAGGCCAGACCGACGATGATCGCCAAGGCGCCGGAGGTTGCCAGCACGCCTTTGACCGGCAGATCCAGCACGTAGGCCAGCGCCGCGATAATCGCGATAAGGAAAATCACCGCACCGAGTAAATCCTGCAACAAGCGCCCGGTGTGGCCGACCCGTTGCATCATCACCGCGCCGATCAACACCGTCAGGGTGCGCGCGCCAAACAGCCACCAGCCGATCTGCAACCCGGTCGCCGCCAGGTGCAACGGCACGTTGTCGGCCCACGGCGCGGGCTCCATCGGGTTGAGGCCTTCGTTGAACAGCAAGATGCTGAACAGGGTAAAAATCAGCACGCGCACCAGCAGTTTCCACTCGCTGCCACGGGAACTGATCAGGCGCCACAGACCGAGATCAAGGAGGATCAGGACCAACGCGCAAAACAACGGGTGTTCGGTCAGCAGAGACAGCATCAAACAACTCCGACGGGGGCCAATCGCGAGAAGATCGCACAGATTGGGGAGAGTGTAGGAGTAATTGATTTCACAGCATGAACACACCCGCAAAAAACCCACAAAACCCCTGTAGGAGCTGCCGCAGGCTGCGATCTTTTGATCTTCAAAAACAAAGTCAAAAGATCGCAGCCTGCGGCAGCTCCTACAGGGGTTTGCGGGTGGCCTGGGTTATTTGTCGTTAGACAGGCTGTTATAGCTGGTGAACAGGTTGCGGTAATCCGGGATGTGGTTGGAGAACAGCGTGCCCAGCCCTTCAACGTCGTTGCGCCAGTCGCGGTGCAACTCGCAGGCCAGACCGAACCAGGTCATCAACTGCGCGCCCGCCGTGGACATACGATTCCACGCCGATTCGCGGGTCAATTCGTTGAACGTGCCCGAGGCATCGGTGACCACGAACACATCAAAACCTTCCTCTATCGCCGACAGTGCCGGGAATGCCACGCAGACCTCGGTCACCACGCCAGCAATGATCAGTTGCTTCTTGCCCGTCGCCTTGATCGCCTTGACGAAATCTTCGTTGTCCCAAGCGTTGATCTGGCCTGGACGAGCGATGTACGGCGCATCCGGAAACAGCGCTTTCAGCTCAGGCACCAGCGGGCCGTTGGGGCCGGTTTCGAAACTGGTGGTGAGGATTGTCGGCAGTTTGAAGTACTTGGCCAGATCGGCCAGCGCCAGCACGTTGTTCTTGAATTTGTCCGGATCGATATCGCGCACCAGCGACAGCAGCCCGGCCTGGTGATCGACCAGCAGCACCGCAGCGTTGTTCTTGTCCAGACGTTTGTATTGAGTGGTCATTGCAGTAATCCTCGCGTGTTGTCGAGGCCGACGGGGGTCGGCCTCGGGAGACTCGATCAGCGTTGGGAATCCAGCACTTCGTGTTCGTTCGCGACTTGCTGAGCCTTGAGGTAGCTCTCGATCAGCAATTGATAATGCGGCATGGCCTGGGCGTAGACGGCCGCCCACTGCTCGGCATCGGGACGGTTCCACGAGCCTTGCAGCTCGGAAAGCGTAGCCATGATGTCGATCGGCACCACCCCGGCCTGGGCCAAACGGGCAACTGTCAGATCAGTGGCGAGTTTGGAGTGATTACCGGACGCATCGACCACGGCAAAAACCTTGTAGCCTTCGTGCACGGCAGCGATCGACGGGAACGCCAGGCAGACGCTGGTTAGCGTGCCGGCGATCACCAACGTTTTCTTGCCAGTGGCTTTGACTGCCGCGTGAAACTCCGGGTTATCCCACGCGTTGATTTCGCCCTTGCGCGCCACGTATTGCGCATGCGGCGCGGCTTCGTGAATTTCCGGAATCAACGGCCCGTTCGGCCCTTGCGGCACGGAGGCGGTGGTGATCACCGGCATCTTCAGCAGGGTCGCCGCTTTCGCCAGCGCTACGGCGTTGGCGCGCAGTTGCGGCACGTCCATGTCTTTGACGATCTGGAACAGACCGCTCTGGTGGTCGATCAGCAGCATGGCTGCATCGCTGGCATCGATGGTCGGTTTCTGGCCGTCGAAGTTCGCGGCATTGACAGTGTTCATGTGCGTGTCCTCTTTTCTTTAGGCAACAGCCATCCCTGGCCTTCGAACCGGCCTACGCGTCCTGTGTAGAGCGGAGTGGTTGTGCGTTAAGCGTGCATCTGGCCGAAGCGGCCGGACTGGAAGTCGGCGAAGGCCTGGTGGATTTCCTGCTCGGTGTTCATCACGAACGGGCCGTGGCCGACGATCGGTTCGTCAATCGGTTCGCCGCTGAGCAACAACACCACCGCATCCTGGCTGGCTTCGAGGGTCAGCTGCTTGCCATCGCGTTCGAACAGCGCCAACTGCCCTTCGCGCACCGATTCCACACCGTTGACCTGCACCGAGCCTTTCAATACCACCAGCGCGGTGTTACGGCCTTCGTGCAGATCCAGCGTCAGCAACTTGCCGGCGTTCAGACGCAGATCCCACACGTCGATCGGCGTGAACGTACGCGACGGGCCGGTGTGGCCATCGAACTCGCCGGCGATCAGGCGCAGGCTGCCGGCGTTGTCCTTGAGCGCGATGCTCGGGATGTCGCGGTCGAGAATGGTCTGATAGCCCGGCGCGGCCATTTTGTCCTTGGCCGGCAGGTTGACCCACAGCTGCACCATTTCCAGTTTGCCGCCGGTTTTGGCGAAGTTATCCGAGTGAAACTCCTCGTGGAGGATCCCGGACGCCGCCGTCATCCATTGCACATCGCCCGGGCCGATGACGCCGCCACTGCCGGTCGAATCGCGGTGCTGCACTTCACCGTCATAAACGATAGTCACAGTTTCGAAACCACGGTGCGGATGCTGACCAACGCCACGACGATCGGTCGTCGGCGTGAAATCGGCGGGGCCGGCGTGATCGAGCAGCAGGAACGGGCTGATGTGTTTGCCCAGGTTGTCGTAGGAAAACAGCGTGCGAACCGGGAAACCATCGCCGACCCAATGGCCGCGTGGGCTGGTGTAGATACCGATGATGTTTTTCATGGTTGTCTCCAATTGGGGTGAGTGATGCGATGGATTAAGCTTAAATCCATGACCATTAATGCACTAGACTGCAAAAATCAGCCTTAGCGTTCTATCTGGAGAACGATGGTGGAAGACCTCAACACCCTTTACTACTTCACCCAAGTGGTCGAACACCACGGATTCGCCGCCGCCGGCCGTGCGCTGGACATGCCCAAATCGAAGCTCAGTCGGCGCATTGCCGAGCTGGAAGAACGCCTCGGTGTACGCCTGCTGCACCGCACCAGCCGCCATTGTTCGCTGACTGAAATCGGCCAGGCCTATTACCAGCGTTGTCTGGCCATGCGCATCGAAGCCGAAAGCGCCGCCGAACTGATCGAACGCAACCGCTCCGAGCCGCAAGGGCTGGTGCGCCTGAGTTGCCCGACGGCGCTGCTCAACTCGTGGGTCGGGCCGATGCTCACGCGCTACATGCTCAAGTATCCGCTGGTTGAGTTGTTCATCGAGAGCACCAATCGTCGCGTCGACCTGATTCACGAAGGTTTCGATATCGCTTTGCGCGTGCGCTTTCCGCCGCTGGAAAACACCGACATGGTGATGAAGGTGCTGGGCAACAGCATGCAGTCGGTGGTCGGTAGCCCGCAGTTTGTCGAACGCCTGTCATCACCGCCCTCGCCCGCTGACCTCAACGGTTTGCCGAGCCTGCATTGGGGCGCGGCGCAGCGTGAGTATCAGTGGGAATTGCTCGGGCCGAATGACAACACGGCGCTGATCCGGCACACGCCGCGCATGGTTACTGATGATTTGATCGCATTACGTCAGGCAGTGATTGCCGGGGTCGGCGTGGCGCATTTGCCGAGTGTGGTGGTGCGCGAGGACATTGCCGCCGGGCGCGTGGTGGAGTTGATTCCGGGGTGGGCACCGAAGTGTGGGGTGGTGCATGCGATCTTTCCGTCGCGGCGGGGGTTGTTGCCGTCGGTGCGCACGTTGATTGATTTTCTCGGCGAGGAATTTGCGCGCAGCGACATTGCTTGAATCGGCTGCTCGCGAAGAGGCCAGCCCAGACACTGAAAATCCAAATATCTGATTCATGACTTCTGCTCAACACTGCTTTGCCCCAGCAGCGGTTTTTCTCAAGGATGCACACGCGGATACTCGACCCCATTCCCACTGCAATCCCTTGGAGTCTTTCATGTCTGTTCCCGCTTTCGGCCTCGGTACCTTTCGCCTGCAAGGCCAGGTGGTCATTGACTCGGTGAGCACCGCCCTCGAACTCGGTTACCGCGTCATCGACACCGCGCAAATTTATGAAAACGAAGCGGACGTCGGCCAGGCCATCGCCGCCAGCGGTATCCCCCGCGAAGATCTGTTCATCATCAGCAAAATCTGGATCGCCAACTTCGCCAAAGATCGCCTGATCGACAGCCTCAAAGAGAGCCTGCAAAAACTGCAGACCGACAACCTCGACTTGACGCTGATCCACTGGCCATCGCCGGAAGACCAAGTGCCCGTCGAAGAATTCATGGGCGCTCTGCTGGAAGCCAAACGTCTGGGCCTGACCCGGCAGATCGGCGTATCCAACTTCACCATCGACCTGATGAAGCAAGCGATCAAAGCCGTCGGCGCCGACAATATCGCCACCAATCAGATCGAACTGCACCCGTACCTGCAAAACCGCGCGGTGGCTGAGTTCGCCAAAAGCCAGGGCATTCACATCACCTCGTACATGACCCTCGCTTACGGTGAAGTCTTGAAGGATCCGGTGATCGAGCAGATCGCTGCACGCCTGCAAGCCACTCCGGCACAAGTCACGCTGGCATGGGCCATGCAATCGGGTTACGCAGTGATTCCGTCGTCGACCAAACGCGCCAACCTGCACAGCAACCTCGGCGCCACCGCCCTCAAGCTGAGCGATGCCGACATGGCGCAGATCGCTAAGCTGGAGCGCGGCCACCGCCTGACCAGCCCAAAAGGCATCGCGCCCATCTGGGATTGATCGCTCAGGCCTGAAGCCGTTGCGCGAGACCTTGCATGGCCTCGCGCAATGCACCGGCGCTAACGCCTAACGTTGCGCTTTCAGCATCGCGGCAGGCGTGTTCGAGGTCGGTACACGCCGACACCACGCGCGCGGCGCCGACCATTTGTGCACCGCCCTTGATGTGATGGGCCAGATCGCGCAGGCCGCCACGGTCAGGGGTTTGCAACAGATCGTCGAGGCGCAGCAAATCGGCGTGCAGGCTGTTCAGTACTTCTTTGCGCAGGTGATCGATGAGGGCGCGGTTATTCCCCGCCAACTGCTCCAGCGCGCTGAGGTCGAACTCAGCCAGCGGCAAATTATCTGATCGCTCGATACCTCGCTCAATGTGACTGGCGCCGCCCAACGCCACACTCAGATCGTGCAAACGAATTGGCTTGAACAGGCAATCGTCCATGCCCGCTGCGAGGCAACGAGCTCTTTCCTCGACCAGCGCATTGGCCGTAAAACCAATAATCAAACGTCGACCGACACCTGCGAGCGCTTCGTCCTGACGAATCGCGCGCGCCAGTTCATAACCGCTGCGCCGGGGCATGTTGCAGTCGGTGATCAGCACGTCAAAAGATTGCTCGCGCCACAGTTTCAAGCCCTGCTCGCCGTCTTCAGTGTCGACCGTCCGGTGCCCCAACTCACTGAGTTGCCAACACAGCAACAAGCGGTTCACCGGGTGATCGTCCACCACCAGAATGCTCAGCGATTGCACGGGTTCGGAGGCGATTGGCGTGGGCGCATGGTTTTGTTCGAGCGCTTCCAGCAACGCCACTTCAAGGCGAACGGTGACTCGCGTGCCGACGCCGGTTTTGCTCTCGAGTTGCAACTCGCCGCCCATCATTTCGCACAGGCTGCGACTGATGACCAAGCCCAACCCCGAACCACTGCGCGCCGCATGCGGGTCATTGCCGGCCTGCACAAATGGACTGAACAAACGCTGCCTGTCTTCAGGGCTGATGCCAATGCCGCTGTCTTCGATAATCACGCAGACCGCCAGTTGTCCGGCCTCCAAAGCATTCACGCGCAGTTGCAAACTCACTTCGCCGGTCTCGGTGAACTTGATCGCATTGCTCAGCAGATTCGATAGCACCTGCTTGAACCGCGTCGGATCAATCAGCACATCAACGTCGCTGCCAGCCTCTAGATCAAGGTGCCAGAGCAAGCGTTTCTGTCGCGCCAAACCTTCGAAAACCCTGCACACCGAACTGACCAGTTCACGCAGATTCGCGCGTTCGGGCGCCAGCGATAAATGCCCCGATTCAATCCGCGCAATATCAAGAATGTCGCCAATCAGCGCCAGCAATTGCTGCCCGGCACTGGATGCGACCTGAATCGCCAAGCGATCGGTCACGCCCTCCTCCGCACGTTTCAAGGCCAATTCAAGCATGCCGATCAAGGCGTTCATCGGCGTGCGGATTTCATGGCTCATGGTCGCCAGAAACGTGGTTTTCGCACGATTGGCATCGTCGGCCACGTCCTTGGCCTCCTGCAATTGCTGCAACCATTGCTGACGTTGACGAATTTGCCGGCGCTGAAAACCGATCCACGCCAGCGCCAATAGCAGCAACACCGCAGCGCCGATAAAACCGCGCAAAATCTCCCCGCGATGACGCAGCCAATAGCTGTCATCGACCACCATGTCATGGCTCCAGCGGCCGACCAGTTCATCGATTTCCTGCGGTGCGATGCTCAGCAATGCCTTGTTCAGGATTGAATGCAACTCCGCCGCCTGTGGCACGGTGGCCAAGGCGATTCTGGCGGGTTGATCACCGACGGTGGTGACAATTCGCATGCGTTCACGGTAGTGACGGGCAATCAGATAGCGCGCCACCAGCAACGAACTCAGAGTCGCGTCCGCCTGGCCCTTGCCGATCATTTCCATGCCCGCCGCCGGGCTGGGCACCTCGACCAACTTCACCTGCGGTGCATGCTCGAGCAAATACCCACGCAACGGATGCCCGCGATAAATCGCCAGGCGTTTGCCGGCCAGATCATCGAGGCTGCGCGGACTGTCCACGCCTGCTGCCGTGACCAGCACGAACGGATTGCTCAGATACGCTCGGGTAAAGCGCAATTCGGCTTCACGCTCACTGCTCGGCGTCACCACTGGCAGCACATCGAGCTCGCCAACCTTCAATTGCTCGATCTGGCGATCCAGCGAGCGACCGCGCACCACCTCGAACGTCAGGCCGCTGCGCTGACTGATCAGACTCAACAACGGCGCCGCAAGCCCGCTGAGGCGACCCTTGGAATCAAAAAACGACAGCGGCGCAAAATCATCGATAACGCCGACCCGCACACGCGGATGCTGGTCGAGCCAGCGCTGTTCTTTGGCACTCAGGCGTACTTGCGACTGCTCGGCCATTTCCGCGCGTCCGGCGCTCCAGCGTTGTTCGATAATCTGGCGCTGGAGCAGAGGAATGGCGGCCAGCGCCTTGTCGATGATCCGCTTCAATCGCGCATCCGTGCGGCGCATTGCGAAGCCGAACGGGTTGGCATCCAGCCCGGACGGCCCGGCCAGTTGCACGTCGTTGCGGTAATTGGTGTTGATCAGGTAGTTGGCACTGATGAAGTCGCCGAGGTAGGCATCGTCTCTGCGAAGGCCACGGCGCCGAGTGCGTCCATGGCTGAGTGGTAACGTTGAATATGCGTCTGTGGATAAAAGCCCTGCACGGTCGCCAGTGGTAAATAGTCTTCGGCCATGGCCAGGCGTTTGCCGACAAGATCGGCCAGCGGCGCTTCTCCGAGCCGGGTCACCAGCATCGGCTGATCTTCGGCGTATGCGCGAGACAGCACCAGTTCAGGGTCAGCCAGTTCAAAATTGTTCGAGGTGCCGAGTACGTCCAGCTCGCCCCGTTTGAGCGCGGTAATGGCCGCTTCCCGATTGGCGTAACGCAGCACTTCGACACGCATATTCAGCAGTTGCGCGAGTAGATCAGCGTAATCGGCGCTGAGCCCTTCCAGTTGATGGTGGTTGCGGGTCAATTCGAACGGCGGGTAATCCGGCCCGGAAATGCCCATGCGCAACACCGGGTGCTGGCGCAGCCATTGCCGGTCGGTGCCGTCGAGCCGTACTTGAACATTCTCCAGCCGGGTTCGCGTGAGGATCTCCAACGTCGTTGGCGCCGTTTCGGCCAACGCGGTCAGCGCCCACACCGCCAATGCAATCACAACCCAGCGGCCGATGCGCATGTGCGGCCTCTCAGATCAAGTGATTGCGCTTAGCGAAATCACGCAAATGAACGCCGGAGGAGACGCCCAGTTTTGTCATCAATCGGGTTTTGTAGGTGCTGACAGTCTTGTGGCTCAGGTGCATGTCTTCGGCGATGGTCTTGTTGGGCGCTCCTCGCGCCAGTTGCACGAATATGCTCAGCTCCCGATCGGAAAGTTGATCGATCATCTGCTTCTCGGTGTAGTGCAGAGCGTTCGATGCGTTTGCCTGATCAGGCAGTGCCGTGAAATAGGTGTACCCCGACATCAGCGCCTGAATCGCCTTGTGCAACTGCGCCAACTGATTCGTCTTGGGCACAAACGCCATGGCCCCGGCGCGCAGGCAACGCTCCTGATAGAACAACGGCTCATGGGACGTGAATACCAGAATCCGGCATTCCAGATCGTTGGCCTTGATCCGCGCCAGCACATCCAGCCCACCGAGCATCGGCAAATTCAGGTCAAGCACCACCAATTGAGGTTCGTGCTCACGAATCAGTGGCAGCACCTCATTCCCGCTGGATGCCTCGTGGATCTTTTTGAAACCTTCCGCTTGCAGCACGATTCTGACGGCGGCGCACACCACCGGATGATCATCGACGATCAGCGCTGACTTCATGAACACTCCCGATGGCAAGACATGACATTTGCGCCACACGACCGCATGAGCGGACAGAGTGGCAACGCAAAGACTGTTGCACGGGAACGGCGGTGAATCTACCTGTCAGGTTTGACAGTTGCGGCCATTGAATATTTGTGTCTAAGCCTGACGTTTCAACGCTGGAACACGCATCAAGTCAGTGCAGGCTCCAGGTTTTGGCGCATCGGCCAGCGCCGCCAACTGCTCGATCATTCGCGCATTCGGCAGCACGCAATGGCTGATCTGCACATTATCCTGCGCAAAACCCGGGATCGCCCGTGATGGCGCAGTAGGTTCGTTGTAGATCAAGGCGTGGCGAACATGCGGGTTATCGAGGAAAAACCCCAGAAGATCCAGTGAGCCAGCGGCCATCTCTGCGTTTATCACCACGATGTCGAAGGGTTCGCAGCCGTAATCGACCAGGGTCAGCAGGTCGACCAGGCTCTGCACCGGTGCCACGCGGTAGTAGCCGAGGCCATTGAATGCACGCTCGATTTTCATGCGGTGAAAATGTTGCGGATCGGCGATCAGAATGCGCAGGGCTTTGTTGTTCATCGTAAACCTCACGGGTTAGACGGCTTCAAATGAATGCAAGCCTACGGAGGCCAAACGGAAGATTCTGTAGGACGCGTCCTAAAAAGACTGGCGGTAATTCCTTGATTCACGCGCTCGGCCACGCCAGGCCGGTGCCAATAAAGTGCCGCTATTCGGTGGTGCTCGGACTCCAGAATGCCTGCACCACCAAAGCTGACGTCGAGATCCGCGCGACCAGTGCATCCAGCTCATCGCCGTCCACCGACGTTGTCGCCAACGTTGCTTCGATTTCAATTTCATCGGCACCAAAGGCATGCACGTCGACATCACTGGCCGGGTAGTTGCTGCGTTCCAGTTCCGCTTCGAGCAACGCGAACACCGCCGTTTGCTGCGAACGCCGGGCGATAACGTAGACGATGTTGGTGACTTCCGCCGACACCACGTCCAGCGGTTGGCGGTTGATGTTGTTGACGATCGGCCGCAGCAAGGTATTCGCGGCCAGGATAAACAGCGTGCCGAGCACGGCTTCGGCGAGCAGGTCGGCGCCGGCGCAGGCGCCCACTGCCGCAGACGTCCACAGGGTGGCGGCGGTGTTGAGGCCGCGCACGTTGCCCTCTTCACGCATGATCACCCCGGCGCCGAGAAAACCGATGCCGGAGACCACGTAAGCGACCACACGCACCGCGCCTTCAGCGCCGGCGAGACGGTTGGCCATGTCGACGAAAATCGCTGCGCCGACGGCGACCAGCACGTTGGTACGCAGGCCGGCGGTGCGTTGCCGGTATTGCCGTTCGAAACCGATCAGGCCACCGAGGATGAACGCGGCGCTGAGGCTGACGAGGGTGTCGAGCAGTGAATCGAGGTTGAGGTTGTTGATGGCTTGCATCGTCATCTCCCTGAAAAAAACACAACCCCACTGGGGGGCCTGCTTAGAACGAGTCCCCTGTAGGAGCTGCCGAAGGCTGCGATCTTTTGATGTTGCCTTTTGAAACAAGATCAAAAGATCGCAGCCTTCGGCAGCTCCTACAGGGGGGAGCAGTGTTGCTGTTATTGCCAGCCGAAGCGGCGGATGTAGAAGCCTTTCACCGCCTGGGTCAGCGCCATGTACGCCAGCAGGATCACCGGCAGGAACACGAAGTACAGCGACGGCAGCGCCTGCAATTTGAAGTAGTGCGCCAGCGGCCCCATCGGCAGGAAGATCCCCACCGCCATGATGATTCCGGTCATCACCAGCAGCGGCGTGGCGGCACGGCTTTGCAGGAACGGAATCTTCGGCGTGCGGATCATGTGCACGATCAGCGTCTGGGTCAGCAGCCCGACCACGAACCAGCCGGACTGGAACAGGGTCTGGTGATCCGGGGTGTTGGCATCGAAGACGTACCACATCAAGGCGAACGTGGTGATGTCAAAGATCGAACTGATCGGGCCGAAAAACAGCATGAAGCGCCCTACGTCGCCCGGCTGCCAGCGTTGTGGTTTTTTCAGCATTTCCTCGTCGACGTTATCGAACGGAATGGCGATCTGCGAAATGTCGTAGAGCAGGTTCTGCACCAACAGGTGCATCGGCAGCATTGGCAGGAACGGAATAAACGCACTGGCGACCAGCACCGAGAACACGTTGCCGAAGTTGGAGCTGGCGGTCATCTTGATGTACTTGAGCATGTTGGCGAAGGTGCGCCGCCCTTCGAGCACGCCCTCCTCCAGCACCATCAGGCTCTTTTCCAGGAGGATGATGTCGGCCGCTTCCTTGGCGATGTCCACCGCGCTGTCCACAGAAATACCGATGTCGGCGGTGCGCAGGGCTGGCGCGTCGTTGATGCCGTCGCCCATGAACCCGACCACGTGACCATTGCCTTTAAGGATGCGCACGATGCGCTCCTTGTGCGACGGCGTCAGTTTGGCGAAGACATTGGTGGTCTCTACCGCCACCGCCAGTTCGGCATCGCTCATGCGCTCGACGTCGTTGCCCAGCAGCAGGCCTTGTTGCGCGAGGCCGACTTCACGGCAGATCTTCGCGGTCACCAGTTCGTTGTCGCCGGTCAGCACTTTCACTGCCACGCCATGTTCGGCCAAGGCTTTCAGCGCGGGCGCAGTGCTTTCCTTCGGTGGATCGAGGAACGCCACGTAACCAATCAGCGTCAGTTCCTGTTCATCGGCCAGGCTGTAAATCTCGCGACCTTCAGGCATCGAGCGTGCGGCCACGGCCACCACGCGCAAGCCTTCAGCGTTGAATGCTGCGGTGACCTGACGAATCTTGGTCAGCAATTCATCGCTCAAGGCTTCATCGACGTCGCCGTGACGCACGCGGCTGCACACCGCCAGCACTTCTTCCACCGCGCCTTTGCAGATCAACTGATGCGGTTGGCCACGCCCTTCGACCACCACCGACATGCGCCGACGATTGAAGTCGAACGGGATCTCATCGACCTTGCGAAACGCCGTGCCGACTTTCAGTTCACGGTGGATTTCCACGTGCTCCAGCACCGCGACATCCAGCAGGTTTTTCAGGCCGGTCTGGTAGTAGCTGTTGAGGTAGGCCATTTCCAGCACGTCATCGGAATCGGCGCCCCAGACATCAACATTACGCGCGAGGAAGATCTTGTCCTGCGTCAGCGTACCGGTCTTGTCGGTGCACAGCACGTCCATCGCGCCGAAGTTCTGGATCGCATCGAGGCGTTTGACGATGACTTTTTTGCGCGACAGAAACACCGCGCCTTTGGCCAGCGTCGAGGTAACGATCATCGGCAGCATTTCCGGAGTCAGGCCGACAGCAATCGACAGCGCGAACAGCAGTGCTTCCGTCCAGTCACCCTTGGTGAAACCGTTGATGAACAGCACCAGCGGCGCCATCACGAACATGAAACGGATCAACAGCCAGCTGACTTTGTTGACGCCCTGCTGGAACGAAGTGACCGCGCGATCGGTTGCGCCAACCCGCTGGGCCAGCGCACCGAAATAGGTGCTGTTGCCGGTGGTCAGGATCACCGCCACTGCTGTGCCGGACACCACGTTGGTGCCCATGAACAGGATGTTGTCCAGCTCCAGCGGGTTGCGTGTGTCGCGATCAGCCTGGCGTGGAAACTTCTCCACCGGCATCGATTCGCCGGTCATTGCAGCTTGGCTGACGAACAGATCCTTGGCGCTGAGCACGCGGCAATCGGCAGGAATCATGTCGCCGGCCGAGAGCACGATCAGATCGCCCGGCACCAGTTGTTTGATCGGCAACTCGCTGCGTGGCGCGTCGCGGCGCATCACGGTGGCGGTGTTGCTGACCATGGCTTTCAGCGCATCGGCGGCCTGGTTGGATTTGCTTTCCTGCCAGAAGCGCAGCAGCGTCGACAGCACCACCATGGAGAAAATCACCACGGCGGCCTTGAGGTCTTCGGTCAGCCACGAGATCACCGCCAACAGGGTCAACAGCAGGTTGAACGGGTTTTTGTAGCAGTGCCACAGGTGAGTCCACCACGGCAGCGGCTGCTCGTGTTCGACTTCGTTGAGGCCATATTGCGCACGCAGCGCATCGACTTCGAAATCGGTGAGGCCATCGGAATGCGTGCCCAATGACGACAGCAGCACACCGCTGTCGCAATGCGCGGCATCGACCAGAGTGTTGGCCAGAGTGGGTGGGACTTCACGGCTGACCGTGGTGTCGTTGATCGATTCCAGCAACGCCAGGCGACGGAAGTGCCGGGCGATGTGGCGAGTGCGCAGGAAGCCTGCGAAAAATTCCTTGAGCGTAAGTTTCATGGCTGTTGCCCCTGTGGTCAGCCGGGAAACCGTCAAGCAGGTACGGCCGCGCCTCGTCCGCCGGAAAAACCGGCACGGCAAGGCTTGGCGCGCCGGTCAGAAAAGACAGGCGTGTCGATAGGGCTGCGATCACGACAATAAAGTCGAAACCACGCTCTGTTCAGCGTCGATGAGAAGGACGTCTAGCCATGGCCCAGGACGGGTCATGCACGGGATGCCGCTGCTCGCTTTTACGGCGAGACAACGACAGAGAAAGTCTGCGCGTTATCTTGCCGAGAATCTGCCGGTTACCGAGACCGGCCGACAACTGTCACTCGAACAAGTACCCACTGTGGGTCTCCGCTATTGATGAAAACGCGCGAAGCTTACGCGCCGATGTCTGGAGAGTAAACCCGCAAAAGGCAGTGCGTTGGGGAATGTGGGGGATGTTCAGGAAGGGTTCAGGATGATCGTTCCCACGCTCTGCGTGGGAATGCAGCCCGGGACGCTCCGCGTCCCTGTCGAAGGCCGAACGCGGAGCGTCCGTTGAGGCATTCCCACGCAGAGCGTGGGAAAGATCTTGAATTTTCGGTGCTTCTGCTGGCCTCTTCGCGAGCAAGCCCGCTCCCACATTGGATCTTCATCTGACACAAAATCTGTGTTCACTGAAAATCCCCTGTGGGAGCGGGCTTGCTCGCGAAGGCGGTATGTGAGGCGCTAAAAAATCAGCTGGCAGTTGCCAACAACAGATCCGCCACAGACCGATGCCCACGATTCTTGCCATGCTCAAACAGCGAGCCAGCAATCTCGTCCGCACGAATCGGCAGCACCGACAGCAGCGTGTCGCTCAAACCATGGCTGGCCTGGCAGAAGCCCTGCATGTAGATGCCGGCCTTGCAGCGCTCGTCGGTGATGAGTTTGTAATTACGGTCGACCTCGAAATCACCGAGGTACTCTTCCAGCGGCGCCAGCAGTTTGCGGTGCATCTGCCGCTCGTAACCGGTGGCCAATACAACCGCGTCGTAGTTGCGCACGGTGACTTCGCCGGTGGCGTTGTTGCGCACGGCCAGTTCGATACCGTTTTCAGTCGCAGTAGCGCTCTCGACTGTGGTCAGCGTACGGAACGCGTGACGGGCAATCCCGGAGACCTTCTGGCGATAGAAGATGCCGTAGATGCGCTCGATCAGGTCGATGTCGACCACCGAGTAGTTGGTGTTGTGGTACTCGTTGACCAAACGCTCACGCTCGGCGCTGTTCTGCTGGAACACCAGATCGGTGAACTCCGGCGAAAACACTTCGTTGACGAACGGGCTGTCGTCCGCAGGCTTGAGTGCCGAGCCGCGCAGGATCATGTCGACCTGCACCGATGGGAACGAATCATTCAGATCAATAAACGCCTCCGCCGCGCTCTGCCCGCCGCCGATGATTGCGATGCTCATCGGCTGATTGTTCACGCACGGCTGCTTGGCCATTTGCGACAGGTATTGCGAATGGTGGAACACACGGCTGTCGCCCTTCAGCGCTTTGAACGCCTCGGGAATACGCGGCGTGCCACCGGCGCTGACCACCACCGAACGGGTGGTGCGCACATGTTGCTGGCCGTCGCTGCCACGGGAAATCACGCGCAGCGCTTCAACCTGATGGTTGTGCAGCACCGGCTCGATGGTCAGCACTTCTTCGCCGTAACGGCTCTGCTCGGTGAACTTGCCGGCGACCCAGCGCAGGTAGTCGTTGTACTCCATGCGGCACGGGTAAAACGTGCCGAGGTTGATGAAGTCGACCAGACGGCCGTGATCCTTCAGGTAGTTGACGAACGAGTACGGGCTGGTTGGATTGCGCAGGGTCACCAGATCCTTGAGGAAGGAAATCTGCAACTCGCTTTGCGTCGACAGGGTGTTGCCGTGCCAGCTGTAATTGGCCTGCTTGTCGAGGAACAGCACATCCAGCTCGCCATGGATCGGGCCGCGCTCTTGCAGAGCGATGGCCAGCGCCAGGTTCGAAGGGCCGAAACCGATGCCGATCAGGTCGTGAACGATGGGCGATGCAATTGCCTGAGTCATTTCCAGTGTCCTCTGGAGGAACCCCTCAACAAGGGGCATGGAGAGCCTAAGTGACCTGACCGGCCTTGAGCAGGACAGCAGGTCGTCTGTTGAGTAGGAACGAGGACAGTGAAATAAAATTTAACGAAGTCGGCTCAATGGGCATCCCATTGTTTGATCCGCACGCGGCAATGTTTCATCGCATTGACGATGTGTTTTTCCACCAGCGCCTTGGAAATACCCAGCTGTTCGGCGATTTCCGGGTGCGACAGGCCTTCGATCTTGCGCAGCAGAAAACTGTCGCGACACAGCGGCGGCAGTTCTGCCAACGCCCGCTGGAGCATTTCCAGACGCTGGCCGTGATCGAGGGTGCTGTGGGGCGACGGGGTGAAATAGCGCTCTTCGTTGTCGAGCACATCCAGTGATTCGACCTGGCGCAAGGCATTGCGCCGATGGTCGTCGATGACCAGATTCAGCGCCGTGCGATAAAGAAATGCACGCGGTTGCTCGATCGGGGTATCGCTGGAACGTTCCAGCACCCGCAGATAGGCGTCATGCACCACATCTTCGGCAATCTGACGATTGCCGAGCTTGGCGTTGAGGAAACACACCAGCTCGCGATAGTAGTTTTCCAACATGACTCCCGGCCGCAAACGTGCGGTTTCTGTCCTTGAGCACACCGATTGACGACGGCGTGAAACGCAGTAGCAAGATAGTGGCAACTTGAGGTGCGTAATTTATAGTAATTCTCATATAGATTTAAAGTGGTGTTTGCCGTTGCCCGATAAATAGTGCTGCGCTATAGCTGTTACTTCGTGTGTCAGCGCTTAAATTCCGCCGCTCTTTCCTCGTTTACAGGACAGCTCCCCGTGTCTGTCGCGCCCCGCGACAGCGTTCAGCGCTGCCCCCTCTGTGCGCGGCGGCCGGATGACGGGCCGAATTCCACTGGCCGGAACCCTGCATGAAACGTCCCCGCCCCGCCCGACGCGCCCTGCTCGTAGTCCTTTGTCTGATCCCCGTCGTCGGCTATGCCGCGTGGCAAATGCTGCCGCCGGGCCGGGATAAATTCGCCACCGTGCAAGTGTCGCGCGGCGATATAGAAAGCAGCGTCACCGCCCTCGGCACCCTGCAACCGCGACGCTATGTGGATGTCGGTGCGCAGGCTTCCGGGCAGATTCAGAAGATCCACGTCGAAGTCGGTGACGTGGTCAAAGAGGGCCAGTTGCTGGTGGAAATCGACCCGTCGACGCAAAAGGCCAAACTCGACGCCGGGCGCTTCTCGGTGGAGAACCTCAAGGCGCAATTGCAGGAACAGCGCGCGCAGCATGAGCTGGCGCAGCAGAAATATCAGCGTCAGCAAAACCTCGCTGCCGGCGGCGCGACCCGCGAAGAAGACGTGCAGACCGCCCGCGCCGAACTGAAAGCCACGCAAGCGCGCATCGACATGTTCCAGGCGCAGATCCGCCAGGCCGAAGCGAGCTTGCGCAGCGATCAGGCCGAACTCGGCTACACGCGCATTTACGCGCCAATGGCCGGCACCGTGGTCGCTCTCGATGCGCGCGAAGGCCAGACCCTCAACGCCCAGCAACAGACACCGCTGATTCTGCGCATCGCCAAACTGTCGCCGATGACCGTGTGGGCCGAGGTTTCCGAGGCGGATATCGGTCACGTCAAACCGGGAATGAGCGCTTACTTCACCACGCTCAGCGGCGGTAATCGGCGCTGGAGCAGCACCGTGCGGCAGATCCTGCCGGTACCGCCCAAACCGCTGGATCAAACCAGCCAGGGCGGCGGCAGCCCGACCAGCACCAGCAAAAGCGGCAGCGCCCGCGTGGTGCTCTACACCGTTCTGCTTGATGTCGATAACGCCGACAACGCGCTGATGGCGGAAATGACCACGCAGGTGTTCTTCGTCGCCAATCAAGCCAAAGACGTGCTCACCGCGCCAGTCGCCGCCCTGCAAGGCAGCGTCAAAGCTGACCGGCAGACCGCGCAAGTGGTCGCTGCCAACGGCAACATCGAATCGCGCGAAGTGCGCACCGGCATCAGTGATCGGCTCAAGGTGCAGATTCTCGACGGCCTCAGCGAAGGCGATCATCTGCTGATCGGCCCGGCCACTGGCAGCGGGGGTTGAATGCAAACGCCCCTGATCGACCTGCAGGACATTCGCAAATCCTACGGTGGCGGCGACGCGCCTGAAGTACATGTGCTGCGCGGCATCGACCTGTCGATCCACGCTGGCGAATTCGTCGCGATTGTCGGCGCGTCCGGCTCCGGCAAATCGACGCTGATGAACATCCTTGGCTGCCTCGATCGACCGACCTGTGGCGAATACCGTTTCGCCGGGGAAAACGTCGCCGGGCTCGACAGCGATGAACTGGCCTGGCTGCGCCGCGAAGCCTTCGGTTTCGTGTTTCAGGGTTATCACCTGATTCCATCCGGCTCGGCCCAGGAAAACGTCGAGATGCCGGCGATCTATGCCGGCACTCCGGCCGCCGAACGGCATGCCCGCGCCGCCGCCCTGCTCGACCGTCTCGGCCTCGCCGAACGCACCGGCAACCGTCCGCATCAGTTGTCCGGCGGTCAGCAGCAACGGGTGTCGATTGCCCGCGCCTTGATGAACGGCGGCCACATCATTCTCGCCGACGAACCGACCGGCGCCCTCGACAGCCACAGCGGCAAAGAAGTCATGGCGCTGCTCGACGAACTGGCCAGTCAGGGCCATGTGGTGATTCTCATCACCCACGACCGCGAAGTGGCGGCGCGGGCCAAACGCATCATCGAAATCAGCGACGGCCTGATCATCAGCGACAGCGCCAAAGACAATCCCGACGCCCAGACCAGCGCCAACCCCGGCGCCTTGCAAGCGGTCGACTTGCGCAAGCGTCTGAGCGAAGGTGCCGAAGCCACTGGCGCCTGGAAGGGCGAACTGGTCGACGCCCTGCACGCAGCGTGGCGAGTGATGTGGATCAACCGCTTCCGCACCGCGCTGACGTTGCTCGGCATCATCATCGGCGTGGCTTCAGTGGTGGTAATGCTCGCCGTCGGTGAAGGCAGCAAGCGTCAGGTCATGGCGCAAATGGGCGCGTTCGGTTCGAACATTCTGTACCTGAGCGGCTCGGCGCCGAACCCGCGCACGCCACCGGGAATCATCACTCTCGACGATGTCCGCGCACTGGCAAGCCTGCCGCAAGTGCAACGCATCATGCCGGTGATCGGCACCGAGGCTGGCGTGCGTTACGGCAATGCTGACCACTTGAGTTACGTCGGCGGCAACGACACCAACTTCCCGGCGATCTTCAATTGGCCGGTGGTGGAAGGCAGTTACTTCACCGAGCAGGACGAGCGAAACGCCTCGGCCGTCGCAGTGATCGGCCATAAGGTGCGCAACAAATTACTCAAGGACGTGGCCAACCCGATCGGCCAATACATCCTTATCGAAAACGTGCCGTTTCAGGTGGTCGGCGTGCTCGCGGAAAAAGGCGCCAGCTCCGGTGATTCCGACAGTGACGACCGCATCGCCGTACCCTATTCGGCGGCCAGCGTGCGCCTGTTCGGCACCCACGATCCGGAATACGTGGCCATCGCCGCCACCGATGCGCGCAAGGTCAAAGAGGCCGAACACGCCATCGAACAGCTGATGCTGCGCTTGCACAACGGCAAAAAGGATTTCGAACTGACCAACAACGCCGCGATGATTCAGGCCGAAGCGCGCACGCAAAACACCCTGTCGCTGATGCTCGGTTCGATTGCCGCGATCTCGCTGCTGGTCGGCGGTATCGGTGTGATGAACATCATGCTGATGACCGTCCGCGAACGTACCCGCGAGATTGGTATTCGCATGGCCACCGGCGCGCGCCAACGCGACATCCTCCGCCAGTTCCTCACCGAAGCGGTGATGCTTTCGGTGGTCGGCGGCATCGCCGGGATCGCCCTCGCGCTGATCGTTGGCGGCGTGTTGATCCTCAGCGAAGTCGCCGTGGCGTTCTCGTTGCTCGCGGTGCTCGGCGCCTTCGGTTGCGCCCTTGTGACCGGTGTTGTCTTCGGCTTCATGCCGGCCCGCAAAGCTGCCCGGCTCGACCCGGTCACGGCCCTTACCAGTGAATGATCGATCTATGAAACCGCGCCTCAGTTTGTTGACCGTGTGCCTGCTCCTCAGCGCCTGCGGCAGTCCCGTTCAGCGCCCGGACAGCGGCGTGCAAGCCCCCGCTGCGTGGCAATCGCCACACAGCGCCAGCGTCGCCCGCAACAACCCGCAATGGTGGACACAGTTTGGCAGCCCGGAGCTGGATCGTCTGATCGAACAGGCTCGCGTCGGTAGTTTTGACCTTGCCGCTGCGGTGGCGCGAGTTCAGCAGGCGCAGGCCAGCACGGTGATTGCTGGCGGCTCGTTGCTGCCGGAGGTCAAGGCCGGGCTGAATGCCAATCGGCAGAAACTGTTGCGCGGCAAGGGTTATAGCCAGCTGGATGCCGACAGCAGCAATAAGGCCGTGGACTATTTCGATGCCAATTTGAGCGCAACGTATGAGATCGATTTCTGGGGCGGTAAACAGGCGTCTCGCGACAGTGCGCAATTTGCGTTGCAGGCCAGCGAATTTGATCGCGCGACCGTTGAGCTGACGTTGCTCAGCGGCGTTGCCAATACTTATGCGCAAACCTTGTCGTTGCGTGAGCAGAGCCGCATTGCCGGACTGAATCTGGCTAACGCGCAAAGCGTGCTGAAACTGGTGCAGACGAGGTTTGATTCCGGCTCGGCGACAGCGCTGGAACTGGCGCAGCAGAAAAGCCTGGTCGCCGCCCAGCAACGGCAACTGCCGCTGGTACAACAACAGGCGCAGGATGCGTTGATCAGCCTCGCCGCCCTGCTCGGCCAACCGGTGCAGCAACTCGCGGCCAATCAGGAATCATTCGATCGTCTGCAATGGCCGGGGATTGCCAGCGGTGTGCCGAGCGATTTGCTCACCCATCGCCCGGACATTGCTCGCGCCGAAGCACAATTGGCGGCCGCCGAGGCTGATGTCAAAGTCGCTCGCGCCGCGATGTTGCCCACTGTCACATTGACGGCGCAGCTCGGCTCGGGCGCTGACAAGTTTGATGACTTGATCCGCAGTCCTTTCTACAACCTGACTGCGGGGCTGGTCGCGCCGATCTTCAATAACGGCCGCCTCAGCGCTGAGCGCGACAAGGCCACGGCGCGTCAGGATGAGCTGCTGCAAACCTACCGCGGCGCGATCATCAACGGCTTCGCCGACGTCGAAAAAGCCCTCAACAGCATTCGCGGGCTGGACGAACAACGCCAATGGCAGAGCGAAGAACTGAGTCAAGCACAGACCGCTTTCAACATCGCCCAAAGCCGTTATCAGGCCGGGGCCGAGGACTTGCTGACCGTACTGGAAACTCAGCGCACGCTGTATGCAGCGCAGGATCTGAACGTGCAACTGCGCCTGTCGCGGGTGCAGGCGAGTATCGCGCTGTACAAGGCGCTTGGGGGTGGGTGGCGGGTTTTCTGAAGATCAAAAGATCGCAGCCTTCGGCAGCTCCTACAAGGGATCAGTGTAGGAGCTGCCGAAGGCTGCGATCTTTTGCTTTAAGCCTTGGCTTTCAGATTGCGCGCATACCACGGCCGTTGCGGCACGCGGCGGAACAGGTTGGCGAGTTTCTTTTCGTCTTCGCCGAAGGTGATGCGCAGGGCCAGTTTCATGGTTTCCGGATCCATCTCCACTGATCGGCCCACCTGCAAACCCGGTGTGGTGCTGCAACCGTGCGTATCCGGCCCCAGCCATGGATCAGCGATTTCCACCCAGCGACCTGGCGCGAACCACTTCACGCCGTTGACCTCAAGGCGCGTGACCTGGCCCGGATGGAAGCGCTCGTGCGCGCGATACCAATCCTCGATGCGATCATCGATCCAGCCATGAAAATGCCAGAACACCGGGTTCACATGGGATGAAAACGGGTCGCCGAGGAAATCGTTTTCGGCGGCGAACCAGCGGGCGGCGAAGTCATCGAGATCACGCGCCAGCGGCACCGGCTGACCGTTGGAAGGGTCACGCGGCACCGACGCCCAACGCATGTGCAGCCAGTCGTGCAGGCCCAGCTCTACTTCTGAACCAAACTGGCCCAAAGTGAGCTTCGACAAATATTGCGGATCACGGTACTGCGATTCCCAGACTTCAAAATTGCTCTGATAGGTCTCGGCGGTTTTCAGGTCGCTGACCCACTGGGTGTATTCGTCATCTTCGGCCGCCAGCCAGGTCGGCGGCAGGGCCGTGCCGTCGTGGTTGTCGAAGTAGCGCGCGAAGCCCTGGCGATCACGGATCAGCTCCGGTTGCGGCAATGGGAAGAACTGCCACGACGGCAAATCCATCATCGAGCGCGCCGTGCCGAGCATGTGCCGGTGCATGAAAAAGAAATCGATGCCGGAGCCGTTGCGATCCTTGTGCGTACCACGCGCATCCCGCTCCTGGTCACGCGGCCCGGGCTGCCAGCCGAGGCCGCGCAGGGCATTGCGTTTATCCTCGGGCAGCGTGTGCCATTTGTCGCGGGTGGCGTGCCAGACCTGATGGAACAGGCGATGTTCCGGCGACACCAGCCATGCCAGCAACGGCGCATTCAACGGCGTGCGCTGGCGGGCTTCAGGGAACAGGCATTTGACCGCGATAAAGCGATTGTCCTGCGCGGGCAAGGCCAACGGGCGATCGAGGCGCTGCACCGTGCCACTGAGGGTGCCGCTGCCGGCATTGCCGAAGTCAGCCCAGACTTCATCGAGGATCATGTTCAGTTCGTAATCGACGCGACCGTCCGTGCCGAGCAACCGCCAACTGAGTTTCGAGGCCTCTGCCCCGGCCAGATCGCCAAGAATTCGGTAACGAGGTATTTCGTCACTGCGCAAACGCTCGGCAGTGTCGAGGAAGCCATTGACGCCCCGGCCCTTCTGGCCGATGTCGAGAAACACTTCCAGCCCTTCAGCCGGCAAGCCATCGAGGCCGGCGTCAGTGCCGGTAAACCGAATGTTCCAGACCCCGCGCAAGGCATTGGACAGGCGCTGCCCGGCCACGTCGGCGACATCGAACGACGCCTCACCGGGGGTGATCGTCGGATCCGGCTTCGTCCATTCACGGTGCCCGAAATAAGCCGCCGGTACGGCAGCGCCGGTCAACGCCAGCCCTGCCATGAACCATCGTCGAGAAATCCTCATTGCCCTACCTGTGTCAGCCCTGAAGCAGGCTTTATCCAAGCTAGAACGTTTGCTGCGCGGGTAAATTTATGTGGGTTTGAAAAGATCGCAGCCTTCGGCAGCTCCTACATGCAATGTATATCCCTGTAGGAGCTGCCGAAGGCTGCGATCTTTTAACCCGGCGACCTAAATTCCACGGCCATCCACTCGTTCTTCCCAGATAGCAAAGGCCTCTGCGCCTGCACCTCGACGGCGAACCTGACTGAGATGGCAATGACAAAACCACGTTCGAAAAAGGCTCTTTTCATCGGCCTGCCGCTGGCTCTGGCGGTCAGCGCCGGCGCTGCTTTTGCGGTGTGGGACATTTGGTTCAAGGACAATCCCGGCTACCCGCACAAAGTCATGCAGCAGGCCGAAGCGCTGCACGAGCACATGCTCTCGTTCGACAGCCACATCACCGTCACCCAGGATTTCGGCACCACCGGCAACGAGGTCGACAAGGACGGCAGCGGCCAGTTCGACCTGGTCAAAGCCAACCGTGGTCGCCTGTCCGGTGCAGCGCTGACGATTTTCGGCTGGCCGGAAATCTGGAACGGCGCCAACGCCCCGCACAAACCCACCGCCGGTTTCGTCGACGAGGCGCGCAATCAACAAGAGATCCGCTACAAGATCATTTCCGGCATGGTGCGCGACTTCCCCAATCAGGTCGGGATCGCCTACACCCCCGCCGATTTCCGCCGCCTGCATGGCGAAGGCAAGTTTGCGATTTTCATCAGCATGCTCAACGCCTACCCCCTCGGCCACGACCTCAACTTGCTGGATTTGTGGACGGCGCGCGGCATGCGCATGTTCGGCTTCAGCTACATCGGCAACAACGACTGGGCTGACTCGTCGCGGCCGTTGCCGTTCTTCAACGATTCACCCGACGCCCTCGATGGCCTCTCGGATCTGGGCAAGCAAGCGGTCAAACGCCTCAACGATCTGGGCGTGATCATCGACGTCTCGCAGATGTCGACCAAGGCCCTTGAACAAGTCGCGCAACTGAGCCGCACACCGTTGGTGGCGTCGCACTCCGCACCACGGGCGATGGTGGATATTCCGCGCAACCTCAGCGACAAGGAAATGCAGCTGATCAAGAACAGTGGCGGCGTGGTGCAGATCGTCGGCTTCTCGCAGTACCTGCGCCCGCTGACCCAAGGCACTCAGGACAAGCTCAACGAACTGCGCAAACGCTACGACCTGCCACCGCTGCCGAACCTGGCCATGGCGCTGATGCCGGGCGACCCGATCATCGCCGCGTGGTCGGAGCAGAAATTTGGCGAGTACGCCGGCCAGCTCTACGCGATTCTCGAAGAGGAACCGAAAGCCAGCCTCAAAGACTTGGGCGACGCCATCGATTACACCGTGCGCAAGATCGGCATCGATCACGTCGGCATCAGCTCGGACTTCAACGAAGGCGGCGGCGTCAAAGGCTGGGAGAACGTTGGCGAGATCCGCAACGTCACCGCCGAATTGCTCTCGCGCGGCTACTCCGAAGCCGACATCGCCAAGCTCTGGGGCGGCAACTTTTTGCGCGTCTGGGATCAGGTCGAGAAATCCGCCAAACCGGCAGTGGCCGCTGCTCAGGACACCGTCAAGCCATGAGCAATCGTCGTGACTTTTTGAAGCAGGCCGGAATCCTCGCGGCGGCGCTGCCACTCGGCGCGAGCCTGCCGAGCGTTGCTGCCGCCACGCCGATCGCACCGTTGCCGCGCGATAAATGGGCGCAGTTGCAGCAGCTGTTCAATCAAGATCCCGAGTACCTGCACTTCTCCAATTTCCTCATCACCAGCCACCCGAAACCGGTGCGCGACGCCATTGAAATGCACCGCGCCCCACTCGATAAAAACCCGGGGCTGGCGATGGACTGGGACGTCGGCGTGATCGAAAAACGCGAACACGATGTGCGCGTCTGGGCCGGCCAATACCTGCAAGCCGATGCCAAGCAGATCGCCCTGACCGGCAGCACCACCGAAGGCCTGACCATGATTTACGGCGGCGTGCACGTGCGCGCCGATCAGGAAATCCTCACCACCGAACACGAGCACTACGCCACCCACACGATTCTGGAACTGCGCAGTGAGCGTGAAGGCACCAAGGTGCGCAAGATTCGCTTGTTCGACGATCCGCAAACGATCAGCGAGAAACAACTGCTGGCCAACATCGACCGCAGCATCCGGCCCGAGACCCGCGTGCTGGGCATGTGCTGGGTGCATTCGGGCAGCGGCGTGAAGCTACCGCTCGGCGCGATCGGCGCGCTGGTCGACAAACACAACCGTGGGCGCAGCGATGCCGACCGGATCATTTACGTGGTCGACGGTGTGCACGGTTTTGGCGTTGAAGACCTGAGTTTCCCGGCGATGAATTGCGACTTCTTTATCGCCGGCACACACAAATGGATGTTCGGCCCACGCGGCACCGGCATCGTCTGCAGCCGCACGCCGGAAGTGAAATACGTCACGCCGATCATCCCGACCTTCTCCGAGGCCGAGCACTTTTCCACGACGATGACGCCGGGCGGTTATCACGCCTTCGAACACCGCTGGGCGCTGACCGAGGCGTTCAAGTTGCATCTGCAATTGGGCAAAGCCGAGGTGCAGGCGCGCATTCATGAGCTCAACAGCTACCTGAAAAAACGTCTGCTGCAACGCCCACAGATCGAACTGGTGACGCCGTTGAGTCCGGAGTTTTCTGCCGGTTTCACTTTCTTCCGGGTCAAGGGCAAGGACAGCGACAAGATCGCCGTGCACCTGATGGCCAACCGTGTGGTTGCCGATGCCGTCGAGCGTGACGTCGGCCCGGTGATCCGCACCGCACCGGGGCTGCTCAACAACGAAGCGCAGATCGACCGCCTGCTGAGCATCCTCGACCAGGCCCTGTGAGCCTGCCCTTTTTTTCCTTTTTAGCGAGACGCGAAATGAACACTGAGTTACCTCGTTTTTCTCTGAAAGCCCTGCCCGCTCTGGTGCTCGCCGCCCTCGCCGCCGGCCTCATGCCGAGCGCCGCTCAGGCCGCCACGCCACCTGCGCCGGGCAAAGTGTTCAAGGACTGCAAGGACTGCCCGGAAATGGTCGTGCTGCCCACCGGCACCTTCACCATGGGCACCCCGGATGACGAAGTCGGCCGCGAGCCCGATGAAAGCCCGATGCACCCGGTGACGTTCGCCAAACCCTTGGCCATCAGCCGTTTTCAGGTGCTCAAGGGCGAATGGTTCGCCTACCTGAAGGACACCGGTTACCAGATGCCGGACGGCGACGACCGCCCGGGCCGCGCGTGCAAAGCGGGGATTCCGGACTATCAGGGCAGCGACCCGCGCAAGCAATACACCGACCGCCACCCCGCCGTGTGCATGGACTTCGCCGAGGCCAATGCCTACGTCGCGTGGCTGTCGAAAAAGACCGGCAAACAATACCGACTGGTCAGCGAATCCCTGCGCGAATACGCCGCCCGTGGCGGCACCAGCGGGCCGTTCCCCTTCCCGTTCGATGAAGGCAAGGAATACAGCATCGCCAAACACGCCAACACCTATGGCGCCGCCGACGGCTACAACTTCACCGCCCCGGCCGGCAGCTTCGCGCCGAATGCGTTTGGCGTGTACGACATGCACGGCAACGTCTACGAATGGACGGCCGATTGCTACAACGAAAACTACGTCGGCGCACCGAGCGACGGCAGTGCCTGGCTGAACGGCAAGTGCGAATTCAAGCGCATTCGCGGCAACGACTGGGGCGAGGCGCCGGTGTTCTCCCGCTCCGGCAACCGCAACGCGCTGGTGCCGGGTGATCGCGGCGACTGGATCGGCTTCCGGGTCGTCCGCGATCTGTAACCGCAGCGCCCCTTAAATTAACCACCCCTCCAGTCGTTTTACAGGTGGGCGCGATCCATTGCGACGCGCCCCCGCCCTCTACGCACCCAGGCGAAGCCCGCGACCGATGCCGGCCTTCGCCGTTCTTTCAAGCAGGGAACCTCCATGAGCAAACCAACACGCGGGGTGATCAATGAATTGTTCACCCTGCTCAAACCCTTTCGTCTGATTGTTGCCGGCTCGATCCTGCTGGGCATGGTCGGTGGCCTGAGCGTCACGGTGCTGCTGGCGACAATCAATAATGTGCTGCATGCCGAGGGCGGCCTGACCAACACCGTGGTCGCCGCGTTCGCCGGGTTGTGCCTGCTGGCACTGGTCAGTTCGATTTTCTCCGACATTGGCACCAATTACGTCGGCCAGAAAATCATCGCGAAACTGCGCAAAGAGTTGGGTGAAAAGGTGCTCTCAGCGCCGATCGAACAGATCGAGCGCTATCGCAGCCATCGGCTGATTCCAGTGCTGACCCATGACGTCGACACCATCAGCGATTTCGCCTTTGCCTTCGCGCCGCTGGCCATTTCCCTCACCGTGACGCTCGGCTGCATGGGCTACCTGGCAATGCTGTCGTGGCCGATGTTTCTGATGATGGTGGTGGCGATCATCATCGGCACCATCGTCCAGTACATCGCTCGCGGCCACGGCATCAAAGGCTTCATGGAGGCCCGCGATTCCGAAGACGAATTGCAAAAGCACTACAACGCCATCGCTGAAGGCGCCAAGGAACTGCGCATCCACCGCCCACGTCGTCATCGCATGTTCGTCTCGGGTATCGAGCACACCGCCGACAAAATCTGCGACACGCAGATTCGCTCGGTGAATATTTTCGTGGTCGCAAAAACCTTCGGTTCGATGCTGTTCTTTGTCGTGATCGGTTTGGCGCTGGCCCTGCAATCACTTTGGCCGAGCACGGACAAAGCGGTGATGAGCGGCTTCGTGCTGGTGCTGCTGTACATGAAAGGGCCGCTGGAGCATTTGATTGGCACGCTGCCGATTGTCAGCCGCGCACAGATCGCCTTCCGCCGCATCGCCGAGTTGTCGGAACAGTTCTCCTCGCCAGAGCCGCACCTGTTGCTCAGCGATCAGGGCAATCGTAAAACCGCGGTGCACAGCCTCGAACTGACCGACGTCGCCTACAGCTTCCCGGCGGTCGAAGGTGCCACGCCGTTCAAACTCGGCCCGGTCAACCTGAAGATCGATCAGGGCGACATCGTATTCATTGTCGGTGAAAACGGTTGCGGCAAGACCACCCTGATCAAGTTGCTGCTGGGACTTTATGCGCCGCAGCAGGGTGAAATCCGCCTCAACGAGCAAGTGGTCACCGCCCTCACCCGCGACGACTACCGCCAGCTGTTCACGACGATTTTCGCCGACTACTACCTGTTCGACGACGTGGTACAGGGCGACACGCACATCCCCGAAGACGCCAACCAATACCTGCAACGCCTGGAGATCGCGCACAAGGTCAGCGTGCGTGACGGCTCGTTCACCACCACCGACCTGTCGACCGGTCAGCGCAAACGTCTGGCATTGGTCAATGCCTGGCTGGAAGAGCGTCCAGTGCTGGTCTTTGACGAGTGGGCGGCGGATCAGGATCCGACCTTCCGGCGCATTTTCTACACCGAGCTGCTGCCCGACCTGAAGCGTCTGGGCAAAACCATCATCGTCATTTCCCACGATGATCGTTACTTCGATGTCGCCGACCAATTGGTGCGAATGGAAGCGGGAAAAGTCATCACGGAACTGCAAACGGCGTAAATAGCCACGATTCTCATTCTGGTTTTCTGAGGCTCGTGCGTCTAATTAAGAATCGATAACAACTACAACCCAATTAAAACCTGCAAGAGTGAAACACAATGCCAGCAATTCCGGGGATTCCACGTTTTACCAAGGCGCTGATCATGCGTCGCATGTTGCAACCTGGCTTCAGCGCTACCGCCTTCAGCATGGCCCTCGCCTTGCCGTTCAGCGCCCACGTTCAGGCTGAAGAAGTGAATTTCAATATCCCTGCGCAATCGCTGGCAAGCGCACTGCAGGCATTGGGCACGCAATCGAACATGCAAGTGCTGTACAGCGCTGATGACGTCCAGGGCCTGCGCAGCCAACCGGTCAGCGGCCGGTTGTCGCCGTCGCAAGCGCTGTCGAAGATGCTGGTGGGGACCGGCGTCATATTCACCGTGCAGGACAACACCGTCACCGTGCGCGGCAGATCGAGCGGTAACTCGCTGGAGCTGGGCGCCACCAACATCAATGGCCGAGCGGTTGAATCCGCCTATGGCCCGGTCGACGGCTATGTCGCGACTCGCAGCGCCACCGGTACCAAGACCGACACGCCGATCCTGGAAATCCCGCAGACCATCAACGTCATCACTGCCGAGCAAGTGCAGACCCAGGGCGCACGCAACCTGACCCAGGCCCTGCGCTACACGCCGGGCCTTAACGTCGGTGGTTTCACCGACCGCAACGCCATCGCCGACGAAATCACCAGCCGTGGTTTTGCACCGACGCCGCTGTACCTCGACGGCGCCTACCTGCCGTACGCCGGCAGCCTCGGCGGCGCACCGCAGATCGATCCGTACACCCTTGAGCGCATCGAAGTGCTCAAAGGCCCATCCTCGGTGCTGTACGGCCAAAACCAGCCGGGCGGCATCATCAACATGGTGTCCAAGCGTCCGACCACCGAGCAGCGCAGCCAGGTCAAACTGGGTGCCGGCAGCTACGATCGGGTTAACGGCGCATTCGACACCAGCGGCCCGATCGACGATCAGAAAGAGTTCACCTACCGCGTCGTTGGCGTTGGCAAAAAAGGCGGCCAACAGGTCGATCACACGCACAGCGAGCGTATGTTGCTGGCGCCAAGCCTGACCTGGACGCCAAACGACGACACCTCGCTGACCCTGCTCGCGCAGATCCAGCGTGACGACGGTCTGGAAGACTATCAGGCGCTGCCGATGATCGGCTCGCTCAAGCGCGGCCCGAACGGCGAGCGCATCGACCGCGAATTCTTCTCCGGCGACTCGAAATACAACGACTACAAACGCGATCAGTACGTCTTCGGCTACGACTTCACGCACAACCTCACCGAAGATTTGAAATACCGCTCCACCGCGCGTTACACCGACGTGCGCGATGACTACAAAGGTTTCTACCTGCGCAGCTTCGTCACCGATGACGCCGGCGTGACCGATTACACCCAGGCCAACCGGGTCAAGCTGAACTGGAAACAGCACAACACTGCATACACCGTGGATAACAATCTGGAATACAAATTCAACACCGGCGCGCTGGAACACACCACGCTGATGGGCGTGGATTATCGCCACTTCAACCGTAAGTACGACGGCTACAACGCCTACAACGTGTTGCCGATCAACCTTTACGGCGCGAACAACAACTACGACACCAGCAGCGTCACGCCGCAACTGGACACCAAGTGGGACAACACCATTCGCCAGACCGGTGTGTACCTGCAAGACCAGATCAAACTGGACAAGTGGATCCTCACCATCGGTGGCCGCCAGGACTGGGCCGAAGTGGAAAACAAGGATCTGCTGGCACGCACCGTCGAAGAAAAGCGTGACCACAAATTCACCAGCCGTGTCGGCTTGACCTACGTCACCGACTTCGGCCTCGCGCCGTACGTCAGCTACTCGGAATCGTTCCTGCCGACCCTCGGCACTGCAGCGCCTGAGCGCGGTGGCAAAGGCTTTGAGCCGACCGAAGGCGAGCAATACGAAATCGGTGTGAAATACCAGCCGTTCGACCAGACCCTGATCACCGCTTCGGTGTTCCAGATCAAACAGAAGAACGTGCTGACCGGCGACACCGAGTACCCGCAATACCAGGCGCAGTCGGGTGAAGTGCGCTCGCGTGGTGTCGAACTGGAAGTCAAATCGACCTTCGACAACATCGACGTGATGGCGGCCGCCAGCTACCTCGACTCGTTCTACACCAAAGACACCTGGGGCAACGAAGACAACCGCAGCGAAGCACAGTCGCCTGTTTCGGCGCTGGTGTGGGCCAACTATCACTTCACCCAGGCTTCGCTCAACGGCCTGACCTTCGGCGTCGGCGCCCGCTACACCGGTCGCAAGCCGGGTGATGCGGCCAACTCGTTCGACGTGCCGTCCTACGTTGTCTACGACACCACCGTCAGCTACGACATGGGCAAACTCTCGCCAAGCCTGCGCGGCGTGCAGACCAGCGTGAACGTGCAGAACATCTTCGACCGTGAGTACATCTCGGACTGCAACTACTCGTTCGGTTGCTACTACGGCCAGGAGCGCGTGGCATCGGTTGAAGTGTCTTACGACTGGTAAGCCACCCCACCGACAAAAAAACCGGGCGATTGCCCGGTTTTTTTATGCCCTGAAACCGCTTTTTTGTAGGAGCTGCCGAAGGCTGCGATCTGTTGATCTTAAAGAGCAAAAGATCGCAGCCTTCGGCAGCTCCTACAGGGGATGTGTTTAGTGTGACAGGGCTGTGCGCAGGCTTTGGGTGAGTTGGGTGTAGACGTTATCGATGTCCGGCACCACGCTCTGCAGACGCAGGAAGTCGTGAATCAAACCTGTGTATTCGATCAGCTCCACGCTTACGCCGTGCTCTTGCAGACGCCGGGCATAAGCGCGGCCTTCGTCGAGCAATGGATCGTGGCCAGCCAAGGCGATGACGGCCGGGGCCATGCCTTGGTAATCCGTCGCCAGCAGCGGTGAGAAGCGCCAGTCGAGACGATCCGCCGCGTCGTTGGCGTAGTGCCGGTAGAACCACTCCAGCGTCTCGCTTTCCAGCAGATAACCTTCGCCAAACAGCTCGGTCGAGGGGCTGCTGGTGGAGGCGTCCGTTACCGGATAGCAGAGCAATTGCAGGCAAGGTTTGATTGCCAGCGAAGCCGGATCGAGCGCCGCTTGCAGGGCCAACACTGTCGCCAGTGTCGCGCCAACACTGTCGCCACCGAACGCCACGCGGTTGATATCCAGACCTTCAGCCACAGCGTGCTGCGCCAGCCACGCCAAGGCATCAGCACCATCATTAAGCGGCGTTGGAAATTTGTGTTCCGGCGCCACGCGATAACCCACCGACAACACCGCGCACGGCGTACGCGCGCAAAACTCGCGACACACGCCGTCATGGGATTGCAGGCTGCCGACCACATAACCACCACCGTGGAAATACACCAGCACCGGCAGCGCCTCGGCCTGCGCATTGGCGGGCCGATATAAACGCAGCTCCAGACTGGCGCCATCACGCGCGGTGTACGGCACCGTCACGACACTGACATCCGCCGGCGCGCCCCAGCGCAACTGCACCGTGGTGCGCTCGAAGGCTTCCCGGGCCTGAGCCGGCGTCGACAAATGAAACGGGCCGGGGCCATCGGCCTGGCTTTCTTCGGCCAAGTCGAGGAAGGCATTGAGTTCCGGATGCAGGGACATCGCAGGTTTCCTTATGAAAAAGCCACAGACAAAAGAGGAGCCGCAAGGGCTCCTCTGTGTATAACGATGGATCAGGGCTAATACTTAGGCCGCTTGTGCGACACAGTGCTCGATCAGCGCCTCCAGTTCCGCCTGATACTCGCGCATCAGTTGCTCGACAGTCTCGGCGCGGTAACGGCGAGTGCTATAGATGCAGCGCAAGGCCAGGCACCCGTCGTACACCTGACCGACCACTTCCAGCCAGTTGCCCAGCGCAGCATGCGGGCTGTAGCAACTGCCGTAGCTTTCTGCCGCCGGCACCAGCATGGCTTTGTCGTCAAAGCTTTGGTCAAACTGCCCCAAATAGTTGAAGGTCACGCGCGCCTGCGGTGCCTGACTCAAGGTCTCGGCCATCGCCCCGCCGCTCATGTGACGCAGCACGCCGTAGCCCAGACCTTTATTTGGCACCGCCGCCAATTGCCGCTGCACGGCGCGCACCGAGGTACCGATGTCGGCGTTTTCGCCGGGTATCAGGCGCACCGGGAACATGCTGGTGAACCAGCCCAGACTGCGGCTCAAGTCGATGTCCTTGACCAGATCTTCACGCCCGTGGCCTTCAAGCTGAATCAGCACCGAAGACTGCTCACTCCAGCGGCACAGCACCCGGCTCAACGCCGCCAGCAGCACATCGTTGATCTGCGTCTGATACACCGCCGGCACTTGCTTGAGCAGTTGCTGGGTGTGCTGTTCCGACAAGCCCAAATGCGCCACCGACTGGTATTGCACCTGATTCTTGCCGCGCGGGTTATCGCACGGCAACTCGCTGCCGGGCTGGTCGATCTGCGCCAGCCACCAGGCCTTTTCCTCGGGCGGATAATCCGCCGCGTAGGCTTGCAAGCCTTCGGCCCAGGCGCGATAGCTGCTGGTGCGAATCGGCAGGTTCGGTGAGCCACCGGCGCTGTACGCCTCGTAAGCCACCTGTAAATCCTGCAACAGCAAACGCCATGACACCGTGTCGATGACCAAGTGATGAATGACCATCAGCACACGACTTTCGCCATCAGGCAACGTCACGTGCGCCGTGCGCCACACCGGCCCATTGTGCAGATCGAGGCTGCGTTGCACCTGCTCGGCATACAGTTCCAGTTCGGCTTCATCGGCCACTTCGTGCTGCCACAGCAACGCTTCGTTGGCCCATTGCGCCTGCATCTCCGCCAGCGGTTGGTAATGCTGATAATGACGCGCGCCGACATCGCTGAAGCGCAGACGCAGGGCGTCGTGTTGCTGCATCATTGCGCGCAGGGCCATTTCCAGCGCCGGCAAATTCAGTGCCTGCCGCGCACCCAACATCAACGCCTGGTTGTAGTGATGCGGCTCGCTCATGCGTTGATCGAACAGCCATTGCTGGATCGGAATCAGGTTGAACTGCCCTTCCGCCGCCACCTGCGTCACGTCTTCAACCACGCTCGCCACTGCGCTTGAACGCTGTTCGAAAATCGCTTCGATGGTCTGTCCACGCATCAGGTCGCGCAATTTCAGATCCATCTTCAGCTCCGCGTGGTTGCGCACCCGCGACACCACTTGCAGGCTGAGGATCGAGTCGCCACCCAGTTCGAAGAAATTGTCGGTAATGCCCACCCGCTCGACTTGCAACACATCGGCCCAGACCTCGGCCAGCAATTGCTCGTCACGGGTGCGCCCGGCCACATACTCCGCGCCTTTGAACTCGGGTTCCGGCAAGGCCTGGCGATCGAGTTTGCCGTTCGGCGTGACGGGCAGCGCGGCGAGGCAGATCACCTGCGCCGGCACCATGTAGTCCGGCAGTTGCGCACGCAATTCGGACTTGAGTCGATCACCGATGGCCACACCCTGCGGCGTCACCACATAACCGATCAGTTGTTTACCCGAGGCACTGTCGCGGGCGATCACCAAGGCATCGCTGACGTCGGCGAGCTGACGCAGACTGGCTTCGATTTCGCCGAGTTCGATACGGAACCCGCGCACCTTGATCTGATGGTCGATGCGCCCGACGTAATCGAGCACACCGTCGGCACGCTGGCGCACCAGATCGCCGCTGCGGTACAGACGATCGCCCGGCGGCCCGAACGGGTCCGGCACGAAACGCTCGGCGCTCAGATCCGGACGCTGGTAGTAGCCACGGGCGATACCCTGGCCGCCGATGTACAGCTCGCCGGCGATGCCCGGCGGCAGCGGGTTGAGATCTTCGTCGAGCACGTACAACGCACGTTCGCCGACAGCACGACCGATCGGCGCGTACGCCGCTTCACAGCGCTCGCTGACCGGCACCTTCCACAGCATCGGCGTGACCACGGTTTCGGTCGGGCCATAACCGTTGGTGAAGAATTGCGGACGCAACGCGGCTTTCACTTGCTCAAAGGTTTGATCCGGCACCGCGTCGCCGCCGAAACAATATACGCGTACCGACGGCGGCGCCAATTGGCTGTGCGCGGCGTATTCGGCCAGTTGTTTAAGGTAGGCCGGCGGGAAACAGGCAATCGTGATCGCGTGCTGATGCAAGGCCTCGAAGGTCTGCTCCGGTGTCCACAAACTGGCGTCGCGAATCACCAGCGTGCCGCCGCTGAACAGCGTGCTCAGCCAGCGCTCGTGGGCACCGTCGAAGGCAAACGACATGAAATGCAGCTCACGGGTGCGCTCGTCCATGTCGTACAGCTCGGCAATGGCCTGGCAGTGCATGCTCATCGGCCCGTGCGCCACTGCGACGCCTTTCGGCCTTCCGGTCGAACCGGAGGTGTAAATCAGATACGCCAGATTGCCCGCGAGCAAGCCGCTGACCGGAGGTGTGTCGCGGTAAGCGCTGTCGTCGAATTCATCGATAGCCAGACGCGCCAGCCCCTCGACCACCGGCAAGCGATCTTGCACCTGCGTGTGGGTGAGCAGCAGCGCCATCGCCGAATCTTCGATCATGAACGCCAGACGCTCCGGCGGATAATCGATGTCCAGCGGCACATACGCCGAAGCGCTTTTCATCACCGCCAGCAATGCCACGACCATTTCCACCGAACGCTCCAGCGCCACCCCGATAACCACTTCCGGCCCGGCACCCAGTTCGATCAGTCGATGGGCGAGACGGTTGGCGCGACGCTCCAGCTCAGCGTAACTCAGCGTAGCGTCACCGCAGACCAGTGCCGTGGCCTCAGGCCGCGACTGCGCATGACGAGCAATCAATTCGGGCAGCAACTGCGCCTGATAACTCGCCTCAGGCGCTGCGCTCCATTGTTCAAACGCTTGCCATTGTTGCGCGGACAAACGCTGCAAGTTGCCCAGGCACACGCTTGGCGCGGCGATCATCGCTTCAAGGGTGTCTTCCAGCGTGCGACGGATCTGCTCCACCGCCTCAAGGCTGAAGGCGTTACGCAGGAACAGATACTCGATGGACAACTGCTCGCCGAGATTGACTGCCAGGTCCATCGGGAAATTGGTCACGTCATGATTGCGTGACTCACCGAAGCTCAGACCGCTGTCCTGCTGCTCGCTAAGACGCTCGTCGATCGGGTAGTTTTCGAAGACGATGATGCTGTCGAACAAGCCCTGCCCGCCCAGCCCCGACCAGCGCTGAATGTCCGCCAACGGTGCATGGGAAAACTCGCGAATATCGGTGTTGTATGCCTGCAGTTGCTGCAGCCACTGATCCAGCGGCTGTTCCGGCCGCAAGGTCTGGATCACCGGCAAGGTGTTGATGAACAGGCCAAGAATATTGTCGGCGTTGGCCAAACCGGCCGGGCGACCGGAAACGGTCGCGCCAAATACCACGGTGTTCTGCCCGGTAAAGCGTTGCAGCAACAGCAACCACGCCCCCTGAATCAACGTGTTCGGGGTGATTTGCAAGGCACGACAAGCCTGCTGCAAACGCGCGGTTTGCGCCGCGTCCCACCGTGAATAAATCGCCTCGTGCCCCGGCAGTTCCTCGACATGTCGCGGGAACATCGCCTGATTCAGCGACGTCGCCTGCTCCAGCGGTTCGAGGCGACTGCGCCAGAAACTTTCCAGCGAACCCTGATCCTGACGTTGCAGCCACTCGATGAATTCACGATAGCGACCATTACGGCCCTGCACCTGGCCGTGGCTGTAGAACTGCATGACTTCGCCGAACAACCGCGAACTGCTCCAGCCATCCATCAGGATGTGATGGCAGGTCCAGATCATCTGGTAGCGATCGTCTTCCAGACGCAGTAGCAAGACGCGCTGCAATGGCGCCTGACTGAGGTCGAAACCGGCCAGATAATCGGCGGTCGCTCGTTCGGTGACGGCGGCTTCATTGATGTCTCGCACGCGCCAGTCTTCCACCGTCAGTTGCAACTCCACCTGACGATGGACGATCTGCACCGGGGTATTCGAGCCTTCCGGGAAGTGGAAACTGGTGCGCAAAATGTCTTCGCGGCCGATCACGTATTGCCACGCCTGTGCAAAGCGTTCGGTGTCCAGACCGTGCACCGGCAGGCTGATCTGGTTGATGTACAAACCGGAACTGTCGTCGGCCAAGGTGTGGAACAACATGCCGTCCTGCATCGGCGACAGTGGGTAAATATCCTCCACCTGCGCCACGGGCACCGGCAGACGATCCAGCTGCGGCTGGGTCAGACGCGCCAGCGGGAAGTCGGACGGCGTCAGGCCCAAGTGCTCCTGGGTGCAGCAATGCTCAATCAATTGCTCCAGCGCTACCGCGTAGGCATCGGCCAGTTGCTGAATCACCGCTTCGTCGAAGACATCGCGGCTGAACGTCCAGTCCAGCGACAACTGTCCGTTGAACACCCGGCCATCAATGGTCAGCCAGTTGCTCAAGGCGACGTCGTCGCCGTGCCCGGCCCCGCTGCCCTCTTCGCTCGGCACAAACAGTGCCTGCTCATCGAAGCTCTGGTCGAACTGGCCGAGGTAGTTGAAGGTGATCCGCGCTTGCGGCAATTGCGCCAAACGTTGCTGGACAGCGTCCGTACCGAGGTAGCGCAACACGCCATAGCCCAGACCTTTTTCCGGCACCGCGCGCAGTTGTTCCTTGATGCGTTTGATCGCTTCGGCTGGCTGTTTCGCCGGGGTCAGCAACACCGGGAACAGGCTGGTAAACCAGCCCACCGTGCGGCTCAGGTCGACGCCATCGAACAGCTCTTCGCGACCATGCCCCTCAAGCTGCACCAGACACGCCGGCTGCGCCGTCCACTGGCAAATCACTTGCGCCAGGGCGCTGAGCAACAGGTCATTGACCTGCGTGCGATACGCCGACGGCGCCTGCTTGAGCAGACGGTGGGTCTGCTCGGCATCCAGACGCGTATTGACCGAACGGCCATGCACCGACGCCTGACTGCCCTCAGGACGAATACGCGGCAACTCCGGCAAGGCCTGATCGAGTTGACGGCTCCAGTAGTCGAGTTCCTTGTTCAGCGTTTCGCTGTGCGCGTAAGCCTGCAACTGCTCGGCCCAGGTTTTCAACGCCGTGGATTTTGCCGGCAACGTCACCGGTTGATTGGCACTGAGTTGACGATAAGCATTCTGCAAATCTTCCAGCAGCACGCGCCACGACACACCGTCCATCACCAGGTGATGGATCGCCAGGTGCAGACGTTCGCTGCCGTCCTGCACGGCAATCAATGTGCAGCGCAACAACGGGCCGTTTTGCAGATCGAGACTGCGTTGGGCCTGATCGGCGATGGCGACGATTTCGTCAGCGCCCTCGGCTGAGCGTTGCCAGATTTCCGACACCTGCTCGGTCGGCGCCTGATGGCTGGCCTGCCAGGCGCCATTGCTCGCCTGCACAAAGCGCAGACGCAAAGCGTCGTGATGCGCCACTACATTTGCGAGGGCTTGCTGCAAGTGCGCGACGTTCAGCGCCTCGCGCGGCGTTAGCATCACCGACTGGTTCCAGTGCTCGCGGTGCGGAATATCACTGGCGAAGAACCACTGCTGCATCGGCACCAGCGGACTGTCGCCGGTGACCGGGCCTTGGTCGATCACCGCATCCTCAGTCGCCGTGGCCACGCGCGCCAGCGCTTGAATGTTCTGATGCAAAAACAGGTCTTTCGGCGTCAGGCCTATGCCCTGCTGTCGGGCGCGGCTGACCACTTGAATCGAGTTGATCGAGTCGCCACCGAGGGCGAAGAAATTGTCTGCCGTACCGACTTGAGCCACGCCGAGCACCGCTTGCCAGATCTGCGCCAGCGCTGTTTCGATCGCATTGATCGGCGCGACGAAAGCTTGCTGGGCTTCAGCCACGTCAGGTGCCGGCAGTGCCTTGCGGTCGAGCTTGCCATTGGGGCTCAGCGGCATGCTTTGCAGCAGGGTCAAGTGCGCAGGCACCATGTGTTCCGGCAGGGTCTGGCGTAAATGCGCCTGCAAGGTTTCGCGCATTGACGGCCAGTCCGTCGCGTCAAATTCCGTGGCGACGACATAACCACTGAGGACTTTGCCGCTGCGGCTGTCCTGCGCGACGACCACCGCTTCACGCACGGAGTCATGTTCCAGCAGGCGCGCTTCGATTTCGCCCAGCTCGATACGGAAACCACGGATTTTCACCTGATGGTCGATGCGACCGATGTAATCGATCACACCGTTCGGGCGATAGCGCGCCAGATCGCCGGTGCGATACAGGCGCTCGCCGGCCACGAACGGACTGGCAACGAAGCGTTCGGCGGTCAATTCCGGGCGACGGTGGTAGCCGCGCGCCAGGCCTTGGCCGCTGAGGTACAGCTCGCCGTTGACGCCGCTCGGCACCGGATTGAGTTCGGCGTCGAGAATGTAGGTCATCAGGTTGGCAATCGGTTCGCCGATCGGCACCGCATCGCGACCTTCATCGCGGCAGGTCCAATGGGTCACGTCGATGGCCGCTTCGGTCGGGCCGTAGAGGTTATACAAACCGGCATTCGGTAACTTGGCGAAAACCTGTTGCTGCGCATCGACCGGCAGCGCTTCACCGCTGCAAACGATGCGGGTCAGGCTGGTGCAGCGGCTGACATTGGCATCGAGGACAAACGCTTGCAGCATCGACGGCACGAAATGCAGGGTAGTGATCGCTTCGCGCTCGATCAGGCTGACCAGTTTCGCCGGATCACGATGGTCGCCCGGTGCCGCGACGACCAGACGTACGCCGGTCATCAACGGCCAGAAAAACTCCCACACCGACACGTCAAAACTGAACGGCGTCTTTTGCAGCACACTGTCGCCAGCGCGCAGCTCATAGGCCTGTTGCATCCAGCATAAACGGTTAGTCAGCGCGCCGTGGCTGTTGCCGGCGCCTTTGGGCTTGCCGGTAGAGCCGGAGGTGTAAATCACGTACGCCAGATTGTGCGCGGTCAGCGCCGGCGTCGGATTGCTTGATGCGGCGTCGCCCAGCCACGCGTCATCGGCGTCGAGCAACAGCGTCTGCAGGCGATCGGGAATCGGCAAGGTGTCGAGCAGCGCCTGCTGCGTCAGCAGCCACTGAATGCCGCTGTCATCGATCATGTACGCCAGACGTTCGGTCGGGTACTCCGGATCCAGCGGCACGTAAGCGCCACCAGCCTTGAGAATGGCTAACAAGCCGATCACCATTTCCAGACTGCGATGCGCCGAAATACCCACCAGCACATCCGGGCCGATGCCCCGTGCGATCAAGGCATGGGCCAAACGGTTGGCCCGTTCGTTGAGCTCACGGTAAGTCAGCGACTGCCCTTCGAACACTAGCGCCAGCGCGTGCGGATCACGCTCGACCTGCGCTTCGATCAGATGATGCACCGGCTGCTGGTTCGGGTAGTCGGCAAATGTGTGGTTCCAGTCCTCGACGATCACTCGGCGCTGGGCCGCGTCGAGCAGCGGCAGTTCGCCAATGCGTCGGGTCGGCTGCGCGACGATAGCGCGCAGCAGGTTGAGGAAATGTTCGCCGAGACGAGCGATGGTCGAAGGTTCGAACAGATCGCTGGCATACGACAGCGCCGCACTGATGCCTTCATCGAACTCGAAGGTGTCCAGCGTCAGGTCGAACTGCGCGGTGCCAGCGTCCCAGGTCAGTTCTTCAAGGCTCAGGCCTGGCAACGTCGAAACGGCGCGACGCGCATCGCTGGCATGGTTGAACATCACCTGGAACAACGGTGTATGACTCAGGTTACGAGCGGGTGCGAGCAATTCCACCAACTGCTCGAATGGCAGATCCTGATGCGCCTGCGCACCCAATGCGCGCTGCTTGACCTGATCAAGCAACTGGTCGAAACGCAGGTTGCCGTCGATGTCAGCCTTGAGCACCTGAGTGTTGACGAAGAAGCCCAGCAGGCGCTCGGTCTCGACCCGGTTACGGTTAGCGATCGGTACGCCGACGCGAATATCGTTTTGCCCGGTGTAGCGATGCAACAGGGTCTGGAAGCTCGCCAACAACAGCATGAACAGCGTGGTGTTGCGCTCTTTTGCCAGACGCTTGAGGCCTTCAGCCAGCGCCGGTTCCAGGCTGATCGGCAGACGCGCACCGCGATAGCTTTGCTGCGCCGGACGCGGATGATCGGTGGCCAATTCAAGAATCGGCTGTTCGCCGCCCAACTGTTCTGTCCAGTAATCCAGTTGCCGTTGCTGCTCCCCCGCCTCAAGCCATTGCCGCTGCCAGTGGCCATAATCGGCGTACTGGATCGGCAACGGCGTCAGCGCAGCCGGTCGACCCTGACTGAAACCGGCGTACAACTGCATCAGATCATCGACCATGATTTGCATCGACCAGGCATCAGAAACAATGTGGTGTTGGGTCAGGATCAGCACATGGTCGTCAACTGCCAATTGCAGGAGTTTGACCCGCAGCAGCGGCCCATGCTGCAAATCGAACAGTTGCCGGGTTTCGGCTTCGATCAACCCGCGCAGGCCTTGCGCGTCGAGCGCGGCATCGACCGCTGCAAGCGCAATGGTCACGGCAGCAGCATCTTCGATCACTTGCACCGGACGTTCGTTGTCCAGCACGAAGCGAGTGCGCAAACTTTCGTGACGCTCGACCAGCGCATCGAAGCTCTGTTGCAACGCCGCTGGATCCAGTGCGCCGCGCAAGCGCAGCGCCGCCGGGATGTGATAAGCGCTACTGGTCGGATCCAGTTGCCAGAGGAACCACTGCCGCTGTTGCGCGAAAGACAAGGCCAGCGGCTGTTCTCGCGGAACGCGGCTGATCACCGATTCCTGCTCGGTCGACGCCGAGTCCATCGCTTGGACAAACCCTTGCAGACTGTTGTGGGCGAACAGCAGGCGCAGCGGCACTTGAATCTCGAGTTGCTGGCGGATGCGTGACACCACTTGCGTGGCCAGCAACGAATGACCGCCCAATTCGAAGAAGTTGTCGCTCAGGCCAACACGCTCGACTTTGAGGATCTCGGCCCAGATCGCCGCTACCGCCTGTTGCACCGGCGTCTCCGGTGCCACATAGGTTTTGCGCCATTGACTGGCATCGGGTTTGGGAAACTGTTTGCGATCGAGCTTGCCGTTCGGCGTCCGCGGGAACCGCGCCAGCAGCACCATGTGCGCCGGCACCATGTAATCCGGCAGATTGATCTTGAGGCGCGCATTGAGGCTGTCGCGCAAACGGCTTTGTGCGTCGGCATCCAGCGTGCTCAGATCAGCGCTTGGCACAACGTAGGCCACCAGCGCCTGACCACCCGGAGCATCCTGGGCCAGCACGGTGGCTTCGCGCACGGCGTCCTGTTCGAGCAGACGCGCTTCGATCTCGCCCAATTCAATGCGGAAGCCACGGATTTTCACTTGATGATCGATGCGGCCGAGGTATTCGATGATGCCGTCGGCACGCTGCCGTGCGAGGTCGCCTGTGCGGTACAGACGCTCGCCCATCGCGGCATAAGGGTGCGGCACAAACCGTTCGGCCGTCAGCGCCGGACGCTGGAAGTAACCGCGCGCCAGGCCTTCACCGCCGATCAGCAACTCGCCGGCCACGCCATAAGGCACCGGCAGCAAATCGGCACCGACGATGTACAGCGTGGTGTTGTCGATCGGCCCGCCCAGCCACGGTTGCGCATCTTGCGCGCGCAGCGGATGCAACGCCGACCAGATCGTGGTTTCGGTCGGCCCGTAGAGGTTCCACACTTCACCGCCGAGGGCGAGCATGCGCACCGCCAGTTCCTGAGGCAGTGCTTCGCCACCGCACAGGCACTTGCAACCGCGCAGTTGCGCGGCGTTTTCGTTGTCGAGCAGCATGCGCCAGGTCGACGGCGTTGCTTGCACCACGTTGACCTGCTCGGCAGCAATCAGCGCCAGCACCGCGTACGGATCCTGCGCGACTTCCTGCCCGGTCAGGACAATGCAGGCGCCAACCATCAGTGGCACATAGATTTCCAGGCCAAAAATATCGAAGGAGAACGTGGTCAACGACAGCGCGCGATCCTGCGCCACCATGCCCGGCGCCTTGGCCATGCTGGCGACGAAATTGGTCAACGCAGCGTGGCGAACCATCACCCCTTTCGGCTGGCCGGTCGAGCCGGAGGTATAGATCGCGTAGGCCAGATGTTCGCCGTGCAGACGTGTCGGCAGATCCTCGCCGGCAAAGCCGTCGAGCCAATCGCCCTGTTGATCCAGCACCAGCGTGGTGAGCGAGTCCGGCACGGGCAAGTGGCTGAGCAGCGAGCTCTGCGTCAACAGCAAATCGATGCCGCTGTCGTCGATCATGTACGCCAGACGATCCTGCGGGAACACCGGATCCAGCGGCAGGTAGGCGCCGCCCGCCTTGAGGATCGCCAGCAGGCCTACCAGCATGTGCGGACTGCGCTCGACCGAAATACCGACCAGCACATCCGGCGCCACACCAAGGGTCTGCAGCTTGCGCGCCAACTGGTTGGCCCGGGCATTGAGCTGCGCGTAGCTCAAGCGCTGGCCATCAATCACCAACGCCGGAGCATCGGGGGTGCGCGCCGCTTGCGCTTCAAACAGCTGATGAACGAAGCCTTTTTCAGGTGCCGGCGCGACGCTGCGGTTACCGTCGTTGAGCTGTGCTTGATACTCGGCGGCGCTCAGCAGCGGCAGTTCGCCGATGGACTGGCCAGGGTTGGTGACAATCCCGCGCAACAGGTTCTGCCAATGCCCGGCCATGCGCGCAACGGTGTCGGCGCCAAACAGGTCGGTGGCGTAGATCAGCGCCGCCGACAGGCCGTCGCTGTGCTCGACAGTTTCCAGGGTCAGATCAAACTGCGCGCTGTGGCTATCCCAACGCAAACCCTCGACTTTCAAACCGCCCACCGGCGCTGCAGTCGACAGGCCTTGGGTCTGGTGATTGAACATCACCTGGAACAGCGGACTGTGACTGAGGTTGCGCTCGGGTTGCAGCGCTTCGACCAATTGCTCGAACGGCAGATCCTGATGCGCCTGCGCGCCCAGCGCAGTCTGCTTGACCTGCTGCAGCAATGCGCTGAACGCGTCCTGACTGTCGACCTCGCTCTTGAGCACTTGGGTGTTGACGAAAAATCCGATCAGGCGCTCGGTTTCCACCCGATTACGGTTGGCCGTCGGCACACCGACGCGGATGTCGTTCTGACCGCTGTAGCGATGCAGCAAAGCCTGGAACGAGGCCAGCAGGATCATGAACAGACTGACCCCTTCGCGCTGCGCCATCTGCTTGAGGCCGCTGACCAACGCCGCGTCGATGTCCAGTTCCAGACGGGCACCGCGATAACTCATGACCGCCGGGCGGGCAAAATCGCTCGGCAATTCGAGCACCGGTTGCTGACCGCCGAGGCGCGCGATCCAATATTCGAGTTGACGCTCACGCTCGCCCGCCTCCATCCAGTGGCGCTGCCAGATCGCATAGTCGGCGTACTGGATCGGCAACTCGGGCAACACCGGCGCCTGCCCTTGAATGAACGCGGCGTAGCTTTTGACCAGTTCCTCGACCATCACCTGCATCGACCAGCCATCGGAGACGATGTGGTGCAAGGTCACGATCAGCACATGATCGTCGGGTGCCAGTTGCAGCAGACGTGTGCGCAGCAATGGCCCTTGTTGCAGGTCGAACAGTTGGCGGGTTTCTTCTTCGATCAAGTGGCGCAGTTGCGTGTCGTCCGGCCTCTGCGCCAGCACTTGCGCTTGCAGCTGCACTGGCGAAACCGCGTGGACTTGCTGCACAGCGTGCTCGCCGTTGAGCACGAAGGTGGTGCGCAGACTGTCGTGGCGCGCCACCAGCGCATGGAAACTTTTCTCCAGTGCAGCCACGTCCAGCGGCCCGCGCAAACGCAGGGCCGTGGGCATGTGGTACGCCGCGCTTTCGGGATCCAGCTGCCACAGGAACCATTGGCGTTCCTGGGCGAAAGACAACGACAAGGTGTCGAACTCGGCACTGACAGGCGGAATCGGCAGGTTCGCCGGGGAAACGTCCTCTTCGAGCATTTTCTGCAAGTACAGGCGACGTTTTTCCAGCGGCAGCGTTATGAAGCGCCTGGCAATACGTTGTGCGACAGCGGTGTCCATCAAACCTCCTCAAATTCATCAAGCAGCGCTTCAAGCTTGCTCAATTTCGACGTGCTCATTTGCTCGCCGGACTGCTCGAGTTGCGCGACAAACGCACCCAGCACCGGGAATTGGAATATCAGTTGGGGCGTCAGCTTCAGGCCCAGTTCGAGTTGCAGGCGCGAGACCACATTGACCACCAGCAGTGAGTGCCCGCCGAGTTCAAAGAAGTCGTCAGCCAGCCCGACCTGGTCGATTTTCAGTACGTCCTGCCAGATCACCGCGACCTTGCATTCCAGCTCGCTCTGCGGCGCCAGATAAACCGACTGATGCGCGCGAGTGTCCGGTGCTGGCAAGGCCTTGCGATCGAGTTTGCCGTTAGGCGTCAGCGGCAATTGGTCAAGGAAGATCAGGTGGGGCGGCACCATGAAATCCGGTACCTGCCGGGCCAATTGCGCTTTGAGTTGTTCGGCCAGAGGCGCCGCGTCGAGGCTGTTGTCGTGGCTGACCAGATACGCGACCAGGTTCGGCCCGCTCAGTTCTTCCCGCGCCAGCACTACCGCATCACGCACTTCAGGCAGCGCTTGCAAGCGCGCTTCGATTTCACCGAGTTCGATGCGCAGACCGCGAATCTTCACTTGATGGTCGATACGACCGATGTATTCGATCACGCCGTCTTCGGCATAACGCGCCAGGTCGCCGGTGCGGTACAGACGACCGCCAAAACCGGCGAACGGATCAGGAATAAAGCGTTCGGCAGTCAGTGCACCGCGCTGGTGATAACCACGGGCCAGAGAATCACCGGCGATGTACAACTCACCCGTCGCACCGATGGCGCAAGGTTGCAGCGCCGCGTCCAGCACGTAGGTGCGCACGTTGTTGATCGGGCGCCCGATCGGCATGATTCGCGCGTCGTCTGCGACCGTGCGCGGCACCGTGTGGCTGCTGGTGTCGATGGTCGCTTCGGTCGGGCCGTAGAGATTGCGCAACTCACCGTCGAACAGCGCCATCACTTCACGTGAAAGGTGCGCACTGAGCGCCTCGCCACCGCACAGCAACAGCCGCAACGAGGTCAGTTGTTCACGGCTCGCCAGCGGCAACAGCGCCTGCAACAGCGACGGCGCCATTTGCAGCACGCTGATGCGCAGTCGCGCGACGTCGGCCCACAGCGTGGTCAGGTCGAGATTGAATTGCGCCGAGGCCAGCACCAGTTGCGCGCCGTTCATCAGCGGCAGCCAGAATTCCCAGACCGACGCATCGAAGCTGATCGCGGTTTTTTGCAGGACGCGATCCGCAGGCGTCAGTTGCAGGCATTCCTGCATCCACTGCATGTGGTTGCTCAGGCCGCCATGGCGCAGCGTCACGCCCTTCGGCTGGCCGGTGGAGCCGGAGGTGTAGATCACGTAGGCGAGGTTGTGCTCATCGATCAGCACCTGCGGATCGCGCTCGCTGTAAGCATCCAGCCAATGCGCCGGCTGATCGAGCAACAGCGTGGTCACTGCGACATCGGCAAAACGTGGTTGCAGGCTGGTTTCAGTCAGCAGCAGGACAATGCCGCTGTCCTCGATCATGTAGGTCAGACGATCCTGCGGATACGCCGGATCCAGCGGCACATAGGCGCCGCCAGCCTTGAGAATCGCCAGCAAGCCGACCACCATTTGCACGCCACGCGACATCGCCAGACCGACCAATACGTCGGGGCCGACGCCGCGCGCGATCAAGGCATGGGCCAAACGGTTGGCCTGGGCATTGAGTTGCGCATAGGTCAGCGTGGTCTGCTCGGTCACCAGCGCCACGGCATCCGGCGTCAAGCGCGCCTGCGCTTCGATGCATTGCTGCACCTGATGGTGCTCGGCCGTTGCGACAGTCGTGGCGTTCCAGTCGCGCAACAACAGCGTGCGCGTGACATCGCCCAGCAAGTCGATCTCGCCAAGGCTGCGGCCGGCCGGCGTGCTCACCATCTGCGCGAGCACGTGTGCCACCTGCTCAGCCAGGCGCTCGACGGTGTGTGTAGGGAAAGCAGCGTGGGCATAAGTAAAGTGCAGACTCAGGGTGTCATTGTGATTAACGGCCAGGGTCAACGGGAAATTAGTCTGTTCCTGATTGTCCACGGTGCCGAAGCTCAGCCCTGACGGTGCCTGCGCTTGCAGCGCGTCCGACAACGGGTAGTTTTCGAACACCAGCAAGGTGTCGAACAAGCCCTCACCGCCCTGCCCGGCCCAGCGCTGGATCTCGAACAGCGGCGTGTGCTCGTGCTCGCGCAGGGCGACGTTTTGCGCCTGCACCTGTTGCAACAAGGCCGACACCGATTGCTCCGGCCGAGGGCTGGCGATGACCGGCAAGGTATTGATGAACAGGCCGATCTGCTGCTCGATGCCTTTGAGCTCGGTCGGCCGTCCGGACACGGTCGCACCGAAAGCCACGGTGGCATGCCCGGTGTAGTGCTGCAGCAGCATCAGCCAGGCGGCCTGGATGACGGTATTGAGGGTGACTTTCTGCGTACGCGCAAATTCGCTCAGGGCTTGGGTCTGCGCCTTGTCCAACCAGTGGTAGTGACTGGCGTGGTTGCTGGCGAACGCCGCTTTGTCAACACCGAAACGGGTTTCGGCGAGACGGGTCGGCGCCTCGAACGAATGCAGTTGCTCCAGCCAGAACGCTTCACTGACCTTGGTATCGCGCCCTTGCAGCCAACTGATGTAGTCGCGGTAGCGCCCGGCCTGACGCGGCAAGGTCTGGCCGTCATAACGCTGCAGCACTTCGCCGAGCAACTGCGAATTGCTCCAGCCATCCATCAGGATGTGGTGATGGGTGTAAATCAGGTGATAACGCTGCGCGCCGGTCTGCACCAGCACCAGACGCAACAACGGTGCGCAGGCCAGATCAAAGCCCTGCGCCAGCTCTGCCGAAGCCAGTTCAGCGAGTGCTGACGTGACATCGGCGCGAGCGCTCCAGTCCAGCGACGTGAATGGCACGCGCACCTGTTTGTGCACCACTTGCAGGGGGCGCTCGCTGCCCTGCCAGATAAAACTGCTGCGCAGAATATCGTGGGCATCGACGGCGGCCTGCCAGGCATTTTCGAAACGTCGTGGATCGAGGCCTTCGATGTCCAGGCACATCTGGTTGATGTAATGCCCGCTACCGTTTTCATAGAGGCTGTGGAACAACATGCCCTGCTGCATCGGCGCCAACGGATAGATGTCATCCACCGCACGCGCCGCCAGTGCCAGACCATCAAGCTGCGCCTGAGTGAAGTCGGCCAACGGGAAGTCCGACGGCGTCATGCCCTGATTGCTCGGTTCGCAGCAATGCGCGATCAGCAGCGCCAGTTCAGCGGCGTAGTCATCGGCCAACTGCTGGATCAGCGCCGGATCGAACTGCTGACGACTGAACGTCCAGCCCAGATTCAACGCACCGTCGAACACCTGACCATTGAGGGTCAGCCAGTTGCCGAGCGTGGTCAGCGGGCTCTGCTCGTCGCCGGCGCCTTCGCTGGCGGGGCTGAACAACGCGCCCTGCGCTTCATCGAAACTGCCGTCGAACTGGCCCAGGTAGTTAAAGGTGATGCGCGGTTGCGGCAGCGCCTGCAACGCCGCACGAGTGGCGTCGTCACCGAGAAAACGCAGCGCACCGAAACCGACGCCTTTATCGGGAATCGCGCGCAAGCCCTGCTTGATCGACTTGATCGAATCGGCGAGGTCAGCCGCCGGGGTCAGTTTCACCGGGAACATACTGGTGAACCAACCGACGGTGCGGGTCAGGTCGATGTTGGCGAACAACTCTTCGCGGCCATGGCCTTCCAACTCGATCAAGGTGCTGGCGTGCCCGCTCCAGCGGCAAATCACCCGCGCCAGCGCGGTCAGCAACAGGTCGTTGACCTGCGTGCGATACGCCGCCGGGGCTTCTTGCAGCAGTTGTCGGGTCAGTTGCTTGTCCAGTCGCGTATCGACGGTGACAGCCTGACTATTGAGCGCGCTGGCCTTTGGATCGAGGCACGGCAAGTCGCCCTGCACGTCGCTCAACTGCGCCTGCCAGTAGGCCAATTGTTCCTGCAGTTCGGCACTGCGGGCGTGAGCCTGCAACTGTTCGGCGAAGGCTTTAACCGAACTGGTCTTGGCCGGCAGTTGCACGGCCTGCCCGGCGTGCAGTTGGTTGTAAGCGGTTTGCAGATCGTCGAACAGAATCCGCCACGACACGCCGTCCACCGCCAGGTGATGGATCACCAACAATAGCCGTTGAGTACCATCGGCGAGGTTCGCCAACACCCCGCGCAGCAACGGCCCGGCTTGCAGATCCAGACTGCGCTGGGCCTGATTGGCCAGGGTTTCCAGCGCCGCTGCATCGGCGACTTCGCGCACCCACAGCAGGTTTTCCGACGCCGCTTGACGGTACTCGGCGCGCCAGCCTTCAGCGCTTTCGCTGAACGACAGACGCAAGGCATCGTGATGCTGCACCAGGGCCTGCAAGGCTTGTTCGACAAGTTCGGCTTGCAACGCGCTGGCCGGTTTCAGCAGTACCGACTGGTTGTAGTGGTGACGCTCGGGAATCGCCTCGGCGAAGAACGCTTGCTGGATCGGCAACAGCAGCGCGGCGCCCTGAACCGGGGCCTGATCGATTGCTTGCTGGTCAGTGCCGGTCTGCGCCACTGAAGCCAGCGCCTGTACGGTCTGATGCTGGAACAGATCTTTCGGCGAGAAACGAATGCCCGCCGCGCGTGCACGACTGACCACCTGAATGGAGATGATCGAGTCGCCGCCGAGTTCGAAGAAGTTATCGCTGAGGCCAACACGCTCAAGTTTCAGTACGTCCTGCCAGATCGCGGCAATCTGTTGTTCCAGCTCGCTTTGCGGCGCCACGTAATCCAGTTGCACCTGACTGGCGTCCGCTTGCGGCAGCGCTTTGCGGTCGAGCTTACCGTTGGCGGTCAGCGGCCATTGCTCAAGGAACAACAGGTGCGTCGGCACCATGTAATCCGGCAGATCGGCCTTGAGTTGTGCCTTCAGTTGCTCGCGCAAATCGGCTTCGTTATCGACGTTGTGCGCGGCAATCACGTAGCCGACCAGTTGCTGACCGCTCGGCCCGTCCTGCGCCAACACCACCGCTTCGCGCACGGCATCGAGGGCATTCAGGCGTGCTTCGATTTCGCCGAGCTCGATACGGAAACCACGGATTTTCACCTGATGGTCGATACGCCCGACGTACTCGATCACGCCGTCGCTGCGGTATTGCGCGAGGTCGCCGGTGCGGTACAGGCGCGCCCCGCTCTCGCCGAATGGATCGGGGATAAAGCGCAGTGCAGTGAGGTCGCCACGGTTCAGATAACCACGTGCCAGACCGGCGCGGCCGACGTACAGCTCACCGATGCAACCCTTGGCGACCGGATTCAGTTCGCCGTCGAGCACGTACCACGACAGGTCGGCGATTGGTTCGCCGATCGGGCTGTTAGCGTCCTGCTCAAGATCCGCCACCGACAATGGACGATACGTCACGTGCACGGTGGTTTCGGTGATGCCGTACATGTTGATCAGTTGCGGGGCAGCATCGCCGAAGCGCTCGAACCACGGACGCAGGGATTTCACGTCCAGCGCTTCGCCGCCAAACACCACGTAACGCAAGGCATTCGCCCGAGCATCAGCGCAAGCCACGTGCATCAATTGCTTGAACGCCGACGGCGTCTGGTTGAGCACGGTGATCCCGGCGTCGCACAGCAGCGCATGGAAGTCCTGCGGCGAACGGCTGACGTCGTAGGGCACCACAAGTAGTTCGCCGCCGTGCAGCAACGCACCGAAAATCTCCCACACCGAGAAGTCGAACGCGTAGGAATGGAACAGGCTCCAGACGTCCGTCGGGGCGAAACCGAACCACGGCTCGGTGGCTTCGAACAGACGCAAAATATTCTGGTGCGGCAGCAACGTGCCTTTGGGTTTGCCGGTCGAACCGGAGGTGTAAATCACGTAAGCGAGGTTCGACGACGCCATCGTCACCTGTGGATCGGTGTCGGCGAACGCGCTGACATCGCTGTCCAGCAGCAAGGTCTTCACGCCGCCCGGCACCGGCAGTTGACCGGCCAGCGCAGCCTGGCTCAGCAGCAGTTGAATGCCGCTGTCCTCGATCATGTAAGCCAGACGATCCTGCGGATAAGTCGGGTCGAGCGGCACATACGCGCCACCAGCCTTGAGGATCGCCAGCAGGCCGACGATCATTTCCAGACCTCGCTCGGCAGCCAGACCGACCAGCACGTCCGGGCCGACACCGAGGGCGATCAACTGATGAGCACGGCGGTTGGCCTGACGGTTGAGTTCGCCGTAGCTCAGGGTCTGCTCGTTGAAACGCACGGCGACCGCGTCAGGCCGCAGACGTGCCTGCTCGGCAATCAGTTGGTGCGCGCAGGCTTCGCTCGGGAAGCTGCGTGGATTCGGGTTCCACTCGGCGATGTTCTGTTGCTGTTCGCTGGCGTCCAGCAACGCCAGTTCGCCGATGCGTTGCTGCGGGTCGGCGACGATGCCGTGCAGCAGATTCAGCCAATGCCCGGCCATGCGCTGCACCGTGGCGGCGTCGAACAGGTCGGTGGCGTAGGTCAGCGCGGCGCTGAGTTGGCCGTCTGCCTCAAGAGTGTCGAGGGTCAGGTCGAACTGCGCGGTCTGGCTGTGCCAATCCTGCGCGTCGATGACCAGCCCCGGCAACGCCGGCAGGGCCTGACGCCCGGCACTCTGATGGTTGTACAACACCTGAAACAGCGGGCTGTGACTCAGGTTGCGTTCCGGACGCAGCGCCTCGACCAATTGTTCGAACGGCAGATCCTGATGCGCCTCGGCACCGATGGCGGCGTGTTTGACCTGCGCCAGCAGAGCACTGAAACGCTGCTGCGGATCGACCTCGGCCTTGAGTACTTGAGTGTTGACGAAGAAGCCGATCAGGCCTTCGGTCTCGACCCGGTTGCGGTTGGCAATCGGCACGCCAACGCGAATGTCCGACTGATTGCTGTAGCGATGCAAAAGGCTCTGGAACGAGGCTAGCAATAGCATGAACAGCGTGCTGCCCTCGCGCTGGGCCAGTTGCCGCAGTTGCTGGCTGAGCAGCGGCGGCAGGTCGATGGCCAGACGTGCGCCGGCAAAACTCTGCCGCGCCGGACGCGGACGATCAGTCGGCAGTTCCAGCAAAGGCTGCTCACCGCCGAGTACGCCAGTCCAGTAATCGAGCTGGCGCTCACGCTCGCCGGCCGCCATCAATTGGCGCTGCCAGACCGCATAATCGGCGTACTGAATCGGCAGCGCGGCCAACTCGACCGAGTGCCCCTGGCTATACGCGGCGTAGCGCTGAATCAATTCCTGCACCAGCAGTTGCATCGACCAGCCATCGGAAACGATGTGATGCTGGGTCAACACCAGCACATGTTCTTCGCGCGCCACTTGCACCAAACCGACGCGCAGCAGCGGGCCGTTTTGCAGGTCGAACGGCTGGCTGATCTGACGCTGCACATAGGCCTGAGTCTGCTCGGCAGCATTGTCCGAGGTGCAGTCAAGAATCTCCGGCAGCAGGATCGGCGCCTGTTCGGCATGAATCACCTGGAACGCTTGTTCATCGACCTGCACGAAGGTCGTGCGCAGGCTTTCGTGGCGCTGGATCAGCTCGGCAAAACTGCGTTGCAGCGCGTTCAGATCCAGCGCGCCGTGAATACGCAGCGCCGCCGGAATGTGATACGCCGCGCTCGCTGGCTCCATTTGCCAGAGGAACCATTGACGTTGCTGAGCGAACGACAATGGCAGTTGTACTTGATCACGTGGCGCCCGAGGGATGCTCGCAGGCTTGGCCACTTGAGTTTGTTCCAGCGCGGCGACGCAGGCTTTGAGGCTGGCGTTTTCGAACAACTGGCGCAGTTGCAGGTTGAGGCCGAGGGTCTGGCGAATGCGCGAAACCATTTGCGTGGCCAACAGCGAGTGGCCGCCGAGTTCGAAGAAGTTGTCGGTCAGGCCGACACGCTCAAGTTTCAGCACGTCCTGCCAGATCGCCGCGATCTGTTGCTCCAGCTCGCTTTGCGGCGCCACGTAATCCTGCTGAACTTGACTGGCGTCCGCTGGCGGCAGCGCTTTGCGGTCGAGCTTGCCGTTGGCGGTGAGCGGCCATTGCTCAAGGAACAGAAGGTGCGTCGGCACCATGTAATCCGGCAGATCGGCCTTGAGTTGTGCCTTCAGTTGCTCGCGTAAATCGGCTTCGTTGTCGACGCTGTGCGCGGCAATCACGTAGCCGACCAGTTGCTGTCCGCTCGGCCCGTCCTGCGCCAACACCACCGCTTCGCGCACGGCATCGAGGGCATTCAGGCGTGCTTCGATTTCGCCGAGCTCGATGCGGAAACCGCGGATTTTCACCTGATGGTCGATACGTCCGACGTACTCGATCACGCCGTCGCTGCGGTATTGCGCAAGGTCGCCGGTGCGGTACAGACGCGCCCCGCTCTCGCCGAATGGATCGGGGATAAAGCGCAGTGCGGTGAGGTCACCACGGTTCAGATAACCGCGCGCCAGACCGGCACGGCCGACGTACAGCTCACCGATGCAACCCTTGGCCACCGGGTTCAGTTCGCCGTCGAGCACGTACCACGACAAGTCAGGGATTGGTTCGCCAATCGGGCTGTTGGCGTCCTGCTCAAGATCCGCCACCGACAATGGACGATACGTCACGTGCACAGTGGTTTCGGTGATGCCGTACATGTTGATCAGTTGCGGGGCAGCATCGCCGAAGCGCTCGAACCACGGACGCAGGGATTTCACGTCCAGCGCTTCGCCGCCAAACACCACGTAACGCAAGGCATTCGCCCGAGCATCAGCGCAAGCCACGTGCATCAATTGCTTGAACGCCGACGGCGTCTGGTTGAGCACGGTGACCCCGGCGTCGCACAGCAGCGCATGGAAGTCCTGCGGCGAACGGCTGACATCGTACGGCACCACAAGTAGTTCGCCGCCGTGCAGCAACGCACCGAAAATCTCCCACACCGAGAAGTCGAATGCATAGGAATGGAACAGGCTCCAGACGTCTGTCGGGCCGAAACCGAACCACGGCTCGGTGGCTTCGAACAAACGCAAAATATTCTGGTGCGGCAGCAACGTGCCTTTGGGTTTACCGGTCGAACCGGAGGTGTAAATCACATAGGCAAGGTTCGACGACGCCATCATCACTTGCGGATCGGTGTCGGCGAACGCGCTGACATCGCTGTCCAGCAGCAACGTTTGCACGCCTTCTGGAACTGGCAATTGACCGGCCAGCGCAGCCTGGCTCAGCAGCAGTTGAATGCCGCTGTCCTCGATCATGTAAGCCAGACGATCCTGCGGATAAGTCGGGTCGAGCGTCACGTACGCGCCGCCAGCCTTGAGGATCGCCAGCAGGCCGACGATCATTTCCACACCACGCTCGGCAGCCAGACCGACCAGCACGTCCGGGCCGACACCGAGGGCGATCAACTGATGAGCACGGCGGTTGGCCTGACGATTGAGTTCGCCGTAGCTCAGGGTCTGCTCGTTGAAACGCACGGCGACCGCGTCAGGCCGCAGACGCGCCTGTTGTGCAATCAAGTGGTGCGCGCAGGCTTCAGTCGGGAAGCTCCGTGGATTCGGATTCCATTGGGCAATGTTCTGTTGCTGTTCGCTGGCGTCCAGCAACGGCAGTTCGCCGATACGTTGCTGCGGGTCTGCGACGATGCCGTGCAGCAGGTTCAGCCAATGCCCGGCCATGCGCTGCACGGTGGCAGCATCGAACAGGTCGGTGGCGTAACTCAGGGTGGCTGCCAGTGCGCCGTCAGCCTCATGTGTATCGAGGGTCAAATCAAACTGGGCGGTGTGCGAACTCCAGTCGAGGCTTTCGACTTGCAGCCCCGGCAGTTGCAACGCCTGCGCCGCCGCGCCGCCCTGATGGTTGAACATCACCTGGAACAGCGGGTTGTGGCTCGACTGTCGATCTGGTGCGAGGGCATGCACCAGTTGCTCGAACGGCAGATCCTGATGCGCTTGCGCGCCCAACGACGCCTGTTTGACCTGGGCCAGCAATGCCTTGAAGGGCATGCTGCCCTGCACCTGAGCGTCCAGCACCTGGGTGTTGACGAAGAAGCCGATCAGGCCTTCGGTTTCGACCCGATTACGGTTGGCCACCGGCACGCCGACGCGGATATCCGCCAGACCGCTGTAGCGATGCAGCAAGGCCTGGAACGACGCCAGCAAGACCATGAACAACGTCATGCCTTCACGCTGGGCCAACTGTTTCAGACGTTCGCTCAGCTCGCTGCCAATGCTCAGATCCAGACGCGCGCCGCGATGACTTTGCACCGCCGGACGCGGACGATCCGTCGGCAATGGCAGAACTTCGCCGCCATCGCCCAGACGTTCGGTCCAGTACGCCAGTTGCCGCTCCAGCTCACCGGCCTCCATCCACTTGCGCTGCCAGATCGCGTAATCGGCGTATTGGATCGGCAAAGCCGCGAGGTTGGCTGGCTGGCCACTGCTGTGCGCGGCGTAGAGTTTGACCAGATCATCGACCATGATCTGCGCCGAAGCACCATCGCAAATAATGTGATGTTGGGTCAGCACCAGCACATGATCATCCGGCGCGATTTGCAGCAGCTTGACCCGCAGCAACGGGCCTTGTTGCAGGTCGAACAGCGTGGCGATTTCAGCGTCGATCAACGCCTTGAGGCCTGCATCGTCGGGCGGCGTGTCCAGCACCTGCGGAGTCAGCGGCAGACTAAGTCGCGGCTGGACTACCTGAATCGGGCCGTCCGCGCCATCGACAAACACCGTACGCAGCACTTCATGGCGTTCGAGCAAGGCATCGAAACTGCGCTGCAATGCCGACAGATCAAGAGCACCGCGCAAACGCAACGCCGTCGGCACGTGGTAAGCGGCGCTGTGCGGGTCGAGTTGCCAGAGGAACCACTGACGCTCCTGCGCGAACGACAAGCCAATCGTTTCAAACTCATCGCGCACCGGGGGAATTCCCAACGCCGCAAAGCTCATGTTCTTGCTCTGCATTTTTTGCAGAAACGCTTGCCGTTGGGCGAGCGGCAAACGGATGAATCGCTGAACCAGAGACAGGTTATCGAGCTGAGTCATTTTCAAAGGGTCTCCAGGTCTGCCAGGAAATCATGCATCTCACTCAGGTCTTCGCTGGAGTGAGGTGTCAGGTGAACAGCCAGTTGTTCGGCGTACTCGCGCAGCGATGCGGTGCGGAACAGCAGGTCCAGCGGCACCGCCGCCCCTTGCTCCAGTTGCAGGCGCGCGGTGGCCTGAGTCGCCAACAGTGAATGTCCACCCAGTTCAAAGAAGTTGTCGTCGCGCCCTACCCGGTCGAGTTTGAGCACGTCTTGCCAGATGGCGGCCACGCTGTGTTCCAGCGCCCCATCCGGCGCCACGTAGGTGCGCAGCAATTGGTTGGCGTCCGGCAGCGGCAACGCCTTGCGGTCGAGCTTGCCGTTGGGGGTCAGCGGGAAACGTTCCAGCAGCATCCAGTGCGCCGGCATCATGTAGTCGGGCAGTAACGGTGCCAGTGCCGATTTCAACGCGTCGCGCAGGGCTGCGAGCTCGGCGTCCTCTGGCTTCGCCGCAATCAGGTAGGCCACCAGTTGCAAGCCACCCGGCCCTTCCTGTGCCACCACCGCAGCTTCGCGAATCGACGGCTGGGCCAACAGGCAGGCTTCGATTTCACCCAGCTCGATGCGGAAGCCCCGAATTTTCACCTGATGGTCAACGCGCCCGAGGTACTCGATCACCCCGTCAGCGCGATAACGCGCCAGGTCACCGGTGCGGTACAGCCGCGCACCGGTGCCGAACGGATCGGGCAGGAAGCGCTCGGCGGTCAGCGCCGGCCGCTCGTGATAACCCCGCGCAAGACCATCGCCACCGATCAGCAATTCACCGATCACACCGGCCGGGTTTGGCGCAAAGTGTTCGCCGAGAATGTGCAGCGTGGTGTTGGCAATCGGCCCACCAAGGTAAGGCTGGCGCTGCTCGGCCGTCAGTTGATAAGCCGCTGACCAGATCGTCGTTTCCGTCGGCCCGTAAAGGTTCCAGACTTGGCCGGCGACCTTCAGCAGACGTGCGGCCAGATCCTCGGCCAGCGCTTCACCGCCACACAGGCATTTACGCCCCGCGAGCCGCGCAGCCTGTGGATGATCAAGCAACATCCGCCAGGTCGACGGCGTCGCCTGAACCACGCTGACCTGCTGTTGATCGATGATCTGCAGCAGCGCCTGCGGGTCGTGCGCACTCTGCTTGTCCACCAGCACCACGCAAGCCCCGCTGAACAGCGCGCCGTACAACTCGAGCCCGAAAATATCGAAGGAGAACGTGGTCAGCGACAGCACGCGGTCAGTCGCCACAAGCCCCGGCTCACGGGCCATGCTCGCGACAAAATTGACCAGTGCCGCGTGGCGCACCATCACGCCCTTCGGCTTGCCGGTCGACCCCGAGGTGTAGATCGCATAGCTGAGGTTATCGCCGTCGACCGCCACCTGCGGATTAGCCGCCTGTGCAGCGCTGATCGGTTCTTCGAGGGAGCCCGGCACCAGCGTCTGCACACCGGCCGGAATTGGCAGCACTTGCAGCAACGACGCTTGAGTCAGCAACAACTGCAAACCGCTGTCTTCGATCATGTGCGCCAAACGCTCGCTCGGGTATTGCGGATCCAGCGGCACGTAAGCGCCACCGGCCTTGAGGATCGCCAGCAAGCCGACAATCATCTCCACGCCGCGCTCCAAAGCGATGCCGACCAGACGATCCGGGCCAACCCCTTGGGCAATCAGGCGATGGGCCAGACGGTTGGCCTGCGCATTCAGCTCGGCGTAAGTCAGACATTGCTCACCGAACACCAGCGCTGTCGCGTCAGGCGTCTGGCTGGCGCGCGTTTCGATCAATCGGTGGATGCAGCGCGACTCGGGCCAAGGCGCTGCGCTGGCATTCCACGTCAACAGTTGCTGATTGGTTTCGGCGGCGTCGAGCAGATTCAATTCACCCAGTGCACGCTCGCTGCCGTCGATCATTTGCAGCATCAAGCGTTGCAGGTGCAGGCCCATCTGCTCGACCGAAGCAGGAGCAAACTGTGCGCACTGATAGCTGAATTGCACCGCCAGCTCGGCAGCGAGATTGACCGACAGCGTCAGCGGATAGTTGGTTTGCTCCAGGTTATCCACGGCACCGAAACGCAGGCCTTGCGGCGAGCTCTGTTCCAGCGCCTCGGAAATCGGGTAGTTCTCGAACACCAGAATAGTGTCGAACAGCGCCTCACCGCCCAATCCCGCCCAGCGCTGAATGTCGAACAACGCAGTGTGTTCGAACTCACGCAATGCAAGGTTCTGCGCCTGCACGCCGTGCAACCAGTCGCCGAGACGCTGCTCCGGACGCGGGCTGGCGATGACCGGCAAGGTGTTGATGAACAGCCCGATCTGCTGTTCTACACCGAGCAGATCCGCCGGACGCCCCGACACCGTCGCGCCGAACGCCACGCAGGATTTGCCGCAGTAACGTTGCAACAGCAGCAGCCAGGCCGCTTGCACCAGCGTGTTGACCGTCACTTTTGCATCGCGGGCAAAGTCGCTCAAACGCTGAGTCTGTTCCGAATCCAGCTGCACCCGATGCTGCGCATAAGCGTGAGGCTCGACGTTTTGCGTCGGCGCCGCAAACACCTGCGCCAGACGCACCGGCTCATCCAGTTCACGCAATTGCTCGAGCCAGAAGGCTTGCGCGGCACCGGCGTCCTGACGCTGCAACCAACCAATGTAATCGCGATAACGCCCACTCGGCCGCGCCACCGTTTCACCGCTGTAATGCTGTAACACTTCACCGAGCAACTGCGCGCTGCTCCAGCCGTCCATCAGGATGTGATGGTTGGTGTAAATCAAGTGATGACGATCGGCAGCAATGCGCACCAAGACCAGGCGCATCAACGGCGCAGCGCTCAAATCCAGGCCTTGTGCGCGCTCGTCATCGGCAAGGGTTTGCAGTGCCGCGTCCAGATCAGTCTGAGCGCTCCAGTCGAGCACGCGGAATGGCACCTCCAGATGGCGCTGCACAACTTGAACGGGTTGATCCAGATCGCCCTGCCAGAAGAACCCGGTGCGCAGAATGTCGTGCGCATCGACCACCGCTTGCCACGCCGCGCGGAAACGCTGCGGATCAACGCCGTCGACGTCCAGACGCATCTGGTTGATGTAATCGCCACCGCCCTGTTCGAGCAAGGTGTGGAACAGCATGCCCTGCTGCATCGGCGACAGCGGGTAGATGTCATCGACGGACTGCGCTTGTTGCACCAACACGTCGAGTTGCGCCTGCGTCAGCGTCGCCAGCGGGAAGTCCGAAGGGGTCACGCCACGGTTGGCGCTGTCGCAGCAATGCGCGATCAGTGCGGTGAGCTCTTGCAGGTAATCGTCGGCCAGACGCTGGATCGTCGCCGGGTTGAACATCTCGCTGCTGAACGTCCAGCTCAGATCCAGCTCACCGCCGAAGACTTTGCCGTCCAGCGCCAACGGGCTGCCCAGCGGGCCGGCCATGTTGACTTCTTCGCCGCCGGATTCGCTGGTCGGCACGAACAAGGCGTCGTCGCCGGCATCGAAGCTGCCGTCGAACTGGCCGAGGTAGTTGAAGGTCAGGCGCGGTTTCGGCAAGGCTTGCAGCGCTTGCTGTGCAGCGGCGTCGCCAAGGTGCGCGAGGGCACCGAAACCGATGCCTTTGTTGGGGATCGCGCGCAGTTGCTCCTTGATCTGCTTCAGCGAAGCGCCGAGGTCGGCGACCGGCGCCAATCGCGCCGGGAACACGCTGGTGAACCAGCCAACGGTGCGGGTCAGATCGACGTTGTCGAACAGGTCTTCGCGACCATGCCCTTCCAGTTGCACCAGCACACTGTCGTCACCCGTCCAGCGCACCATCACTCGCGCCAGCGCGGTCAGCAGCAGGTCGTTGACTTGCGTGCGGTAGGCCGCCGGGGCTTCCTGCAACAGCTGACGGGTCAGGGTTTTGTTCAGTTGCGTGCGGATCGATTGCGCCTGATTGTGTTGCTGACCGGCGTGCGGGTTGTCGCAAGGCAACTCAGTCGAGGCGCCTTGCAGTTGTTGCTGCCAGAAACCCAGTTCGGCCTGCAGCGGCGCACTCGCGGCGTAGTCTTGCAGCGCCTCGGCCCAGGCTTTGACCGCACTGGTTTTGGCCGGCAGTTGCACAGTCGCACCCGCCAGAATCTGCCGATAAGCGCTCTGCAGATCTTCGAACAGAATCCGCCACGACACGCCGTCGACCACCAAGTGGTGAACCACCAATAACAAGCGTTGAGTGCCATCGGCGAGGTTTGCCAGCACCGCGCGGATCAGCGAACCGTCACTCAGTTGCAGGCTGCGCTGAGCCTGATTGCCCAGCGCTTCGAGCGCCGCGACATCGGCGACCTCGACTTGCCACAGCACGGTTTCGCCCGCTTGCGTCGCGACATCGCGGTACTGCGCCGACCAGCCTTGCGCCTGTTCGGCAAAGTCCAGACGCAGACTGTCGTGATGCGCGACCAGTGCGTCCAGTGCTTGTTCGAGCACTTGCGCGTCGAGTGCCTGGGTCGGTTTGAGCATCACCGATTGGTTCCAGTGATGACGATCAGGAATCGGCTGGGCGAAGAACCATTGATGAATCGGCAGCAGCGCCGTTGCACCGGTCACCGGTTGTTGATCGATCAGTTGCAGCGGCTCGCCGGTTTGCACCACGGCGGCCAGCGCCTGAATGGTCTGATGCTGGAACAGATCCTTCGGGGTAAAGCGCAAACCGGCCTGACGGGCACGGCTGACCACTTGAATCGAGATGATCGAATCGCCGCCCAGCTCGAAGAAGTTATCGCTGAGGCCGACGCGTTCCAGCTTCAACACGTCCTGCCAGATCGTCGCCAGTTGCTGCTCCAGCGCGCTTTGCGGCGCGACATAGACTTGCTGCAATTGGCTGACATCCGGCTTCGGCAGGTTCTTGCGATCGAGTTTGCCGTTCGGGGTCAGCGGCATGCGCTCCAGACGCAAAACGTAGGCTGGAACCATGTGCGCCGGCAGCGTTGCTTTGAGCTGCTCACGCAGTTGCTCGGCAAAATCTTCGCGCGGCGAATCGCTGACCACGTAGGCGACCAGGCGTTTGCTGCCGGCGCTTTCCTGCGCCACAACCACCGCTTCGCGCACGCCATCAAGGGCTTGCAGACTGGCTTCGATCTCGCCGAGTTCGATGCGGAAACCACGGATTTTCACCTGATTGTCGATACGTTCCAGGTAGTCGAACGTGCCGTCAGCGCGCTGGCGCACCAGGTCGCCGGTGCGATACAGCACGCCGCCGTTGCGGCTGAACGGGTCAGCGACAAAACGCTCGGCGGTCATCGCCGGGCGGTTCAGGTAACCCCGCGCCACACCGCTGCCGCCCAGATACAACTCACCGGCCATGCCTTGCGGCAACAGATTCAGATCGGCGTCCAGCACATAGGCGCTGCGATCACCGATGCGGCTGCCGATTGGCGCGTACGCGGCGCCACACGGCTCGTCGCGAGCGGCCTTCCAGATCAGCGGCGTGACCACGGTTTCGGTCGGGCCGTAACCGTTGATGATGTACTCGGGATTCAGCGCCCGCTTGACCCGTTCGAAACTGGCATTCGGCACCGCATCGCCACCGAAGCAGTAGATACGCACCTTGGGCGGATTGCCGACGCGTTCGGCGTGCTCGGCCAGTTGTTGCAAGTACACCGGCGGGAACGCGACCACGGTCACGCCGTGCTCGATCATCGCGTTGTAGGTCTGCTCCGGCGTCCACAAGCTGTCGTCGCGAATCAGCAACGAGCCGCCATGGGTCAGGCTGGTCAGCCAGCGCTCGTGGGCGCCGTCGAAGGCGAACGACATGAAATGGAATTCGCAATCGCTGTCGCGCATTTCGTAGCGCTCACCGATGGCCAGACAGTGCATGGCCAGCGGGCCGTGGCTGACGCTGACGCCTTTCGGGTTGCCGGTGGAACCCGAGGTGTAAATCACATACGCAAGGTTGTGCGGATCCAGCGCCACGATCGGTGCCTGCGCCGGGTGCGCGCTGAGGTCGAGGTGATCGAGTTCCAGCACGGTCAGGGTGTCAGCGATCGGCAATTGCGCCGCCACCCGCGAATCGGTCAGCAACAGCGCCAGACCGGAATCCTCCATCAGATACGCCAGCCGCTCGCGCGGGTAACTGGTGTCCAGCGGCACATAGGCACCACCGGCCTTGAGCACCGCCAGCAGCGCGACAATCAAACCTTCGCTGCGCGGCAGCGCGACACCGACACGCACCTCGGCGCCAACGCCACGCGCCACCAGTTCATGGGCGAGACGGTTGGCGCGAGCATCGATGTCGCCGTAGCTGAAGTGTTGGCCGTCGAAAATCACTGCGGTGCGATCCGGCTGTTGCGCCGCCAATCGGGCGTAGCGTTGATGCACAGCGAGATCGACCGGGTACGCCTGCGGTTGGTTTTCGAGGATCTGCCGGGTGTGTTCCTCAGCCGCTGCCAAGGCGATTTCACCGAGACGACGCTCGGCGGATTCGGCGAATTGCTCAAGCAGATGCAGCAGTTGCGCGCTGAGACGCTCGACAGTCGCGACACTGAAATGCGCCTGATCAAAACTCATGTGCAACGCGAGGGTTTCACCCAGCGTCACGCCCAACGTCAGCGGGTAGTGCGTCTGATCCTGGTTGGCCACTTCGCCGAACACCACGCCTTGCGCGGTGCCGTGTTGCAGCGCCTCGGAAATCGGGAAGTTTTCGAACACCAGCAGCGTGTCGAACAACGACTCGCCGCCCTGCCCGGCCCAACGCTGAATGTTCGCCAGCGGCGTGTGTTCGAACTCGCGCAGGCTGAGGTTCTGCGCCTGCACCGCCGCCAGCCATGCGGCTACGCTTTGATCCGGACGCGAACCGGCGATCACCGGCAAGGTGTTGATGAACAAACCGACTTGCTGCTCGATGCCAACCAGTTCCGCCGGACGTCCGGCAACTGTAGTGCCGAACGCCACGCAAGCGCTGCCGGTGTAACGCTGCAACAGCAGCAACCACGCGGCTTGCACCAAGGTGTTGGCGGTGACTTTCTGCTGCCGGGCAAACTCGTTCAGGCGTTGCGTACGCGCTGCGTCGAGTGAGTAATGCTTGAGCGCATGCCCGCGCTCGGCACGCACCTCACCGCCGCCCGCCGCCGCTTGCGCCAGCACGGTTGGCTCATGGAAGTCGGCCAGTTGTGCCAGCCAGAACGCTTCGCTGACGGCGCCGTCCTGACGTTGCAGCCACTGGATGTAATCGGCGTAACGGCTCAGCGGACGCGGCGGTTGCTGGCCGGCATAACGCTGCAGCACTTCGCCGAGCATCTGCGCGCTGCTCCAGCCGTCCATGAGGATGTGGTGGTTGGTGAAGATCAAGTGATGACGCTGATCGGCGATTTGAATCAGCGTTACGCGCAGCAGGCCGGCCGCGGTCAAATCGAAGCCCTGCGCCAGATCGGCAGCCGTGAAATCCTTCAGTGCCTGCGCGATGTCAGGGCGTGCGCGCCAGTCGAGCAAGGTGTACGGCAACTCGAGGCGGCGATGGATGATCTGCAGTTGCTCCTGCAATTCACCCTGCCAGATAAAACCGCTGCGCAGGATGTCGTGGGCGTCCATGGTCGCTTGCCACGCCGCACGAAAACGCTCGGGGTCGAGGCCGTCGACATCGACGCAGAGCTGGTTGATGTAAGTGCCGGTGCCCTGTTCGTACAAGGTGTGGAACAGCATGCCCTGCTGCATCGGCGACAGTGGATAGATGTCTTCGATGCCGGCGGCTGGCACTGCGATCGCATCCAGTTGCGCCTGAGCGATGTGCGCCAGCGGGAAATCCGACGGCGTGATGCCCATGCTTTCCGGCAGGCAGCAATGGCTGATCAACGCTTGCAGTTCAGCAGTGTATTCGTCGGCCAGACGGGCGATGGTCGCCTCGTTGAACTGCTCGCGGCTGAACGTCCAGCGCAGGTCGAGTTCACCGTCGTACACCTGGCCTTCGATGCCCAGCCAGTTGTCCAGCGGCGCATCGAGACTTTGCTCCAGCCCGGCGCGCTCACCGGCCGGACTGAACAGTGCGCCCTCCTCGGCATCGAAACTGCCGTCGAACTGGCCGAGGTAGTTGAAGGTGATGCGCGGCAGCGGCAGCGTTTTGAGCGAGGCTTGCGCCGCGTCGTCGCCGAGGTAACGCAGCACGCCAAAACCGATGCCCTTGTTGGGGATCGCGCGCAGTTGTTCCTTGATCTGCTTGATCGCGTCCGCCAGCGAATCCGCTGGGGTCAGGCGCACCGGGAACAGGCTGGTGAACCAGCCGACGGTGCGGGTCAGGTCGACGTCGTCGAACAGGTCTTCGCGACCGTGACCTTCCAGTTGAATCAGCGTGTCGGCGTGACCGCTCCAGCGGCAGATCACCCGCGCCAGCGCCGTCAGCAACAGGTCGTTGACCTGCGTGCGATAAGCCGCCGGCGCCTGTTGCAGCAGTTGCTGGGTGAAAGTTTTGTCGAGGCGACTGTGCAGCACCTGAGCGTGGCGACTTTGCAAGCTGCCCTGCGGGTTGTCGCACGGCAGATCCAGCGCCGCGCCGTCGAGTTGTTGCTGCCAGAAACGCAGCTCGCCCTGCACCGCGTCAGTCGCGGCATAGGCTTGCAGATGCTCGCCCCAAGCCTTGTACGAACTGGTTTTGGCCGGCAGTTTGATGCTCGTGCCTTGCACTGCTTGCTGATAAGCCTGTTGCAAATCTTCGAGCAAAATCCGCCACGAAACACCGTCCACCGCCAAGTGATGCACGGCCAGCAATAGACGCTGACTGCCATCGGCGACGGTCGCCAGTACCGCGCGCAACAGCGGGCCGTTTTGCAGGTTCAGGCTTTGCTGGGCCTTGGCGTACAGCCCGTGCAGATCATCAGCGTCGACACGGTCAGCCGTCCACAACAGCTCAGGATCCGTCGCGACCGGCGCCACTTCTGCACGCCAACCCTCAGCGCTTTCGACGAAGCGCAACCGCAAAGCATCGTGCTGCACCAGTAAGGCATTCAGCGCTTGCAACAGCGCCTCGGCATTCAGAAGTTGATGACTGCGCAGCAGCACTGCCTGGTTCCAGTGGTGACGCTGAGGAATGTCGTCGGCGAAGAACGTCTGCTGGATCGGCAGCAGCGGCAACTCACCGCTGACCGGGCCTTGATCGATGCTTACAGCGACGTTGCCTTGCTGGGCGACGCTGGCCAGACCTTGCACGGTCTGATGCTGGAACAGGTCGCGCGGGCTGAAATGAATCCCGGCCTGAAGCGAACGACTGACCACTTGAATCGAGATGATCGAGTCACCGCCCAGCTCGAAGAAGTTGTCGGTCAGACCGACCTGTTCGAGCTTGAGCACGTCCTGCCAGATGGCTGCGATTTTCTGTTCCAGCTCACTGCGCGGCGCGACAAACGCTTGCTGCATCTGGTTGGCGTCCGGCGCCGGCAGTGCTTTACGATCGAGTTTGCCGTTGGGGCTCAGCGGCAATGCACCGAGGAACAACAGCTGCGTCGGCACCATGTAATCCGGCAGGCTGTCTTTTAGCTGCGCCTTGATCGTTTCGCGCGCGGCGCCTTGGGCCTCAGTTGAAGCGGCAACCACAGCGGTGTCTTTCGGCACCACGTACGCTACCAGTTGCAGGCTGCTGCCACCCTGCACTGCCAGCACCACGGCTTCTTTGACGGCATCGAGTTCTAACAGGCGCGCTTCGACTTCGCCCAGTTCGATACGGAAGCCACGGATTTTTACTTGATGGTCAACGCGGCCAACGTATTCGATCTGGCCATTGGCGTTGAAACGCGCAAGGTCGCCGGTGCGGTAAAGACGTGCGCCGTTAGTGGAAAACGGATCGGGGATAAAACGTTCAGCGGTCAAATCCGCGCGCTGGAAGTAACCCCGCGCCAGCAACTCACCGCCAATCAGCAGTTCACCAACCACGCCAATCGGCGTCGGCTGAGCGTCGGCATCCAGCAGATAGGCATGACGTCCCGGCAATGGCTGACCTATCGGCATGGTCAGCGGCAACGGCTGACGACCGAACACGTAATCGCTGCAATCCAGCGTGGTCGCCGTGACCGTCGCTTCGGTCGGGCCGTAGGTGTTGAGCAACTTGACGTGCTCCAGCCCTGCCAGGCGCCAGGCCTGCACACCTTCCGGCGGCATTGCTTCACCACCGCTGTGAACCTGACGCAGCGCGGCGTAATCACGCGGGCCGGCGGCGGCGAATTCCTTGGCAATCATGTTCCAGTAAGCGGTGGTCAAGTCCATGACCGTGATGCCGTGCGCGACGATATTTCGATACAGGGTTTCGCTGTCCCAGACTTCGTTGCCGCGCAGCACCACCGAGGCGCCGCAGGTCAGCGGGCCAAACAGTTGCTCGCCGAAGGCATCGAAATTGAACGTGGCGAATTGCAGCGCGCAATCGGCGGCGCTCAAGGCGTAGTAATGCTGCGAAGCGAAGGCGTGTTTGCTCAGTGCACCGTGGCTGATGCCGACGCCTTTAGGGCGGCCGGTGGAGCCCGACGTGAACATCACATAGGCGAGGTTATCCGCCCACACCGCGCGTTGCGGATTGCTGTCGTCGGTAAATTCCCACGCTTCGGCTTGATCGAGGCACAGGCTGCGCACGTTGTGCGGCACCGGCAGACGTTCGAGTAAATGGCTTTGCGTCAGCAGCAAACGACTGCCGCTGTCTTCGATCATGCACAGCAAGCGGTCGCGCGGGTATTGCGGATCCAGCGGCACATACGCGCCGCCAGCCTTGAGCACGGCGAGAATGGCGACAATCAGCTCCAGCCCGCGATCAAGCGCAACACCGACCAGCACTTCCGTGCCGACGCCCTGCGCCAGCAATGTGCGAGCCAGACGATTGGCGCGGGCGTTGAGCTGCGCATAAGTGAGTTGTTTACCCCCGAAAATCAGCGCGATGGCATCAGGTGTTTGCGCGGCCTGCGCTTCGAACAGCTCATGCACCGGGCGCTCGCTCGGCCAGGTCGTGTCGTGACGCCCCCAGTCCTGAGTCAGTTGCTCAAGCTCCTGCGCTTGCAGCAAACCGATCTCGCCAACCCGCTGTTGTGGATCGCTGACGATGCTGTGCAGCAGATGCGTCCAGTGCCGCGCCATGCGTTCGATGGTTGCGCCGTCGAACAGGTCGCTGGCGTAGGTGAACGCAGCGTGCAACTGGCCGCCCTTTTCGTAGGTGTCCAGGCTCAGGTCGAACTGGGTGCTGCGACTTTCCCATTCGATCACGCCGAGTTCCAGACCGCTGCCGACCTTGAGGGTGGTGACGTCAGCGACTTCCGGCTGGTGGTTGTACATCACCTGGAACAGCGGGTTGTAACTCAGGCTGCGTTCCAGTTTCAGTGCCTCGACCAGCCGTTCGAACGGCAGATCCTGATGCGCCTGAGCACCGAGCGCGGTTTCCTTGAGCGCGCTGAGCAGATCCGCGAATGGTGTCTGGCCATCCAGTTGCACGCGCAGAACCTGAGTGTTGACGAAGAATCCGATCAGGCCTTCGATCTCGCGGCGATTGCGATTGGCGATGGGCACACCGACGCGCAGGTCGGTCTGCCCGGTGTAACGGTGCAGCAGAATATTGAAGGTGCCGAGCAACAGCATGAACAGCGTGACGCCATGCTGCCGGGCGACGCCGCGCAATTGCTCGACCAGCGCCGCCTCCACTACGTGCTCGTGGCGACGGCCGCGATTGCTCGGCAGAACCGGACGCGGACGGTCGAGCGGCAGCTCCAGCACCGGATGCTCGTCGCCCATTTGCGCCAGCCAGTAATCGAGTTGACGCTGCTGCTCTCCCGCCTCCAGCCAACGCCGCTGCCACAGCGCGTAATCGCTGTACTGCACCGGCATCGGCGCCAGCTCGGCCACGTGCCCCTGATCGTGGGCATCGTAAAAGCGACAGAATTCGTCGATCAACACGTTCATCGACCAGCCGTCGGAAACGATGTGGTGCAGGGTCAGCAGAAGCACGTGTTCCTGCTCGGCCAGATGCAACAGACGCACGCGCAGCAGTGGGCCGTTGGCGAGATCGAACGGCAGCAGCGATTGCTCTTCGGCTGCTGCAGCTACGCGTAATTCACGTTCGGCAGCGGGTAAATCGCTGAGGTCGACGCGCTGGATCTCCAGCGGTTTTTGCAGCGGCACTTGCAGCAGGCTGTCATCGGGCTGCTGCTGGAACACCGTGCGCAAGGTTTCATGGCGCTCGATCAGGCTGGCGAACGCTTGCTCCAGCGCCGGCTGATTAAGTCGCCCGCTCAGGCGCACCGCCGCCGGCAGGTTGTACGCGCTGCTCTGCGGATCCAGATGCCAGAGAAACCACATGCGTTGCTGGGCATAAGACAGCGCCTGCCGATCCTCGGCCTCGACCCCGGCCGGAATCGGAAACCGCGAAAAATCCACCCCTTCCCTCTGCAAGGCAGCGAGGAACATCTGGCGCTTTTCCAGGGGCAACCCGATAAACCGGCGAGCGAGTTTCAGGGAGTCTTCTGCATTCATTTCTTGGCATCCGGATCAGTAGGCAGGCAGCACAAAGGCACGTCGTCCCTATAAAACGAATGCAGACCGGAAAAATTAGCGATTGAGAACAACTATCAGGCGGGAGGTACAGCGGGATTTCAGACCGCTCCTGTAGGAGCTGCGGCACGCTGCGATCTTTTGATCTTGATCTTTAAAATCAAAAGATCGCAGCGTGCCGCAGCTCCTACAGGAATGGGGTCAGGCTGTAGCGGCGATGGCGTGGCGGCGATAGTGTATGTCGAGCTGGTCTTTGATCATTTTGAGCACTTTGGCTTCGTGCTCATGGATGAAAAAGTGCCCGCCGGCGAGCATGTCTACGGAGAAACTGCCCGAGGTTTCCTTGCTCCAGCCGATCAGTTGCTCGGTGGTGGCGCGGTCAGCCTTGCCGCCGAGCACATGCACCGGGCAGTTGAGCAGCGGGCGTTGCTGCGGCTCGAATTTGCCGCACAGCAGGAAGTCGGCGCGCAGGATCGGCAGGGTCAGGCTCATCAACTCGTCATTGGCCAGCACTTCTTCACTGGTGCCATTGAGCGTGCGCAGTTGCTCGATCAGTTCGGCGTCGGTCTTGGCGATGGCAAATCCGCGATCGTAGTCGGCGCGCTGAGTCGGCGCCGCCGTGCCGGACGCGAACAACGCCACCGGCTCAGGGCAACCCAGGGCACGCAGCGCATGGGCCATTTCGCAGGCCAGCAACGCACCGAGGCTATGACCGAACAACGCATAAGGTGTCTTCAATGTTGGCTGTAACTCCCTGGCCAATTGCATCGCCAAGGCGCGCATGTCGGTCTGCAGCGGCTCGTCAAAGCGCGCACCACGCCCCGGCAGCTCCACCGGTTTGAGCTGCAGCCATTGCGGCAACTTCGGTCGCCAGCGGCTATAGACCATCGCACTGGCACCGGAATACGGCAGGCACAGCAAAGTCAGCTGGGTCACCACTCTTCCCTCAAAAAAATTCGTCTGTAGAGAGAAACGGTTCAGTGCCCGGGCAAATTAGTCGACGCCGGCTAAATCGCCCACACAGGTGCTCGTTAACCGTTCAGATAAAACCAATAACGAGGATTCACCGTGGATCTGCAGAGCATCCTGAGCAAACTGTTCGCCAATGCCGGCGCCGTCGGTATTGAAGGTGTTTTCCAATTCGTTTTTAGCCCGCAGTTGGCTTATTGGTCTGAGGTCAAGGCCAGCAGCCGCACCGAGGCCGGGCGCCATGCGAGCCCGGACGTGACCATTGAAGTCGCGGAACAGGATTTCCTCGGGATCATGGCCGGCATGGCCAACGTCGAGGAACTGTTCGCCAGCGGTCGCCTGAAGATTGGCGGCAACATGGGGCTGGCGACGATGCTGCCGCAGATCATCGACCATGCTCGAAACGGTGGCGGTGCGGTCGCTGAAAAAGTCGACATGAACAAGCGCTACCCGACACCGCCGCGCTTCAGCGAAAAGCTCACCGCCAGCCTGCCGACCCAGGTCAACGTCGAACGGCGTGCCCGCGAGGAGCTATCGGTGACTGAGTTCAAAAGCCGTTATTTGCCCCACGGTATTCCCGTGGTGATCAGCAACGCATTGCACGACTGGCCGCTGTTCAAACTCAGCCGCGAAGAATCGCTGGTGCATTTCGCCGAGCTGCAAGGCATCACCCGCCATGGCGATTACGTGAAGAAAACCTTCTCCACCGAACGGGATTTTCGTTCGACGTCGATGGCCGATTTCATCGCTTCGCTGGACAGTCCGGCGGTCAAAGGTACGGACGGTGAGCCGCCCGCCTACATGGGCAACAACATCTTGCCGGCGGCGTTGATGCAGCAGATCAAGTACCCGGCCTACTTCGATACGTCGCTGTTTATTCCGCCGCGAATCTGGATCGGGCCCAAGGGCACACTGACGCCGCTGCACCGCGACGACACCGATAATTTGTTCGCGCAGGTCTGGGGGCAGAAGACCTTCACCCTCGCCGCGCCGCATCACCGAGAAGCCCTGGGCACGTGGTCGACAGCACCGGAGGGTGGACTGGATGGCTGCGATTTCAACCCGGATGCGCCGGACTATCAGCGCTTCCCCAAGGCGCGCGACGTGACGTTTTTGCGGGTGACGCTGGAGGCTGGGGATTTGCTGTTTTTGCCGGAGGGCTGGTTCCATCAGGTGGAATCGGTGTCGACGTCGTTGTCGGTGAATTTCTGGGTGAATTCGGGGCGGGGGTGGTAACCCAACTCGATCCCTTTTGTAGGAGCTGTCGAGTAAAACGAGGCTGCGATCTTTTGACTTTAAAGATCAAAAGATCGCAGCGTGCCGCAGCTCCTACTTGAGATGGCGGTAACTTTGCACGGCTGAGCCAAGCACCACTGCGCCCGCGACAATCGCCAGCCAGAAACCGCTGCGCGCGCCAAACGCATCGACCAGTGCGCCAGAACCCGCCGCACCAATCGCCACGCCGATACTCAAACCGGTCACCAGCCACGTCAGGCCTTCGGTCAACTTGGCCGGCGGCACGATGCGCTCAACCAGGGCCATCGCCACAATCAATGTCGGCGCGAAAAACAAACCAGCAACAAACACCGCCATGGCCAGCCCGGCGATATTGCTCGCCAACAACAGTGGCAATGTCGTCACCGCCGTCGCCACGCCGCCGTACAAAAACAAGCGTGGCAGCGGCAGTTTCGAGCGCATCGCACCAAACGCGATGCCGGCCATGCACGAGCCAATCGCGTAAACCGACAAGACAATGCTCGCCGCCGCCGGCTGCCCCTGCTGCTGGGCAAACGCGACGCTGACCACATCGACCACGCCGACGATGATGCCCATGGCGATCATCAGCGCCAGCAACAATTGAATGTCGGTCGAGCGAATGATCGAACCCTGATGCTGCAACTCACGCGGATGCACCGCCGGTTCAGTGCTGCGCTGGGCGACGAACGCCGTGACACCAATCGCCAGCGCCAACAACGCGGCCAAAGGCCCGGCCTCGGGGAAGACCGCGACGCACAGACCAACTGAAAGCGGCGGACCGACGATAAAACACACCTCATCCAGCACCGACTCCAGCGCGTACGCCGTCTGCAATTGCGGCTGACCGCGATAGATTTCGGTCCAGCGCGCCCGCACCATCGCCGACATGCTCGGCATGCAACCGGCCAGCGCGGCAAACACAAACAGCGTCCAGACCGGCGCCTGCAACCGCGTGCACAGCAACAACAACAAAAGAGCCCCGCCACCGATCAACGCCGACACTGGCAGAATCCGCCGCTGACCAAAACGGTCGACCAGCCGCGACACCTGCGGCGCGCAAAACGCCGTGGCCAAGGCAAACGTCGCCGCCACGCCACCGGCCAGCGCATAACCACCCTTCAACTGCGAAAGCATGGTGATCACGCCGATGCCCGTCATGGAAATCGGCATGCGCGCGATCATCCCGGCCAAGACAAAATTTCGTGCGCCGGGGGCGTTGAACAATTCGCGGTAGGGGTTTGCCATGGACTGCAGCCTCATCAAGGGCCGCCAAGTTGCCATAGGGCCGGGTGGCGTGGAAGCAGGGAATTGTTGGTGGAATGTGAAGGCTTTGCAGCTCATCCCGAGCGCCGTTGGCACCTCGACCATTCGTCGCAAAATCGTGCGCACCTGTCAGGTCTGACAGGTGCGCTTCTCGGGCAAAAAGCGCTTTTATAAACGCTGCTCAATGACAACGACTGATCGCTTTCACCGCCGAAGGAGTTCGCCATGAATCAGTCCACGAACACAGCTCTATCGCGCGCCGCCGTACCGCCCTTTGTTGTCCGCACACTTGTTTGCCCGCCCCCGACACGCATTGATGAAGCGCTGGGCCGGGACGTCAACAAGCGTCTGATGGCATGGATAAAGCGCATAGGTATCTTTGCCGGCAAACAGGAAAAAATTTGCGCGAGCGACTTTGGGCGCTACGCAATGTTGTGTCATGCAGACACCGATGATCCCGACAGATTGCTACTGGCAGCGCAATGTTTCGCGGCGTTGTTCGCGGTGGACGATCATTATTGCGACGATCAATCGTTGGGTGGCTGCCCCGAAAAAGTCGCCGAGAAGTTGTCATTTGCCGTCACCGGAATAGACCCGGTCTACTTGCCTCCCCCCTACAAAAAAGAACTCCTGCAACAGCAAAGGAACGATCCCGTGTTGAGAGGATTGCTCGCGTACATGAAGCGGGTCGCCCATTTCTCCACACCCTCGCAGGTCGCCCGCGTGCGACAAATCACCATCGCCATGTTCGTCGCCATGGCGGCCGAGGGGCCGTGGCGTCTCTACGGCACAAAGCCAACCATCGCCGAGTATCTGGCCAGCCGGCAGGTCAACAGCTTCTGGCCTTGTCAGGTGCTGATCGATCCCATCGGCGGCTATGAGGTGCCGGCCAATGTCTACGCCAAACCAGAGATGCAACGCGTTTGCGCACTGGCGTCCCTCGCCACCACGCTGCTCAACGACTTGTATTCCGCTTACAAAGAGCACCTCAACGAAACGGGCGATTTCAAACTGCCCTACTTGCTGGCGGCCAAACATGACTGCTCGCTGCAGGAAGCCATCGACAAAACTGCGGATATTCATGATGCGGTCATGCGCGAATACGTGGCGCTGGAACAACGGCTACTGAAAGGAGCCGACCCTTTAGTGCGGCGTTACCTGACAGGTTTGACCACGTGGATTGCGGGCAACCAGGAATGGCATAAACACAGCGCGCGGTATCGTATTCAGGCGTGAGGAAGGTCAAAAGTCCTGTAGGAGCTGCGGCACGCTGCGATCTTTTGATCTCGCCTCTGAACTCTCAACGCCCCAGACCAGTCAGCTAAATAGGCCCTCACTCAAGGCGCGCCATCGCATGCACATCTCCCTCACCGGACAAGTAGCCCTGATCACCGGCGCCAGTTCCGGCATCGGCCACGCTGCCGCCAAAGCCCTCGCCGCTGCCGGTGCTGCGGTGGTCATTAATTACAACCGTCAATCAGAGCCCGCTGAAGCACTGGCCCGGCAGATCATCGCCGACGGCGGTCAGGCGCTGGCCATCGGTGCCGATGTCTCGAAGGAAGCCGACGTCGAACGACTGTTCAGCGAGACCCTCGATGCCTTCGGCTCGCTGGACATTTTGATCGCCAATTCCGGGATGCAGAAAGACGCGCCGGCGGTGGATATGTCGCTGGACGACTGGAACGCGGTGATCAGCGTCAACCTCACCGGGCAGTTCCTCTGCGCCCGCGCCGCGCTGCGGATTTTCAATCGTCAGGGCGTCCGCGAAGGCGTCTCCCGCGCCGCCGGCAAGATCATCCACATGAGTTCGGTGCACCAACGCATTCCTTGGGCCGGCCACGTCAATTACGCGGCGTCCAAGGGTGGCGTCGATCAGTTGATGCAAACCCTCGCGCAGGAAGTCAGCCATCAACGCATTCGCATCAACGGCATCGCGCCGGGGGCGATTCGCACGCCGATCAATGCGGCGGCAACGACCGGCGATGCTGAACAAGAGCTGCTTAAACTGATTCCTTACGGCCGTATCGGTGATGTCGAAGATGTCGCCAACGCGGTGGTTTTCCTCGCGTCCGACGCCTCCGATTACATCGTTGGCACCACCCTGTTTATCGACGGCGGCATGAGCCTCTATCTGGAGTTTCGCGGCAATGGCTGAGCATCACCTGGAACGACAAAGCCCCATCGACGCCCACGGCATCATCGGCGACATGCGCAGTGCGGCGCTGGTCAACGATCGCGGCAGCGTGGATTTTTTCTGCTGGCCGGAGTTCGACAGTCCATCGATTTTCTGTTCTTTGCTGGACACGCCCGAGGCAGGGATCTTCCAGATCTCGCCGGACTTGCCCGATGCGCGTCGCGAACAGATTTACCTGCCCGACACCAATGTTTTGCAAACCCGCTGGCTGAGCGAACGTGCGGTGGTGGAAGTCACCGATCTGCTGCCGGTGGGCGACAGCGAGGATGATTTGCCGGTGCTTATCCGTCGGGTTCGTGTGGTCAGCGGCGAGGCGACTTTTCACGTGCGCTGTGCGGTGCGCCACGATTACGCGCGGGCCGACACGCGTGCGCGGATGGATGAGCAAACGGTGATTTTCAGCGCTGAAGGTCAGCCGTCACTGCGCCTGGCTTCGGATCAAGCGCTGCAGATAGACGCCAATGCAGCGGTCGCTTCCTTCACCTTGAAGCAAGATCAAACCGCCGCATTCCTGCTCGGTGGCGAAGACGATCCACGCTTCGAGGAAGGCGCCGCGCAATTGTGCATGGAGCGCACGCTGAAGTTCTGGCGCGACTGGCTTGGCCAGTCGATCTATCGCGGGCGCTGGCGAGAAATAGTCAACCGCTCGGCCCTCGCGCTCAAGCTGCTGACCTCGCGCAAACACGGCGCCATCCTCGCTGCTGCGACCTTCGGCCTGCCGGAAACACCGGGCGGCGAGCGCAATTGGGACTACCGCTACACGTGGATCCGCGATGCTTCGTTTACGGTCTACGCGTTCATGCGTCTGGGCTTTGTCGGCGAAGCCAACGCCTACATGGGCTGGCTGCGCGGACGGGTCAGCGATTGCCACGGGCAACCGATGAAACTCAACATTTTGTATGCCATCGACGGTCAGCAGGAGTTGCCGGAAACCGAACTGGATCATCTGTCCGGGCACGGCGGCGCAAAACCGGTGCGTATCGGCAATGGCGCTTACGATCAGATCCAGCTCGACATCTTTGGCGAGCTGATGGACGCGGTGTATCTGGTTAACAAGTACGGTGACGCGATTTCCCACGAAGGCTGGAAGCATGTGCGCGAAGTGGTCGATCAGGTCTGCGAAACCTGGCAGACCACCGATGTCGGCATCTGGGAAATGCGCGGCGAACAGCACCATTTTCTGCATTCACGATTGATGTGCTGGGTGGCGCTGGATCGGGCAATTCGTCTCGCCTCGAAACGCTCGCTGCCGGCACCGTTCGCGCAATGGGATCAGACCCGGCAGGCGATTTACGCCGACATCTGGGACAACTTCTGGGACGAAGAGCGCGGTCATTTTGTCCAATACAAGGGCGGCACCGCGCTCGACGGCTCGATGCTGTTGATGCCGCTGGTGCGTTTCGTCAGTGCCAAGGATCCGCGCTGGTTGTCGACCCTTGAAGCGATTGAAAAACATCTGGTGCGCGACGGCATGGTTTATCGCTATCGCAACGATGACGCCAATATTGATGGACTGTCCGGCACCGAAGGCGCGTTCGCCGCATGCTCATTCTGGTACGTCGAATGCCTCGCCCGCGCCGGGCAGGTGGAAAAGGCGCATCTGGAATTTGAACAATTGCTGAGATACGCCAATCCGTTGGGGCTGTACGCCGAAGAGTTCGACAGCCATGGGCGGCATCTGGGCAACACGCCGCAAGCGCTGACGCATCTGGCGTTGATCAGTGCGGCAAGTTTTCTGGATCGCAAATTGAATGGGGAAAAGAGTGAGTGGCAGCCGTGATGTTCGACGGGGGCTGTAGGAAATACCCCACGAGCACCCGAATTTTTAGGCCATTCACCTACATTTAATCAGGCAGTCCCAATCCCCTGTGGCGAGGGTATTTATCCCCGATGGGCTGCAAAGCAGCCCCAAAAACCTCCAACTCCTTCCCCCAGAAGTACCGAGTCGTCTGACTTTGGGGCTGCTGCGCAGCCCATCGGGGATAAATCCCCTCGCCACAAATTCGCATGGCTATGGACTACAGGAGCTCAACATCCGCCGCGTCATCCCTCCCCCACACACCGCACTCACACCCTGAAATACCCTGTTGCCAGCCGTTACATCCCCCCCTACCATCAAACCCAACGGGCACAGCGGAGCTGTCCAACAAAACCCGAATTTCAAGGAACCGGAATGACCCAACACGTCCAGCGCCCCATCACCTCGCCGCTGCGCAGCGGCCTGACCCGCACCCAACTCTGGGAAGACGCCGACAAAGGCCTGATCAAATGCTGGGAAATCGGCCGCCAGCGCGCCACCCGCTTCCCCGACCTCGCCGACAAATGCCTCGCCAACGAACTGCCGGTACTCGGCTGGAAAGGAGGCGTCAGCCGCAGCCTGAAAAAACTCGAAAAATTCGGCTCACTGAAATACCTCGCACAGTGGCAAGGCTTGCGTGGGGAGGATCTGGATATTGATCTGGGTGAGGAACGCGCACTGACGTGCTCGCGGACGAAAATGGTGGTGACGTTTACGCCGGATCGGACGAAGTATTTCAATCAGGTGGCGGAAACTGAGGCTTAAAGAGAAGCATCGATGGTCGATTTACATCAGGAATTTCAAAACAGCCGTTTCTTTCACGAAGCGCGGATCGACAGACGTTCGGCGGATGCGCTTGCAGGTATTGCAGCAGGGCTTGCCGCCGACGGCAAGATTAACCAGCAGGAAGCCGAGTTTCTAAAAACCTGGATCGAAACGCACTGGGTGCACCTGGAAGATCCGGTAGTCAATATTCTCTACAGGCGTCTTGAAGGCATGCTTAGCGATGGCGTGCTGGATGCCGACGAGTCTGTGGAATTGCTGGAGATACTTCACCAATTCGCCGGTCTGCCAGTGGGCGCAGCACCAACCTTCAGCATGCCCAACAACCTGCCGCTCGATAATCCAGCCCCGTCGCTGGACTGTGCCGATCGCGTTTTTCTGTTTACCGGTGTTATGGCTTACGGGCCGCGCAAAGCGTGTGAATCGTTGATCGTAGAACGCGGCGGACTGATTGGTGCAGGTGTCAGCAAGAAAATCCACTATCTGGTGATCGGCAGCATCGGCAATGAACAGTGGCTGCACAGCAGCTATGGTACGAAGATCAAAAAAGCCGTTGAGCTAAGAGACAGCGGCGTGCCGATCGCCATCATCAGTGAAGATCATTGGCAGAAGGTGCTGTTCGGATAACAGGAGCCCGGTATGAGTGGAAAAGCGATTCTGTTCTGCAAAACCGCCAGCCTGACCATTGCCTATGAGGTGCATGGCCCGGAAACCGGTGTACCGGTGATCCTGCTTCACGGCTTCCCCTATTCCCCTCGCGCTTACGACGAGATCGCGCCGCTCCTCGCCGCTCAGGGTTACCGAGTCATCGTTCCGTACCTGCGCGGTTACGGGCCGACTCGCTTCAACGATGCAAAAACACTGCGCTCAGGCCAGCAAGCCGCACTCGCTCAGGATTTGCTGGATTTGATGGATGCACTCTCCATCGAACAAGCCACGCTCTGCGGTTATGACTGGGGTGGTCGCGCGGCATGCATCGTCGCGGCGTTATTTCCGGAACGGGTGCGCGGCCTGGTGACCGGTGATGGCTACAACCTGCAGGACATCCCGAACTCGATTCGACCGCTGGATCCCGAGACCGAACATCGGCTCTGGTATCAGTATTACTTCCACACGCCACGTGGCGTTGAGGGCCTGAAGCAAAATCGTCGGGAGTTTTGTGAATTGCTCTGGAAGCTGTGGTCACCGACCTGGTCGCGCAGCGCCGAGCGTTATCCCCTAAGTGCGCCAACCTTCGACAACCCTGATTTCGTTGACGTGGTGATCCACTCCTATCGCCATCGCTTTATGTATGTCGCGGGAGATTCGGCGCTTGAGTCGATGGAAGATTTGCTGACTCGACAACCGGCCATTAGCGTGCCGAGCATTTCTTTGTGCGGTGCCGACGACGGTGTCGGCCCTGCACCACAAGAGGATGAAGACGCGGAGCATTTCACTGGTTTTTATGAGCGGCGCGTGTTGTCCGGTGTCGGGCATAACATTCCCGAAGAAGCCCCCGAACAAACCCTCAAGGCATTACTGGATCTGTTGCAGCACTGACTGAAAACCGCTCGCGATAGGCCTGCGGCGTCACGCCGATGGCGCGCAGGAAACTGCGGCGCAATGTCTCTTCACTGCCAAACCCGCAATTGGCGGCGATGCGTTTGACCGGTAATCCAGTGTCGCCGAGCAATCGCCGAGCGGTTTCAACGCGGATCAATTCGATCGCCCGCGCCGGGGTCTGGCCGGTGTCGGCGCGGTAGTGGCGGACGAAGCTACGTTCGCTCATCCCGGCTTGTTCGGCGAGGGTCGGGATGCCGAGGTCGCAGGTGAGGTTTTCCGCGATCCAGGCGTGCAGTTCATCAAAACGATTGCCCTGATTTTGCAGCGACAAGGTCACGCTGAATTGCGACTGACCGCCGGGGCGTTTGAGGAACACCACCAGATGCCGGGCGACGTCCAGCGCGATGTCGCTGCCGAGATCTTCTTCGACCATCGCCAGTGCCAGGTCGATGCCGGCGGTGACACCGGCGGACGTCCAAACGGGGCCGTCGTTGATGAAGATCGGATTGGCCTCGACTTGCAGTTTCGGATGTTGCTGGGCCAATTGTTCACAACGAGTCCAGTGCGTAACCACGCGGCGACCATCAAGCCAGCCACTGGCCGCCAGCAGAAACGCGCCGGTACATACCGAGGCAACCCGCCGGCATTTCGCCGCATGCTCGCGCACCCAATCTACCAGCGGCACGTCTTCGGCCGCAGGATAAATGCCCCAACCGCCGGCGATGATCAACGTGTCACTCGCCTCTTGCGGCAACGGTCCGGCCAATACCGCCAGCCCCGCCGACGACATCACCGCCCCGCCGCCGCTGGCGATCACCGTTGGCGCATAGGGGATCGGCAAGCCGCGCTGGCGGGCGATGTCGTTGGCCGAGGCGAACACTTGCAGCGGCCCGGTGACGTCGAGGATCTGCATGTTGGCAAACGCAAGTACGTGGATGGTTTTGGGCATTTGGCGTAATTCGTGGGGTTATTGGCGTATGCGCCAGAACCTACGCGCCTACAGTGAAGCCGTCCACCCCTTTTCATGGAGCAAGAATGATGACGCTGCAGATCGGTTTTCTGTTGTTTCCGCAGGTTCAGCAACTCGACCTGACCGGGCCTTATGACGTGCTCGCCTCGCTGCCGGACGTGCAGGTGCATCTGATCTGGAAGGATCTGATGCCAGTCACCGCCAGCACCGGTTTGCTCCTCAAACCGACCACGACATTTGAAGATTGCCCGGATCTGGATGTGATTTGTGTGCCGGGGGGTGGCGGTGTCGGCGTGTTGATGGAGGATGAAGCGACGCTGGAGTTCATCAAGCGTCAGGCTGCTCAGGCGAAATACGTCACGTCGGTGTGCACCGGTTCGCTGGTGCTGGGGGCGGCGGGATTGTTGAAGGGTAAACGCGCGACCACGCACTGGGCGTATCACGATCTGCTGCCGACGCTGGGGGCGCTTGCGGTGAAGGATCGCGTGGTGCGTGACGGCAACCTGTTTACCGGTGGCGGGATTACGGCGGGGATTGATTTTGCCTTGGTGCTGGCTGAAGAGTTGGTGGGTGCGGATACCGCGCAACTGGTGCAGTTGCAGCTGGAATATGCGCCGGCGCCGCCGTTTGACTCGGGCAGCCCGGAGACGGCGCCGAGGGCTGTCGTCGATGAGGCCCGCCTGCGCGCAGCGCCTTCGTTGAAGTTACGCACGGAAATTACCGAACGTGCGGCGGCGAAACTCAACTTGCGTTAATTCCTGATGGAATACAAATCCCCTGTGGGAGCGGGCTTGCTCGCGAAAGCGGTGTGTCAGATCACAAAGATGTCGACTGATACTCAGCATTCGCGAGCAAGCCCGCTCCCACAGTTCTGATGTGTGTATGGCCAACATGTTCTCGCAGCCTTCACTTGTCCCCACGCCCTCGCCCGTGTAGAAAGCCCTTCCACAAAATGTGCACAGGGACTTTCGATGAAGGCTTTGCCATGGCTCTATCTGGCCCTTCTCAGCCTCGGCTACGGTTTGGCGTTGAGCCACGGCCAACTCGGCTGGCTGGCGTTGATCTCGCTTGGGCTACTGATGTTCGCGGGCTTTGCCGTGCGCCAGCAACAGGTGCCGGTCGGGCGGTTTCTCGGTCACGGTCTGTTCATCGTGCTGGCGTTAGCGTTGGCGCTGCACTGGTTGCCGGGCTTCTCCAGCGCTCGGGTTATCGATCCGCAACGTTTCACCGATGATGCCGTGCCATTCGCGATGTACCTCAATCTCGACAAACCGCTGATTGGCTTCTGGCTATTGCTGGTCTGCCCGTGGATTGTCGCGCGACGCTCGTTGCGACTGACGGTCTACGCCACCGTCGTCGCCCTGACCTTGAGCGTGATCCTCGCCCTCGGCGGCGCGGTATTGCTCGGTGTGATCGCGTGGGCGCCGAAGTGGCCCGATCAGGCCTGGCTATGGGTGCTGAACAATCTGCTGCTGGTGACGCTGGTCGAGGAAGCGCTGTTTCGCGGCTATATACAGGGCGGTCTCAGCCGTCGTTTGAAAAACCTGCCTTACGGCGAAAACCTCGCCCTACTGCTCGCCTCACTGATTTTCGGCCTGGTGCATCTGGGTGCCGGTTGGCAGTGGGTGTTGCTCGCGAGTCTGGCCGGTGTCGGTTATGGCCTGGCCTACCGTTTCGGCGGACTGGGCGCGGCGATCGCTACGCATTTCGGCCTGAATCTGCTGCACTTCGCGCTGTTCACCTATCCGATGCTCGCCGGTTGAAGCAATGGCCGTTTTGCGACGCCATTCTTGAATCTGAAAAATAATTTCAATAAAACGCCGCGACCGCCGACAACCTTTCAAAGCCTTGCGGATTGAAAAACCATGCGTAATAACCAGCCCATTACACAACGCGAACGGACGTTCCCGGCTCAGCAGCGGTTGATTTCCACAACCGACGCCAAGGGCGTGATCACCTACTGCAACGACGCGTTCGTTGAAATCAGCGGGTTTTCGCGTGAAGAACTGATCCGTGCGCCGCACAACCTGGTCCGTCACCCCGACGTCCCGGCCGCGGTGTTTTCGCATATGTGGGGCACACTGAAACAAGGCTTGCCATGGATGGGCATTGTCAAGAATCGCTGCAAGACCGGTGACCATTACTGGGTTAACGCCTACGTAACACCGGTGTTCGACGGCAATCAGGTGGTCGGTTACGAGTCGGTGCGGATCAAACCCACCGCCGAACAGATCCGCCGCGCCGAAGCACTCTATCAACGCATCAACCAAGGCAAGTCGGCGATCCCGTCCAGCGATAAATGGCTACCGGTGCTGCAAGACTGGTTGCCGTTCATTCTGGTCAGCCAACTGAGCTTCGTGATCGGCGCGACCCTCAACTCGCACTGGGGCTTCGCCCTCGCCGCCGGTTTGTCGGTGCCGCTGGGCCTGATGGGTCTGCAATGGCAGCAGCGTGGGCTCAAGCGCCTGCTGCGTCTGGCCGAGCAGACCACCTCCGACCCGCTGATCGCACAGATGTACACCGACAGCCGTGGCGCGCAGGCGCGTCTGGAAATGTCGATCCTCAGCCAGGAAGCACGCCTGAAAACCTGCCTGACCCGCTTGCAGGACACCGCCGAACACCTGACCGATCAGGCCAAACAGTCTGACGTCCTCGCGCACAACAGCTCCAGCGGTCTGGAACGTCAACGCGTGGAAACCGAACAGGTCGCCACCGCCGTCAACCAGATGGCCGCGACCACGCAAGAAGTCGCCAGCCACGTGCAGCGCACGGCTGACGCGACGCAGGAAGCCAATCGCCTGACCGGTCGCGGTCGTGACATCGCCGGGGAAACCCGCGAAGCCATTCAGCGCTTGTCGGTAGTTGTCGGCGAAACCGGCCTGACCGTCACCCAACTGGCCAAGGACAGCGACGAAATCGGCGGCGTGGTTGATGTGATCAAAGGCATCGCCGATCAGACCAACCTGCTGGCGCTCAACGCCGCGATTGAAGCCGCACGTGCTGGTGAGATGGGCCGTGGTTTTGCCGTGGTGGCTGACGAAGTTCGCCAGTTGGCGCAACGTACCAGCGAATCGACCGGGCAGATTCACGCCCTGATCGCCAAGTTGCAGCAGACCGCGTCCAGCGCCGTGCAAACCATGGAAGCCGGGCATCGCCAGGCCGAAGAAGGTGTGGCGCGGGTACTGGAGGCGGATCAGGCGTTGGTCGGGATCAGTGAAGCGGTGGCCAACATCACCGACATGACCACGCAGATTGCAGCGGCGACGGAAGAGCAAAGTGCGGTGGCGGAAGAGATCAGCCGCAACATCAGCAACATTTCGGAACTGGCGGATCAGACGTCGGAGCAGGCGCACAACTCGGCGTTGCTGAGTGAAGAGCTGACGAAGACGGCGAATACGCAGTACTCGTTGGTGGAGCGGTTTAACCGCTAAAAGCAAAAGATCGCAGCCTTCGGCAGCTCCTACATCGATCCCCGTAGGAGCTGCCGAAGGCTGCGATCTTTTGATCTTCAAAGCCCGTACGGCGAAAGCTTTCCGGGCTTTATGTTGCCTAAGTGAAATCAATGAAACTGGCAGGCCTGCTCGCGATCAGGCCTGAACTGTTGGTGCCTATTCCTTGGGCACCACGTTATCCAGTGCCTGATTGACCGCCAACTCCCCCAGCATCACAACCTGCGCAATGCCCAACAGCGTATTGCGGCTGGGGCCTTCCAACATCCCGGCGAAGTCACCGAGCATGACCGTGGCCGAGGCCAATGACTCACAGGCATTCGCCAATAAGGATTCAGTGTCGGTTTGCGGATTGACCATGAACATGCTGCTGGGACTATAAGGCGTGGCCATGATCTGCGCGGGTGCGAGGTAATGGTCGAGGGCGCGTTCGGCGGCGGCGTGGAGCTTCTTTGAAGCGAATGATTCGTACGGTGAAGCCGGATCTGTGACCAGCGGTTTTGTGGTTTCGGACATAAGCTGAAACTCCTCGAAGCACTGCGAAAAAATGGCACCGTGTAGGCGCTGCCGCAGGCCGCGATCTTGTGATCGGCTTTTGATTGTTAAAAAGCAGATCAAAAGATCGCAGCCTGCGGCAGCTCCTACAAGGGATCGTGGCGGGATCGCTAGTGCGGCAAGCGACGGCCATCCAGGACTCGATTGACCATGAGCTCACTGAGCATGATCACCTGATGCAGCATCAACAGGGCTCGGCGTTGTGTGTTGTCGACGACATCGCCGATTTCACGCGCCATGTCACTGGCGGCTGCTAGCGATTCGCAGGCTTCGACGAGTAATGTTTCTTCGTCCACGGCGGGGTCGATGAGGAAGATCTTGCTGGTCTTGCGGGAAGGAACTGAGAGTTTCAATGAACCGGGGTTGAGATAGAAGTTGATGGCGCGGTCGGTCGCTTCTTTTATCTTTTGTGGTTCGAGGGTTGGGTCGTACGGGATTGGTTCGACGCCCGGGGGGTTTGGCGTGGCTTTGAACATAGATGAAACTCCAATTCGAAAAATGAGAGCCATCACCCTCGCTACCAAACGGCGGGTGGCGGCCATGCGCGGGTTGGTAGACCGGTCGAATTGGGAAACCCGGCGCTCACGAATGAGCCCCACGCATGCCCACCATACAAAGCGACGCTCAAAAAAGAGACCGCATTGGAGGTGTCGCAACATCCACAACTCAAAACGGGCTACCAAACCCGATCACTGTTTTTCAGTGACAGGGAAACGATATAACCCGGCCTATAGTCGTGTATGCCGGCGGATTCTGGCGTACACGTAGGTAACGGCGCAAGGCGTTGTAGGGCTTGTGGCGTAACGGTTTGTGTAATTTAAACATCTGTCAGCAATCATGTTTAACAACGCGAAATGCCGAAAAATGTTCATCCCGTTTTCTGAAACGATTAGACAAAATCGCTCAACCTGAAAATGCATCCCGCGCCATCGCAGCCATCAAATGACGATATTTCAGTGCCTACACATCTGCGCTCCATGTCCTACAACTCGATCAGAATCCGCCGACTTGCCCATCTCTGAGCAGGGTTCTACTGTTTGCCGCTCAAAATTAATTCACATAAGCTGGTCAGCATGAATACACATCCTTCGGAGGCTCCGATGGCCACCACCCGAAAAACCGACAAACCCAACAAAAAAGATGTCCGTGATGAACTGACATTCCTTGATGTTCGGCAAGCCGCGCGAGATGGGCAGAAAGTGTTCGATAAATTTGTGATCACTGGCAGGCTACCTTTTACAAAGTAGGCCTGGATGCCAGCCATCAAAATTTCCACACTTTTTGAACAAATCAATAACTGGAAAAACTTCGCGGCACACTTCTACAACTACAAAATCTGCGACGAATTACCCGCCATTTTCGGGAGAGACGAACGACTCGACCTGTGCGATATGCACCATATTCACCTTGCAAGTAGCCAGACACTTCAGACTCAATGGGCAACAATCAATCGTCAGTACTACCGCACAGCATTGGTGGGTGATCCTGATAACGATTTCTGGCTGATCTATGCCTACGACCCCTTTCGGGATGAGTACCTGCTACTCACAATCACTGGCCCTGACGCCCATAACCGGAGCGAGTGGGGATCTTTTTTGCGCACCATACATTGCGAAATCGTTGAGCCCTGGGTTGTTGGCAGAATCCGCTTTCCGGACATCGATGAGCGATGAACTGCAGGTTGGGGCGTGAGATGGAATAAAACCGTTCTCTACTAAAAGAAGGGTGGCGGCTGTGCGCAGGTTAGTAGACCGGAGGAATTAGCAAGACCGGCGCGCTCGAAAGCGCCCTGAGCACAGCCACCATTGAGTGCAGTCTGATACGCCAGACCTAATGGGACTTATGCACCTACTAAAACCATGCGGGCTACTAAACCCGACCACTGATGGGCAGTGGCAGGGAAACGATATAGCCCGAGTCATGGTCGTGTATGCCGGCGGATTCTGGCGTACGCGTAGGTAACGGCGCAAGGCGTTGTAGGGCTTGTGGCGTAACGTTTTGTGTAATGTAAACGCACTCACAGGATTCCGTTTAAAGACAGAAAGAGACGGAGATTGCTCTAGTAGTTTGATGTGGTTTGCCCGAACGCTTTCGCGAGCAAGCCCGCTCCCACAGTGGGATTTGTTACACGGGTTAGGGATGGGTTGGCTGGTAGGTCGCTATCGCTGGCAAGCCAGCCCACACGGATTGAGTACATCTGATAGAGATTCGGCGGGTCGCCATCGCCAGCAGGCTGGCTCCTACAGTGGGATCCGGTGCGTTCAGCAAGAGACAGGTCGGCTATCAGGCCGCCTTCGCGAGCAAGCTCAGCTCCTACAAAATCAAAATCAAAAGATCGCAGCCTTCGGCAGCTCCTACATGGAATTCGCGGCGCAGCCGCCCCACTCAACAGGATGAGCGCAAGCTCGGCTGCAGATTTTGATCTTGATCCACAAGCGACATCGGAAGGCTGAGTGGAGGGATTCATCCGGGGGTGGGAGCGCAGCGACCGTTTGGCGCAGCCAAACACATCGAGAGGAGGTGCAGCGCAGCAAACCGGAGGCGATGCGCCCGGATGGATCCCGCAGCGAAGGAACCCCGAGCCCCAGCGAGCGGGCCGGACGTAGGAGCAAGCGTTTTTTGCTTACTTTTTTAGGCGCTTGTAAAAAAGTGAGTCGCCGTAAGGGAGAAACCGTAAGTGGCCGTTACCGCAGCAACGGATATGTACTCAAAAAATACGTCGCAGCTGAAATCGATCCCCCTCACCCCAGCCCTCCCGAAACGTCGGACCGCCCCCAAGGGGGCGAAGGGGAAAGGGAGCCGATCTTTATCCGGTTCGGAATCTCGATTAACCCTTGAGAAACTCGGCCACCTTCTGCGCGGCACTGGCCAAATGCTGTTCATGGGTAAAACCTGAAGCCTTGAGCGGTTTCAAATCATGATCCCCGGCCACCAGCCAAAACACCTTGATACTCGGCGATAACGCATACGCCTCCACGGCTTCACGATTGCCAAGCGCATCCCGCTCCCCCTGCACAATCAACGTCCGCGTCCGCAAAGAAGCCAAATGCTCAACCCGAGGCTTCTCCGGCTTCCCCACCGCATAAAACGGATACCCCAGACACACCAACGCATCCACGCCCAATTCGTCAGCCAAAAGACTCGCCATCCGCCCCCCCATCGACTTCCCGCCAATCGTCAAAACCCCAGTGACATGACGTCGCACTACAGCAAACACCTCACGCCACCACTCCAACAGCTTCGGCGCCGGATTGGGCGGACGTTTACCACCGTCAACGCGCCGCTGCGCCATATACGGAAACTCAAACCGCAACACGTTAATCCCAAGAGCAGCAAGGCGCCCAGCCATGTCGTTCATCCAGTCGCTGTCCATCGGCGCACCAGCACCGTGAGCCAGGATCAACGTCGCCGCAGCTTCCCCATGAGCAGCATCCCAAAGCCACCCATGATCACGCACGCACTGCGCCCATTGATCCCCGTCAATACTGGCCTTGTGCTGTTTGTCCATGCTTGCCTCGCTTTTAGTCTGCCTATAACTCCAGACGAAGGATTCGCCGCGTCTTTTGCGCGGGCTCACTTCGGCTGAACCGTGGATGGGGAACCATGAACACTTCTATCAGTACCGCCTACAACTACAAGGTGGTCCGCCAATTCGCCATTATGACGGTGGTGTGGGGCATCGTCGGCATGGGGCTCGGGGTTTTTCTCGCGGCCCAATTGGTCTGGCCCGAACTCAACTTCAATTTGCCTTGGACCAGTTTTGGCCGCCTGCGCCCGCTGCACACTAACGCGGTGATCTTCGCGTTCGGCGGCTGCGCGCTGTTCGCCAGTTCGTTTTACTCGGTGCAACGCACCTGCCAGACCCAATTGTTTGCGCCAAAAATCGCCGCGTTCTGCTTCTGGGGCTGGCAATTGGTGATCCTGCTGGCGGCCATCAGCCTGCCACTGGGTTACACCAGCTCCAAGGAATACGCCGAGCTGGAATGGCCGATCGACATTCTGATCACCATTGTCTGGGTCGCCTACGCCATCGTGTTCTTCGGCACGATCATGCAGCGCAAAACCAAACACATCTACGTGGGCAACTGGTTCTTCGGCGCGTTCATCATCACCGTGGCGATTCTGCACATCGTCAACAACCTTGAGTTGCC